>NZ_JAHHXM010000022.1:0-43492 GCF_019037185.1 Oceanobacillus caeni
GAAAATTTCAACATTCAAATCAAAGACACAAATTAAATGGTTGACTTCTATAATTATTTTTTATGCAACGCTAGTGAAAATAAGTAAAAAATGCATTGACTTTCCTCTAAGGGGAAGTTAAATTATGTTATAAATGTCTTTAAGGGAGTAGAGCCATATGAAGAAACACAACATTGCATTAACTATCGTACTAGTAAATATATTTATTGCGTTTTTGGGAATTAGTCTTGTTATCCCAGTCGTTCCTACCATCATGAATGAATTGCATATATCCGGATCGATTGTCGGCAATATGGTTGCTGCTTTTGCCTTTATCCAACTCCTTGCTTCGCCAATTGCAGGTCGATGGGTTGATAAATTCGGTCGGAAACGAATGATTGTCATTGGCTTGATTATTTTTAGTTTCTCAGAATTGCTGTTCGGTATCGGAAAAACAGTTAGCGTTCTTTTTATTTCGCGCATGCTTGGCGGCGTAAGTGCAGCTTTCATTATGCCAGCGGTAACCGCCTTTATTGCAGATATTACGACGCTCCATACACGCTCTAAAGCAATGGGCTATATGTCAGCAGCTATTTCAACTGGATTTATTATTGGTCCGGGTATTGGGGGCTTCTTAGCAGAAATTCATTCTCGCTTGCCGTTTTTTGTTGCGGCAGGTTTTGCTCTGGTAGCGGCCGTATTGTCGGTTACACTACTTCACGAACCGGAAAGAAACCCTGAACATGAAGAAAATAGTGTGGGGCAAAAAGCTGGTTTAAAGCGAATTTTTGCTCCGATGTATTTTATATCATTTATGATTATATTAATATTCTCTTTCGGTTTATCTTCGTTTGAATCGCTGTTTTCATTGTTTGTCGATCATAAATTTGGTTTTACACCGAAGGATATAGCTATCGCGATAACAGGTGGAGGCATTATCGGGGCCTTTTTTCAAGTTGTGCTATTCGATCGCTTAACGAGACGGTTAGGTGAAATTCGTTTAATCCGATACAGTCTTATATTGTCAACCATTCTCGTCCTTGTATTAACGATTGTTCATCAATATATTTCTGTTTTACTTGTTACCATCACTGTATTTATTGGATTTGATTTAATGCGTCCGGCTGTAACAACATATTTAACAAGAATTGCCGGTAAGGAACAAGGCTTTGTAGCTGGTATGAATTCGATGTTTACAAGTATTGGGAATGTGATTGGCCCTATAATCGGTGGATTGTTATTCGATATCGATCTTGATTATCCGTTTTACTTCGCAACCATTGTTTTAGCAATCGGAATTGGGCTTACTCTTGCATGGAAAGAACCGAAATCCCAAGAGGCTGAAACAATGTAAAATGTAAAACCGTATTCCATGCGATTACAAAGAATACGGTTTTTTCTTTGTTGTCAGGAAATTATAAAATTTGTATGGCTGTAGATAATTTAGATACAGAAATAGCCACGTCCGGCTCCAGCGCCCAGCGACTAGCGAGACTTCCTTCACCTCCGTACGATAAGTCAACATCGGCTCGCTGACGCTCGCCGTGTTTCCTTTATCTCCTACGGCTCAGTCCAGTCCGTACGTCGCTAAACGGGCGCTTCCGCCTTTGTTCTCTAAGCTGCATCATTGGATTTTAGTTCAATATCTGCCATTAGGTTTTCTCGTCGATTCTTGTTACCTTTCCAGAAGAATAGAGCAGTGATTAGAATGGTCATGACGATTCCACCGATATGTGATACATGATATGGTAAGCCAAAACCAAGATTGCCATCATATAAGATATAGGTTAATACCATATCCGTAATGAATAGTGCTGGTATTAGAGCAATGAAATAATTTTTCTTCTTCACAAATAGATACATGGTACCAATCCAAAGAGCAAGTGCAGCGGTTCCTTGGTTGGCAAACGAGAAGTAACGCCACAAAATATTAAAATCAATTGTCGTTAACCAATAAGAAATCACAAACATTGGTATCGCAATAGATAAACGTTTTGCTACTTTCGTTTGATCCATTTTAATATAATCGGCAATGATATTACGTGCTGCACGGAATGCAGTATCACCAGATGTAATTGGTAACACTACTGCGCCAAGAACAGCAATGGTACCACCAATCGCACCAAGTAGGGTCATTGAAACTTCATTAACCACTAGGGAAGCTGTACCTTCATTAATTAACCCTTGAAGCCCTTGCCCATCAAATAAACTCATAGCTGCAGCAGCCCATATCATGGCGATAACACCTTCTGCAACCATCATTCCGTAGAAAATATAACGTCCTTGTTTCTCATTTTGTGTTGTTCTAGAAATAAGTGGTGACTGGGTAGCATGGAAGCCAGATAAAGCACCACAAGTAATCGTTAAGAATAATATCGGTAAAACGGGCAAGCCAGCTGGATGCATATTCGTTAAAGATATTTCGGGAATCTTATAATCGGAGAATAATAATGCTATACCAACTCCAATTGTACCAATTAATAAAACTGCCCCAAAATACGGATATACTCGTCCGATAATTTTATCAATTGGTAGAATGGTAGATAAGAAATAATAGCCGAAGATCATTAAAATAATAGCAATTAAGGCAATCTTTCCATCTATTAAATTGTGTAATAAGGATGCTGGTGTCGTAACAAACACGGTACCAACTAGTAATAATAAAAGTAATGCGAAAATGTTTACTAAATGTTTGGAAATATTCCCCAAAAATTTGCCTGCAAGTTCTGGAATGTGAGCACCTCGATTACGAATCGAAATCATACCAGTTAGGTAATCATGCACAGCTCCCGCAAAGATGGAACCTAACACAATCCATAAAAAGGCAACAGGACCATATAAAGCCCCCATGATTGGACCAAAGATAGGCCCGGTTCCGGCAATATTTAATAATTGAATTAGTGCGTTTTTCTGTTTGTTCATTGGCAAATAGTCAACATCGTCTCGATTTGCATAAGCCGGTGTTTTTCTATCTTCGTTAGGGCCAAAGACTTTTTCAACATATTTTCCATATGTGAAATAAGAAACAACCAATAAAGCTATGGCAATTAAAAATGTAACCATCTTAACTCCCCCTTTGTATGATGGTGCAAACGTTTACATCATCATTTTATATCCTTTCATAAAAAAATACAATAGTTTTAACCGTTTGTTAATCTTGTGAAATTATGTTAGTATACTTGTATACAAGTATACTGGTTTTTGGGGAGTGATGTATTTGAAAGGGCTTTATCCCGAAAAGAAATTATTAGACTCTTCTATTGGACAAGTGGTCGTCGCCGATTTGCGAATGAGAATTATTTCAAAGGATCTAATAAATGGAAGCACTTTATCCGAAAATAAATTATCTGAAGAATACAATGTCAGCCGTTCTCCTATTCGGGATGCTCTAAAGGTACTGGAAAAAGAAGGGTTAGTTCAGTTAAGGAGAATGGGGGCAAAGGTTGTAGGGATTACTGAGAAAGATATTGATGAAATTTATGATGTAAGACTTATAATAGAATCCTTTGTTTTTAATCATTTATTGGAAGCAGATATTAATGATGAGTTAATCAAAGAGTTAAATAAAATATTAGAAATGATGAAAGTTGCATTTAAATATAAAGATGCAGATGAATTTGCATTTAAAGATGTGCAATTTCATGAAACGATCATTCATGCGATTAATCATCGTTATATAAGCGTTCTTTGGTCGAATATAAAGCCAATTGTAGAATGTTTTATTTTATTGGATATGAGACACCGAATGGAGGAAAACTATGAAGACTTTCATCGGGTCATACATAATCATGCACTTCTGATACAATGCATTCAACAAAAGGATAAAAAAATGATGGATGAAGCTTTTTATAAAAATTTTAAAGATGTCAAGAAAAATTCAGATGGTTTATGGGATGATCCAGAATCATTGAAGAAAGCGAGTGAGTATCGTGGATAAAAATAAATACATGCTTGGGGTTGACATTGGCACAACCAGTACAAAAGCTGTGTTATTCCGTGAAACAGGAGAAGTTATTGCAAACGAGAATAATGGATATGATTTGTATAAGCCAGATATATATACAGCTGAACAAGACCCAGAAGAAATCCTTCAAGCGGTTCTTCTATCGATTGGGAATGTGATGAAAAAATCTCAGATTAATCCCGAAGATTTAACTTTCATTTCATTTAGCAGTGCGATGCATAGTGTCATAGCTATGGATGAAAATGACCGAAACATAACACGTTGTATTACATGGGCCGATAATCGTAGTTCCAACTGGGCTAAGAAAATAAATGAAGAGTTTAATGGACATGCTATTTATTCTAGGACTGGAACACCCATTCATCCAATGTCCCCATTATGCAAAATTGCTTGGATGGAGAATGAGGTACCTGAGGTTTCTAGTAAAACAAAAAAATATATTGGGATAAAAGAATATATTTTTTATAAATTATTCAATGAGTATGCGGTAGATTATTCGATTGCCTCTTGTACTGGATTAATGAATTTAGAATCTTTGAGCTGGGATAAAGAAGCATTGAAGGTAGCCGGAATTACAGAGGATAAATTGTCCCGGATTGTTTCGACGAAGGAAGTATTTACTGGATGTGAAAGCTCTTATGCGGAACAGATGGGGATATTAAAAGAGACCAAATTTGTTATTGGTGCCAGTGATGGTGTGCTTTCCAATATAGGTGTAAATGCTATTAAAAAAGGTGAAGTTGCGGTTACGATTGGTACAAGTGGTGCCATTCGAACGGTCGTTCCAAAGCCACATACGGATCCAAAAGGACGGATTTTTTGTTATGCGTTAACGGAAGATCATTGGGTTATCGGCGGTCCAGTAAATAACGGTGGAATTGTATTTCGTTGGATTCGCGATGAGTTGGCGGCAAGTGAAGTGGAAACAGCAAAACGATTGGGAATTGATCCGTATGATGTGTTAACCCGAATTGCAAGTCAGGTAAGACCTGGTGCGGACGGGTTATTATTCCATCCTTATTTGGCGGGGGAAAGAGCCCCATTATGGAATGCAGATGTTCGCGGTTCCTTTATTGGCTTAACCTTAAGTCACCAAAGAGAACATTTAATCCGAGCTTCTTTAGAAGGGGTTATCTATAATTTGTATTCTGTATTTTTAGCATTAACGGAAGTAATGGATGAGCCCGTTACAACTATTAAAGCGACAGGTGGATTTGCTAGGTCTGAATTATGGCGGCAGATGCTTGCTGATATTTTTGATCAAGAGGTAATTGTTCCAGAAAGCTATGAATCATCTTGTTTAGGGGCTTGTTTATTAGGGTTATTTGCACTTGGGAAAATTGATTCCTTTGAAATCGTGGAAGATTTGATTGGGGAAACACACAAACATAAACCGAACCCATCTCATGTTAAAGAATATCGGAAATTAATCCCAATTTTTATCAGTCTTTCCCGAACTTTAGAGATTGAATATGAAAAAATTGCACAATACCAGTCAGAGATAACAAAAGCGTAAGCGTCCTTACAGGCTAAAAACGCGATGTCCTGTCGCAACTTCTTTACTCACACGTTCTGTGCTTGAAACGACGTACGGAGGTGAAGGGAGTCTTGCTTCGGCTTTAGCTCTGAAGCTGTACGCGGCTTTCCTTATGACAAGTTTTAATTAGCATAATTCTTATCTAATAGAAAAAATAACATTTAGTGTACCCTATACATCAAGATTGGAGCTATAAATCATGGAAAATATATTACCCCTAATTGTTGTCGCATTAGGTGTTGTAGTTTTACTTTTTCTAATTACGAAATTAGAAATAAATACATTTATTTCACTTGTTATTACAGCTTTTCTAGTTGCTTTAGGATTAGGTATGCCTTTGGAGGAAATTGTTGAATCCATTCAAGGCGGTATGGGAGGAACACTCGGAAGTATCGCTCTTATATTTGGTTTTGGCGCCATTTTAGGTAAGTTGGTTGCTGATGCAGGTGGCGCGCAGCGAATTGCGAGTACCCTTATCGATAAATTTGGTGAAAAACAAATTCAATGGGCGGTTGTTATTGCCTCCTTTATTATTGGGATTGCCTTGTTCTTTGAAGTAGGATTAGTCCTATTAATTCCAATTGTCTTCCAGATTGCAAAACAATTAAAGGTATCCCCATTATATCTAGGAATACCGATGGCAACTGCATTATCTGTTACACACGGGTTCTTGCCGCCACATCCAGGTCCAACGGTAATTGCCCAGCAATATGATGCAAATATTGGAATGGTATTAGTTTTTGGTATTATAATTTCCATTCCCGCCGTTATTATTGCAGGTCCTTTATTCGCAAAAATCATTCAAAAAATGATTCCTGATTCTTTCAATAAAGCAGGGAATATTGACTCGCTTGGTGAAACAAAAACATTTAAAATAGAAGAAACACCAGGCTTTGGAATTAGTGTGCTCACCTCTCTATTACCGGTTATATTAATGGCTATTTCAACGGTTGTTGAATTGATTCAAGACCTTGGTCATGTTGAAAATAACGTATTCTTTAAAATCATTTATCTAATTGGCGAGCCAACGACTGCTTTATTAATCTCTGTGTTGCTTGCTGTTTATACAATGGGAGTAAAACGGAATATTCCAATGAAACAAGTAATGGCTTCAGCAGAAGAATCTATCCGTTCCATTGGTATGATGCTACTAATTATTGGTGGCGGTGGTGTCTTAAAACAAGTACTAATCGATGGCGGTGTTGGTGATTCTGTTGCAGCATTATTTGCGGACTCCCATATGTCCCCATTATTTTTGGCATGGCTAATTGCTGCAATCTTACGGATCGCGCTCGGTTCTGCAACGGTTGCAGCACTAACAACGGCGGGCTTGGTTATTCCATTGATGCAGGGAAGTGGCATAGATCCGGCTTTAATGGTACTTGCAACAGGTGCTGGAAGCTTAATCGCTTCTCATGTAAATGATGCGGGTTTCTGGATGTTTAAAGAATTCTTTGGTTTAACTTTAAAAGAAACGTTTTCCACCTGGACATTACTAGAGTCAGTCATATCTGTAGTAGGTCTAGTTGGCGTTTTAGTTATTAATATGTTTGTTTAAAGGAAAAGGAAGTGTCTATCATGAAAAACACAATAGGTTTATATGGTTTAGGAGTAATGGGAGCAAGTCTTGCAAGGAATATGGCAAATAAGGGTGAGCAGGTTGCGATATATAACTATACACCTGACTTAACGGATAAATTTGAGAATGAGTTTCCTGATTATGATATAGAAGCCCACTATGAATTAGAGGAATTTGTTCGTTCTTTAGAAACTCCAAGGAAAATATTTTTAATGGTCACTGCAGGTCCAATTGTTGATTCAGTGATTCAATCCCTTGTCCCTCTTTTAGATAAAGGGGATATCATAATGGATGGTGGAAATTCTGATTTTCATGATTCAAACAGAAGATATGAGGAACTTCATAAACAAGGAATTCATTTCATCGGTGTTGGTGTTTCCGGCGGTGAAGAAGGGGCCTTAAATGGACCGGCATTAATGCCAAGTGGTGATCCAGAGGCATATCAACAAGTTGCACCTATATTGGAAAAAATTGCAGCACAGGTGGATGGAAAACCATGTTGTACCTATATAGGACCAAAGGGCTCAGGTCATTATGTAAAAATGGTTCATAATGGAATTGAATATGCGGATATGCAGTTAATTACGGAGGCTTATCAATTCTTGCGTGAAATAGTTGGACTTTCGGTTCAGGAAATCTCAGAAGTGTTCACATCTTGGAATGAAACGGAATTAAAGAGCTATCTTATTGAGATAACTGCAGATATTCTAACGAGAAAAGATGAAGAAACTGGTAACCCGCTTGTCGATGTGATTTTAGATAAAGCAGGTCAAAAAGGTACAGGAAAATGGACAGGCCAAGAGGCATTAGACCTTGGGGTTCCATCAACGATTATGACGGAAGCTGTATTTACCAGATATTTGTCATCAATGAAGGAGGAAAAGGTGTACGCCTCTGAACGTTTAGTAGGTCCTCAAGTGGCGGAAGCTGGACTTGATAAAGAATATTGGATTGATGTTGTGAAAGAAGCGCTGTATATGGGTAAGATTTGCGCTTATGCACAAGGATTTTATCAATATCGTATGGCTTCTAGTCAGTATGGCTGGTCTCTCAATTTGGGGGAAATTGCTTTAATCTTCCGTGGCGGATGCATTATTCGAGCTGACTTTTTAAATACAATTAGTGATGTGTTTAAAGAAAACCCTGAGTTAAGTAACATATTGCTTGCCCCTTACTTTGTGGAAAGAGCTAGTCGTCATCAAGCATCCTTAAGAAAAATTGTAATGAAAGGATTTGAAGCTGGACTATCCTTGCCATGTTTGACGACTTCTTTAACCTATTATGATGGATACCGATCCGCTTCCAGTGCTGCGAATCTTATCCAAGCTCAAAGAGATTACTTTGGAGCTCATACCTATGAACGCATTGATAAAGAAGGAATTTTCCATACAAACTGGCAAAACTAAAGAGTAAGTAGACTTTTATTTAAAGAAGGCATTACTATATCATGCCTTCTTTATTTTTTTATTTTTAGTAGTTTAACCTTTGGAAGAAATCTACTATTTACAATTATGGGGTAGTTAAGATATTATAGTAGAGTAGCTATAATTATCGCTAAATCTATTTAAGAGCGGGGGACCCAATTAATTACGGATATATCCGTGTGGGTGAATCCTTTAAAAGGAAGGGCTTCTATTTTCTCTTAGTCCTAACCCGAAAGCTAACCCCGTCAGCGTTTAAGAGGAAACAAGCGAGAAACATATTTTGAGATTACACAGTGCTTGACACGCAGGTGTCTTTTTTTTTGCGGTTAGGAAAGTATAATAATCTTTCCGGTTTGGGGCTCCGATTACTCGTCCCATCTTAAAGAATTGCAAAAGCGCAACTAAGCATCACCCAAAGGATTGGCAAATGCAAAGTTTTCTAATAATCTCAAAAACAGTGTTAATTTGGATCATCTTGTTTTCCTTGCCTGTACGTTATGTATTTATCAAAATCATCAAGAAGGTGGGGGTTTTATGAAAAAGTTTAAATTAAGTTTGGCTAGTCAAATTTTAATTGGTCTTATTCTAGGTATTATCGTTGGTGGGATTTTTTATGGAAGTGAAACGGCGCAAAGTGTTTTACAACCATTTGGTGATTTATTTTTACGCTTGATTAAACTGATTGTAGTTCCTATTGTTTTATCAAGTATTATCGTTGCTATAGCAGGCGTAGGCGATATAAAGGCAGTTGGGAAACTAGGGATTAAGTCATTAAGTTATTTCATAGGTATGACATTAGTTGCTATTGCTGTTGGATTAATTTCAGCTAATTTATTTCACCCTGGTACGGGATTAAATATGGACGAGCTTGAGCAAAGTGACATATCAAGTTACGTAGATACAACAGAAGAACAGGAAGGGAAATCGATTGCGGATACTCTCCTTCACATTGTTCCTACCAATCCATTTCAATCAATGGTTGAGGGCGATATGCTAGCGATTATTTTCTTTGCTGTAGTATTCGGTTTAGGTATAGCTGCGATAGGTGACAGAGGTAAGCCAGTTCTAAGATTCTTCGAGGGTATGGCACATGCGATGTTCTATGTGACGAACTTATTTATGAAATATGCTCCGGTTGGTGTATTTGCATTAATTGGGGTTACGATTTCTAAATATGGTTTCGAATCCCTTATTCCTTTAGGTAAATTAGCAATTACGGTTTATGGAACGATGATTTTCTTTGTTATCGTTATTCTAGGGATAGTAGCTAAGATTATAGGATTTAATATTTTTAAATTATTGAATTTAATTAAAGAAGAATTACTGTTGGCATTCTCTACTTCAAGTTCAGAAACAGTACTTCCGAGAATTATGGAAAAAATGGAGAAGGCAGGAAGTCCAAAACATATCGTAAGCTTTGTTATTCCAACAGGTTATTCTTTTAACTTAGATGGATCTGTTTTGTATCAAGCGATTGCAGCCTTGTTTGTTGCGCAAATGTATGGTATTGATTTAAGTATCTGGCAACAAATAACCCTTATGTTAGTTCTAATGGTTACATCTAAGGGGATGGCAGGAGTACCGGGTGTATCGTTTGTTGTTTTATTAGCTACATTCAGTACAGTTGGTTTACCTGCTGCAGGCTTAGCATTTATTGCTGGTATCGACCGTATTCTCGATATGGGTCGTACAGTAGTAAACGTTGTAGGTAACTCTTTAGCAGCTCTTGTAGTAGCTAAGTGGGAAGGACAATTAAATCCTCCGGCTGAAGAGTCAATGCATGAAGCATCTTAAATAAAATCCATGCCAATAAAAATACTCTCAAATATTGATTAAGTCAATGTTTGGGAGTGTTTTTATTGGTAGTGTATATTTCCCTGCTCTCTTCTAATAATAATCAAATAAGGGGACAAGTTATTTACCTTAATGATTACTTTATAAAGGAGTTCGAATATCATGAACCGACCAAAATCACGAAAAGAAAGACAATGGAGAGGTCGTAAAAATTCGCAAAACCCACATGGTCAAGTGAAGTCTCTTGATCAATTAGCTGATGAAGCAGGGAAAAATGAAAGTAAGTGACATTTATAGGGGTAACTTATATGGTTAGGAAGACAGGGTGATTAAATCCTGTCTTTATCTATCTAAACGGGCGGTAAGACTTCCACCTAATTTTAATAGATTAATCATGCAAAAGTGAAGATTTATGGTACAATTTTCTAAGCCGATTTATTCGTAATCTATTAAAAAAGGGAGGGGAGTATAATGAAAATTCAAATACAAGATTTATATCATGGAGCGGTTCTTTCACAAATTTCGGAGCATCCTTCCTTTCATGCTTTGAAAAAAGTAGATTCAGAGTACGGTCATTATTTAGTGAATCAGGATACTAGATTATTTGTGAAATATTTAACGAAGAAGTCTTCACCATGGAACTTTAAATTTAGCGTTTCCGAAATGCAATCGATACAACATGTCATGAAAAAAACAAATAATGTCTTCTTATGTTTGGTATGTGGGCAAGAAACCATTTGCGCTTTAAATAAAAATGAGTTAAGGAATCTAATAAACTTAAATTCTGCAGAAACCCAATATATCATTGTAGAGGTCCCAACTGGTGGCTCCATGCATGTAAAAGGCACGACAAGAACTCTAGAAAGAACACTTCGACATAATTCCTTTCCGGGTAAACTATTTGAAGAGACATTGGAATTAAGCAATAGTTAACGGGAATGTAAACCCCTTTAAATGTTTAAACTCAACATTTAAAGGGGTTTTTATATTTATCCCACCTAAACGGGCAGTAAAACTCCCACCTCAAGCTTCTGTGGAATAAAAGTCCCCACTGATGGAAGTCCTTTTTATAAAAGTAAGACTATTCTGCAAAGAGGTTTTCATGTATTGTATTCTTAAAGGAGGTTGTTGATGAGGAAATTAACTGTCATGGCACTTATCCTATACTGTGCACTATTTATTCCTGGAGTTGTATCAGCAAATGAAAATCTAACACCATCAGGTATTCCATTTAAGGATTTGGAAAGTTATGTAGATGAGTATGTAGAGGAATTTATTGGGGAAACAACAGCGGGTGCTAATGTTGTAGTCGTTAAAGATAACCAGATCGTTTTATCAAAAGGGTATGGATATGCTGACATGAAAAGCAAAATTCCAATGGATCCAGGAACTTCTGTTTTGGAATGGGGTTCGGTAACTAAATTGTTTGTTTGGGTATCGGTCATGCAATTGGTGGAGCAAGGGAAAATCGATTTGAATGAAGACATTCGCCATTACTTACCTGAAGGATTTTTGACGAAATTAACGTATGATGAACCGATAACGATGTTGCATTTGATGAACCATAATGCTGGGTTTGAGGATCGAATATTTGACCTTGGTTATGCTTCAAAAGAAAAGGTAGAGTCTTTAGAAGAGGGGTTGAAAAAGGCAGAACCGAATCAAATTTATCCTCCAGGTGAAGTGGTTGCTTATTCTAACTTTTCTACATCACTTGCGGCTTATATTGTTGAGCGGATTACAGAAAAGGAATTTGATGAATATGTTTCTGAAAACATTTTAGAAATAATTAATATGAACCATTCGTCGATTCATTTGCCCAAAGAGGAAAATGAAGAGATTATTCAGCATGTCACCAAGGGGTATGAACTTATAGGAATTGGAGAATTTCGAGAATCCACTCCATTTTATATGTCGATGTATCCGAGTGGTGGAATGAATGGTACGACAGACGATTTAGCAAAATTTGCGATGGCACTGATGCCACAAGGAAATAAAAAAAGTATTTTATTTGATGAATTAGACACGTTAGAACAAATGCTATCTACCAGTTATTCTGCAAACGACAATGTACCGGGAATTGCTCACGGTTTTTGGGAAGTTGATGGGAAGAAAAAAGGTTTTGCTCATTCAGGAAATACCGCTGCTTTTTCTAGTAACTTTCACATCGTACCAGAAGAAAATTTTGCTGTTATTGTATTAACGAATCAAGCTGGGGAAGCGGATATAACGTTTGGGTTGACTAAAGCATTAATAGGTGAGAGTGTATTTCATCCTGTAGCAAATGCCCCAGATTCTTTCGATGTAGAAGGAACCTATATAAGTGCACGTAGAACAGATAGTGGATTTCTCCATCTTTATTATTATTTGACACCATTAAAGGTCAAATCTTTAAATGAGAATGAAATCCAAATAAGCGTGATGGGAATGAAGGGGAATTATATTCAAGAAGAACCTTATACGTATCGATTCGTCAATGGGGATTCTGTTTTTCTCCCAATGCAGACACTTTATTTTCAAGTGGATGAAGGGGTGGTAAACCAAATTTCCACAACTTATTCAGATTTTTTACCAATGGATAAAAAGGGTGAAATGCTTGCCGCACATGGTATTTTATTTCTATATTGTATCGTGTTTTTTCTTGTTACTGCACTGATTCTGTTGGTTCGCTGTTCCTTACATTGGCGGAAGAAAAAAGCTTTTTCAATCATGATGAGGTGGAATGCTGCATTGCACCTATCAGGAATGGCATTAGTTGTGAATGTGATGGTACTTATGGGACGAATGTTAGTGAATAGTAATCGTGCTTATTCTGAAATCATCATTCACTTTACCTTAAATTACCTTTTTACCTTTACTTGTCTTCTTTCTATGTTTTTCGTTATATGGAATTGGAGGAAAGAAACTTTGACGAAATGGCGTGTTATTGTCTATTCTTTGTCCATGTTAAGTAGTATGCTTCTGATAACGTTACTTATATATTGGCAATTTTATTTTTAATGGGATGGAAGGATAGGTTTTCCCACTTTCATTTAAAAAAACTGCCTACATTTCTGTAGACAGTTTTTTAAATGAAAGTGGGAAGTACTTATGTCCTATTAAAATTACTCTTGTTGTAATTCAGAACCTGATCCAGAGTCGGGATTCTCGGGACTTAATTCTGGGTCTTGTTCAGAATTTGGATCTTCAGGATTCTCTGGTTCTTCTACGTCGGAATCAGGATCAGATGCAGGATCCTCTTGTTCTGGTTCGGATTCTAATCCAGGGTCTGTTTCTGATCCAGGATTTGTTTCACCTGTACCAGGATCTACTTCCGTTTCTGGTGGGGGTTCCATATTATCCTTATTTTCATCCTCATTCGTTTCTCCTGAACAAGCAGCTAAAGTCAATGCAGTACCGATAGAAATTGCACCTACGATGATGTTTTTAAATTTCATTTTAGGTCTCCTCTCTCAGTCTCAGATTTTTAACTTCTACTAAAGTATAACAAAGCATTGTAAAAAAACTGTGGTAAAGCAATGACAACCTAATAACAAAAGTATGGCAAGAATTGGAAATGGGGTTAGTAGGTTTTTGACGCTTTGAGACCCATCAATAAGCAGGTTTTATCAGGATGAATAGGTGGAGGGTTGTATTATTCTATTCATAAATTTGTAATATTTCTAATTATGATAAACCTGTCCCTGTATCCCTTTTTTTAATAATGTTAGCCTAATGTGAATCCTACTGCATATATATTGTAGTAGTATCAATGCTTAAAGGAGGTTTTCCATTGAGTGATTTGTTAAAAAGTCTTATATCAGGAGGTCCAAAGGGTTTTGAAGAAGCTAAGCCAAGTTTTAATTCGCAAGAAGCCCTAGACGAGGCAAACCGTTGTCTGTACTGTTATGAGGCACCCTGTATAACAGCTTGCCCGACTGGTATTGACATTCCAAGTTTTATTAAAAAAATTGCATCTGGAAATATGAAGGGTTCGGCAACAACGATTATGGAAGCTAATCCTGTCGGTGCAAGCTGTGGGAGGGTTTGTCCAACGGAAGAGTTGTGTGAAGGCGCTTGTGTACTTAATCATTCTACTAAGCCAATTCCAATTGGTGATTTACAAAGGTATGCAACGGATTGGGCAATTAAAAATGAGCAAGTTTTATTTAAAGCAGGAAAAAGCAATGGAAAACATATTGCTATTGTCGGTAGTGGGCCAGCAGGGTTATCTGCTGCTCGTGAGCTAGCTCGTTTAGGTTATGAAGTTACTATTTTTGAAGCGAAAAGTGAAGCGGGTGGTCTTGATACATTTGGAATTGTTCCTTTCCGCCTTCCGAAAGATATTTCACTTTGGGAAGTCGAGCAAGTGGAAAAGCTAGGTGTCACCATTCGAACGAATATGGAAGTAGGTAAAGATATTTCTGCTGACGAGCTATTGGAGAAATACGATGCTGTTGTACTTGCAATAGGAATGTCTAAGGTACCAATGTTAGGCATTGAAGGAGAAGAATTAGCCGGAGTTTACGATGCCATTGACCTCGTAGAACGTACGAAAAATGGGATTTATGAAAAAGAGTTTATTGGAAAGCGGGTTGCAGTAATAGGTGCAGGTAATACTGCGATTGATGGAGCGACAACATCTGTCAGACTTGGGGCAGAAAATGTAAAGATACTTTACCGTCGAACAGAGAAAGAAATGACAGCTTATGATTTTGAATATGAATTTGCCAAACAAGATGGTGTGGAATTTAGATGGCTTACTAATCCGAAGCGTCTAATTAGCGATGAAAATGGGCATGTCAAACAAATGGAATGTGTCAGGATGGAATTACAAGCCACAGAAAGTGATGGACGTCCACGAC
Source organism: Oceanobacillus caeni (assembly GCF_019037185.1). GTDB lineage: Bacteria > Bacillota > Bacilli > Bacillales > Amphibacillaceae > Oceanobacillus > Oceanobacillus caeni. The sequence goes on from NZ_JAHHXM010000022.1 coordinate 15,122, forward strand.
CGGTTGAAATAGCAGGTTCAGAGTTTTTGATGGATGTCGATATCGTTGTAAAAGCAATTGGACAAACAAGGCATATGAAGATGATTGAAAGTTTTGGCTTAGAACATATTGGTGGAGTTGTAAAAGTAGACGAGGAGTCTTTTATAACATCTAATCCAAACGTATATGCTGCTGGGGATGTTATTTTTGGTAAAGGGATTGGAGAAGCGATGGTTGTTACTGCAGCCCAACAAGGAAAAGAAACCGCATTATCCATTCACCAACGTTTCAAAGAATATACGGCTGAGCAAGTTTGAGAATAAACAAACCTTAAACAGGAGGATGAATATGGCTGATATTAGTATTAATTTTGCTGGAATCAAATCATCGAATCCATATTGGTTAGCATCGGCACCACCGACAAATACCGGTTATCAAGTCCAGCGTGCATTTGAAGCAGGTTGGGGCGGGGCAGTATGGAAGACATTAGGCGAACCGATATTAAATGTTACCTCTCGCTTTGGTGCGCTTCATTTTAATGGTCAGCGTGTGGCTGGATTTAACAATATCGAGTTAATTTCAGATCGTCCCCTTGAAGTAAACTTAAAGGAAATCTATGAAACAAAGAAAATGTATCCTAAACACGTTATTATAGCATCATTAATGGTTGAGCCGACACGAGAAAAATGGCATGAAATTGTGAAAAAGGTACAGGATGTCGGGGTGGATGGAATTGAGTTAAACCTAGGCTGTCCACATGGTATGTCAGAGCGCGGAATGGGTTCGGCTGTGGGGCAGCATCCTGACTTAGTAGAAATGACTACAATGTATGCGAAGGAAGCTGCCGAAGTTCCCGTTATTACAAAATTAACACCAAATATTACCGATATTAGAGAAACAGCGAAAGCGGCAGTCCGTGGTGGGGCAGACGCAGTTAGTATGATTAATACGATTAATAGTCTGATAGGTGTTGATTTAGATACATGGAATCCGGTACCCCATGTGAATGGGCAAGGTGCACATGGTGGTTATTGTGGTCCAGCCGTGAAGCCAATTGCCTTAAATATGGTTGGAGATTGTGCTAGAAATCCAGAAATTAATATCCCAATTTCAGGAATCGGCGGAATTTCAACTTGGCAGGATACCGTAGAATTTATGCTGATGGGTGCAGGAGGGGTACAAATTTGTACTGCAGCAATGCATCATGGATTTCGAATCATCGAGGATTTAACGGAAGGATTATCGAATTATTTAGATGAAAAAGGAATTGATTCATTAAGTGATATCATCGGGGCTTCTGTCCGGAAATATACAGACTGGAGTGATTTAGATCTAAATCATAAAGTCGTTGCCCGCATTAACAATGATATTTGCATTAATTGTAATAAATGTCATATTGCCTGTGAGGACACCTCCCATCAATGCATTGACATGTTAACAGATGAGAATGGAAGTGATTATCTAAAAGTAAGAGAGGATGATTGTGTAGGGTGTAATCTCTGCTCTATAGTCTGTCCTGTAGATGGAGCAATTGATATGATTGACCTTACACCAACAGAGCCACCAATGTCATGGAATAATCGTCAAGCAGCTATTCAAATGCTACAGAAAGCTGATTCATAATGATATCGATGAAAAAATAAACTTTTAAGAGGTTGTTCAAAAAGTCCGGTGAAAATGACACTTCGCATTTCTTCGTTGGCTTGCTTTTCCGCTACTCACGTATTAATTGCATACGTTCCGTTCCTTGGAAAAGAAGTGCACTTTTCCTGCGTGCGATGTGGAATCGGAGAAGCTTTTTCTAGTGCTCAAAGCTACGCCGCCTCGAACTGCGACGCACAGGACGTGCTAGTGTCGGCGTTGCAACAGGACGTTGCGCTTTTAGCCGACCTTGGTCCTTTTCATCCTCCTTTTTGAACAAGTACTTTAAGTAATATTATCAAAGGAGGAATTTTAGATGAAGAAAATTATTAAAAATGGAATGATTGTCACGGCGACAGATACGTACCAGGCTGATATTTTAATTGAAAATGAAAAAGTTAAAGCAATTGGCCAGGGGTTAAGTGATGTGTACGCTGAAGTGATTGATGCTTCAGGGCTTTATGTATTTCCTGGAGGAATTGATCCACATACCCATATGGAAATGCCTTTTGGTGGGACAGTAACAAAGGATGACTTTGAAACAGGAACGATGGCGGCTGCACATGGGGGAACAACAACGATTATTGACTTCTGTTTAACGGAAAAAGGAAAAACATTAAAGAATGCGCTAAGTACGTGGCATCAAAAATCAAAAGATAAATCGGTTATTGATTATGGATTCCATTTGCAAATTGTAGAAGCAAATGAAAGCGTTTTGGAGGAGATTCCTGTTGTAATTGAAGAAGAAGGTGTCACGTCTTTTAAAGTATTTATGGCGTATAAGAATGTATTACAGGCTGATGATGAAACATTATACCAAACGTTGACAACTGCGAAAAAACATGGCGGCTTAGTGATGGTTCATGCAGAAAATGGGGATGTGATTGAACATTTGACAAAAGAAGCTTTGCGTAATGGAAACACCGAACCTATTTATCATGCATTAACCCGCCCGCCTGAATTAGAAGGGGAAGCGACAGGACGTGCGGCGAAGCTAACCGCGCTTGCTGACTCACAATTATATGTGGTGCATGTTACCTGTAAAGAAGCGGTGGAACAAATTGCCGAGGCGCGTAGTAAAGGATTTAATGTGTTCGGAGAGACGTGTCCACAATATTTAGTACTTGATCAAAGTTATTTGGATCAACCTGATTTTGAAGGTGCGAAATATGTGTGGTCACCTCCATTACGAGACAAATCCAACCAAGAAGTACTTTGGAATGCACTGAAGAGTGGGCAGCTACAAACGATTGGTTCGGACCATTGTTCCTTTGATTTTGATGGACAAAAAGATTTAGGGAAAGGTGATTTCACAAAAATTCCTAATGGTGGACCGTTTGTAGAAGACCGGTTTAGTGTTCTATTCTCAGAAGGTGTGAAAAAAGGACGTATTTCGATAAATCAATTTGTAGATATGGTGTCGACTCAAAGTGCAAAACTGTTCGGTTTATTCCCGCGTAAAGGGACAATTGCTCCCGGAGCGGATGCCGATATCGTTTTATTTGACCCAAATGCAGAGCGTACCATTTCTGTAGATACACACCATTCAGCTGTTGACTATAGTGCGCTAGAAGGAATGAAAGTGACAGGAGAGCCTGTAACGGTTTTATCTCGCGGTGAATATGTCGTGAAGGATAAGGAGTTTGTAGGTAAACCTGGAGCAGGTAAATTCTTAAAACGTGAAAAATACAATTCTGATGCACTTCAGCGACAAGAGGAAACAGCTACAGGTCGATAATCTTATACTATAAAAAGAATGACTCTTTAAATGAGTACCCGAACAGAGAGAAAACGCGTTATTCGGTTATTCGGTCACTCATGGATGAGATGAGTACCCGAACAGAGAGGAATCCGCGTCGTAGGGTCACTCATGAGGGTGATGAGTGCCCGAATAAAGAAGAATCCGCATTGTAGGGTCACTCATGAGGGTGATGAATGCCCGAATAAAGAAGAATCCGTGTCGTACGGTCACTCATAAGTGTGATGAGTGCCCGAATAAAGAGGAATCCGCGTCAATCGGTCACTCATGAGGGTGATGAGTGCCCAAATAAAGAAGAATCCGCGTCGTAGGGTCACTCATGAGGGTGATGAGTGCCCGAATAAAGAAGAATCCGCGTCGTACGGTCACTCATGAAGATGATGACTGCCCGAACAGAAAAGAAACTGTGTCAATCGGCCACTCATCAACTCAATGAACACCCGAATAAGACAAAGATACAGAATATGATTAGTTAACTAATCTAGTTATCTTGTAAACTTCCTAAACTATTTTCTGCATAACCGATTAAATTTGACCGAGTAGCTTACCTGATCTCCACCCGTAATGAAACAACTGGCGGGTTTGGAAAACATGGCATTCCCTATTTAGTGAATGCCAAGGTTACACTTAGGTGGGAAGAGAAAGATTCATATTTTCCTACCTAAGAAAAAAATAAACGGGAAGAAGGTCGATTGTCTTGCAGGAGAAAAAGAAGGGTAGTTCTTACTTGAAGTCAAAAGACTTGCTTCCAATCCACCACAATGAGAGAAAGATAGGTGTTCGGGGATTTTTTATGATGTGGATTGGGATGGCGATTCTGCTGGCAACTTTCGACATTGGTGCATCAGGTATACAAGGTATTTCGTTGCCATGGGTTGTGTTGGCAACGCTAATCGGTTGTGTTGCTATCGGTGCCTTTATTTCTCTAATTGGTGATATCGGGGTAGAACATGGATTGTCATTTCCAGTCTATATGAGGGCACCGTTTGGAACAGTGGGGACACACATTCCGTCCGTTACAAGGGCGGTAACAGCTTCCTTTTGGTTTGGGTTGAATACGTATTTTGGATCAACTGCTATCAATGCGATATTAAATACGATGAATCCGAGTTTTGATAATTGGCTTTTGTGTTACATTGTGTTTGCATTATTCCAGCTGATTAATACGGCATCTGGAATTAAGTGGGTGGAACGATTTGCTGATTTAGCAGCCCCGATTATTGTCATTTTTTCTTTAATAATATATCAAACACTAACGACGGAAATCACCAGGCAAGGAAGTAATGTCTGGGACTGGGTAGCAAGTCCGGTGACTGGAGGGGTTGCTATTACTGCGTTTATGGTAGTTATTTTTGCGAATATGGGATTTTGGGCAACGCTGGGATGTGATATCCCGACCATTTCACGTCATTTTAAGGCGCCTAGATATGAAAGAAATTGGTTTAAGCGAAATAAAACAACGCTTATTGGAACTCTCATTGCTATGCCTATAACAGAAGCATTTATGATTATGATTGGTGCGGCTGCTTTTATTGTGGCGGGTACTTCTAATCCGGTTACGGCTCTTCAAGATACTGCATCTGGTTGGATGTTGGCAATGTTACTTCTTATGATTGTTTTAACACAATGGTCTACGAATACTGCAGCTAATGTTTTGCCCGCTGCTGCAATATTCTCTAATGTGTTGGGTCCGAAAGTTTCTCATGCGATTGCTGTCTTTGTCGTTGGAATTGTGGGTACGATTATACAGCCTTGGAGTGTTTATGAAATATTGACCCAAGTTCTTTTAATTATCGGTGCTGTGTTATCGTCCGTTAGTGGAATTCTCTTTGCCGATTATTATTTATTAAGAAAACGAAGGGTGAATGTCCCCGATCTTTTTGATACAGAAGGTCAGTATCGCTTTAATGGGGGCGTAAATATTGTTGGATTTATTTCTTGGGCTGTTGGTGGTGTGATTGCAACGATATTTATGACGTATTCCTTTATCATTGGTTTCGTGATTGCAGCTGTCATCTACTATATATTTTCGAAATATTGGTACTTTAGGAAATTCCCGCAAGCTGAAATTTCTTATCCGAGTGATAATGACTATTTAGGGATTACTGTAGGACGGGATTGGTTTATTGTAACTGATTCAAACCTTGATTATAAGAGTGAAGAAGGAAAGTAAGGTAGGAGGGGGATCGATTTGTCGAACTATGAGGATTTTATAAAAGAAAAACAAGTGATTGATGAATTGGTAAAACAAAATTATGTTATTAAAAACATTCAAGGAACCTTAGAAGGTGATGTAGTTAAGTTTGAAAAGCTAGGTAACACCGCTGCTAGGAAGTCCATTCGACTAACCAATCCTGATAGTAGAAAGTATGTGACGACGCTATTGATTAAGGGAAAGTAAAGATTATAGATGGAGGGAGAAGTCATGCAAAAGCAAAAAGTGCTTATAAACGGGGAAAGATTAAAAGATACATTGGAAGAATTTGCGGACATTGGAAGAACAAAAAATAACGGGGTCACCCGATTGGCGCTAACCGATATCGATATTCAAGCTAGAAATCATTTCAGGTCTGTATGTGAAGAGCTTGGAATGACAGTTAAGTGGGATGATATGGGGAGCATGTATGCGACACTAGAGGGAGTAGATAAGGATAGCCCCCCAATAGTAATGGGATCCCATTTAGATTCAGTGGAAAAGGGGGGAAGATTTGATGGTGTTCTTGGTGTAGTGACAGGTTTAGAAGTTGTACGTACCCTTGTTGAAAATAACATTAAACCACAAGTACCAATTGTTATCGCGAATTTTACCAATGAAGAAGGAGCAAGATTCGAGCCTTCTATGATGGCATCTGGTGTGATGTCGGGCCGTTTCGATAAAGGTATGATGCTCCAGTCTACTGACAAACAAGGGATTACATTTGGGGAAGCCCTAAAAGCAAGTGGCTATGAAGGGGATAAGGCGAATCGGTTACAGAATGCAAAGGCATTCATTGAACTCCATATTGAACAAGGTCCTGTATTAGAAAATGAAGCAACGGATATCGGAGTGGTTGAATGTGTGGTGGGGATGTGTTGTTATGAAATCGAAGTAACTGGGGATTCTGACCACGCTGGAACAACTCCAATGCCAATGAGAAGGGACGCTCTTTTTGTAGCAAATCATTTAATAAATGAAATACGTGAAAAAATGAGTAAATTGGATTCAGACCTCGTTTATACGATTGGGAGAATGGATGTAAGTCCTAATATTCATACGGTTATTCCAAATAAGGTTGTATTTACAATCGAAGCACGTCATAAAGAAGTAAACACTATTCGGCAAGTAGAGAATATTATTCAAGGTCTTACCGAATCAAAAGGTAAGGAAAAATGTGAGGTGACCGCAACAAAACTTTGGGATCGTGATACGGTTTGGTTTAAGGAAGAACTTGTGGAATCATTGGAGAATTCCTGCACGTCCTTGGGATATACATTCAAGCGTATGCCGAGTGGTGCTGGTCATGATGCACAGTTTATTGCCACTTATCTTCCAGCCGCCATGGTTTTTGTTCCGAGTGTTAATGGAAAGAGCCATGCAGAGGATGAGCTTACATCTTGGGAGGATTGTGAAAAAGGCGTTAACGTTGTATTGCAAACGGTATTGGATTTAATTGGTCATAGATGATTCTATGACCTTTTTTAGCGAAGGTATATCAAAAACTACCTATTCGGTGCTGTAAACTATCATTCTATTCTAATAATTTATATAATAGCATTAAGAGATACCTTCTCTATTAATAATAGACAATGAAGGTTATTCATATTTTTAGACAAGTATAGGAGTGACTAGCGTGAAATCACAAGTTATTCAGTCTTTTGGTGAACCATCTGTTTTTCAATTGAAAGAGATACCCAAACCTGAACTAAAACCGGGACATGTACTTATTCAAGTGAAGGCTACGAGTGTAAACCCTATTGATACGAAAGTTCGTGCTGGTGCGGTTCCAGCTGTTGCACCTGAGCTTCCAGCGGTATTACATGGAGATGTGGCAGGTGTGGTATCTGAAGTTGGTGAAGGAGTAACCGAGTTTGAAATTGGTGATGAGGTGTTTGGATGTGCGGGTGGATTTAAGGGGACTAGCGGCGGTGCACTTGCAGAGTTTATGCTAGCTGATGCTGATTTACTTGCACATAAGCCGAAAAATTTGACGATGGAAGAAGCAGCAGCTTTACCATTAGTTTCCATTACAGCTTGGGAAGCATTGTTTAATCGTGTACAAGGCTTATACCAGGGCAAGATATATTAATTCATGGAGCCGCTGGAGGTGTAGGACACATCGCCATTCAACTTGCCAAATGGGGAGGGGCGACAGTCTATACAACTGCTTCTTCACAAGAGAAACTCGAGATTGGCAAACGTCTTGGTGCTGATGGAACGATTAATTATCGTGAAGAAAAGGTTCGTGACTATGTACAGAATTATACAAACGGAAAAGGATTTGACGTGGTGTTTGATACGATGGGTGGCGAAAATCTTGATCGATCTTTTGAGGCGGCAGCGGTGCATGGAACGGTAACAGCCATTGCTACCCGTTCGACTCATGACCTTTCCCCAGTGCATTCAAAAGGACTATCACTTCATGTTACCTTTATGTTGTTAAAGATATTAAACAAAGACATGCATAAACATTATGGAGAAATTTTGCGGAAGATTACAGGATTGGTTGAAGAAGGGAAGCTGCATCCACTTTTAGATTCCAACATTTTTAACTTCGATGAAGTATCAAAAGCTCATGAATACTTGGAGTCAGGCAAGGCAGTAGGGAAAATTGTTTTGAAAAATAGTTGGTAGGATTTTAAGGTTTGAAATGCTTTAACAGGTCGAAGGGACAGATTTATCGTCTTAACAAAGGTTAGGGACAGTAAACCTGTCCCTATGTCTGTTTCTTTAGTGAATGGGCTGCTAGTGCAAGTTCAATTGCTTGACGGTTTATTGGTTCCATATAACCTTTTCCGAGTAGTTCTTCAATTTTTTCCAAGCGATGGTAGAGGGTCTGACGAACGATAAATAATCGCTCGGCAGTCTCTTTTTTTGACCCCAAACAATTTAAGTATGTTGATAGTGTACCTAATAGGTTACTCTTGTTTTCATGATCATGCCTAATAATGGGCCCCAAGTATTCATGAATATAATCTTCTAGTTTTTGATTTTCAAGTAAGTTCAATAGAATGCGATAAACCCCGATATTTTCGAAAAAGTATGTTTGTAAAAGGTTAGAAGATTGAATAAAGATGACATCTTTAGCTTCTTTATAACTCTTGTTTAATTCTGTGTAATCATTTTTAATATTACTAATCCCGAATCTACAGTTCTTTCCTATTAATATTTTTTGCTCCTCGATATTTCCGATCTCTTCTATGATTCTTGTAAATCTTTCAGTATCCTTCTTTGCTTCTTCTTGTTTAAAAAAAGAAGCAATGACCGTGATTTCATTTTTACTAACGGATAGGGAAGGTATAAAACCATAGCTTTTAAATAAAGATCGAATCATGAGAGATTGTTGCAATTTGATTTCTTCCCATTCTCCATCTTTCAACTCCATGTCAGGTGAGGCCGTTTCTATGAGGAATAATCTATAATTAAAATTCTTTGCTTGAGCGGGTAAAACCTTTTGAATATCGTCTGCTGCACAATCTTTACCTTGTAATAATTTACGAATGAGCTCTTCCTCTAGATTTTGTTTTCGTTCTTCTATTGTTCGGTTACGGAGCATAATTTGCGTGATGGCTAAAATTGCACGATCGATTAAAGAATGGGAAAATTCATCTAAATCTTTTTTGTTACGTTTAACGAATAAGTTACCACAATTATTTCCAACTATTTTTATTGGGAAGTTGGTATAATCCGTTTCTTGCAAAAAATTACTTTCATATAAAGGAGTGTTTGTTACATTCTGTCCAATGGATGTCTTAATAGATGGAATGTCATCCTTTACAAGTGGCGGATAATAGTATGTTTTGGAATCGTCCGTTAAAAAAATAACTGGAATGTCTAAATGGGAATATAACTCTTTTAAAATTTTTAAAATACCATTTGGCATTAAGGATAGCTTGTTAACTTCTTGGGAAAATATATTGATTTGATTTAACCTATGATGGTGGTGATTAATAATGAGTGTATGTAGATCTTGTGTAATATCGACAAATTTCACAACAGTATCAAAGATAATTAGTGGAATATGATGGGCATTTCCATATTGGATAATATCTGGATGAATGGTTTTCACGTGGGTTCCAAGTTCTATACAAATACCAGCAATATCTTTCTTTCTTAATTTATCAAGATAAATGATTCCGTTTGGTGAATCAAAGTGGATACTAGAACCAGTAGTTAGAATCAGCTCTCCCCCATTAATGAAAGACTCAAATTCGCTTATTTCTAAAATATGGGTCCATTTCACTTCGCGATTCAACCCACCATGTCCCGCAACCAGTTTGCACTCTCGAAATAATCCTCTTGAAAGAACATCGTTAACTGTAACCTGCCATTTTTCCATCTTAAAGTAACCCCTTTCATATTGTAAAAGAGAAATGATAAAGATTTAACATAATGTAAATTGAAAAGTCGCTTTATTTAGTATAGAATAAATTGTGTAATATGCCCAATATTTTGTCAAATTTGATACTTTAGAGAAATGGACATTATGTTTATTTAGCAAGATAAGGGAGGAGATGTTAGATGGAATCAGTAGAAAAGAAACAATCATTAGTGGAAAGGGATCGTCAAAATGTTTGGCATCATATATCCCCATATAGTGAAAAGAACCCACCAATGGTCATTAAAGAAGGAAAAGGCTCATGGATTACTGATGAACAAGGAAACCGTTATTTAGACGGAATGTCAGGTCTTTGGTGTGTCAACGTTGGTTATGGTCGTGAAGAATTAGCACAAGCTGCTTATGAACAAATTAAGAAAATCGCATATATTCCAATGACACAAAGCCATGAACCTGCAATTAAATTGGCAGAAAAGCTTAACGAAATGCTTGACGATGATTATATGATTTTCTACTCCAACAGTGGTTCCGATGCAAATGAGGTAGCATTCAAAATCGCCCGACAATACCATCAGCAAAATGGTGATCCGAATCGTTATAAAGTCATTTCACGATACCGTGCTTACCATGGTAGTTCAATGGGAGCATTGTCTGCTACTGGTCAAGCGTTAAGGAAATATAAATATGAACCTCTAACTTCTGGATTTTTACATGTCAGTCCTCCAGATAACTACCGTAAACCAGAAGGAATTTCGATAGAAGAATACAATATTCAACGTGCAGAGGAAATTGAACAGACAATTATTTGGGAACAAAAGGAAACGGTTGCAGCAGTTATTATGGAACCGGTCATTACAGGTGGCGGTATCCTAATACCACATCCAGTGTATGTAGAGAAGGTTCAAGAAATCTGTAATAAACATGGTGTCCTGTTAATTATTGATGAAGTTATTTGTGGCTTTGGTAGAACAGGGAAAGCGTTCGGTCATAAGCATTTTAACATTAAACCAGATATCATTACGATGGCAAAAGGACTTACAAGTGCCTATTTACCGTTATCTGTAACAGCTGTTAGGAAGGATATTTATGAATCATTTAAGAGTGGGGAAGAAAATAGTCATTTCCGCCATGTCAATACATTTGGAGGCAACCCAGCAGCTTGCGCCTTAGCTCTTAAGAACATTGAAATCATGGAGGAAGAAGGCCTATTTGATCGCTCAGCGCAGTTAGGGGATAGACTTTTACAAGAATTGGATGAATTACGTACACATCCTTATGTAGGAGATGTGCGTGGTGTTGGTTTAATGGTTGGGATTGAACTGGTAGAAGATAAGATTTCAAAAGAGCCAGCATCGAAAGAAAGAATTGGAACGATTATCGCAGCATGTAAAGATAATGGGTTAATTGTTGGGAAAAATGGAGACACAGTTGCCGGTTATAATAACATTTTAACGTTGAGCCCGCCTTTGTCTAGTACCGATGATGATATTGATTTTATGATTGCAATTTTAAAGAAAGTATTTAAAGAAAATATGTAATATAAGAATGAAAAGGGGTATAAACATGAGAATCGGAATTCCAAAAGAAATAAAAAACAATGAAAATCGAGTAGCTATCTCACCTTCTGGGGTAGATGCCTTAGTCGGTGCAGGACATGAAGTGGTTATTGAAAAAGGAGCAGGCTTAGGTTCTGGGTTCTCGGATACAGAATATCAAGATGCTGGTGCACGAATCGAAGCAAATAGGGAAGCGGTTTGGTCACAAGATATGATCATGAAAGTAAAGGAACCTCTACCAGAGGAGTACGGCTATTTCCGTGAAGATCAAATTCTATTCACCTACCTTCACCTTGCTGCTGAGCCTGAATTAACGAAAGCGCTTACGGATTCAAAAGTGACAAGTGTTGCATATGAAACAATTCAGGAAAAAGATGGTTCTCTTCCATTATTATCGCCAATGAGTGAGGTGGCAGGAAGAATTGCCGCACAAATTGGGGCGCAGTTCTTAGAGCAGCCAAAGGGTGGAAAAGGGATTCTACTAAGTGGTGTGCCAGGTGTTAGTCGCGGGAAAGTAACGATTATTGGTGGTGGCGTAGTAGGAGCGAATGCGGCTAAAATCGCTATCGGTTTAGGAGCGGATGTCACCATCATTGATTTAAATCCGGCACGTTTACGTGAACTCGATGACTTATTCGGAAACCAAATCCAAACGATGATGTCGAATCCGCTAAATATAGCAGAATCGGTAGCTGAAGCAGATCTTGTAATTGGAGCAGTATTAATTCCAGGAACAAAAGCTCCGAAACTCGTAACAGAATCGATGGTAAAAGCAATGAAGGAGAAATCTGTCATTGTAGATGTTGCCATTGACCAAGGTGGAATATTCGAAACATCGGACAGAATCACAACACATGATAATCCAACCTATGAAAAACATGGTGTTGTCCATTATGCAGTAGCCAATATGCCTGGTGCGGTTCCTAAAACAGCATCACTAAGTTTAACGAATGTAACCTTGCCTTATGCGTTAACCATTGCCAATAAAGGAATTCAGAAAGCGGCACAAGATAATGAGGCAATATATAAAGGAATTAATACAGTGGCAGGACATGTAACATATAAAGCAGTTGCAGAAGCACATGGGTTAGATTATCGAGAAGCAAGTACTCTTTTTCAAAGGGAAGAAAAAGTTGGAAGTAAGTAGAAATTATAAAGTAGGGGGGGACGAAAGTGAAGGCTGTTACAGTAGAATCTATTCCCCATTATATTAATGGGGAAAAAGTAGAAGGAAAAAGCAATCGCTATGGGGCTGTTTACAGTCCCTCAACAGGACAGAAGATTGCTACCGTAGCTTATGCAACAAAGGAAGAAGTGGATGAAACGGTAAGACTTGCAAAAAAAGCTCAAATAGAGTGGGCTAAAACATCAGTAGGCAAAAGAGTACAAGTTCTTCACAAATTCAGACAATTGCTCGTGGAGCATACAGAAGAAATGGCCCAATTGATTGGAAAAGAAAATGGAAAGACGATTTCAGATGCCAAAGGAGAAATTAGTCGAGGCATTGAGTCCGTGGATCTAGCCATTGGTGCACCACATCTAATCAAAGGAGAACATTCAGTAAATGTTGGTGGCGATATTAATTCGTATTCTATGAAACAACCATTAGGTGTTGTGACATGTATTTCTCCTTTTAACTTTCCAGTCATGGTCCCATTAGCAATGAGTACGATGGCGGTTGCGGTTGGAAATGCGATGATCCTAAAACCATCTGAAAAGGTTCCGTGCTCAGCCCTTTTTATATCGGAACTATGGGAAAAAGCTGGATTACCTTCTGGTGTATGGAATGTTGTGAACGGGGATAAAGATACAGTTGAAGCTATTATTACTCATCCAGACATTGAAGCTATAAGCTTTGTTGGTTCTACGAAGGTCGCTGAGATTATTTATGAGACAGGTACCAAACATCACAAACGCGTCAATGCTTTTGGTGGTGGAAAGAACCACATGGTTATTATGCCAGATGCAGACATTGATAAAGCAGTGGATTCCTTTATCGGTGCAGCTTATGGAGCAGCTTCACAGCGCTGTATGGCGATTTCAGTTGCGATGCCAGTAGGGGAGAAAACAGCGAGAGTCTTTACAGAAAAATTGAAAGCAAAAGTCGAAAATTTAAAAGTCGGTACGTATGATGATGAACATGCTGACTTTGGTGCTGTCATTAGTGCGGAAGCAAAACAAAGTATCCTTCAATCCATTGACGATGCGGTAAAAGAAGGAGCGAATATCCTTGTTGATGGTAGAAATCCGGAAGTAGAGAATAATGAAGGATTCTACCTTGGTCCAACATTACTTGATCATGTTACACCAGAAATGAAGATGTATAAGGAAGAAGTATTTGGACCAGCGCGTATCATTGTGAATGTGGATACGATAGAAGAAGCGATTCACTTAATCAATGATCACCAATATGGAAACGGTGTAACAGTATTTACGAACAGCGGCAGCCATGCACGGAAATTCACACAAGAAATTGAAGTAGGAATGGTTGGAGTTAACGTACCAATTCCAATTCCTGTTGGCTATCATAACTTTGGTGGTTGGAAAGGCTCCAGATACGGGGAAGGACAAATGTTTGGACCAGATACCGCTCGCTTCTTTACGAAAATGAAAACTGTTTCAGAACGATGGTTTGATTTAGACGATAAAGATAGTGAAACAAACTTTGATTTTCCTAGTAGTTAAATAATATTGGGTCGTTTTGACCCAATATTGTTTTATCCTAAATACTGTAAACGGTTACATATCATTATATAAATTTAAGGCTGTGAGGTGAAAGTATGAGAAAGTATTTTCAGTTATTATTAATTGTACCTTTTTTAATGTGTGTGTTGTTACCATGGGCTAATCGTGTAGAACCATATGTGTTAGGGTTGCCATTTTTACTATTTTGGATTGTCTTATGGATGGTCCTATCTTCATTCATTTTATTTATCGTGTATAAATTAGATCCTGAAAATGAAGGAAGTGAAACTGAATGAATTCAGCATTAATAATTATTTTTTTATTTGCAGCGATAGCTTTGTATTTAGGGATTAGGGCTACATTTGGAAAGAAAATGAGTGTTGATGAATTCGCTGTTGGCAATAAAGGATTCGGTACGTTATTCATTTTCTTATTAATCGCAGGGGAAGTATACACGACATTTACGTTTTTAGGTGGTAGTGGATGGGCATACTCGAACGGTTCAGCGGCTTATTATGTCCCAATGTATATTTGCTTAGCATATGTGTTGTCGTATTGGGTTATCCCAAAAGTTTGGATCTTTGCCAAAAAAAATAACGTCATTTCACAGCCACAATATTTTATGAAATCGTATAACAGTAAAGGGTTAGGGATTGTTGTAGCGTTTATTGGAACTATTGCATTAATTCCGTATATCGTGATCCAACTAAAAGGATTAGGGATTATCGTCTCGGAAGCATCGTACGGAGCTATCACACCTACAATGGCATCGACAATTGGTGCAGTCATTGTCACAGTGTATGTTGTGATTTCTGGTATTCATGGGTCAGCATGGACCGCAATATTGAAAGATATTATGATTTTATTTGTTATTGTATTTTTAGGAATTTATATTCCGTATCATTACTTTGGTGGGATTCAGCCGATGTTTGAAGCGGTCCAAGCAGTAAAACCAGATGCGCTTACACTGGCCCCAGAGGGATACAGTGTATCATGGTTTATTTCGACTATTGTATTAAATGCATTTGGATTCTATTTATTGCCACAGACATTCACTGTAATTTTATCGGCGAAGAGCCCAAGTACATTAAAGAAAAATGCTGTGACATTACCTTTGTATACAATTTTAATTTTATTTGCGTTCTTTATCGGATTTTCGGCGATTGTGCAAGTACCGGGGCTTCAAGGGGCTGATGGTGACTTGTCACTATTACGTTTAGTGACACAAACATTTGATCCGTGGTTTGTTGGAATTGTCGGTGGTGCGGGTTTGCTAACGGCGCTTGTACCGGTATCAGTGATGATAACGTCAGGGGCAATTGGTTTAATGACGGGCTTCTACAAGTTAATCAAGCCAAATTCAACCGATCGTCAGCAATTAACTGTGTCAAAAGTGTTTGTTGTATTGATTATTTTAACTGCGTATATTTTTGTGTTGAAAGGAGGTAATGCATTAGCTATTTTAAACATTATGTCGTACGGGTTAATCACACAATTAGTACCAGCAATGGCTTTCAACTTTTTCAATTCAAAGTATATGAACAAATTTGGTGCAATGGCGGGGATTTTAACAGGGGTTTTCATCGTATTGTTTAATGCGGTAACATCATTTAAACTTGTTAACATTTTTCCTAATATTCCGAGTGTAATCAATGATATTAATATAGGGTTTGTAGCAATTCTTGTAAATATCGCTGTTGGTGTGATTGTCAGCCTGTTAACAAATTCGATTGTCCGTAAACAAAATCAATCTAATATGCCAGATGAAGTAATAAATTATTAATAAGGGTTTAATGGTATGCAAACATGTAATTTACCACATATAAAATCATTAATTGAACAGTTTAGTCAATTTGGAAGATAAGAAAAGAATGGTGTCACTGGACTTGCTTATCAAAAGAAGATATCGAAGATCGTTATTTTTAACAAAAAATGTGAAGTAGTGATGATACTAGAATGATAAGGACAGAGAATTATGACCCCGCTGACACGTAAAAGAAAGGAAAGAGATTTTCTAAGTTGTCTAAATATCCTCGAAAAAATAGTTGTATAGCTTGATCATTCACCTTAACATTATGATGGAAACACCAATGATTGTGTTAGCGAATAAAGCAGAAACATTTGTTTTCAGCATTCCATTTTTATTATTTGGATTTTGTTATTTAACGAATTGGGGAGGCAAATAAACGAACACAGAATCTAAATGATATATAGGAGGAGTATAGATAATGATTGGTGTATTAATCATTGCCACATTTATTATTTTCCGCTTAGCGATAAAAGGTTGCTTTAGAACATTAAAACACAAACGGGCTCCACCGTGCTGTCAGGTCAAAACGTGGTAAAACGATTTGATGATGTACGTTACGAATATAACAAAGAGTATCACCCTGAATTGATAGAGAATTTAAAGAAAAAAGATGAGAAGACGTTTAAGTGATTAGCACATATTTTAGATGATTAATAATGGAGGGATTTATGATGTTTTCAGAAGCAGTCCGGTTAACACAACAGCTCGTTCAAATACCTACAGAAAATCCAAATGGTTCGGAGCGCGAATGTTCTACTTTTGTAGAGAATTATTTGAAAGAACTAGATAATGTCAATGTTACGACACAACGAGTAGAGGAAGGTAGAACGAATGTGATTGCGAAGTATAAGGGTAATCCATCCGATTTACCTCCAATTGTTATTATTGCTCATATGGATACTGTTCCAGTAGAAGGAAAATGGACGGTGGATCCTTTTGGGGCAGAAATTGTGGAAGGAAAATTGTATGGTCGTGGATCATGTGATATGAAGAGTGGCCTAGCTTGTGCGTTAATAATGATTAAGCATATCAGTGAAAATAATATTCCTTTGAATAGAGATTTGTATGTTATTGCATGCGTTGATGAGGAAGGTCCTTATATGAAGGGTGTTAACGCACTTGTGGATGAACAAATTATCCCTAATGATGCTCTAATCATAGCGACAGAACCTACGAATGCAACCTTATCTACGGTTCATAAAGGAACAATTTGGTATGAAATCTTAGTCGAAGGTAAAAGCTCGCATGGAGGAAATGCTCATTTAGGCGCAGATGCAGCCCATGCAGCAGCGGAAATAATCGTTAAGTTAAAAGAAAAAGTGAAAAAGTTACCTTATGATCATGACATTTTCGGTAAATCCACTATTTCAATAGGTACGATTGGTGGAGGACATAAAACGAACATGGTAGCGGGTTCCTGTCGTATCGAAGTCGACTTCCGTCTTGCTCCACCGTTGACGAAAGAAGAGGCGAACCAAATAGTTACAAGTGCCGTTGAAGAAGGTTGTGCAAATGTAAAGGGAACTCAAGCAAAGGTGCAACATTATGGCTGGGAACGACCGCCAATCGAGACAGATTTGAATTGCCCATTAATCGCTCCTTTTGAAAAGGCTTATTTGAAAGTAACAGGAAAAGAGCTAGA
This sequence comes from Oceanobacillus caeni, assembly GCF_019037185.1. Lineage (GTDB taxonomy): Bacteria > Bacillota > Bacilli > Bacillales > Amphibacillaceae > Oceanobacillus > Oceanobacillus caeni. Next base: position 32,730 of record NZ_JAHHXM010000022.1, read on the forward strand.
GAAAACAGGATTCCCTGCATATACAGATGCTAGCATGATTGGATTAAGGACTGGTAATCGTAATATTTTAGTATTTGGCCCCGGGCATCTAGATCAAGCCCATGTTATAGACGAATTTGTTGAGATTGCACAAATTGATTTATGTACGGAAGTGTTAACGGAGATGGTGCTGGAAGCAGGGACAGGTTCAACGTCCCAGTAATGGCTTATGACAGTGTATTTGTCCCATGTTTCCTTGAAAAATACCATCTATTAAAAGTGTAGTAGTGGGATAGTAGAAAGATAGGGTCAAAGCTATGACCCTATCTTTTGGTGTTAATGGAGGGTAAAAAAATTATAACTTATATCTTTATTACAAAAAAAGGGCAATCATTAAAACTGGCTCTTATAGTATTAATTTTCCTAGTATTATAAAGGATGATAACTTCCGCTAATCGCATCCACTATGACTTCCCGGCCTCCGCTTACTTTTGAGTTGTATTCTGCAAGCCAAAACGGACGGTAAAATAAAGCTGTGCTATGGATGGTCACCGTAGGAATCGTTATGAATTTAGCTTTTTGTGTCGCTGCTTGAAAAATAAACTTCTCAGCCAGCTGCTCCGCTTCTTTCTCTGAAATCTCAATAGGGAGGATTTTCTCGTCAACAATTGGTCGCTGTATAAATTCCGGCTGTACATCAATAATTGCCCCTTGTCCGCTGATCGCGTCAATCGTACAGGCGATTTTCCCGTTGAACTTAAGCAGACTTTTAGCACTGACTTCAAATTCTAAGAAATAGTATGGATAAAGAATCATCGTGTTTACCTGAACACTTGCTCGTTTATCATATTGCTGTAATCCCTTGAGTACCTCTTGCTGAACAAACTGTGGTTCCTGCGTTAAGATCAGACTCATGAGAAACTATTCCTTACGCTTCCTGATTCTTTTGCAAGAAACTTAGAAATATTTTTAGCTTCTGGTGCAAGACTACGAGCAATATTTTGATCAAATTGCGTAGAGAAGGAGCGTTTGTTTTTCGATTGTTCAAATATCGTTAAGATTGACTGTGATGGTTTTCGTCCAAATCGGCTTCCGATGATCATGCCTATAAGCGAAACTAATAATCCAGCTAAGAAAGGATGAAGTCCTGTTACAGCCTCCAGATCCATAGAAGTCCAAATAATATTTGTCGTAGCTCCTCCAATCATCGCACATAAACATCCGATATAATTGGCTTTTTTAGAATAAACAGATGCTACATAAGGTACAAGAAAGGCATTTCCTAGTGTACCAAAAGCAAAGACAGCCAATCCAAAAATAGAAGGCGGTTCAAAAATTGCAACAACAATTCCAACAATCCCGCCACCAAGAATACACAGCCTTGACACTAGAACGGTTGTTTTCTCTTTTGCATTTTTATTTATAAACCTTTGATAGACGTCACGTGATAGAATTGTACCTGCTTGTATTAGTAAAGAGTCACAGGTAGACATAACGGCTGACATAACTGCTGATAAAAGGAGTGCAGCAAAAAAGCCTGGGAATAGCGTATAAGCTAATTCTGTAATGATCATTTCTGGATCACTTATTGTTGGGATCAGTAAAATACCAGCAAGTCCTAAGATGTATGGAACAAAGATAAAAAATTGATTCCAAATGGCTCCTATTAAAATAGCGCCTTTAACGGTCTTTGTACTTTGCATAGACATATGACGGACAACGACATGGGGGAGCCCCATATATCCAATTGAAAAAATTAAAATCGCACCTAACACAACTCCCCATTGGCCATAAAAGGCTAAATCTTTACCCCAGATACTTAAATAGGTTGGGTCAATATTTCCTAAGGCTGTATTTAAACTGGTCAATCCGCCTACGTGGATGTATGCTAGAACCCCAATCCCCACAACTCCGGCTACCATGATGATACCTTGTACAAAGGCTGTATAGGCAACAGCTAAATAACCGCCTGCCACCGTATAAATAATAATCACACTGATACCAATAATGAGGGACATTTCATATGGAAATCCCGTTAGTGTAGCCATTGCCTTTCCTGCAGCAATAAATTGTGCACAAACATATGCGAAGAGGAACACGATAGAAATAATAGATCCTACCACACGAACACTTGCATGTTCAAATCTTTTTTCTAAATACTCAATGGGTGAAAGCGCTCCCAAAAGTTCGGACATTCTTCTCATCCGTTTACCGAGAACAGATAGATTAACAATCGATCCTCCTGCATCCCCAATCGCATACCAAACTGCGTACCAACCATATTGAAAGGCAAGTGCGGGCGCCCCCATGAACATATATCCGCTCATAGCGGTCGTCTGCATCGTCATTGCTGTAACAGCTGGTCCAAGAGATCTTCCTCCAAGTAAATACTGTTCTGAGGACTCCGATGATTTTCGCGAAAACCAAAGGCCAATCATTAACAGCGTTAGAATATAAATAATAAATATAACACCGTCCAAACTCAAGACAAATTCCCCCTATCAGCTATTCCCATTTTCTTCTGCATCATCTTCACGCTTCATCTTAAAATACATGACCAAAGCTAATCCAACCCAAATAAATGGCCAAGGAAGAATGAGCCAAAATGTTTCAGCCGGCAAACCCAACAAACTATCACCTCCTATTTAAAAAGATGGTTTGAATAATTATACTATTTAGATAACCGAGATATAATTTACATAATGTCATGAATAAGAGAGTGCTATTTTACACTTTGTTAAAAAGCGGGGCGTAGAGAGATGGTTCAGTGCCCTGATACTAGGTTGGTACTGTGAATATCCGGTGAAGAGGAAATTTAGGTTCGAAATGGTTCTATTCAATTAGTATTAAAAAGGAATGATGATGTTAAAATTATAACTAAGAGCCTTTATTAGTTTGAACGTTTTTAGTAATAGAGGGGATATTAAATATGTGTTTTAAGTACTGAATAAGCTCGGAATGTCGGATTAATGCAAATGAATGTTGAAATACTTCAAACGAAAACCGGATTAATGTAAACAAATGGTGACAGTCAAAAAAAGTGCCTGTCCTCCAATGTGGTAAAGTATCCACATTAAGGGACAGGCATCAAAATTATATTTTAAAACATTTTATCAAAGTGGATGATTGACACCAATAATCTTAAGTTACTCATTTATCGCTTAATTTAAACTTCTCAACTACCTTTTGTAAATCTTCCGCTATTTTTGTTAGAGAGGAAGCTGAGTTTGAGATTTCCTCCATGGATGCAAGCTGTTCTTGAGTTGATGCAGAGGCATTTTGTGTCTGACCTGATATGGTCTCGCCAATGGTTGCAACGTCTTCAAATATTTGAATGAAATGTTCTGTACTAGAAGAAATTTCTTGAATTTCAGACGTAACTTGCATAATTTGTTCCGTTATTGTATCAACATATCCTGTTATCGTTGTAAATGATTCTCCTGCGTGATGCGCAACGTCAATACCTTTTTCAACTTGCACGGTAGCTGTTTCCATGGATTTCACTGTATTGCTCGTTTCTGTATGAATTTTGCCTATCATTTCTTTTATTTGGTCTGCCGATTTAGAGGATTCTTCCGCAAGTTTGCGTACTTCGTCGGCAACAACGGCAAATCCTTTTCCATGTTCTCCGGCCCTAGCGGCTTCAATCGCAGCATTTAGCGCAAGCAGGTTAGTTTGGTCGGAAATTTCTGTTATAACATCTACTATATTGCTAATTTGTCCAGATAATTCGCCTAATCCCTGGATATTATTTGACAAATCATGTGTGTTTTTCTTGATGTATTCCATTTGATTGACAGTTGTTTCCAAGGCTTTGTTCCCTTCGTTTACAGCTGACATTGTATTTTCTGCAGTTGTAGAAACTTCATCAGAGCTTGCTGCAATTTGGCGAATGGAACCAGCCATTTCTTCTGCCATTTGTTTACTATTTTCAATACTATTTGTCTGTTTGTCCATTTCTACTGCAACTTCTTGAATAGATGACGAAATTTGTTCGGTCGCTTGAGTATTTTGTTCAGTGCTCGCACTTAATTGTTCAGATGCTGCAGCTACATGATGAGACTTATCACGAACCTCTGTGATAACCTCATTTAGATTTTCCCTCATACGATTAAAGGATTCAGATAATGTCCCTATTTCATCATTTGTATTAATTTCAACACCAACACTTAAATCTCTTTGACTCATTTTCTCACTTACGTCAACCAATTGATGAATTGGTTTAGTAATGGAGCGAATGATGAACAGGATAGTGACTCCTCCGAGGATAAGTGCAATAAATAGAATAGCAAGGGTAGAATGCAAAATTGGTTTAACGGCTTCGTTCACCTCGGATTGATACATGGTTCCACCAATCTTCCATCCGGTAATGTCATTCGTTGCAAATGCTAATTTTTTTTCACCTTCGTATTTGTAATCAAACGTTCCAGAGTCCGTGTCGTATAGTTTGTCATAAAAATCTTCCTTCGCCTCACTGCCGGCTTCATTGGTTGGATGACTAATAAAATGTTCCGTTTTATCTAACACAAACAAATAGCCTTCTTCTCCAAGTTGTACGGAACTAATGATATCTGTAAGGCTCCCTAGTTTTAAGTTAACCGCAACTACACCGTGATTATCTTCAGTTGCCTTTGCTAATGTAACTACTACTTCATTGGACGATTGTGAGACATATGGATCGGTAATAATGACATTACCTTTATTATCCATTGCCTCCTGATACCAAGGTCGTTCACGTGGATCATAGTCTGGTGGGTTTTGAAATGAAGTCGGTGAATTCATGAAATCCCCTGTCTCCGTACCCACATAGGTTTGCTCGATCACATTTTCTTTGGCTTTTTGAATCGTATCTAAAATTTCCCTCGTTTTAGCATCTTTATCTTTTTTGATATTTTTTGCATCAATGGAATTAGACAAATAATCAACATTTTCCATTTGTGCAATAATGAATTGATCAATGGTTTGATTAACAATGTTTACATTTTCTTGGGCTGTATCAATTATTCTTTGGTCCGTATTGGATTTTGAAGTTACATATGAACCAAAGCCAATACACATACTTGGTATTAATAAAATTGCTAAAAATGATATGATTAATTTTTTTCTTAGGCTTAGTGAAATTTTCGCCTTATTCTTTTTGTCTCTTTTCAAATCTCTTTCCTCCAATCTCTTCATTTCAGGTCTTTTTACCTAGATTTTTACTTACTTATATTGTATCGACAAAGAATCCTAGGTTCTTAAGGAAAAAGTAAAATACAGTTAATTCCATTTATTAAGAAATTAGAGAAAATGGTAGGTGAAGGTAATGTACCTACGATTATTTTTACTTGCCCAAAAAATGGTACTTGATTAATTCACTAGACACAGGTATAGTAATAGACAAATAATTTATTGCATAAAAGCGTTCATGTATAAAAGTTAATATGACACCCATACAACGGACAAAAGTAATTCTATTGGATGCAGCAGGAAGAGACTGAATGGATGCTGGAAATTCAGGCAGCAGTAGAAATGAAATACACCGTGAAAAGAATGGGAAATAAGAGTGAATGACATAGATCATTAACTAGGGTGGTACCGCGGAGAGCATCTTCGTCCCTAATATTGGGATGAGAATGCTTTTTTTATTTTATACATTATAGGGGGAAGGACACATGTTTACAACGAAGAGAGCATATTCACCAACCATTGGAGAGGCTTTGATCCTTCTTCTAATTATAGTAGGGTTGGTTAGTATAAGCATCATCAAATTTTCAGCACCTCCACATATTCCAATTTTATTATCTATTTTTCTACTAATCCTATACGGTTTAGTGAAAAGAGTACCGTTTCATTTGTTGGAGGAAGGAATGGTGAATGGTGCTAAATCAGGTTTACCAGCAATTTTTATCTTTTTTCTAATAGGTTTGTTAATTGCTACATGGATGATTGGTGGGACCATACCAACACTTATCTATATGGGCTTCGAATTGGTTACTCCCCATTTTTTCTACGTGATTGTTTTTGTAGTCACAGCTATTGTGGGGATGGTAGTTGGAAGTTCGTTAACGACTTCCGCCACATTAGGAGTAGCTTTTATCGGGATCGCAACAGCGCTAGATATCTCTTTAGCGGTAACAGCGGGCGCAATTGTATCAGGAGCCTTTTTTGGAGATAAAATGTCTCCACTTTCCGATACAACGAATATTGCATCAAGTGTATTAAAGGTAGATTTATTTGAACACATTCGAAATATGGCTTGGACAACCATCCCGGCTTTTTTGATAAGTCTTATCATTTATGCGTTTATTTCTCCTAATGTAACAACCGTTCACTTTGATAGGTTAGCATCTATTCAAGCTGGTTTATTAGAAACTAACTTAGTTCATTGGTATAGCTTAATACCGGTCGTGATTCTTATTATTTTTGCTTTGAAAAAAGTTTCAGCCTTTATTACGTTAGCCTTTATTTCTATTTTTTCTATTTTCCTATCACTATTTCATCACATACCATCTGGTAAGGAATTATTTCAAATACTTTTTGATGGTTATGTATCCACGACCGGAAATGAAGCAATTGATAGTTTGTTAACTCGTGGTGGAATTAATAGTATGATGTTCACCGTTGCCCTTGTCATCCTAGCTTTAAGTATGGGGGGACTACTTTTTACTTTAGGCATCATTCCAGTAGTACTAGAATCTGTAGGGAAATTATTGAATAGCGCTGGTTCTGTTATTTTTGCTACTGCATGTACTGCAATTGGGGTTAATGTATTTATCGGAGAACAATATTTATCCATCCTTTTACCAGGAGAAGCATTTCAGTCTAATTTTAAAAAGGTAGGACTTACTAATAAAAACTTATCAAGGGTGTTAGAGGATGCAGGTACGGTTGTGAATCCTCTTGTTCCATGGAGTGTATGTGGAGTATTTTTATCGAATGTTCTCGGAGTACCCACACTTGAATATTTACCTTTGGCGTTTTTCTGTTTACTATCCCCGGTACTAACCATCTTATTTGGATTCACTGGTAAAACATTAACGTATGCAAAAAGTGAATAATGGATTTTAATTGGAGGAGTTGACTAGATGGGTTAACTCCTCTTTTGGCAGCGGGTATTTTTTACCCACTTATTCCGGTTGTAGATATTACCCCTTATCAAACAAGCCAATGTAAATTACATAGCATTTGTCGTGTTGATTGTCAAAGAGACAAGTAAAAGTAACCGTCCTGGTCTCTAAAGGATAGAATGGTTACATTTAGGTATGCCGATAATCGTGCAAAGATTGATTAGAACGGATCCTACTTTTGTGAATTAGAATATATTTTTTCTTAAAAAGTTTGATGTTTAAGAATAATGAATAATCATGATACACTTTACAATTGAATTGCCTTCATTTTTATAGATATGTTGTTTATTACCATCAAATATAATTATAAAATTAAAAAGGAAGTGAACTTATGGATAAACACATAAATGCGTTACGAACAGCATTTCCCTATACTATTCCGATTCTGGCAGGATTTAGTTTTATAGGGATCGCCTATGGTATGTATGTTCATGCTCTGGGTTTTGAGCCTATTTATACTTTTATAATGAGCTTTTTTATCTTCGCAGGCTCAATGGAATTTGTAGCTGCTACGTTATTGCTTGGAGAATTTAATCCTATTTATGTTTTATTTTTAACGTTAATGCTAAACGGAAGGCACTTATTTTATGGTATTTCGATGTTAGAGAGATTTAAGGGAACCGGAAAAAAGAAATTTTATCTCATATATGGTATGTGTGATGAATCGTTTGTGATAAATAGTACTGCAACGATTCCTTCCAATGTGGACAGAGGTTGGTTTATGTTTTATGTCACGCTATTAAATATGTTTTATTGGGTCAGTGGAGCGATGATAGGAAGTTTTATAGCTTCTATTGTTAGCTTTGATACGAAAGGTTTAGACTTTGTTATGACTGCACTGTTCGTTGTGATTTTTTTAGATCAATGGATGAGAGAAGATAAACATTACAGTTCATTAATAGGAATTGGAGTTTCGGTGTTAGCACTCATCATATTTGGCCCAGAATATTTTACTATTCCTGCGATGATAATCATGTTAGTGATTTTAACGCCTTTACGAGGTCATATTGAAAATAAAAAGGTGGTGAATGAAAGGTGACTTTTACACAAGAAATGATAACGATTGGTACAGTTGTTTTGGGAACAGTGATTACAAGGTTTTTACCTTTCATAATTTTCTCAGCAGATAAGCCTACACCACCCTATATTCAATTTTTAGGTAATGCTTTACCGCCTGCTGTATTTGGTTTACTCGTTATTTATTCATTAAGAGATATTTCTTTTTTATCTGGCAGTCATGGGATACCAGAATTAATTTCAATAGGTTTAATCATAATAGTACATTATTGGAAGAAAAATATGTTTCTTTCAATAGCAAGTGGGACAATATGTTATATGTTAATAATACAATTCATATCCTTTTGATAATAAGCATGATGCCTATTAGGATAACAGGATATATAAGAGCCGCTTTGGAGGAAATGTTAGATTCATTAAAAATTTTTATGGATAGAGTCGAAGGAAATTGATTATTTTTAGATAGAGTTATAAAGACTTCCACTATAATGCTAAACCCTTTAATCATTAAAAAGCCCCGTGATACATAAAGTAGTCTCAGGGGGGATGCCTATGTCGGGAAGAATATGGGTGGGGTTGTTTTTTCTTATATTTGGTTTTGGTTTTTTTGCATCAGTCTGACATCATTGACATGTCGCAAGTCTTGTCTACTTGGTGGCCACTCATACTCATTATTATTGGTATTATTCAGCTAATCAATCGTACACTTTCTTCTACAGTGTCAGGTTTCCTATTTTTATTGGTTGGGGTCTTATTTTTTATAAATCAATGGTTCGACCTGCATTTAATTTTTTATTTGTGGCCGCTTATTTTCATTTTCATTGGTTTCGTTATCATTCTTACCCGGGCTAAAAGTGGAAAAACTAAACATACGAGCGATAAATTAAACACATTCTTGTTATTTTCAGGTGCGGAGATTAAAAGTCAATCGGAAAATTTTCAAGGTGGTAGTGTTGTGACGATAATGGGCGGTGCGGAAATTGACCTCCGTGATGCAATCATTGCAGAGGGAGCTATGCTTGACTTCACTTCTATCTTGGGAGGGATAAGTATTATCGTTCCAGAAAATGTTCAGGTTGAAATATCCGGTATCCCCATTTTAGGTGGCTGGGAAGATAGTACAAGAAAACATGGAGAAAGTGAAGAAGTTGTTGTATTAAAACTTAACTGTCTTACGATTCTAGGTGGAGTGGAAATTAGGAATTAAGGAACTATGCATTAGAATAGAAGGAACATAATCTCTCACATGCAGATATAGCGTGATGAGGGATATTTGATTTGAGAGGAAGCCATTAATAAAATGAGATTAATTGTTATTTATTAGAATATTTTAGTATAATATACCTAGTTCACACATCACTGTATTATTCCTCATTACATCCCCTAGGAGGCCTCTACTCATGACTCAAATTACATTAATACGTGAAGAAAATACAAAATACACCCATCATGATCAATTGGCAAAAGAATTGATCTACAACTTTTTTGAGGAATTTCTTGAAGCATTCTTTCCAGAAGTCCATGAAAGTGTGGATTTTTCAGAAATCCGTCCATTATCAGAGGAAGTTTACACGGATATTCTTCAAGGAAGAAATAGAAAGCTGGATATTGTGATTGAAACTAAATTAAAGGGAGAAGAAACGATTCTTATTATCCATGTTGAACCCCAAAGTTACGTTGAAAATGATTTTCATGAGCGTATGTATCACTATTTCAGTCTGTTGTATAATAAGTATCAGAAGCCAATATTACCAATTGCTGTTTTTAGCTATAATGAAAAAAGAAATGAACAGGATGAATTTTCTATAAGCTTTCCTTTTTTTCATGTATTGACATTTAATTTTTTAACACTGGAATTAAGGAAAAAGAATTGGCGCGAATATATTGAATCAGATAACCCTGTTGCAGCAGCATTGTTAAGTAAAATGGGTTATACGGAAAGAGAAAAGATAGAAGTTAAATTGGAATTTTTAAAAATGTTAGTCCGAATGAAACTTAATCCAGCAAAACAAAGGTTTATTACTGGATTCTTTGATGTATATTTAACCCTAAATGATCAAGAGGAGGAGCAATTAATGGAAGAAATTAAAGAATTGGATAATGCAGAGGAAATTTTTGAACTATCAAATTCCTGGGAAAGAAAAGGTATGGAGAAGGGGATAGAAAAAGGTATTGAAAAAGGTATTGAAAAAGGTATTGAAAAAGGAAAAATGGAAGAGCGTCAGAACATTGCTAAAGAATTATTAAAACAAGGATCACCGGTTGAATTTGTAGCAAAGGTTACGCATTTATCTAAGGAAGAAGTAGAAGAATTAAAGGGAAAATTGTAACTTTAAGTATGATAGTCTTTCGGGGTTCCGGAAAAGTGAAATAAGGTACTGGTCGAACAACAAAAGGAAATTAGGTGTCTAATCATAAAAATCCAGATTCTTTATTCTTTGATGTATATTTAACCCTGAATAACCAAGAGAAGGAGCAATTAATGGAAGAAATTAAAGAATTGGATAATGCAGAGGAGATTTTTGAACTGTCAAATTCCTGGGAAAGAAAAGGTATGGAAAAGGGTATTGAAAAAGGAAAAATGGAAGAGCGTCAGAACATTGCTAAAGAATTATTAAAACAAGGATCACCGGTTGAATTTGTAGCAAAGGTTACTCA
>NZ_JAHHXM010000022.1:43499-53524 GCF_019037185.1 Oceanobacillus caeni
AAAATGGAAGAGCGTCAGAACATTGCTAAAGAATTATTAAAACAAGGATCACCGGTTGAATTTGTAGCAAAGGTTACTCATCTATCTAAGGAACAAGTAGAAGAATTGAAGGAATTGTAACTTTAGGTATGGTAGCTTGGAGCAATCCTTGAAAAATTTATTCTGTTTGAATATGTTTGTAATGGTGTTTTAATAAGTGGTTTTTCTGTACTAAATGATTGCTTTCCCCTTTCAGCTGTTTTATTTCCTGGAATACTTTCTAAAGTTTGGTCTCCGTACTATCCATCCTGTATGCCCCCCTTTTCTCAATAAGGCGGTAAAACTATATCGTTTCCCAGCGCTTTTTACAAATGTTATAATTCCACTTTAGTGAATGTTTCAATTAAGATTAAGGTGATATGCATATGGGGAAATTAAAAAGAAAAAAGACAAATATTCCACGTCATAAACGCATGAATCGTAATAGCCGTTTGCAGTCTGCTAGGCATTGGGTTCCAAAATACGAAGGAAAAAATCTAGTTTATGGGTATAGTAAACATTATGCCGTTGATAAGCTATGTGCAGTAAAAGAATTGGAATTATTAGGATTTCGTACTAGCGAACATTATAAAAGAGAGTTGAAGAGAGCGGCTGTTCAAAAACAACAGGAAGCAGAAAAGCGTAAAGCTAGGAAGAGAAAACAGGAATTTATGGAAGAAGACCTTTGGGAAGATAGCGATGAAACTTTTGCATTTATTGCAGGATATACGGATGGCGGTGCTCCTTTTGGGATAACATGGGAAGAACGAGAACAGTCGAAAGTGACAGAACCTGAAAAAAACTTCATACCAATATATTCTGATAATTGGGATCTACCATTTTAAAAGAAATAGAAAAGAAAGGATCCTATTTAAAATGAAAAAAACAAAAGAAGAACGGAAACGTGATCGCCAAATATTAGATTTATACCATCGACATTTGACTGAAAAAGAACTTGAACCTCTATTTGAGAAATTTAAACAATGGAAATCCGGAGAATTAACGTATTTTGAGTTAACAGAGTTGATTCACGAGTTCCATAAAAAGAATCAGGAAATATATAAGACTTTCAATTATGGCGACGATGAATATCTGATTTTTATTGCAAAAAGGGAATTAAATATGTTCAATGAAAAAGATTTAGAGAATGAAGTATATCAGCGATGGATGTATTAACTTCAGTTTTAGAGTGGATACAAACGTATCCGTTCTTTATCTCTCCTTGATACATAATCCTAACAATATGTATCTACCTAAGAAAAAACTATCAATATAAATAATGAAAAATAGAAAAATATTTTTCCAAGTTGCTGGGTTTTGAATCCATCAGTGCGTCACGACTATCGTGTAAGAATAACGAAATCGCTCCTTCTATCTTGTCTACCATATTTCTGGATCTTGTCTATCAGATTCAGAGGTTTCATCCTAAACTTTAGTTGACCTTTGCCTTTTTGGCAAAAATTTCTGGAATAGACTTTGCAGGATTTTTAAACTATATTTATACAATGCTAGTAAGTAAAAAATAGCAAAAATAGGGGGACAGATTATGTTCATACATAATATTGACAAGAATGTTTCACTAAAATTAATTGAATTAAATGATGCTGAAAGTATTTTTGAACTAACTGACAAATCGAGAAATTATTTAAAAGAATGGTTGCCTTGGCTTGACTTCACCAAGAATGTGGAAGATACAAAAGAATTTATCCGAGGATGTTTAAAAGGTTATGCCGAAAATAAAAGTTTAAATACCGTTATTTTATTCAATGGAGAAATTGTGGGTGTAGCGGGCTTCAACAGTGTAAATTGGTCCAACAAGACGGCATATATTGGCTACTGGCTTGGAGAAGAATTTCAAGGAAAAGGGATTGTGACGAAAGTTGCTAAAGCATTGACCGACTATGCTTTTAATCACCTCAACTTAAATAAAGTGGAAATACGAGCTGCCGTGGAGAATAAAAAGAGCAGGAGCGTTCCAGAAAGATTGGGTTTTGTAAATGAAGCAACTATTAGACAAGTAGAGTGGCTATATGACCATTATGTTGACCATACGGTATATGGGATTTTAGCAAGTGAATGGAATGAACTATCAGTCAGTAATATGTAGCGTTATTTATAATACTCTACTTTTTAAAAATCCATACTTAAATAGAAAAAGAGTTTCGTCGCTATCGCGTAGCAATGAAGCTTTTTTTTATTACCATAAATCACTTTATGTCGCTAAATAAGTAAATTAGACTTCAGATACAAAATGGTAATTTAAGGGAATAGTACGATAATAGATTTACCCTTTAATTTATAAAAAGTATTGATAAATCAACGTTTTTGTAAAACATATTTGGTAGAATATAAAATTTATGAATGAATGGTCAATCATTTTTTAAAAAAGTGGTGGAATATTTGGGAAATGATAGTATAATATAAATACAGATTAATTTAATAACACTAAATTATCTGTAAAATAAAAACGGTTACATAAGGGGGATAAATCTATGAAATGGAAGAAGTGGTCTTTTCTTATCGTAGTTATGTTAGCCATAGGCATGGTTCTAGCAGCTTGTGGTGGAAATGTTAGTAAGGAAGAATCGGCCAAGGAAGAAGATTCGGCTAAGGAAGAAGATTCCAAGGATGAAGGTAGTACGGCATTGGCTGCCGACCAAACATTGAATATAAATATTAAAACCGAACCGCCTTCGTTACATCCAGGTAAGGCAACAGATACAACGTCAAATGCTGTTCTTACACAAATATTTGAAGGTTTAATGCGGTTGAATCAGGATGATGAACCTGAAGAAGCGATGGCAGAATCCTATGAGGTTTCCGAAGACAAGTTAACATACACATTTAAAATTCGTGAAGATGCGAAATGGTCAAACGGTGATCCTGTAACAGCCAAGGACTTTGAATATGCATGGAAATGGGTATTGGATCCAAATAACGCAGATACTGATTATGCATATCAGCTTTATGTTATTAAAGGTGCTGAAGATGCCAAAGAAAATGGCGGTTCCTTAGATGATGTAGGTGTTAAAGCTGAGGATGATAAAACATTAGTTGTCGAACTTGAACATCCAACACCATATTTCCTAGATTTAACTGCTTTTTACACGTATTATCCAGTAAACCATAAAGTTGTCGATGGTAAAGACGATTGGGCTCTGGACGTCTCGGAGGATTATGTAACAAATGGCCCGTTCCTGCTTGATTCTTGGGCACATAAAGACCAAATTGTACTTAAGAAAAATCCGGAATATTGGGATGCCGACACAGTTAAATTGGAAACAATTAACATGTATATGATTGACGATGAAAATACAGCATTACAAATGTATAACAATGATGAATTGGATTGGACTGGATCACCAACAGATGTAATTCCTTTATCTGCAATTCCGGCATTAAAAGATGAGGGAACATTAAATATTACTCCATTAGCTAGTGTATACTACTATGCTTTTAACACGGAAGAAGAACCATTTGATAATGTGAATATACGTAAGGCATTTTCACTTGCTCTGAATCGTCAAGGGATTGTAGAAAACATTACAAAAGGTGAACAACAACCGGCAACGGCACTAGTACCTCCATCAATATTTGAAGAAAATAATGAAGGCTATTTCAAGGATAACGATGTTGAACAAGCGAAAGAGTATCTTGAAAAAGGTCTGGAAGAGTTAGGTTTAGAAGAATTACCTAAAATTAAAATTTCCTATAATACAAGTGAAGCACATGGTGCAATCGCTCAAGCTGTTCAAGATATATGGCGTGAAAACCTTGGTGTAGAAGTTGAACTAAATAATGAAGAGTGGAACGTATTCCTTGATACGATGGGTGAAGGTAACTTCCAAGTAGGCCGAATGGGTTGGAATGCCGACTTCAATGATGCCATCAATTTCTTAGAAATCTTTGAATCTGTTGGTGGTAATAACTACACGAACTGGGAAAATGAAGATTATGCCAAATTGATTAAAGAGTCGAGAGCTGAAACAGATGAAGCTGCACGTAGAGACATTCTTCGTCAAGCTGAACAAATCTTTATGGATGAAATGCCAATTGCCCCAATTTATTTCTATACGAACGTTTGGGTAAATAAAGATAATGTCAAAGATATTACTGTTTCTCCAATTGGAACGATGCAATTTAAATGGGGATATATTTCTGAATAAGAGTGACTGAATTAGAGATACAAGGTATATAGATTTTTCTGTATACCTTGTATTAACCATTAACCCTATTGGTAATGTTCAAATAAAGCAAACGGTTAACCCCTTTCAAAAATCTTCACATACTAAAGCTATTTATCTAGCATCCCTCTATTACTATATCTTTCTTTATCTATGGATCTTTAGATATAGTTAGCCAATTTGCAGGGATGTTCTTATATCATCCCTTGCTATACAAAAAGTTAACAAGGGAATATGGAGGTGTAAGCTCTTGGCCAAATATTTACTAAAGCGAATAGGCTATATCATCGTATCACTATTTTTTATTATTACCATAACATTTTTTCTTATGCAGGCAGCGCCAGGGGGGCCTTTTGCATCAGAAAGAAAGTTACCACCAGAAATTGAAGCACAAATGAATGAAGCTTATGGATTGAACGATCCGATACATGTACAATATTTCGATTATCTAGTACGAGCAATTACATTAGATTTCGGTCCATCATTTAAATATGTTGGACAGGAAGTTACCGATATTATTGCTAGAAGTTTTCCATATTCCTTAATTTTAGGGGCTGAAGCTATTTTACTGGCACTATCGTTTGGGGTGTTATTAGGTGTTATTGCTGCGCTTAAACATAATAAATTTGGGGACTATGCTGCAATGGTTATCGCTGTACTTGGTATATCCGTTCCAAGTTTTATTATGGCAACAATCTTACAATATATCTTTGCGATTAAACTACAAGCATTACCTGTAGCTAGATTTGAATCTTTTGCCCATACGATTCTACCAGCAGTAGCGCTTGCTACAACACCATTAGCATTTATTGCTCGGTTAATGCGTTCAAGCATGCTAGAAGTCTTAAATGCTGATTACATTAAAACAGCTAGATCAAAGGGATTGAGCAGTCGAGTTGTTACATATAAACACGGTCTTCGCAATGCGATCTTGCCTGTTGTTTCATACCTTGGCCCATTGGTTGTGTCTATTTTAACAGGAAGTTTTATTATTGAAAAAATCTTTGGTATTCCGGGATTAGGAAACGAATTTGTTGTTAGTGTTACAAACCGGGATTATACCGTTATTATGGGAACGACAGTCTTCTTTAGTGTCTTACTATTAGTATCGATTCTTATTGTTGACTTAATATATGGGTTAGTTGACCCACGAATTAAAGTTACGGATAAGGGGGCCGAAAAATAATGTCACAAGTACAATTAAACCAATCTGACTTTGAGCCCCTACAAGTTGATCATTCCGACGCTGAAAAAATAGCTGGTGAGAGTACATCTTATTGGAAAGATGGTTGGCGTCGCTTTCGTAAAAATAAATTAGCTATCTTTGGTGTTTTTATTATCATTATACTTGGAATTTTGTCGTTTATTGGTGGGCCGATCTCGGGTCAGAACTATTATCAAAATGACTTAATGAATGCGAACCAATCTCCTTCTGCTGAACATTGGTTCGGAACGGATAATCTTGGTCGTGATGTTTTTGCTAGAACATGGTATGGAGCAAAGATCTCGTTATTTATTGGACTGATGGCTGCCTTTATCGACCTTGTAATTGGAGTGATTTGGGGAGCGATTGCCGGCTTTTTTGGTGGTAAGGTTGACGAATATATGATGCGGATTGCTGATATTTTATATGGTGTTCCGTATTTGCTAGTCGTTATCTTATTGATGGTTATTTTACCCCAAGGGCTTTGGACATTAATTATCGCGATGACCATTACCGGTTGGATCAATATGGCTCGGATTGTACGCGGACAAGTTATGCAGTTGCGGTCAGAAGAATATGTTATGGCATCAAGATCACTTGGGGCAAGTAACACAAGATTAATGTTTAAACATCTTGTACCTAATACATTAGGGCCAATATTAGTTACATTAACATTGACGATTCCAAATGCCATCTTTACAGAAGCATTTTTAAGTTATCTTGGACTTGGTGTTCCAGCACCACTTGCCAGTTGGGGTACGATGTCGTCTGATGCGTTACCAGCATTGCAATACTATCCATTCCAGTTGTTCTTCCCAGCGTTTTTTATTTGTTTAACAATGTTGGCATTTAATGTAATTGGTGATGGCATGCGGGATGCACTGGATCCAAAAGTAAGGAAATAATGGGAGGATAAACTTATGTCAAAAATTTTGGAAGTAAACGATCTTTCTGTTTCGTTTGATACGTACGGCGGTGACGTAAAAGCTGTCCGTGGTGTAACATTCGAATTAAATGAAAAAGAGACGTTAGCAATAGTCGGTGAGTCAGGATCTGGAAAAAGTGTAACAGCCCAATCCCTCATGCGACTCATTCCAATGCCTCCCGGAAAGTTCGTTAATGGGTCAATTATTTTTAAAGGCCAAGACCTAACTGAAAAGTCGGAGAAGCAGATGGAAGCCATTCGTGGAAAAGAGATTAGTATGATTTTTCAAGATCCAATGACATCTCTTAATCCAACGATGACAATTGGTAAACAAATCTCAGAAAGTTTAATTAAACACCAAAATATGTCGAAAAAGGATGCCCATGAACGTGGAATTGAATTATTAAAATTAGTTGGGATTCCAACCCCTGAAAAAAGAATTAATCAATATCCACATGAGTATTCTGGCGGTATGCGGCAACGGGCAATGATAGCGATTGCACTTGCTTGTAATCCGAAGATTCTTATAGCGGATGAACCGACGACAGCACTTGATGTAACCATTCAAGCGCAAATTATGGATTTAATGAAAGAATTACAGGAAAAGACTGGAACGGCGATTCTTCTTATTACTCATGATCTTGGTGTAGTAGCAAATGCTGCCCATCGAGTCGCAGTTATGTATGGTGGGAAAATTGTCGAAACCGGGGATGTTGATGAAATTTTCTACAATCCGCAACACCCGTATACTTGGGGACTACTAGGTTCAATGCCAAAGCTTGATAACCGGGATGAAGAATTGCAAGCTATCCCAGGTTCACCACCGGATTTGGCTGATCCGCCAAAGGGATGTCCATTCGTAACTCGTTGTCCATTTGCGATGAAGGTTTGTGAAAATCGTATGCCGGAATATACGGACGTATCGAATACACAGAAGGCTGCTTGTTGGTTACTTGATGAACGGGCACCAAAGGTAGAAATACCGGAGTCTGCCAGAGTAGGAGGTACGAAGGTTCATGGATAACACGAGAGAAAAACTATTAGAAATTAAAAATTTACAAAAGCATTTTAATATTGATCGCAACAATGTATTGCGTGCTGTCGACGGGATTTCTTTTGATATTTATAAGGGTGAGACATTTGGTTTAGTTGGTGAATCAGGTTGTGGAAAATCAACAGCTGGACGGACAATACTAAGATTGTATGAAGCAACAGCCGGCGAAGTCAATTTTCATGGCGAAAATGTACATGCTAAAAAGTCAAAAAAGGAATTAAAGAAATTTAATCGTAGTATGCAGATGATTTTCCAAGATCCTTATGCTTCATTAAATCCAAGAATGACGGTTAAAGATATTATTGCCGAAGGTCTTGATATACATGGCCTCGTAAAGAGTAAAGCAGAACGTACGAAACGGGTTAATGAACTGTTAGAAACAGTCGGATTAAATAGTGATCATGGGAACCGTTATCCCCATGAATTTAGTGGTGGACAACGACAACGGATTGGAATTGCTAGAGCATTAGCAGTCAATCCTGATTTTATTGTCGCCGATGAACCAATCTCGGCACTGGATGTATCGATCCAGGCGCAAGTCGTTAATTTATTAATACGTCTACAAAAGGAACGTGGTTTAACATATTTATTTATCGCCCATGACCTTTCAATGGTAAAACATATTAGTGATCGTGTAGGAGTTATGTATTTAGGAAGTATGGCGGAAATAGCCTCGTCCGAAATGTTATATGAAGAGCCGCTCCACCCATATACACAAGCATTATTAAGCGCGATACCTTTACCAGATCCAGAGGTCGAACGCTCACGCGAAAGAATTATTCTTGAAGGAGATGTACCAAGTCCGATCAATCCACCAAGTGGGTGTCGTTTTCGGACAAGATGCCCATTTGCGATGGAAGTGTGTGGCAAAGTAACTCCAGAATCTATAGAACATAAACCAGAGCATTGGGTTGCCTGTCATTTATATGATGACAGATACAATGAAGAATATAAAGCGAAACAATAATTATTCGCTTTTCCATTGTGAAAAGCTATCCGAAAGAAGTTTGGAAAGTACCTTAGAACCTTGTGAATTTGGTCATGATAGGTTTAAGAATGGAAGTTGCATTGATATTGACGGTGGAATGGAATGAAGATATAAGGATAGGTTCATCGTCCCAATAAAGTTTTGGGACAGTGAACTTTTCTGATTAAAAGAGAAGGACAAGTAAGCACTTGCCCTTCTCTATTTTACTATTAATGCTCATGTGTTAAAGTGGCTTCAGATGTAGGTCCACTAGCCCTGTCAACAACAAATCCAACAATAGCCGCAACAACGGCTGGTACAAACCAACCTAGTCCATTTTCAAAGAATGGTACAAAGCCTATTAATTTAGTAAACATCTCCATTTTAAGTCCAAGAGATGAAAGAACTTCGTAGACGGAGTAAATCGTCGTAAGCAATACAGAAAGTCTAAACATTGTTTTGCTCTCTGGTAAGAAACGTTGTGCAATCGAAAGGATGATTAATACAATAGCTATTGGATAGATAAATACTAATAATGGCACAGCAAAGCTTAAGATAGCATCTAAACCGAAAGTAGCAACAGAAAAACCTAATAGGGTAAACACGGTAGCGTATGATTTGTATCCTAATTTCGGATAAATTTCATGGAAGAAACTTGCACATGCACTGATCAAACCAACGCAAGTAGTCAGACAGGCAAGAATGACTATGACCCCGAATAATAAGCTTCCCGTTGACGCGAATAGTAAATGAGACGCTAGCGTTAATATTTGTGCTCCATTTTCGAAGGTTTCTGTTTTGGGAATAACCACACCGATCCATCCAAGTGATACATACACAATGGCTAAGCCTGCTGCAGCAACAACTCCTGCGCTAATTGTTCCCTTGATTAATTGTTTATTCGTAGTTGCACCTTTCCCCTTCAATGCATTGATGACGACAATCCCAAATGCTAATGCTGCGATTGCATCCATCGTGAAATACCCTTCTAAAAATCCAGCTGTAAATGGCGAAGCAGTATATTTTTCCGTTGCCTGAAGCGGCGGATTGTTTAGAATCATAAAAGCCCGAACAAAAAGAATTGCTAGTGTAATTAGTAGGATAGGGGTTAAGATTTGACCAACCCGATCCACGATTTTACTTGGGTTTAACGTAATGTAATACGTAATGCCAAAAAATACGATAGAAAATACAAGTAACGCGACTTGACCATTTGCATGAAGAACTTGTTGGAATCCGAGTTCATACGCAACGTTTGCTGCACGTGGAATACCAAATAGAGCACCAATGGATAAATACACTAGAATTGCGAAAATAATTCCAAATACTTTATGGACACGGCTACCCATTGCAACAATTCCACCATCTGTGAGTGCAACTGCAAGGACTGCGAAAAATGGAAGTAGAACACCTGTAATAAGGAATCCGATGATGGCTGGAGTAAATTGACTTCCCGATTCTAGTCCAACAATGGGTGGGAAGATTAAATTACCAGCTCCGAAGAATAAAGAAAATAACATAAATCCAATGAATACAACATGTTTTTTACTCATTTTGTAACCTCTTTAAATTGAATTTAATTATTACAAATAAAAAAGGTTGTACAATAAATGACGTTGGTGGGAAAAACTCACCTACGTCATTTTTGTGTTTATAAATAGAAAACAAGTGAG
>NZ_JAHHXM010000023.1 GCF_019037185.1 Oceanobacillus caeni
ATTTCCAATATACTTTAGGAATTCTAAGAAAAACAAAGAAATATCCAGTTAGTGTCCGGAATAAGGGGGCCTAGCCGCGAGCTGCTGATATCTCATAAGTGAATGCCGATAACTATGTACAGAAGGAACGATCATGAATCCAAACAAGATTCCCCGCATTAGTTGAAGCGGGGAATCTATTAAATACGAGGTATTTTAGTAGTTTCAATCCCAAAATATCATTAAAGCTTGGGGCTAGCTAAAAGTAAAAAGTTTTCCATAAATTGATTTAACTTATGAAATATTTACAATTAATTTTTCATTTCCTCTTTTAGCCATTCAATATCAAATTCCTTAGACCAATAACTTTTCACTTTCCAGTTCGCTCAGTTGGCAAACACCTTATAATTTAAGTTATAGTGAATGTACAATACTAAATAAATGAGGTCACAACAATGAAACTAATTGCGTCAGATTTAGATGGAACACTTTTAAACGAAAAAGGGGAAATTAGTGAAGATAATTTACAAGCAATTAAAAAGATTGAGGGAAAGGGGATTCAGTTTGTTGTAGCAACGGGAAGATCCTATGATGCGGCTAACAAACCATTTCAATCTACAGGACTATCATGCCCATTTATTTGTTTAAATGGAGCTAATACTTTTGATGTTAATGGGCAGTTAATACATGAAGTAACCATGGAATTTCCTGTTTGTCAGAAAATCATATCCGTTTGCCAAAAGGCTGATATGTATATTGAAGTATTTACAAATTATGGTATCTATTCGCTTAGTCGTGAGAATTTCATGGAAGTCATCACCCATGTTCTACAAACAGCTCATGCTGATTCCAAAAAAGAGGATATTCAACAACTCATTGAACAACGTTTTCAAGATGAAAATGTTCAATTTATTAATCATTTTGAGGAGTTACTTTCCAGCCAGGATATAAAGGTGTACAAAATTCTAAGCTTTGCTAATCAACAAGGAGAATTAAATGAAGCTTATGAGAAACTAAAAGATGAACCAGGAACGGTTATTACTTCTTCAGGCCCATTGAATCTTGAATTCAATCATCCAAAAGCGCAAAAAGGTACAGCTCTGAAGGATCTAGCAAATAAGTTGGGTATACAAATGAAGGACGTTATGGCTTTGGGAGATAATCTGAATGATAAAAGTATGCTTCTCCAAGCTGGACGTGGTGTAGCAATGGGAAATGCAGCTGAGGAAATCAAGGAACTATGTACATATACAACCAAAACAAATAATGATAATGGGTTTGCATTTGCGATTAACGAAATGCTTAAGGAGTATAACCTTTAAATTTTAAAAAGGATCTCTAGGCATTAAGTTCTTTTGAAAGACCACTTAGCCAATATCTTATGCTCTCCTTATACAAAAAGCATTGCCTCATATGAAGCAATGCTTTTTAAAATTTATGGATGATAATACAATGGTCCACCTGGTCCAAGTGGGATACCTAATAGCATCCAAATAATTAGCAAAATTGTCCAGCCTATTAGGAAAATCATAGAATATGGAATCATCGTAGAAATTAAGGTACCAATACCCATCTTCTTATCATATTTCTGTGCGAAAGCGATAATAATCGCAAAGTAAGTCATTAATGGTGAAATAATATTTGTAGAAGAGTCTGCAATGCGATACGCCATTTGTGTCAATTCTGGAGAATATCCAAGCTGCATCATAATTGGTACAAAGACCGGTGCCATCATAGCCCATTTTGCAGAAGCACTTCCAATAAACAAGTTAATAACTGCTGTAATTAGGATAAACAGTAATATTAACGGAATTCCAGTTAAATTAACACTACCTAGTAGTTCAGCACCATATACTCCCAATACTAATCCCATATTCGTTTCGTTAAAAAATGCTACAAACTGTCCAGCAGTAAATGCCAAAACAATAAACGTTCCCATAGATGCCATCGTGTCTGACATTTGGCTTGCAACATCTTTATCACTGCGAATAGATTTCGTAACAATTCCATATGTAAGACCAGGGATAAAGAATAAAATAGCGATAATCGGAACTAATGAACTCATAAATGGCGATTGAATAATTTGATCCATTGCATTGCCTTCTGTACCGCGCATCGGTGCGTTGGATGGTATTACAAGCAATGATGCAAGCACAATGCCGATAACTACCGCTATACTAGCCCAGACAAGACCTTTCTTCTCAATTGGTTGAAGGGCTTCCAATTCTTCTTTTTGATCGCCTTTATACGTACCAAGACGAGGTTCTACAATCCGTTCTGTTACCCAAGCACCAAGAAATGTTAATACAAATACCGAAACGGCAATAAACAGCCAGTTCATCGCTATGTTCATTGTTTCTGCATATCCAGGATCAATGATTGCAGCAGCCGCAATAGTCATTTCTCCTAGCATAGCATCCGTACCAGATAATAATAAGTTAGCACTAAATCCTCCAGACACCCCAGCAAACGCCGCTGCTAGTCCTGCGAGTGGGTGCCTGCCAAGTGCCGCAAAAATAAGCGCACCCAGTGGCGGTAATACGACATACCCTGCATCAGATGCCACACTAGACATAATACCAGCAAAAACTAATCCTAACGTAATGAATCTATTAGGTACAGACAACACAAAGCCTCGCAATAGTGCACTAATGAGTCCAGTACGCTCGGCCACTCCTATCCCCAACATCGTTAACAGTACAACGCCCAAAGGAGCAAATCCGATAAAGTTACCCGTCATACTTGAAAATATATATTCAATTCCTTCCGCGCTCAATAGATTTTTGATTTCAACTATTGTTCCTTCTTCACCAGGATGTTCAACACTAATTCCCAATGGTTGCAAAGCTGCTGATAGTAGAATAACGAAAAGTGCCAAAATTGCAAACAATGTTGCCGGATGTGGCAATTTATTTCCAACTAATTCAATTCTGTCTAAAGATCGTACAAATATTCCTTTTTTCCCTTTTGCCATAAAAATTAAATCCTCCAATATAATCTACAAAAATACTATTTTAATTTAAATTAAAATTACTAGCTATACTATAATAGTTATGCATATTCACTAGAAGTCCCTAAAAGTCTACCACAATATTAACTTACTCTAAGAGTATTATATTATAGAAAGAGAATGATATTACAGAAAATTCAAAATAAATAAATTCGCATGATTTCCCCTGCTTTTCATACAAAGGAAAGGATACCAGTTTATTTCCAATATTTCAAGCTCAAATTGTAGTAAGGAGATCATATATACTAATTTAAACTTGTTCTTCAAACTCATTAAGTCATTTGCACCCTTTAATAATTCGCTAATTTTTGATATAATTGTATTCATGAAAAGGCCTCTTTCAAATGTATTTGCCGGTCAGCATACATTTATGATAGAGCGCCTTTTCTTTTTTTTCTAGAATTTTGTTTCAAATCCCCGAGAACTATTTTACACATAGTACAATTATAACTATCAGTCTGGAAAATGTTAACGAACTCAAGACTCGTTTCATGAACATCTGTCCTCCAATTCATTAGTGTCTTGACTTCTCAATTGTACAATCACAAAAATTGACTCTAATAAAATATCTTTTATAGCATTTTCAAGGAAGAAAATATTTTATAAGCCTTCCCTGCTTGAACTAATTATTTTTCTTAGCAAATTAGTAAAAAACTGTTATAATAGATTAGTTGATTAAGAGGCCATTTATGTTTATACATAAAATGGCTTTTCTGTTTTACCAAAAGAAAGAGGGATTTTGATGAAAAAGGGAACTAGCATTCAGTGGCTTTTCTTTTTTGTAGGTCTTATGGTTATGGGAATTGGAGTTGCATTGACGGTCAAAGGGCAACGTTTTGGTGTAGGTTCATGGGATGTGTTGCACATTGGTTTGTTCAAAAACTTCGGACTATCCATTGGACTTTGGTCTATTATTATGGGAGTTATCATTATTACTATTTCTTCCATTGGTTTACACGAGTTCCCGAAAATCGGAACCTTTATGAATATGATCTTTGTTGGTTTATTTATCGACTTTTTCAACTGGGTCATACCAAACCCACATACCTTTTCCATGCAGTTTGTTGATTTTATTCTTGGAATTGTGTTGTTAGCTATTGGTGCAGGCATTTATATTTCTGCTAATCTAGGTGCAGGCCCGCGGGATAGCTTAATGTTATTAATAGTGGGGAAATTTGGTTGTAGTATTATGGTTGCACGTACTGTCATGGAAGTAATCGTCGCGATAGTTGGATTTTTATTAGGTGGACCTTTCGGAATCGGTACCGTTATTATGGCTTTTGCACTTGGTCCAATTATTCAAGTATCGTTAGGGTATAGCCAAAGATTATTGGATAAATGCCTGAGCGACAAACATCATGGACACGTAGCTGCCCACTAACTAAACAAGAATTTCCTTATTAAAGCAGCTTCATTTCAATCGAATGAAGCTGCTTTTACTTTTTGGTAAGTTAAAAAAGGATGCTTCCGACAAGATAAATAGTTGTACGGAAACATCCTTCTATAATAAAGTTTTTTAAATTCATGTAATAATTATGTGTGTGTTCCCTGTCCATACTAGAGGAAACTTCCATATTTTTTGTATGGATAAAGGAGTTATTTTAGAAAGGCCATCCCATCCACTTTTTTGACAGGAGTAGTATTTTATTTCCATTTATTCTGGGGAACTTAAATTCGTAGCAGTTATAAGGGTGAACATGGAGGAGTTTAATAAGCAACCTTGAAAAACATCAACCAAAAAAGACGGTTACACTCTTTTCCTTTTGTGCTTCCTCTAAACAGTTTGATAGAAAATCCTGGATTTGCTTTAGATCCAAGGAATCACCCTTCGGCGAACTGGGAACATCATTACCGTATTGTTGTTTATAAGCATGCAAAGCTTTTTCGATTTGTTGCTTTGAAAAAGTAGTAACGGCGCCTGTCCCACTAACTCCTGCATGGTAATCAATGGAATCAAGTAAATCGTACAGTATTGTAGCATTAGAATTTCCCATGCTAAAACGTGCATAAGCAATTGCCTCTCCAGCTTTATTGTATCCTAAAATATCATGACCCATGAAAAGTCCTCCTTTTTAATTTTAAATCTAATAAACTAGAAACAATATACATAGCCTAGAGCGTCGTAACAAATGATTTTTTACATATCACCCCTTTCAAGTTTATTTTATGGAAAGGTTTTTGTTTGAAACAGAATGGATAAAAAAGGGGGTTCTCGGTGATAAATCAAGGTTGAATGAAGTAGTTCAAAAACAGAGGACATGAGGTTTTCAGGTTTGCTAGGTTATAAGTGGGTAAGAGCTAAAGGAAATTTTTGATGCCCTCTCCCCCACTACACTTACATGGTTGCGGTTTAAGTGACTGACACCATAGCAATGACGTTTTAAATTTCCTTCTCTATCTATTGGCTATGATGTCTGCCAACTTCCTTTAATCTAATCAAAGCCCCATCTTTCTTTCATCTTTGAGATTTCTTCGACTCGTACATTCGACACATCAGCAATTAATTCTTCTGGTAATCCTTTTTGAAGCATCTTATAGATTACTTTTTCTATACCTTTTTCTATACCTTTTTCTATACCCTTTTCTATACCTTCCTCAATTCCTTCTTTCTTTCCTTTCTCATAATACGAGTTCGGAAGTCGTAGTACCCGATTAGCTTCTTCTCTAGGAAGTTTTGCAATTTCTTCGCTCATTTGCTCTTCCTCCTCACTGTTTAAATGTAAGTAAGTATTGAAAAAACCATATAAGAGATCCATTCTTGCCGGATTCAATTCCATTCTACTAATCATTCTTAAGAATTCTAATTTGACTTGAATGCGTTCATCTTTAGTATACCCCATTTTACTTAATAAAGCCGCAGCTATAGGATTGTTCATCTTAATAAACTTTCGCCAATCCATTTTAATTAAATGAATTTGAAGATAATTAAATTGGAAAACTTGGAAATGGAAGATTTCCGTAGTAAAAATGTCTGGTACATCTCTCTTGTCATCATAACTGAAAACGGCAATTGGAAGGATTGTTTTGCGGAATTTTTCATAGAGGCGGGAACTGTAGATAAACATTCGTTCATTGAATTCCTTTTGATAACTTGCCTGTGGCTCAATATGAATGAGGATTAGCTGTTCTTCCTCTTGTAATTTAACCTCAGCAAGTATATCTATTCTTCTTTTTTCACCTTTTAAAATATCTGTATAAACCTCCTGTTCTAGGAACTTTACAGTGGTAAAATCAATTTTCGGGAATAAATCGGGGAAAAATGCGTCGATGAACTCTTTAAAGAATGTTTGAATGAGCTCTTTAAATAAACGGTCATGATCCGTATAAGTTTGTTTGTCTTCTAATATAATAGACGAAGTGAACAATGACTTGCAACCTTTCTGAATATTCATTATTACCTAGGACTATTTTATCAGTAATGTACATGAAATACAATACTTATTGACAAACTTTATGCGTCAATTTTTTAAGAAAGACCAACCAGTCATCGTTTACAGGAGTGTTCTTTTTTAATAACATTATTTCTATCCGTATCTACCAAGTGAACGGTCTTATGCCTTTAAAACTTGGTAATAATAGTCATAAGTTTTAAAATAAAATTAAAAGTGTCCATGGTGAAAATAACTATTTTGGAGAGGAGAGATACGACATGTTCAACTGTGCCTGGTGTAATAAGAAAATTGGCGATAACGATCCATTAAGTGCCTTGGAAGTAAAATTTAATGAGGGGATGAAGATTTTCCAATAAAGAAGGGGAAATCATTCCTGTTTACTTAAGAGAAATTGATAGAAGCGTCCCGATGATTGTTACCACAGCCGATTCCGAAGCTAAGAAAAATGGACAAGACGGGCTATTTGTTATCTGCAGTCATGAATGTGGAGAAAAACTAAAAAGCATTCTTGATAAAGAAATGAACGTTTTCAAGTGACCCTCTGCCCGAATGACATCAAAAGGGTACTAAAAAATATTAACTTCTTACATAAAATTCTTCTATACGAGGGTTTGAGGGGCATCCACATCATGCCGCCTATGAAATGAGAGTATGTAATATCGTTAAAAAGAGGTGCAAAAAGTGTGGTAAATCAACGTTTGGGATATTATTGGTTGTATATCTTCAATGGGAATTTACAGCTATTCATGAAATAGAATGGCGAAGCTATTAAAAAGTAGTTTCATTCTAGGTCGATTTAGAAGCATTGGAAATGTTATAATTATAGGACAATAGCTGAATAGGTTAACTCAAGGATGGTTGGCACACTCCCGAAAGGGGGTGATGCTAATGACAGTTGCAGAAGGATTAATGCTAATGATTAGTTTCGGAGCGTTAATAGTTGCAATTATGTCAGAAAAAAACAGTAAAAAATAAAACCTACCCTTGAGTTTCCGGCTCGTTAGAGGGTAGGTTTTATTCTCGTATACGTGTCGATCCCCTTGGGGGGGAACCTAGCTATTGTATAGACTGAAGGTGTTAGCGCACCTTTGGTCTTTTTTTAATGTATTCATTTTCTATTACCAGTATACCCTTTTTTGATAAAAAAGAAAACATGTTACATTATTAATTATCATGAAAATTACGCTTCTAATTATTGATGTTGATTTGAAATAAAGTTTGATCATTATTATAAAAAAAGTTGTACCGTTTTGAAAAAGGATTGATCAAAATATATGTTGTATTTGATAAAAAACCTTTATTTAACAATGCTTCACTTTAATTGATCAAACTTTATTATAAAAATTGAATTATTTATTAATCTTTTTTTATATGTTAAAACTCATATTACTACTGGAATATTTTTTCCTGGATTTCAATAAGTAATCGTATTCTTTATTTAACTTTTCAATAATGATTTCTTGGTTCTCTTGATGAAATCTAAATCGCTTCCTGAATATACTACTATCATAAAAATATGTTTTATATACGTACACATAACAGATAAAGTGAAAAAAGATGCTTCCGATAAGATAACAAATCTTTACGGAAACATCCTTCAAAAGGTTGATTAATGGTATCACCAAAATAAATGTGATATTTTGGTGATATTTTCATCAAAATTATGATTAAAAACTTAATCAACCGTTGATATAACAGTGTTCATGGGGGATGATTTACATCATGCCGCCCATCTTTGAGGGGATATTTTACAGCAATATACAACAGCAAAAGTGCGATATTACAAGCTTTTTCCTATCTTTATATTCCACGACATTCAATGAAAATTAATAATAAGTTAGCAAAAAGTTAGCGACGGGATATTACTAAAATATTCTATTTTAGATTATTTTTATAAGAGTACTGTAGTTTTAAAATTTAGTTTAATCGTTTATAAAAAGTTGTACCATTTAACCTCTTTAAATTTTTTCTGATTCAGGCTGGTTCAATAAAGTGTCCAGTCTTTTTTGTGTTCAATTATTACTCAACTTCTTGCCATTCTTGTTTACGAAAAAAGTGCGATGGAGCGGGGATGTTTTCTTGTATTTGGTTCAGAGTTTTAAATATAAACATTTCCGATTTTAGGTGTTTTTCTTATTGACTTAGAAGAAAAAATAATATATCTTCAAGATATATTTTAAAGATATATTTGATGATTATATAAGGGGAATTTAAAAAATGAAAACTGAAACCAAATATATTATTCTTGGGATGTTAACAATTGGATGTAATACCGGATATGAGATTAAGAAAGTAATTGATACGAGCTTCAGCTTTTTCTGGAAAATGAGCTATGGCCAAATATATCCTGCATTGAAAAAACTTGTCGATGAAAATCTTGCTAATATGATTCAAGATGATGCTGACCCATTGGATCGAAAGCGGTATGAAATAACGGAAAAAGGACGTGAAAAACTTTTAGAATGGCTTGAAATGCCTGTTATGGATCAAGGGACTCAACGTAATGAACTACTGGTAAAATTATTTTTTGGTAGACATCTTTCAAAAGAAAAAATAAAAGCAAATCTTGACATACAAAAAGAACTTGTGACAGCAAAACAGGTCATTTTAACTGAGCTTGAGAAAACTGTTATGGAACAAAAGTATAGTGACGATACACCTTTCTGGCTATGTATATTGGATTACGGGAAACGTATGAATGAAGCAACACTTACATGGTGTGAGGAGACAAAAAAAGTTTTAGAGAGGAGTAATATGGATGGTTCAACAAAAAGAACAACAACCAAAGAAGAAGGATGAACCGAAAAATCTTGTGGGGCATTTTATCAATATTGAGGCAGAGAAAGAATTCCTAAAAATTTATGATAAAGCAATGGAACAATGGCCAAACTCACGTCAGGAAATAGACATAGAAACAGCTTACGGTCCGACACATGTTTATCACTATGGAGCAAAAAAAGAAGGGAATCCCATTCTTTTACTTCATGGAGCTAATGGCACTTCTGCATCATGGGCAAATTTTGTTGTCGAGTTTGGAAAAAAACATCCAGTATATGCTGTAGATATAATCGGTGATGCAGGTAGAAGCATTCAAAAGAAACCTATTCAGAGTGTTGAAGATTATAGTGCCTGGTTAGACCAAGTATTGAACACTCTGGAATTGAAAAGGGTGCATCTAGTTGGAGCATCCTATGGTGGCTGGATGGCCCTTAATCAAGCAATTCATTCTTCACGGACACTCCAATCAATTACACTGATTGAACCAGCAAGAGCTTTTGCAGGTATAAGGAAGATCGCATGGCCGTTTATGCTTTGGGCAAGTATGATTGGACCTGATTTTGTTCGTCGTTCATTTATCCGTTGGACTAGTCGAGGTTCGTCAACTAATGAAAAACAGTTAGAGTTAGTTGTTTCAGCAATGCGTGATTATAAGATGCTACGAATTTCTCCACAATATGTCAGTGATGAGGACCTTCAATTAGTAAAAGTGCCCGTCCTATTGCTTTTGGGAGAGAAAAGCCCCCTGCACAATTCTCAAAGTGCAGCTAATCGTGCACAAAAACTATTACAGGGTGTTGAAGTAGAAATTCTTCCTAAAGCTGGACATAAATTGCCAGCAGATTTAGTTAATGATCGGATTTTGAAGTTTATTAATTTACGGGCTGAATAAATAAATTTTCAGCCTTTTCTTTTTATCCAATATTTATCCAATCCTTATCAAATGGAGTCTTTTATTTCAAAGAAGCTCCATCATTTAAAGAATTTAATGGTTAGCTGGATTAGAATAATAATATCAGCAAAACTCATGATTTATTATGGGTTTCTGTTTTTAGCTCACATTTATTAATAAGTGTATGTGTATACCAATATTTAACCCTTCGCAGTCATAATAAACTTTTGCTAATTTCACCACCAATTTTGTAATAATAAACAATTGTTTTTTCAATATAAAATTCAACAATAACTCGGGTCTTCCTTAATAGGAGCCCGAGCGTATTCATGACCTATTCAATATCTTTTTAATAAGATTCTTCAATATAAGTTCCAACAAGAAATCAACATTAATAACCATAAGGATGGAAGTAGAAATCTAATAAGAATGAATTATCTACTTCCGAGTATTGTTTATTTATTACCGAGTGTTTTTAAATGATAACTGATTACTTCCTTCACCTTTTCTGGAGTATACACATCTGGTCTTAACAAGGTATGGAATGACAGCCCTTCAATCAATGCAGATAACCGACTGCTTTCTAAATCTGCATTAACTGATTCCGATAATATTCCTTTTAGAGTTAATATCTTGATCATTGAATTTGCTAAATCATATGTACCATCCGTCATTTCGTCTTTCTTCTCTTTTAATGCATCACTTGTTAGGGAACGGAGTGCAAAAATCCACCAAACACTCGTTTCAATCTTCTTTTCTTCGTCGATTGGTACAAGCTCCAGTAACACTTCCTCAACTGCCTGTAATGGATTTTTTGACCATTCTTTATGATCAGAACGCTTTTTTCCTTCTTCTATGTAGTATTCTATAATAAACAGCAGCATTTCATCTTTAGTTGAAAAATAATGTCTTAACGCACCAGGAGACATTCCTGCTTCAGCAGCGACTCTTCGTATTGATGCTTTCTCAATACCCTCTTTCTCAATAATCTTCCATGCAGCTTCAGCAATTAACTTTCGTTTCTTGTCATGATTAATAAATTTTGGCATGAATAAATATCACTTCCTTTTTTTAATACAATGTGTTATTATCTTTTTAGCACAGTGTGTTATTTTGATGATATCACACTTTATAAAGGGGGACTAATTATTTGATTGAAATCATTGAAACAATGATGCCTTCCTCATCAATAGATATATCCGTAGCCCTACTAATTATCTCTATTTGTGCATTAGTTGATATATTAAGTCCTGGTGTGCTAGCTATTACGGGCTATTTATTACTTACACAACCTAATCAGCTTTCTTCTCGTCTATTTGTATTTTTATTTGTTATTCAGTTAGGTTATTTCATGATTGGTATATTACTGTACTTTGGTGGGGACACACTATTGGGGTTGATTGAAAATTTATCAGAATTTGATTTTATCAATTGGTTTTATACTGTCACGGGAACACTTCTTGTTTTGGTTAGCTTCATAAAACCAAAAGAGGGCACAATAGAACGTCTTACGTCATGGATTCCAAGACAGACAACAATAAAGGGAATAATTATTTTGGGTATTATTGTGTTTCTTATTGAATTTGTAACGGCATTGCCTTATTTTTATTCGATTTTTTTATTAAATCATCTGTCAATTAATTCCTTTTCTTCTATATTTGTAATAATTGGGTACAATCTTGTAATGGTGCTTCCTTCTCTATTATTGTTAGGAATTAGTATTGTGTTTAAAGATAAACTGCAGAACTTTCTAAAGAATATAAAAACAAAATTAAATGAAGCACCAATTTCTTCACTATTAGTAGCAATAGGTGTAGTAGGTGCAGTATTTTTTAATATTGGTATTAGAGGTATCTTAAATTAAAAAAATGAACGAGGTGTTTAATATGAAAGAAGTTATTAGTGGAATTGGTTTACTTTTCGTAATCCAAGGAGTAGGAGGTTTAATCAATCATTTGACAAATGGTGGAAAAAGTTGGTTTTTAGTGAATTATATTGATGTGTTTCAAGGTTGGGAAATTGCGATAGATATTTTATTGATTGTTATTGGTGGGGTTATTGGTTTATTTTCTATGAAAAAATCTAGTTCATCTAGAAATGGTAAATAAAGAGTGAGATGATTTTCTCTCCCTTCACAGCTTTTCTTAATAAAATAACTTAAATTCATAGGTTAAAAAACCTTGTTTATCTTAGCGTTGTTGGCATCGAATGTAAGTCTAAAATGGAATAATGATGATCGATTGATACGAAAATTTATATGTACTATGAAGTGAGAATAATAAATCAACAAAAACATTTCAAGAGGGTTTAAAATTTTTCTAGGAGGATGGATAGAGGGAGCTTTCTATATCATAGCTCCCTTTCTATTAGTTGTAGCAATGAACATCTACGCACATATGACCAAAAATATAGAAGAAAAGACCTCTCAAAAGTTCAGTGAACTAACGAAAGGTCTTCTCTAAAAATTTTATTGTATGGCGTTTCAAAATTATGGATGTTAGCAAAAAGTTAGTATTATATGTTCTATCTATAGTTGAACGACAAATACAATTCAAAAATAAAATTAAGGTTTTACTATAATTAATTCGTTTGGATCAAGTCCGTCTCTCACATACAATTCTGGCGTATCCTCTTCTGGAATACCTTCAAGCATTAAAGCAGCTTTCCCTTGTTCGAATGCTTTTTTCACCGAGAGTCCAAATCCAATAGCAGAATAAAACTGAGCAGCAAAGACCCTGGCTGCTTCATCCCCAATGGTAGTCGTCATTCCAATGGCTGCATCCACATGTTGTACTACTTCTTGTGCTTGTCCATAAGAAAAACAGGTATTAAAAAACACTAATTTAATTTCATCTGATGTACTCATCATTGTTTGAACTATAGCCTCTTTAGAAACAAGTTTTGCATTACCTTGATTGTCTTGGAAGACGAGTTCATCGTCCTCAGATCCATGTCCACTAAAGTGAATAATTGCAGGATTTTCCTCATTAATTGCTTGTATTACGTCCAAAGCTCTAGTAGCCCACCGAGTATCGAATGATACAGAATCCCTATGTTCTGATTTTCTTATCATCTCTTGAATGGCTCTAGCCTCTTCATCCAATCTTAACTGTGGTGCATCTAATGGATTTGATGCCATAAATAGGACAGTAATTTCCTCTGGTAAATTTTTCAATTCTCCTAATACCCTATTTGTCTCTTCGTGCATTTCACCATGTCTATTCAGCATTCCACTAAACTCCTTCATACGTTTTTCGCTATCTGCTAGTCTTCTTTTTTCGGCATCATCTCTTTTCTTTTGCTCACGTTCAACTTCACGACCCAGCTTCTTTTCTGCAGCTACTACATCTCCCTCAATTCTTGCTATTTTTTTATCAATATCCGCAACCTTTTTATCTATATCTGCTAGTTTCTTTTCTTCACGTCCAATTTCTCTATATTTGGAATTTATGGTGGCAGTTGACTTTGTTCTTCCTATAGTTGCTTTAGCTGATGTAATTTTTTTCTTATGTGACGGTATTTTTCCTAATTCGGTGGCTTTAGAGTTCCTTAATCTGTTTAACTCATCCTTTTTTCTCTTGATTGTTCTTCTATACGTTTCAATGAGCGACAAAATGTCCGACCTCCCAAAATTTAATTTCATTATATTATACTTAATATTCTACACGTAAAATCTTATTGTTGCAAACATACGTTCCGTATATTATCACTAAAAAGACAGTCCCATTATTGATAGGAACTGCCTTCTGATGTTTATACTTACGTTGTCTTTTGCTGAGAGTAGTCCTCTTGGCTACTGCTTTTTTTCAATGAGTTGATTAACAATATCAAGTATCTTCTCATTGTTTGTTTGCCTTGTATAGGTAACACTGATTCCATTTCTATTGAGCTTATCACCTAGCTCTCCTAACCCCGCTTGTCCTTCATATTCATCGTTAATTCCTGATTCTTTAACCATGCCAAAGAGTTTATTTGCAGCTTCTATTTTATGATCCTCTGTACCTCTAAGATCTTGTTTTTTCTTAACACCTTTACTCTCAACAACAAGGTTAATTGTAGGTTTGCCTTCTTTATCCTTGATTACATACATAAAGTCTGGGCTATATGTACTTCCATCTATGAAAGGTATTTGCATGGTGCGTTTTGGTATTTTTCCATATACCTCAACGCTACTGATATTCTCAATTATGTTATTTTCTTCAATTTCAGAGTCAAATAAAATTGTGTCATACAAATAAGTTTCCAAGGGAGTTCCTTTTCTTTCTTTCACACCTAAATAAGCAGATGTTTTTACGAAATCCCTAGGGTGCCCATTTTCTTCTGTGAGTTCTGTAGGGTGAACAGTTGTGTTTGGTAATTTTCTGTACGAATATATTTTCAAAAGTTCATCATAGATTCGCTGCTTAAAATATATAGAGAAACTTCTAACTGTATCCTTTGTAAAGAAGGCCTTTTCTATCTTTTTCAATTTTGATGCTCTTACTATCCCTGCATGTATTAAAGGAATAGATAAATTTGTACTTTCAGCTATAGCTTTTAAAAACGTACCATAATTCAAGGTTTCACCATATGAACTATCAATTGAGTCTAGGGTTACATTAAATATTAACTCACCTTGCACCATTTCTGATGTTTCTCTCTTAGTTCGTCTAACCGTTTTATTTATCAAATCCTCCGTGATTACATCGGAAACAATGCTTATAAGTACATCATTATTGATTGTGTCAAAATGTAAATAGTATTTTTCATTTAACTGTTCCCAGAGTTCTTTTAACTTCCAATAGTTATCCTTGCGAATGGCAACCTCTTTATTTTTATCAATATTTCGATCACGAATTCTACTTTTATCGAGTTTATTAAATATTTCAGGATACTCCGTCATGAAATTTTGTAACTTTTCTGTTTTTATTTCTCTATCAAATGAAATATACCCTTTACTCATTAAATCTATAAGAACTTCTTCATTACTTAATCCTTTGTTTGTTGCAATTTTTTCAATTTGTTCTGATGTGATTTCCTTTTGCTCAAATGATGTTTCACCATAAATTTCTTCTTCCAGTTTTTTGACAAAGTCTTTTTCAGTAAAGTCTACGATATAATTTAGCATAAAGGTTTCATTTTCAATACGATTTCCTGTCTCATCTACAGGTAGACGTAATCCACGTCCAATTTCCTGCAATTTACTGTTATCACTTCCACTAGATCGTAACTTCGCAATTGTAAAGATATTTGGGTTATCCCAACCTTCTTTTAACGTCCATTTAGAAAAGATGAAGCGTGTTGTATTTGCTTTGCCATCCTTATGTACTAAACTCAAGAGCTTTTCTTTATCGAAAAGAATTGTATTTACTTCTCTCTCAATTTCCTCTTCAGAAGAAAAGTTATCCTGTGAGAAATATCCTGCATGTGTTTCATTTATATTCGCAAGGGATTCCTCCAGATATTTTTGATATTCCGATTCAAAAATATTACATTTATCAATTTCTTCTTCTAATTTTTTGCTTAATTCTTCTTCAAAAATATTCTTTAGATAAGGTTCTTTCTTGTCATTATCTCGATAAGAATGAATA
The DNA here is from genome assembly GCF_019037185.1 of Oceanobacillus caeni. Lineage (GTDB taxonomy): Bacteria > Bacillota > Bacilli > Bacillales > Amphibacillaceae > Oceanobacillus > Oceanobacillus caeni. The sequence continues at coordinate 15,622 of NZ_JAHHXM010000023.1, forward strand.
TCATCAATAAAGAATAAAGCTAGAGTTTTAATTTTAAATTTCCGTTTGAAATTCTCACGCTCTGTTTCAAAATGCCTTTTTAAGGCTAATCGTATGGATTCCCTTACATAAGAAGTTGCAAATACATCCGCAAAAAATACATCACCTGTGAACTTTTCTTCTCCATTACTTAAAATAACCTTAGTGGCTAAAATACCATCTATAGTAATTCCCGAAAGCTTTGGAGAGAGCAGACTTAACGAATCATGTGTTTTCAACTCTTTTGTAGTTTTAATTATTTGACCTTGCTCATTTAATTCTGTTTTTTGAAAACGAACAAATTCGCCCTTTTTCATTGTTAGGATTTTAAATACTTCTTCTTCATTGTCGGGACTCTCGACATGTTCTTTTGCTACACCCTTAATGAGATTGTTTTCAAATGCCTTATGAATGTTTAAGTCATATATTAAGTTTTGATAATCTTTTACTTCAACTCTATTTTTCCCCCTACCAATGAATTCACTTGGAAAGGTAGCCCCAAAACGTATAATCATCTGCGGTTTTACCTGTTCTTCTATAAATTTGAACGTTGCGTTGTCACGACTAAAACGATGTGGTTCGTCTATGATCATAATGGGTCTAGTGGCAGAAATTGCGTCAATCGGTCTATAATATCCTTCAATATGAGAATCGTAATCATCTCGTACCAAAACCCCGTTTTTGCTCTCCTTCAAATGTTGCATATTAACTAACAATACTTCTATCGTATTTCTTTGGAGATTTGAAGATGTTACAAAGTCACGGATGCTGTTCGGTACATATTTCTTTTTACCTTTTTTTGTTTTAATACTCTCAACAGTCCTCAGTTTTATTTCTGTATTGTAACCACACACATTTTTGAAATGATTGACGTTACTTTGTGCTTTCATGAAATTTGCTGTTCCAGCCTTTATAGCTAATGAAGGCACTGCAATAATGAACTTTTTAAAACCATACAACTTATTCAATTCATAAATAGCCTTTGTGTAAACATATGTTTTACCAGTACCAGTTTCCATTTTTATATCAATATTCAAATAATCTACTTCTTTTCGACTAACTCCCTGCATATTAGAAGGCAAATCTTCTTGTACCCGCTTAATATTTTGATATAAATAAGGACTACCAATATCAATAATAGGATTTTCAATACTATTCATTGGTTTTTGTATACCGACGTTTGAGAATATTGAACAAAGTCTCTCTATCGGAATTGTTTGATGTTCTAAATTTCTTTTTAAGATTAGTTCCAACTTTGTTCACCTCAATATCGCTTAATTAGAGATACTTCGATACTTTTCTCTTCATTTCTTAACTGTTTTAAATTCGTTTCTAATTGTGTCAAAATGTTAAAATCCGTAAAGTTATAACCATAAACAACTACATTTGTAGGATTGAAGTATTTCTCTTCAACTATTTTAGATAACAGGATATCAATATGCTGTTGCGACATGCCCTTATCCAGTAGGTAGAGATAATCCTGCATATAATAACCAGTATACCCACCTAAGTTGACCTCTTCGATTGAAGGAGTTAGTCCATGGCCATCTTGATTCATCCATGTCGTCAAGATTGTCTCTTTATCGAATTCAACTTCAAATTCAGATGCTAGAAGGTTTGGATCAAATTCCTTGATTTGATCAATAATGTTTTCATTTAATACTTTTGCATAAAAGTGTTTAAATCCATAATCAATCTCCTCATTTGTATCCTTCTTGACCTTTTCAGCAGCACGAACAATCCTTTCCCTGCCTATTTCGTCAATTGTTTTATAGCCCTGTTTTTCTGCAACCGAGTTTTGTTTTACCGGTTCATCTAATTGAACCAGTATATATTTATGGTCGGATTTATCTTTAGCATTTTGCTCCATTAAAGCATGTGCTGTTGTAGCAGAACCAGAGAAGAAGTCTAATATTATTTGTTGATCATCATTTTCTGAATTCATAGCGATTTGGATAGATTTTTTAATTAAACTTACAGGTTTTGGATAATCAAAAACACCTGAAAGTCCCAATTCCCCTAATTCAACTGACCCTTTTTCAGTTATAACATCTGTCTCGTCCCAAACAGTACCATTTTCAACATACAACTCATCAGAAAACCAGATAGTTTTTGCAGTAACTTTATCCTCACGATACTTTTCATATACACCATATTCACCTGTAGTTTTTAGTTTTCCCACGACATGGCTATTAAGTGTATTTTTTTTATCATTAGCTCTTTTAAATGTCTCTCTTCCCCATCTCCAACAGCTATCTTCACCTTTACTATTTTTTGGCAATACTTCAATACAAAAGTCCTCATCTTTCGTGATAGAAACGGGGTTATATCCATTTTTATCAACTTTATTTGGATTAACATAGATTGGGTAGTACAAATTTGGTCTGTTAAATCTACCGAATTTTGGATTTCTATTTCTTAATTCTCTTTCTGTAAATCCACCTATATTATCATAATGTCTAAACTCATGATTAGGATTCTCGAGTTTGTTTATAATTGCTTTTTCACTCTTAGAATAAACAAATAGATATTCGTGGGTTTTTGCAATATCCTTGTATGTTTGTCCCCGCTTATTTGATTGTATAATTATTTGAGACACAAAGTTTTCTTCACCAAAAATGTCGTCACAAATAATCCTTAATTGTGCTTGCTGATTATCATCAATAGATATAAAAATTATCCCGTCATCCTTCAATAATTCCCTAGCTAAATATAGACGTGGATACATAAAAGTCAGCCAAGCACTATGAGAAGATGAATTTGTAGAAGTCATATTTAATATACGTTTTGCTTCATCTTCTTCAATATCTAAAATCTGCTCTAATTCTCTCGCTGTGAATGTATAACTGTCATTGTAAACAAATCCATCACCTCCAGTATTGTACGGAGGATCAATGTAACAGCATGCTATTGTATTAGTATAAGATTTCCTCAAATGCTTTAATACTTCTAAATTATCTCCTGTAATATAGACATTCTCTGACTTTTTATTTTCGCTCTTTGAATTATGATCTAAATTTGGAATCAAAACCGTTTCTGTATCAATAGAGTCAGCAATGTATTTGGCATAATTCTTCCCTAGAAAGTTTAATTCATAACCTTCGGAAGAAAAATCTAAATCTTGGTTAATCTCCTTTTTAAACTTTTCAATATCGAGAGTTTCCCCAGAAAAACAATTTGGGAAATGTTTCTTTAAAATAGCAATTTTCTTATCATTCAGTTTTCCTTTTCCGTTACTATCCAATGTCTCTTTAATCATAGTTGTTACCTCCGTTAAATGGTGGTTAATTTTCCTTTTTTATCTGTTTCATTTTCTCTTTTAATAGAGTAAATTGTATTTCTAGATAAACCTGTTTTACGATGGATATCCATCACACTTACATTGGCATTTAAACATCTAACTACCTCATCATATAAAACTTTATCCCTTCCTGTCGCCCCTTTATGATATCTTTTTTTTCCTCCTCGAAACTTACCCTGTTTTTTTGCAATTTCTATGCCTTCCTTTTGAGCAGTTTTTATGCGATTTCTCTCTTCTTCCACCATCCACGACAATAAAGAAAGCACTAAATCAGATACTAACTCCCCAACACCTTCAAGTTCTTTATACTTTCGTGTGTCTAAAATCGGCATATTTAATACTACAATATCAATTTCCTCTTTAATTAGAGCTTCCCACTCATCCTTTATCTCTTGCTTATTTCTCCCAAATCTACTTAAATCATGGACGACCAATACATCTCCAAATCGCATTTTGGAACGCATTTCTTTATATACTGGTCGATCAAAATTTTTACCAGATTGTTTTTCTTCGTATATCCTATCACAGCCATACTCTTCTAATTCCTTTACCTGTCTTGAAAGGTTTTGACTTTTTGAACTAACTCTCGCATAGCCAAAAATCAAATTTCTCACCTCTATGTAATGAACAAGTCTGTTTGAACATTTCTATATACCTATAATACTACACTTCTTTCTGTTTGGACAGAGTGTACTCTAATTGAACAAATTTAGGTAAGTAATTCCAGATTTTGATTTAACCATATGTTAAAATAAACGTAGATTGTGAAGAAACCTACTTAAAGTAACAGGGCAGTTATGTTTAAGATACTTTAAAATTTGGTTAAAATCTCCGAAAGGATTGGTTTCTAACATTAGAAACCAATCCTTTTTAATATTAATTATATATCAATCAAACAATCATTTGACTATTTGTTTATGGTGGGATATATTATAATCATCAAACAAACAGTCATTTGAATAAGGAGGGTAATTATGACAAAAGATATGTGTGAAGTTACCTGTATTCATGAAGATAAGGTAAACAGGGCTAAAAAAGACCTTGCTAAACAGAATCCTATGGATGTAGCGAAAGTTTTTAAGGCTCTATCAGATGATACAAGAGTTAAAATTGCTTATGTTTTGTCTTTAGAGGGAGAGTTATGTGTTTGTGATGTAGCTAATATCATTGAATCTTCAACGGCTACGGCATCCCATCATTTAAGATTATTGAAAAATTTAGGTATAGCAACATACCGTAAAGAAGGAAAATTAGTCTATTATTCACTAGATGATGAGCATGTTAAACAGCTTGTAGAAAAAGCTTTCTTGCATCAAAGGGAGGTTGCTAGTATTGGATAGTTCAGCAAAAACATTAACAGAAGATAAACAGGTTTACCGTGTGGAGGGTTTCTCGTGTGCGAATTGTGCTGGGAAGTTTGAAAAAAATGTAAAACAACTAGCTGGAGTTCAGGATGCAAAAGTGAACTTTGGCGCTTCCAAAATTGATGTATATGGAAATGCATCGGTTGAAGAGCTTGAAAAAGCAGGTGCTTTCGAGAATCTTAAGGTAATTCCTGAAAAACTGGCGAATCCATCGATACAAGCGGTCAAAGAAGACACTAAGGCTCCTAAAGAAGAGAAAATACCGTTTTATAAAAAACACAGCACATTGCTGTTTGCCACATTACTGATTGCTTTTGGTTACCTTTCTCACTTTGTAAATGGAGAAGATAACCTCGTAACTTCCATGTTATTTGTAAGTTCGATTGTAATTGGCGGATATTCACTATTTAAAGTTGGTTTTCAAAATTTGATACGCTTTGATTTCGACATGAAAACCCTGATGACCGTTGCAGTTATTGGAGCTGCCATCATTGGTGAATGGGCAGAGGCATCCATTGTTGTCATTCTCTTTGCAATCAGTGAAGCACTTGAACGTTTTTCTATGGATAGAGCAAGACAGTCCATTCGTTCATTGATGGATATTGCCCCAAAAGAAGCACTTGTTAGGCGGAATGGTCAGGAAATAATGATCCATGTGGACGATATCGCCGTGGGTGATATTATGATCGTCAAACCAGGGGAGAAAATTGCCATGGATGGGATCATTATAAATGGGGTGTCGGCTGTCAACCAGGCTGCTATAACAGGAGAATCTGTCCCTGTTGCCAAAACGGTAGATGATGAAGTATTTGCAGGTACGCTTAACGAAGAGGGACTACTTGAAGTAAAAATCACCAAATACGTAGAGGATACAACCATCGCCAAGATTATTCATCTGGTTGAGGAAGCACAAGGGGAGCGCGCTCCAGCGCAAGCATTCGTAGATAAATTTGCGAAATATTATACGCCGATCATTATGGTTATTGCGGCCCTCGTTGCAGTCGTTCCACCTTTATTCTTTGGTGGAAGTTGGGATACTTGGGTTTATCAAGGATTAGCGGTACTTGTAGTTGGATGTCCGTGTGCATTAGTTATTTCTACTCCAATCTCGATTGTCTCGGCAATTGGAAATGCAGCTAAAAAAGGTGTGTTGATTAAAGGCGGTGTCTATCTAGAGGAATTAGGAGCCATTAAAGCAATCGCATTTGATAAAACAGGAACACTGACAAAAGGTGTCCCTGTGGTAACAGATTTCAAAGTATTAAATGATCAAGTGGAAGAAAAAGAGCTATTCTCCATCATTACAGCGTTAGAATACCGTTCCCAACATCCACTCGCTTCAGCAATTATGAAGAAGGCGGAGCAAGATACTATTTCTTATTCGGATGTTCGAGTGGAGGACTTCACTTCGATTACGGGGCGAGGTATTCAAGGGACTATAAACGGAACAACCTATTATATTGGCAGTCCAAGGCTTTTTAAAGAATTAAATGTTTCCGATTTTAGTCCAGCATTTGAAAATAAGGTGAAGGTTCTACAAAACCAAGGGAAAACTGCCATGATTATTGGAACCAATCAAACAATCCTTGGTGTGATTGCTGTTGCAGATGAAGTCCGTGAAACAAGTAAAAATGTCATTCAAAAACTTCATCAGTTAGGAATCAAGCAAACAATTATGCTGACGGGTGATAATCAAGGTACCGCAGAAGCAATCGGTGCTCATGTCGGTGTTTCTGATATTCAGTACGAATTGATGCCACAGGATAAATTGGACTATATTAAAAAAATGAAAGCTGAGCATGGTAATGTAGCTATGATTGGCGATGGCGTCAATGATGCTCCTGCACTTGCTGCATCCACTGTTGGCATTGCAATGGGCGGTGCTGGAACAGATACTGCCATCGAGACAGCTGACATCGCATTAATGGGAGATGATTTAAGTAAGCTTCCATTTGCTGTAAGACTTAGCAGGAAAACGCTAAATATCATCAAAGCAAACATCACGTTTGCTATCGGAATTAAAGTAATTGCCTTACTATTGGTTATTCCAGGCTGGCTAACCCTTTGGATTGCGATTCTTTCCGATATGGGAGCTACTATTTTGGTAGCATTAAATAGTTTACGACTGATGAGAGTGAAGGATAAATAGGTACTATATGTGTGAAATTACGGAAGGGCTTTTCAATTTGAAGAAAAGTCCTGCCCTAAAATATTGGAGATGGAAATATGATCGCAACGATACTGACGGCTACCGCGGTATATGTAGCAACAGGAATTGATTATCTCGTCATATTAATTCTTTTATTTTCGCAAGTAAAAAAAGGTCAGGTAAAACATATTTGGATAGGACAATATATAGGGACTGCAATTGTGATAGGAGCAAGTCTTTTAGTTGCACAGGGGGTTGTGAATTTAATTCCGCAACAATGGGTTATCGGACTACTTGGACTCTTACCACTTTACTTAGGTGTGAAAATATGGATTAAAGGAGAAGAGGATCAAGATGAAAGCAGCATTTTATCCTTATTCTCCTCTGGAAAATTTAATCAATTATTTTTGACGATGACTTTCATCGTATTGGCTTCCAGTGCGGATGACTTTTCCATTTATATACCGTACTTCACGACCTTAAATATGTCTGAAATCTTTATTGCTTCTATTGTCTTTTTAATTATGGTTGGAGTTTTGTGCTATGTCAGTTACCGCCTAGCTTCATTCGATTTTGTATCGGAAACAATTGAGAAATATGAACGTTGGATTGTACCAATTGTATTCATTGGGTTAGGTATTTATATATTGTTTGAAAATGGCACATTCAATGCTTTATTCTCATTCCTATTTTAACGTAATTTCAATGTAAGTAACGATCGATGTAATTACATCGGTAGGGATTAGACAAAGGAAGAAAACACTGCAATGTTCATATACGGCTTACGCCTAAAAACGTATGCACTTCCATTCCAGGTGTTTTCCTCCTTTTTTTATTTATCATTCAAGTATTTATTTGAATGATAATGAGGTGACGTTATGACGAATAAGGCTAATGATGAAAAAGGGATGATATATTGTGGAGTTAAATAAGTTTGAATTTTACCTTATGAATAATCCGTTGAGACGTTGGTTACAGAAAAACATCGAATTCAAAACTTTTAAAGAGTTTTTAGATAAGCGCAATTTCTCATTAGAGGGAAAAGTCATATTAGATGCAGGTTGCGGTTCTGGATATAGTACGAAGTTAATTAGTCAATTCTCCCCTGCTGAACTTATCGGGTTTGATTTAATGCCCTCACAAATAAAGAAGGCTAAACAAAAATATTCTGAGTTGAATTTTTTTGTTGGTAATGTGTTAGAAACGCAATTGTCTTCTAATAAATTTGACGCTGTTTTTGTTTTCGGTATTTTACACCATATTCCCCAATGGAAAGATGCCATTATTGAACTCTATCGAGTATTGAAGCCTGGAGGGGTACTTTTAGTTGAGGACTTGAACAAGGATGCTTCTCGTTTTTTTACAACCTATTTGAAATTTGATCATCCAACAGAAGCCTATTTTACTTGGGAAGATTTTACTGATCATCTAAGGGATACAGGATTCGATATTTTAGAGCAAAAAAGGATTATTTCAAATGGTTGTGGTTCTTTCCTGTGTTTGAAATGATCTTATTGGACATGATGCGGAATATATTGTAAGACAAATAGAGAACATTTCTTATTAAACTAACGGGTGCAAGAGTTAACCGAGTAGGCGTCGCCATTACTGACCACGCCTCTCACAGAACCACACGTGCGGATCTTCGCATGTGGCTCTTCCCATATATCTCTTTTAGAGATAACGTTCATCGTAAACAGATACAAGACTCACTAAACCAAGTTCTGAGAAGAATTGATTGTCTAGTGCCGCATGAGCCATGGGACTTTTGGAACTTCTCCATGCAAGCATGCGAATTCCTCTCAGGCTTTCTTCCCTCCATCCTTTTCTTCTCAAAAGACGATGGAGGTTTTTTACTTTTCGCCAACTTCTTAGTTGCACCATTCTGAGCCTTCTTCTTATCCAGCTATCCCAATCTTTAAATTTGGTTTTTACATTCCCATAACGGAAATAATTCGCCCATCCTCGCAGATATGGGTTTAGCTTTGTTTTAATAAGCGTCTCGATATCCACCGTTTGATTTCTTCGAGTAATTTCTTTTACCCGTTTCTTGAATTTTATTTCCTTCTTTGGGTCTATTCTCCGAATATCACCAATGAATTCATAGCCTAGAAATGTGAACGGCTCTTTTCTGGCATAGACTACTTTGGTTTTCTCTTGATTAACCGTTAGACATAGTTCTTCCTCTAGGAACCTTGTGACACTTCGCATCACTCGGTCCGCACCTTTTTGGCTTTTACATAGAATAATAAAGTCATCCGCAAAGCGGACGATTCTGTGTCCACGTTCCGTCATCAATTGGTCAAGTTGATGTAAGTAGATATTTGAAAGTAACGGACTTAACACGCCACCTTGCGGAGCGCCCCCTGGAGTTTCTTGATATCGTTCTCCCTCCATGACACCAGCACTAAGAAATTGGTGGATAAGTTGAATAACAGAACCATCTGTCACTCGCTTCCTTATCTGTTGTTCTAGCTTGTCACGGGGAATCGTGTCGAAGTAGGATTGTAAGTCGGCATCAATGACATAATGGTAACCAGCGCTCAAATGTTCCGTTACCTTATCTAAAGCCATATGTGCACTTATCCCTGGACGAAATCCATAACTACATGGAAGAAATTCCTCCTCAAAAATTGGTTCCAGGATGTTCCGTATGGCTGCTTGTACCACTCTGTCTTCTACCGTTGGTATCCCGAGTGGACGTTGTTTGCCATTTTCCTTCTTTATCATCTTTCTCCGTACGGGTTTTGGGCAGTATGATTTAGTCTTTAACTTCTGTTGAAGCACTTCTAGATTGTCCTCCAACAGCCATTCATAATCTTCAATCGTTACCTTATCTACCCCTGGTGCACCTTTATTCTTCTTAACTTGTTCAAAAGCACTTATTAGGTTCGTTCGCTTGTAAACTTTGTCATATAGGCTATACCATATGCGATTCTTCATCTGTTACTCCCCTTACGTCATTGCTTTCGTTTCTTCCTCTGTTTCTGCTTCTCCTACATAAAATGTAAATTCCAAGGTTGATAGCCCATGGCAATACCTTGCATTCCTCATTTTGGTGATAGACGGTGTACCCTTTTGTTCCACCCTGGCATCAGCCCATCTTGGCTCTTGTCCAGCTCCTGTCTATTTCCGCAGTCATAAGTAAGTCTACTTACATTGTTCTTCTATGGGTCACGCCCTTCACACGAATTCCTTACCTTTTGGGTGAAGGTTCGCAACTGTATCTTGGTACAGTTTCACTCATGTGCTGTCCTCGCTTCTGTCGCCAGAAATTCATCGGCATGAGCTTCTTCACTACTATGGCGATCTCTGACTCCTCCCTTTAAAGCTCATCTTGTTGCCCTTGGCTTGGCCTTGTGACATCAATACCTATTCAGGAAGCAGGGAGGCCTCAATGGGTCACATCATACACTTTCCCTCTAACCCAGCCCTCCTAACACTTCGAGTCACCCAGCTACTTGGACTTCCTGTTCTCTTGCACAGTCATCCGACTCTCGTGCCAACATGGGATATCAGCTCTGTTCAGAGGTTTGCCTTCAAATCCTCCGCACGCTACCTCGCAGTCAGCGCACTATTTGTCAGCTAATGCTTACCCGCTGTACGGCGCATTCGGGACTCTCACCCTAAAGATGTATGTGCTGCCACTCGCAAAAGAGGACGATCGTAATTGATCGTCTTTATCCGTTTAGAATATCTGATTTTATTTTCATAATATTATGTCAGTATTAAGGTGACAGTTGTTGAAGTATCGGGGCAGGATAGTGAAAGATTGAAACATTTTTCGAAGGTTAATCGTATTTAATTATAACAAATAAAAGGAAGTGAAACTAAATGAGTGTTGTTACAAATCAAGGAGATTCAATAAATGTAGTGTTTGTTTTTCAAAGAGATGAACAAGTTGAAGAAGTGACACTTAATTCAGCACAATTAACGGCATTATTAAATTCAAAACAGGTTTGGATTGAAAAATTTAGTAGTAACTTAAAAATAGAAAACACTGTCTGGTCTTATGCGAATAATAATGTTTCTATGCAAATTTATTTGAAATAATTGGTGCTAAACAAGGGAATGTCAAATATTACACTTGAACTAAACGGGATCATAATGTCCCAACCAGCCTGAAACATGTTTATACAAGTAGGGGGTGAACAGTTTAGTTTATAGTTACCATTATTTCAAGTATAAAATGGAAACAAGTTTGAATACGGATGCGTGTTTAAAACTATCAGTCAATAGAAGCTCGAAATTATTTCACTAAACGGGTGCATTTAATTGAATTAGAAAATCTTAGAAATAGAAACTTTGTTATAAAAAACCTCGTTATACCCAAAATGCAGAATCCATTTTGAACAATCTTTTTTCAAAATGGATTCTTATGTTTACAATAATATACGAGTTTGCGAGATTTTTAATCGAACTTTAGTTATCTAACCCATAATTTCATATTCATCTAAAATATCCTTCAACTCAAACCAGTCATCATTATCAAAACAATTGTCTACTTTCAATAATTTCATCTTTAACTTTTCCGCAAAGAAAAATATTTTATCCGCTAATTCTTTTAGTTGTTTTTCTTCCAAAAAATAAAGCGTATAACCATACATATATTCATAAACATAATCGGAGATCCCTTCCTCTTGTTCAGGGGAGTTTTCTATTGATTCACATATATAAATGATGTCCTCTCTAATCCGTTCATAAAGTTCCTCTAATACTAATTTTTTAGGTATTTCAATTTCATGTTTTGATAGTTCAATTATCAATTTCTCTTTATCTTTTAATGTCATATTGCTACTTGAATATTTTTTCCTCAAACTCAATAAATGGTCATATTTCTTATTCAACTTTTCAATAATAATTTCTTGATTTCGTTTTATATTATCTAAATCATTTGCTGAATAAACACCGACAGTAAATATATGTCTAACTAAGTTGTTTATATTTTTTCCAATGTAATTTATTTCTTTTGCCAACTCCCGATAATGACTTAAATCTAATTCAAGCTTGAAATGATTTTCTGCACTATCAATCAGGAAAGCTGAAACGGTATTATAACCATATTCTTCTGCTTTATTGATGATAAATTCCTTCTCTTCTTCTGTTAAGGAAATCTTTAAAGATGTTTTAATCCTAGCCAATAAAAAACACCCCATTATTTATATTTTATTTCGAGCGATAAGCGACATTTTCGAGCGTAGCGACACTGAAGGTTTTAGGATTTAATCCTAACAAGACGAAAACTTGTTTTCGGGGAGTGTGACCACACTCCCGTAGCTTGCCTGTCGCATTTACAATATTTATTTTGACTAGAACGATGTCACAATACACCCTCATTTTAAAGTTATAATCAGCATTTTTCGACAAAAAAGAGCAGTTAGAAACTACTCTTTATTTTTATCTTTTACTTCAACTACAACTGGTTGAGTATACTCACTTAAAAAGTTAAAAAAATCTTTATAAAGCTCTTCTTTATTTTCCGATTGTTGCGTTATATATTCAAAAAACATCATTAAATCTGTCGGATCCATCATCAACTTTGTTCTTTTCTTAATTGGCTCTTCTCGACTCAATTTTCTTCCTCCTGCTGTTTATCCTGTTGTTTTATTCTTTCGCTGGTGATAAAGTTAAATCACCAAATTTATCCCTTGTTTCTGCTGTACTTGCAGTAAACTTATATTCCTCGTTTTCTTTCTTAATTTCATAGCTGTATGTTTTATCTTCTTCAGTCAAGATTATTGTATTTCCATCTAGCTCGTAATGCATTCCCAGAGTAAAAAACCCCATTTGAAATGATACGGTATCCTGGGCAAATTCAGCTGTATAACTTTCTCCATTCGTAGCAACAACGTTCCATTTTTTTGACTGTAAATCTTCGGATAAACTTTCACCAGAAACACCATTTCCACATGCAACTAAAATCAAAAGTGAAAAAATAACTAAAAGTATTTTTCTCATGCTTTTTCCCTCCCCTTTACTTGTTTTCTTAAATTATCAAATAAAAATTTTAAAACTACTAAGATAAAATAAACAGCACTTATACCAATCATTATTTTTGCTAAAATATCTAATGTCACCATGAATAGTAACTGGTTATCTATTACTTGATTTTCTACGAAGCTTTCAATAGAACCAACATTTTGATTAACAATTACTAGATAAAAAATATAAAAGAGAATTGTCGTGGTAACTGTCGCAAGAAACCCTATGATAAAACGCTTATTATTCTCTAACCAGGTAATCATTTAAATCACTCCTAGAACTGATTTAGCTAAAGTATGTGTACGAGTTAACATCAATGCGAGAACTCCCATTGAAACCAACATTAGTAATATGCCGTAAACCGTAGCTCCTTCATCAATAATTAAAACACTTACCTTTTCAATTAATCCTGCATATACCACTAAGCAGATAATCATAAAGAAACCTTGAAGCATTAGAGCAACTAATTGTTTTAGATAATTTTGTCCGATTGATCCAACCCAATCACGATTCATTAGTGTTGCAAAAGGCAGTGGCGAAATTGAAATATAAAGCATGATCGTAATCATTCGACTCCAGGCAACAAGGTAGATAATACCTGCTATAAAAAAGGCAAATACCATTGCTATTAATGCCACAATCAGCAAAGTAAGTGCTGTACCTATTTCACCTTCTTCCAAACCATCTGTAATACCTGTTTGAAATATATCTGTTACAGAAAGACTTCCTACTGGTATTTGATTAATCATCCATTGACTTAAATCGAAAAATGCTAGAGTTAAATCAAAACTGTTTGAGATTAATAAAATAATCACTGCTGCTTTGAAAATAAGGAAGAACACTTGCCCTGTATCAAATTCATTCCCTCTGTTCCTTTCTGTTAAGAGAATATATATCTCGTAACAGAAAACATAAGTTAGTATTAAGCCTGCAACGGGCATTACAGCCGTTTCTGATATGAGGCGTAGGGCTTCGACAAGCGTAGGCGAAAACTGTTCAGGAGTTTCAACAATTCCTGACTGCACATTATCAATGCTTTTTTCAAAAATATTAGCTGTCGTTCCTAACAATGAATTAATTGCACTGACAAGCATATTGAAGAAAAATTCTTGTACTCTTTCGACAAGAGAATCCCACATTCTACATCAACCCCTTTTTAGTATCACTAGTATCACTAACAAAATAAAAAGGTCAATTCTCTGTATAATCACCAGAAAATTGACCTTATTGACATATCACGTATCTTTTGTATCTTTTGTATCTGTCCTAACATGCTCATCTTTTCCTCCTATAAATAACACTACCTCTTAGCTTAGCCCACATACCAGTATATTTTACCGCACCGACACTTTATGAAATCTCTCAAAATCACTATCTACACATAGTACACTATATCACATTTCCACATCTTCCCGAACTCCTAATATGGTATAATACATAAGTCTCTTGACTGAAAATGAATGATGATATTGGACGTATCGTTTCTTTCTATTTTCCAATTAAAGAGAGACTGTCTTATTGTCGCTTCCGTTGGGACAAAACTGTCACCAACGGACTTTTTTGAATATGCATTGGCTTCTACTCTCCTTAACCGAATATTAACTGTGTAAAATACCATTAGCGGCTTATTTATCAGATTTAAATTCCCTCCTTCTGTAATCAGAACCATTCATTACAATTACATTCGTTCTTTCCATCATTCTAGAAAAATTTCGTTCACTCACATGATTCTTTAGCTCTCTACTGTTAAGATTCGTTGTGTAAATGGTTGATTTTCCAGCACGATCATCAAGTATCTCAAACAATTTTGAATTAGACCATGCGGTTCGTTGCTCAGCTCCTATGTCATCGAGTACTAGCAAATCCACTCGTTGTATAACCTGTAATAACTCCGCCTCAGTTATACCTTCTTTATTGTATGTCTGTTTAATTTTAGTCAACAATTTAGGTAGTGATAAGAATAAGCATTCGTATCCTTGTTCCATCAATTTTTTAGTAATAGAGACAGAGAGATGGCTTTTTCCAGTTCCATAACTTCCAGTAAATAAGAGATTTTGTTTTTTATCAAAAGAATCAATATAGGATAAAACCTTTTGTTTAGCCTCATGTAACCCAGCATTAATAGATTCGAAGTTTTCAAGTGTTGCTCGTTTTAGTGATTCGTTTATTAAAGAATAATAGTCAAAGTTTAATTTTAATTTCCTTTGTTTTTGTAGAAAAGAAGCTTGTAAAGCTTGTTCTGCTAGTTCCAAATCTTCACACTTGCAACCATAATTAGCAATAACCCTTTCCCCTTTCATAGGTCCAATAGGGATAGTAAGTTCCTTCTGTTCTACTGATTGCTTACAACCTTCACAAGTGAATATTTTAATTGTTTTTTGTTCGGGACTTGCTATATACTTTTTAGCAAACTCCATTCCTTAATACCTCCTAATAACCGTAATTATAACCATCATCAGCAACTATTTCTTCATGTTCCTTTGACTTGAAAGACTTATTTTCATTAATTTCTATTTCTTTAAGTGTTAAAAGCGACTCTTTTTCCCAATTACGTAGAATTCCTTCTACATACTTTAGTTTTCGAATATCTCTTTCACATGCTATATTTAATGCTTTTAGAATGATCTTATCCGATTCCTTAAATGGAAAAATATCTAACCACAATAACAATTGTTTTTTTAATCGGTTATTTTCTACTCCAAATCCATTTTCATTACAAAATTGAATTAAATGATTAATATGTTCTTGTTCTATATTTATATCTATCTTTTTTTCTATCTCTATATCTTTCTCTATATCTGGTGGACAAATGTCCTCCCTTTGTCCACCCAATAGTTTATGTTCTTGTTGCCGTTGTTTTTGTGCCATTCTTTGTTGCTGTTTCTTAAATGCACCAATACTTTGTGAACCTATCATTTCTTCTACCTGCTTCATGTATATTTCACCGTTTTCTAATATTTCCACTAAGCCAATCTTAGTTAATAATTTCATAGCAACAAGAACTGTGTCTGGATTAGTTTTTGTAAGTTCAGCTAATTTATTATGATCATAAGGAATGAGCATTTGACCAACTTTCCTAATTAGTATTCCATTAGTTCGAAGAGATTTTAAACATAATTTTAAATAGAATAAGGAATATTCTTTGCCATTTGGTTGCTCCTCTAACCAATCAATCGCATCTTCTTCAAAAAAGTCCTCTTTTAATTGCAGCCAGTAAAACCTTCTATTTTTCTCATATTTCGCCAATCTACTAATCTCCTTCTATAATCCCTTCTGCAAGTGCTTACATTTTGATGGAATTAATCTGATTAATATTTTCATAGGATCAACCCTTTCTTTTGTAACGTATAATGTCTCCACCATTATTTCTAACTGCCACGTAATATTTATCCATATACTTTTCTACTTCTTTACGATTAAATAACCATTTTGACCCTAAACGAATACTTGGAAACTCTTCATCGTACAATAAATGTTCGACAATCGTATTCCAGGACATGTTTAAATAAGCGGATAGTTGTTTTGAATTCATAAAGAATACGTCAGCTTCTAACTCTTCCAGCTTTTCTTCCACTTTTTCAAGATAAAGATCCTTCAATTGTTCTTCATCGATTTCTAGATGTATCATTTGTATCTACTCCTTTTTATATTTTTTCACATTTGTGAATATAATTGTAAAAAACTGTATTTTACAACAATATCAAATTCAATGTAAATTATATTTACATAAAAATTCACATTTGCAAACTTTTTGTAAGCTATGTTATTATTAATTTATAAATTCATAAAAGAGGTAAAACAAATGACTAAAAATGATTTTCTAGAACATGAACTAAAACTAAAAAAAAACATGGAACAAAAAATTAAAAATAAATTTTTTGGAGAAGAACTTAAACGTATAAGAAAGTCGAAAAAAATGACTATTAATGAATTAAGTGAAAAATCTTCTGTTTCATCTTCTTATATCTCACAGATTGAAAATGGAAAAAGGGACACTCCTACACCAGAATTAATTAAAAAATTAGCTCATGGTTTATCAACTGACTATTATCACATGATGAGAATAGCTGGATATTTGAACCCCGATAAGGATAACTTTATTACCCTAGAACAACTAATAAAGAAAGTTCCGAATGAAGAAAAGATAAATGACATGATCGAACACGACAAGAAAATTGAGAATGAGTATGAAAAGAAAGTCAATTCTACGGTGCATTCCAAATTCGATAAATTCCTTTATGAAAGACGACAAATTAATTATCATGGTCTGACTCTAGAAGAATTAGACAATCACTTTAGATCTTTTCTAGAATCCAATGCACATGCAGGTCATTATTTAAAGTATCTTCGAATTTTTAATGCCATTAACCAAAAGGAGATGGCTAATTTATTACAAATTAAAGAAGAAACTTACATTTCTTTAGAAGCAACGTTAAGAGAAGATTCACCTTATTTAGTAAAAAATAGTGAAGATATTGGAAAAATACTAAATGTATCTAACTTCTTGGATTGGTACAATTTCATCAGAAGACAAAAAGAGTTAAGTTATAACAATTACGGGACGAAAAGAAAAGAGAGCATATATACAGAAATCTCCCTAAATGTAAAGAAAGTGGAAAAGAAAATAAACAAATCTGGGCATGAGTATTACGTGGAATATTCTGATGAAGAATTAAAAAGAAAACTTTTTGACTTAGATCACCTAATAAATCAGAATGAACACAAGGTACTTTATAAAGATAGAGTTCTAACAGAAGAGGATATAGAAAAAATAAAAACCATGTTGGATGTCATTTTTGACTAATATGTCTTAATGAAAGGAGGTGAAAAGGGATGGCTTACATTCATAAACGTGGCTCCAAATGGGCTTATATTGTTAATATTGCAAGAGATTTCAATGGAAAACGTAGACAGATTACCAAATCAGGGTTTAAAACTAAAAAAGAAGCTCAACTTGCTGCGAATAAAGTGGAAAATGAAATTGCTAATGGTACACGTTTATTCGAATCGAATATCACGTTTAAAGAGCTGACTGATGAATGGTTTGAACATTATGCATCACAGGTTAAGATTAGCAGTGTCAGAGCTAGAAAATACGCAATTAAACATCTGTTGGATATTTGGGGAGCTACGGCTATCAAGAGAATTACAAAACATATGTATCAAACGGAACTTGATAAGCTTAGCAGGAAATTCAGCAGAAATTATATTGAAAGTATCCATAGTACAGCAAATATGATTTTTAAATATGCGATTCGAAAAGATTTGCTCCATAGTAGCCCTTCTTCTGCTTTTATCATGCCCAAAAAGCAAGTTACAGTAGAAGAAATTGAACAAGAAAATATACAGGAAAAATTTCTTGAGTTACATGAACTAAAGGAATTTCTTACTTTAGCAAAAAAGCACGGGCTAAGTATGGATTATTTAATGTTTACAACATTAGCATATACGGGTTTGCGATTAGGTGAATTATTAGCCTTGAAGTGGTCAGATTTGAATTTTAATGAATATACAATTCGTATTTCCAAAACTTATTACAACCCGAATAATAAAAAAGATGGATTTCAATTGCTAACTCCTAAGACAGACAAGTCCATTCGTACAATTATGATTGATAAAGACTTAGTAAACCTATTTAGAATACACCGCAAAGAACAAATGGAACTAAAAATGAAAAATAGAATGGTATATAAAGATCAGAATTTCATCTTTGCAGAGA
The DNA here is from genome assembly GCF_019037185.1 of Oceanobacillus caeni. GTDB lineage: Bacteria > Bacillota > Bacilli > Bacillales > Amphibacillaceae > Oceanobacillus > Oceanobacillus caeni. The sequence goes on from NZ_JAHHXM010000023.1 coordinate 34,155, forward strand.
ATACAGGGGATCCAAGAGTAATGAAGATGGTTGCAATCCGGTTACAACGTCTTATGAAGCTTATGAATACAGATAAACACATTACCCCTCATGGATTTAGACACACGCACACTTCTCTACTTATTGAAGCTGGTGCAGGTATAAAAGAAATCCAAGAACGGTTAGGACATTCAGATATTAATACAACGATGAATATCTACGCACATATGACCAAAAATATAGAAGAAAAGACCTCTCAAAAGTTCAGTGAACTAACGAAAGGTCTTCTCTAAAAATTTTATTGCATGGCGTATCAAAATTACGGAAGTTAGCAAAAAGTTAGCATTTCGCCACTAACCAACCCTCAAACTCTTTAATATCAAGGGATTCGGGCGGTTATTACATCATGCCGCCCATTCCACCCATTCCGCCCATATCAGGCATTCCGCCGCCAGCGTTTTCTTCTGGAATGTCCGCTACTACCGCTTCAGTAGTTAGGAACATTGCAGCAACAGATGCAGCGTTTTGTAGTGCTGAACGAGTAACTTTAGCAGGGTCTACGATACCAGCTTCAACCATGTTAACCCATTCGTTTGTTGCAGCGTTGAATCCAATACCAAGTTTTTCGCCTTTTAGACGTTCTACAACAACAGAACCTTCTAAACCAGCGTTTTCAGCGATTTGACGTACTGGTTCTTCAATCGCACGAAGTACAATGCTTACACCAGTAGCTTCATCACCTTCAAGTTTTAATTCGGCAACTTTGTTGTAGATGTTAAGGAATGCAGTACCACCACCGGCTACAATACCTTCTTCCACTGCAGCACGAGTAGAGTTCAATGCATCTTCAATACGTAGTTTACGTTCTTTCAATTCTGTTTCAGTTGCAGCACCAACTTTAACTACTGCTACACCGCCAGAAAGTTTAGCAAGACGCTCTTGTAATTTTTCTTTATCAAATTCAGAAGTAGTTTCTTCTGCTTGAGCACGGATTTGAGCTACACGACTAGAGATAGCTTCTGGGTTACCAGAGCCTTCTACGATTGTTGTATTTTCTTTAGAAACAACAACCTTAGCAGCACGTCCTAATTGTTCAATGCTAGCGCTCTTAAGATCTAAACCAAGATCTTCAGTAATTACTTCCCCACCAGTTAGGATAGCAATATCTTCTAGCATAGCTTTACGACGGTCACCAAATCCTGGAGCTTTAACAGCTACAGCATTGAATGTTCCGCGAAGTTTGTTCACTACTAATGTAGCAAGAGCTTCCCCTTCTACATCTTCCGCAATCATAAGTAATGGTTTACCTTGTTGAACTACTTGTTCTAACACTGGTAAAACTTCTTGAATGTTAGAGATTTTCTTATCTGTAATCAAGATGTATGGATCTTCTAGAACAGCTTCCATTTTATCTTGGTCTGTAACCATGTATGGAGAAGCATATCCACGATCAAATTGCATACCTTCTACAACATCTAATTCAGTAGAGAAACCTTTAGATTCTTCAATTGTGATAACTCCATCGTTACCAACACGTTCCATCGCTTCTGCAATTAATTGACCTACTTCATCATCAGCTGAAGAAATAGCAGCAACTTGTGCAATTTCTTCTTTGCTGTTAACGGAAGAAGAAATATTGTGTAATTCTTCTACTGCAGTTGCGACTGCTTTTTCAATACCGCGACGAATTCCTACTGGGTTTGCACCAGAAGTTACGTTTTTAAGACCTTCACGAATCATTGCTTGTGCTAGAACAGTAGCAGTTGTTGTACCGTCACCAGCAACATCATTTGTTTTAGATGCTACTTCAGATACTAGCTGAGCACCCATGTTTTCGAATGCATCTTCTAGTTCGATTTCTTTAGCAATCGTAACACCATCATTTGTAATTAGAGGTGAACCGAATTTTTTATCAAGAACAACGTTACGACCTTTTGGCCCTAAAGTTACTTTTACAGCATTAGCTAATGTGTCTACACCACGTAGCATTGCGCGACGTCCGTCTTCATTAAACTTAATTTCTTTAGCCATGAAACATCCTCCTTAAATTGATTTAAGTATTTTTATAAGATCTCAACTTATTCGACGATAGCTAAGATATCACTTTCACGTAAAATTAAGTATTCAGTACCTTCGTATTTAACTTCTGTACCAGCAAATTTAGAGAAGATAATTTGGTTACCTTCAGCTACTTCAAGGGGTACTCTTTCACCATTATCTAAAACACGACCAGTACCAACCGCCACAACTTTACCTTCTTGCGGTTTTTCTTTCGCTGAGTCTGGAAGTACGATACCGCTTGCAGTCTTTTCTTCTTGTTCAACAAGCTCGATAATAACACGATCTCCTAGTGGTTTAATCATGTACATTAGCCTCCTTGACTATTCCATTTTTTATTTTACATTTATTTATTAGCACTCACCATTAACGAGTGCTAATCACAATTAATATAATAATGAATTCCTAAAAAAAATGCAAGCATTGTTCATTAAAAAATTATATATTTTTATAAACAGAAGCACCTCTTACTATAGTAAACAAAATACCTATGTTAAAATAACAACTATGTGAAGAAACATGTAAATTTTTCTCTATAAAAATGAACTTTCTCATTATACCTATTAAAGGTCGTTCATATACTTATACTAACACCATCGCTATACTTAATTAAAAGGAGTCGTTTTATATTGCCTAAAAGATATTGGTATATCATTTTGACGTATATTATTACACAATTATCAAGCTTCCCCGCTGCACTAATTGCCCTAAATTACTTTCCGAATTCCTATACGGAAATAGTGATTTATTGGAGTATTATCAGTTTCTGTTTAGCATTACTTATTACACTCTTGCTTCTTAAAACAGATATGAAAATGCCACTTCACCGGGAAGCTTCCACAACTAGTAATATCATTTTGTGGTCGGTCATCGGTTATTTCTTGGCATATTTTGTACAAGTGCTTGCATCGTTAATTGAAATGAAAGTTTTAGGTATTTCAACAGGGTCTAGCAATACACAGAATATTATGGATATTTCTAGAACCATTCCCTTGTTTATGATTATACCTGCCATTATTGCTCCAATTCTAGAAGAAGTTATTTTTAGAAAAATTATTTTTGGAAGTTTATACAAAAGGCTGAACTTTTTTATCTCAGCGCTTCTTTCTGCTTTTATTTTCGGAGTAATTCATGGAGAGTTTCAACATATACTTATCTATTCATCCATGGGGTTTGTGTTTGCCTATTTATATGTAAAAACAAAGCGAATTTTAACACCAATCATTGTTCATGCTGCTTTAAATACAACGACTGTCATTGCCCAATATTCCTTAACACCCGAGGAAATTCAACGGCAGCTTGACCAATTGCAAATGATTTTTCTAGGATAATAAAGAAGGAGTAGCGAATCCGCTACTCCTTCTACTCTTTCTCTAATGGATAATGTTTTAAGAAATATACAAGTGATTGTAATTCAACCGCTAAATCAATATGATGAACACGAACATGACTTGGAACCGTGATTCTTGCAGGAGTGAAATTTAAAATTCCATTCACACCTAGATTAACTAATTTCTCCGCAATTTCCTCGGCTTCTGAAGCGGGTACTGTCAAAATTACAACACGAATATTTTCTAACTCTTCCTCTAAATCGCTTACATGAAAGATAGGTACACCGTCAATATCTTTTCCAACCTTCGATGAATCTGCATCAAATGCCTTTGTAATACGTATATTATTATTTTTCAAGAAACTATATTTTAAAAACGCTGTACCTAAGTTACCCGCACCTATCAATGCTACTTCTGTTACTTCATGTTGATCTAATGTACTTCGAAAAAAGCCCAACAAGTATTCTACGTTATATCCATAACCTTTTTTACCTAGAGCTCCAAAGTAAGAAAAGTCTCTACGGATTGTTGCAGAATCAACCTTTACCGCTTCACTCAGTTCTTTTGAGGAGACGCGTCTTTTTCCCTGCTGATTCAAATTATTTAGAAAACGATAATACAATGGCAGGCGTTTTGCAGTAGCTTGTGGTATTTTGTTTTGATCCATTGCTTTTCCTCTCTTCAATTCATAATCATCTATTCTATAGTCTCTTTCATTTTAGCAGAATTACAACAAAAAGTCGTGATGTTTTTCACAAATTAATTATGTTGCTTCTATATTTGTAGGTAAGGTAGAATGAAAGATATTGAGGTGAAATCACAATGATACTGATGCAACTGAATGGACTATCGAAATCCTTTGGTGCAGAAGAAATTCTGTCCAATATTAAAATAGAAATTAAAGATAAGGAACGTATCGCCATTGTCGGAAGAAATGGTGCTGGAAAGTCGACGCTATTGAAAATAATGGCTGGCGAACTTTCCTATGATGAAGGTGAGTTAATTAAACCTAAAGATGTAACGATTGGCTATCTTTCCCAGCATATGGCTTTAGAATCTGGAAAAACCATATGGGATGAAATGCTTGAAGTTTTTAACCCATTATTAGAACAGGAAAAACAGTTAAGATTAGTAGAAAAGAAGATGGAACAAGTAACAGATTTTACTAGTGAAGCTTATAACAATTTATTGAAAGAATATGATCGGTTACAAGTTGATTTTCAAACAAACGGTGGATACACATATGAATCTGACATTAAAGCCGTATTAAACGGATTAAACTTCCAAGATTATGACTATGATACACTAATCACCGATCTAAGTGGTGGTCAAAAGACAAGGCTAGCATTAGGTAAATTACTACTCTTAAAACCACAATTACTTATACTAGATGAGCCAACCAACCATTTAGATATTGACACTCTTTCATGGCTAGAAGTTTATTTAAATAGTTATCCCGGAGCCGTAGTCATTGTATCCCATGACCGCTATTTCTTGGATAAAACCGTCTCCATTGTTTATGAAATTTCTCGACATAAAACGAAGAAATATTATGGTTCCTATAGTAAATATCTGGATCAAAAAAGCCAGGAATATGAGCAAGCTTTAAAAGCATTTGAAAAGCAACAAACTGAAATCAAAAAAATGGAGGATTTTATCCAGCGAAATATTGTACGAGCATCCACAACGAAACGGGCCCAAAGTAGAAGAAAACAACTTGAAAAGATGGAACGAATAGACAGACCTCTTGGTGATGAATCATCAGCTTCTTTTTCCTTCCAAATCACAAAAAGAAGTGGGAATGATGTACTTAAAATTAAAAATCTCGCTTTTCGTTATGACGGAGAAAATGAGAATTTATTTTCCAATATTAATTTGGATGTCAATCGCGGGGAGAGAATTGCAGTTGTTGGTCCAAATGGGGTTGGTAAAACAACTTTGCTCAAAATCATTTTAGGCAAATTAAAAAAATCCTCTGGTGATATCCAAATCGGAACAGGCGTACAAATTGGGTACTATGATCAGGAACAAGCGGAATTGTCCTCAACCAAAACCGTTTTAAATGAGCTGTGGGATGAATACCCAACGATTAATGAAAAAGACATCCGAACGGTTCTAGGAAACTTCTTATTTAGTGGGGACGATGTGTTAAAACCAGTACAAGCATTAAGTGGAGGAGAAAAAGCACGCCTCGCCCTTGCTAAGCTTATGATGCAAAAAGCTAATCTCCTTATTCTTGATGAACCAACTAACCACTTAGATATCGACAGCAAAGAAGTTCTAGAAGCTGCGTTAACTGATTTTCCGGGAACCATTATTTTTGTTTCGCATGACCGCTATTTTATTAATAAAATAACGGATCAAGTTGCTGAAATGAACCGTGACGGGATTTCTGTCTATCTTGGTGATTACGACTACTATTTAGAAAAGAAAGCTGAAGAAGCTGAACACAAGCGATTAGAACAGGAAAAACAACCGATTCAGAACACAGAAGATAAAAAGCGGAATTTTAAATTAGATAAGCAGCAGCAAAGTTTATTGCGAAAAAAACAAAGAAGAATTACAGAATTAGAGGAACTCATCGACTCATTAGAACTAAAAATATCCGAAATAGAGGAAAAAATGGCGGAACCAGAAATCTTCCAAGACCACGAAAAATCCTTTGAATTAAACGAAAAAATGATAGCATTAAAAAATAACGTTGAAGAATATATGGAAGAATGGACGACATTACAAGAAGAAATATAAAAAGACGGTGGTATGTAATAAAGATACCACCGTCTTTTTATTTAGCTCCAACACTATTTTTATTAAGTAAGAAAATATATAAATTTAGCTTATTTAGATCTTGTCTTAAGAAACGGGCGCTTCCGCCTTTGCTTATTTGAACAAATAATCATTTTGAATCGTTTGTTCCACAGATATTCGATAGATCACAGACAGTCCTATCATTGTGGATAAAACCGAACTTCCTCCATAACTTATTAACAACAATGGAATACCGGTAATCGGCATAATCCCTAATGTCATTCCAATATTTTGAAAGACATGAATGAGAATTAAACTAAGGATTCCAAAGCTGTAATAAGAACCAAATGAAGAATGCTTGTTTATATTTAAACCTAACGTAACCAACTTATACAAAAGAATAAAGTATAGGAAAATAACAAGTGCACTACCAATAAATCCAAAGCTTTCCCCTATCACAGAAAAAATAAAGTCCGTCTGCGCTTCGGAATAATAAACTTCTATACCATTCAGTCCTTTACCCATTAACTGTCCTGAACCCAAGGCCATATGAGCACGATCAAAATGCCAATTTGCATCACTACTCGTTTGCGTAGGATCAAACCAGGTAAGAATACGGTTTACTTGATATTGTTGAATTCCTATCACTTCTTGTGCAATATCCGGGAATTTTATAATAAACCAGAGCAATGACCCGCCGGCTGCAGCTCCTGCGCCAATTAAACTCAAAATAATTTTCCAACTAATACCGGAAAGGATAATCATCATACCTAATATGAACAAGTACACCATTGCTGTCCCGAAGTCTGGTTGCTCCATAATCAAAAAAACAGGAATAGCGGTAACGACAATTAACTTTAACAGTAACATAAAATCCGTTTTTAAATTACTAGCTTCATATTTTTCTTTATGATGACTAGTGACTCGTGCAAGATATAAAATCGTCGTGATTTTCACGAATTCTCCGGGTTGTAAAGATAGCCCTGGTAGCGTGAACCAAGCTTTTGCTCCATTTACAGGCTTAGCTATGGAATCTGGACTTATTAATAATAAAGCCAGAATAGCAACTCCACCAATATAAATATATAGACTTGCTTTATAAATCTGTTCTAAATCAAAATACTGTACTGCTGCTACTATTAATGCACCGATTGTAAACCAAACAACTTGTTTAAGAACAAAATTTTCTCCACCATACTGTTCAAGTTGTTGTGCATTATAAATTGCTAATAAACTAACACAGACAAATAGGATAAATAACATAATTAAATCTGTCTGCATATAATAAGATTGTTTCTTATTCATTTAACAATCACCAAATTTCTAATCTAAATCGAATTATAGTACAAGTTACTAGACGAAAATGACAGTAAAAAGATTTCACTCCCATTACGTTTGTGGATAACTACCTTTCAAAGGATGACAATTCACTTATCCACAAGAGGAAATCTCAAAATTCCCTGTAATATCTAATTGTGAACATGTTTATACACATTATCCACAAAATCAACCGATGTTACCCACAAAGGTTATTCACACACAAAGTGCTTTTATACTAAGTTTTACACAACTTTTCCACAATATTGTTGATAACTCGTTTTATTTTAATAACAAGGAAGCATTAGCGTTTAAATCGAGACCTGCGCGTTTTCCATTCCAGTAATTAATCGTTCCAGCTGCTGCAATCATTGCTGCATTATCCGTACATAACGATAATGGAGGAACATATAAAGGGATATCCGTTTCGGAAAAAGCATTCGCCAAAGCTGTTCTTAACCCTTTATTTGCTGCAACGCCTCCTGCAACAATTACCTGTTTTACCTTGTATTCCTTTGCTGCTCTTAACGTCTTCTTGGTAAGTACTTCTACTACACTTGCCTGAAAACTAGCAGCGATATCTTCGTCTTTTAACATTTCACCACGTTGTTTGGCATTGTGGATTTTGTTAATAACTGCTGATTTCAATCCACTAAAACTAAAATCATAACTTCCATCTTCCAACCAAGCACGTGGAAAATCAATTGTCTCTTTTCCTTCATGTGCTAATCGATCAATGTGTGGACCACCTGGATAGGGAAGTCCTAGCATACGCGCTACTTTATCATAAGCTTCACCAGCAGCATCGTCACGAGTTTCTCCAATAACTTCATATTGTCCATGCTCTTTCATAATGACAAGCTCTGTATGTCCACCAGAAACAATTAATGCTAATAGAGGGAAATCAAACTCCTGTTCCAAACGATTTGCGTATATATGACCAGCTATGTGATGCACACCAACTAAAGGTTTTTGTTTTGCAAAAGCCAAAGCCTTAGCTGAATTTACCCCTACTAACAAAGCCCCTACTAGCCCTGGACCTTCTGTAACAGCAATTGCATCAATTTCATTCCAAGTAATCTGTCCTTCATCAAATGCTTGTTCTAACACTAGTGTCATTTGTTCTACATGGTGCCTGGAGGCAATTTCAGGTACAACTCCTCCAAATCTCTTATGACTTTCAATTTGAGAAGAAACAACGTTAGAAATAATCTCCGTCCCATTTTTCACAATGGCAACGGCTGTTTCATCACAACTTGTCTCAATTCCTAATATAATTGTGTCTTTACTCATACTATATTCACCCACATGACAATAGCATCTTCTCCGCTATCCGTATAATAATTTTTCCGAATCCCACCGGGTACTAAGCCAAACTTACGGTATAACTTTTGTGCAGCTATATTGGACACACGTACTTCAAGAGAAAGTCTCTTCACCTGGACACTTTGAAGCCATTGCATGACAAATTTGAATAGTTTTTCACCTAGTTTTTTACCTCTATACTCCGGTAGAATAGCAAGATTTGTAATTTGTGCATCGTCTATCACAATCCACATTCCTACAAACCCGACAATTTTCTTATCTATCTCCATAACATAGTAATACGCATGTTCATTATCTATTAATTCCTTATAAAAGATATCTGTTGTCCATGGTGTCGTAAAGGATGCTTTTTCCACTTCCATTACCTGCTCCACATCAGCAAATATCATTTCTCGAATAACCAATTCTGCCATTTTTACTTATTTTCCTTTTGCGCTTGTAGCCATTTGGCCTCAGCCTCTGCCAATCTTAAATAGTTTGGTGTTAATGTATGGGTCTGATCCGCTTCTTTATATAACCCAGCTAAACCTAAGAATCCTGGATTCGCTATATGAAAAGGCCCTTCTGGAATGATTGCTAAATCTCCTAAAACACGATGAATACTATCCTTATGTTTGATTATATCAGGACTCAAACATAATACCTTTTTATGATCTTCTTTTAACTTCAATAAAGCATCTTCCATTGATAAATTCTTTTCTTCATATACTAATCTCAACCTAGAACCTTGGGATTGATAAATACCCGTATAAACCAACCCCCGCCTAGCATCAAAAAATGGGAATACATATCCATCAAAAAATCTTCCTTGATAGGCAAGTACTTCCAAACTTGAGACACCTACTACAGGAATTCCCAAAGCCCAAGCCATTGATTTAGCTATGGAAAGCCCAATACGAACTCCAGTATAAGAACCTGGACCTTTAGCTACGACAATTTTATCTAATTGATCTGGTGTTAGTGAGACTTCCGTCATCAATTTCTCAACGGCAGGCATTAGGCGAACGGAGTGATTCTTTGCTATATTCGTAACCATTTCTCCAATTATCTCATCATCTTTTAATAGAGCAACACCCATTGCTTGATTAGACGTATCAATTGCAAGAACGTTCATATATTGTAACTCCTAACTCATCAATTCATTAATGATAGATTCAAAATGGGAACCATTCGACAAAAACTCTAAAATCCTCGAATCCCCATTATATTTTATTCTTATATCAAGTCGATCTGTCGGTAAATATTTCTCGATAAATTGAGCCCATTCAACAACAGACACGCCATTACCATTGAAATATTCGTCAAATCCAATATCCTCATCGGAATCTTCTAATCGATACACATCCATGTGATACAATGGTAGCCTACCCTCATATTCCTTCACAATGGTAAAAGTTGGGCTATTGACTGTACGTTTTACCCCTAAGCCTTTTGCAATTCCTTTGGTGAATGTTGTCTTTCCAGCCCCTAGGTCACCTTCAAGTGTTAAAACATCGCCTGCTTCAAGTAAAGAAGCCAATCTTTCTCCTATTAATTTAGTTTCTTCCGCACTATTCGAAACCATTTGGTGTTTACTCACTTATTCACCTACTTTTTATACCTTAGCTCTATCTCAAGAACTTAAACTATTTTATTCAAACTACCCTAATGATAGCAAAAAGAATAAGAAAAGAAAAAATTAATGTGGCAAAGTAAGGAATTTTAATACCGATTTATTATGTTTTTCAGTGTGTATAAAAATAGCTTAATTATTTATTTTGAATACTAAAAAACACATGATTTTATGATTAAATCATGTGTATTTAAAAGTAATCTTATTTAAAAATGGCGGTCATTTCCTTTATAGTAAATTTCCGCTACAAGAGAATATTCATAAAGATGAGTCGTTTAATCATACTTGATTCCTAATTAGCTTACGAAGTTAATTGGAATATTTTGGTTGCGGGGATAGGATTTGAACCTATGACCTTCGGGTTATGAGCCCGACGAGCTACCAGACTGCTCCACCCCGCGATATGAGAGATATTTTATGATATGCATGTCCTTAAAGATACCATGTGCTTATGAGGTTACTCATACACAACCCTAATCAAATAGGACCAATATAATATACCATATTGCTTACTGTTCTGTCAATAAAGTTTTTAGAATCAAACTGATGATACCAATTTCTATTAACTTTAACCAATCTTAACACATTATCCACTTTCCGTTAATATTCCACCGCTATAATGAAGATAACAAAAAATAAGGAGAGGATAATTTTGAGAATTGCTATTTTTGGAGATTTACATTACCCATCTATGATTCATAAAGATAAGGAGGTAAAAGAAGCTAGAGATGAATTTTATGCTAAATTTCTTCAATCCTTTTTTGAAATTAAAGCAGATTACTATGTTTCCCTCGGTGATTTAACCAACTTTGGAAAAGATGACGAATGGCATGAAGTCTATGAAATCATTCGAAAATACGATAAACCATTTATTCACACTTTTGGCAATCATGATTTATACGGTATTCCAAGAGTAGAGGCATTAAACATTTCCAATATGAAACAAAATATTTCGATTGAGACCGATCAAGTAAACCTTATCTCCTTAGAAACGGCCCGTGATCACAATCATGAAGACCATAGCGGTTACTTAAGCGACGAGCAGTTAGAATGGTTGGAAGATGAACTTGTACAAAGTGAGGAAAAACTTGTAGTTATCTTGGCCCACCATCCGGTTTACGACACAACAGCAAATTCGAATTATCCATACCTATCAATCGTACCTGAAGTACCCATTATTAATATTTTACGTAAAAAGAAAGGGAACGGAATTTATATAAATGGCCATAATCACAAAGATTCGATTGAAACGATAGATAACTGGACCTTTGTTCAAACAAGTGCTGTACTAGATGATCAAAGTATCCGCTTATTGGAAATAGATGATAAAGAAATATCCATTCAATCTATTCATATAGGGAACTCAGAACTAAGGGGACTTGCGGAAATAATCGGTTCAAACATGAATCATTTTCAATTGAATCCTCTAGGTATTGGCACCACACCAAACCGGGAAAAAATAATTAGGAAAACTTTATATGTCTAAGATAAACCAAGGCCCCTACTCGGTGCCTTGGTTTTTTAGAAAAGATTAGATCTTAGCGACTACAAAGTTATTTAGAAAAAAGTGAGCCTCTTCTCAAAGCCCACTTCCCTTATTCACTTAACCCCTGTATACGTAAATGCCCGAATAATTTGACGTTGTGCAAAGAAAAAAGTAATCAAAATCGGGATAACTAGAATAACGTTACCGGCCATTAAAATATTCCACGCGACACCACCATCCACTTGGCGCAGCTGCGCAATTCCAACAGGAAGGGTACGTGCCCTTTCCGTTGTTGTCATAACAAGTGGCCAGAAATAATCGTTCCAGTGTGTAATAAAATTGAATAGCCCCAATGTAATTAATGTTGGTTTGGCCATTGGCACCATCATTTTCATCATTATTTTAAACTCCGATGAATTGTCCAAACGTGCCGCTTCTAATAATTCTTCCGGAACTTGCTTAAACGTTTGGCGCAACATGAAAATCCCGAATGCACTTGTCGCAAATGGCAAGATTAATCCCCATAAGGTATCAAGAAGCCGCCATTCACTTAAATTTAAAAACACAGGCAAGAAAATAAGTTGAGCAGGAATCATCATAGTCACCATAACTAACCCAAACAAGATATTTTTGCAGCGAAATTCATACCTTGCAAATGCATATGCAGCAGGAATTACCGTAATAAATTGCAACATTAAAATACCAACCGAAACAATGACACTATTTATAAAATATTGCAGAAATGGCCCGGAATTCCATGCTTCCATGAAGTTTTCCCATATAAGTTCATCTGGAAGCCATTTTGGTGGAAAAATCATCGTTTCTCCTAATGTTTTTAAACTTGTGGAAATCATCCAGATAAACGGCATAGCGAAGATAATAACGACCACAATCAAACCAATCACATTCAATATTTTTATAGGTAAGGATGTTTTCAACGTATACATTCCCTTCTATTGATAATGAACTCTTTTACCTAGAACTTTAAAATAAATCAATGTAACAATGCTTAGAATGACTAGTAATATCACACCAGCTGCAGAAGCATAGCCAATTTTAAAGAAGATAAAACCATTTTCATATATGTAGTACACAAGGGTATTCGTTGAGTTAAGCGGTCCACCCTTTGTAATAATGCTGATCGTTTCAAACACCTTAATGGAGTCCAAAATACCAATAATTGTTAGGAAAAATATGCTTGGCGATAACATGGGAAACGTAATTTTCGTAAATCGTCGAAAGCTACTAGTTTGATCCAAGGCAGCCGCTTCATATAAATGTTTTGGAATACTTTGTAATCCTGCAATAATAATTAAAGTATAGTACCCAATATTTTTCCACACCGCGATAATAATAAGTGAAGCTAAAGCTGTATTTGGATCCGTTAGCCATGGCACTTTATCCATCCCAACCAAACTTAAAATCCAGTTTAGTAAACCATAGTCCGCATCCATAATCCACATCCACAGCATCGCAATCGATACAAGGGAAATAATATGTGGACTGAAAACCGCACCTTGAACAAAGCTGTACATCCAGCCTCGCCTGTTTAACCAAATAGACATAAGGAGCGCAATACTAATTGAAAACAACACCGTGAAAAAGGTGTACATCAACGTATTGCGAATTACTTGCAAAAACATCGGATCCGATAGCAATGCTTTGAAATTTTCAAGGCCAACAAATGTTTTATCAGGACTAATGAAATTCCAATCATGAAAGCTTAAATAAATCATGTAAAAAATCGGTTGAATGAAAAATACTAAAAAAACGATGATTGCGGGCGTGATTAAAAGGTATGGGCGCCACTTCGCTACTTTCATATGAGCACCTCTCCCCTAACCTCTTTACCCATACTTTCAAAAGGAAGTTCATCCACATAAACCCGATTACCCTGTGTGTCAAAGTAATACAATTTATCAAATGGAATGGTGACATGAATTTTTTCTGTATTCATTAATGGGTTGTTAAAGCTTTTTACTTGAAACTGCCCTGCATCGCTATTCACCAAATACAATGTTTCAGATCCCAGTGTTTCTATTGTCAACAATTCACAAGGTAGATGTATTCCGGAAGTCGTTTCCTCTGCTGTTTGTATTTCCACATGTTCCGGCCTAAAACCAATGTAAAAAATTCGCTCATCGATTATCTTTCCAAGTTTTCCTTCTAACATTGCGATTGATATAACATTCATTGCTGGTGTACCGATAAATTGCGCTACAAATTGGTTTGCCGGATTATGATACACTTCCATCGGTGCTGCCTGCTGCATAATGTGACCTTTATTTAAAATAACAATCTCATCTCCCATCGACATTGCTTCCACTTGATCATGAGTCACATAAATAAAAGTAGTTCCTAAGCGTTTGTGTAATTGGATTAACTCCGTCCGCATTTGCCCCCGTAATTTCGCATCTAAATTAGATAATGGTTCATCAAAAATAAAGACATTTGGCTTTTTTACCATTGCTCGAGCTAATGCTACACGTTGACGCTGTCCACCAGACAAGTTTTGTGGCTTTTTATCTAAATACTCGGTAAGGTCCACAATCTCCACGATTTCATCTACCATCTTTTTCCGCTCTGCTTTTGGTATTTTCATATTTTCCAGGCCAAATTCGATGTTCCCTTGCACCGTCATCGTTGGGTATAATGCATAGTTTTGAAAAACCATGGAAATTCCTCTTTTCCCAGGCGCCACTTCATTCACTAAATGATTGCCAATCCAAATTTCACCAGAAGTAACTTCCTCCAAACCAGCGATAAGTCGTAGTGTCGTAGATTTCCCACATCCTGAAGGACCAACCAAAACAGTAAACGATCCATCTTGAATTTCCAAATTCATGTCATCCATTACTTTGTTATTCCCATATACTTTCGATACATTTTTTAATTGGATTTTAGCCATGTTATAACCCCTTAACGTTAAATTGATACATAGGAACGTGACACAAAACGCCCGTTCCTATGTGAAACCATTTATTTAATCAAACTTGCTGAACGCTCAGCGGCTTGATCTAACACATCCTGTGCATCTAGGCTTGTATCAAGCATTAAACGTTGAATTTCTTCTATAAGAATTTTTTGTACTTCAGGATATCCTTCAATCATTGGGCGGGCATTTCCATATTGTAATTGGTCTACCGCAACTTTAAATTGCGGTTTTTCCTCATAGAGCTCTTGCATCGTATCAGATTCCACAGAAGAAAGTCTGCTTGGCAAATATCCAGTGTAGCTACTTGCATAAGCGGTCTGTTCTGGAGCAGTCATAAATTTAATGAACTCCCATGCAGCTTGTTGTTTTTTCTCATCCAATCCAGAAGTCATAACTAAATTCGCTCCACCAGTTGGGACACTACGTTTTTCATTTTCAGGGAACATAATCGTTTCTAATTTATACCCATTTTCTTCCGCTAGTTGCATCATTAAAGTTAAGTCAGCTGTAGAAGAGAAATACATTCCCGCACGACCAGTAGCAAAATCCTGTCTTGCCATGTCAGCTGCTTGTTGTGGTTCTCCACCTGGAACACGCATCCTTCCCTCTATCACCATTTCCTTCCAAAAATTTAGAGCCTCTACTCCACTTTCTCCGTTAAAAGCAATCTTTCCATTCTTATCGAACATTTCTCCACCAGCTTGAGCAACAAATGCCTCATAGAACCAAATATCTACCGGCATCGAAATCCCAACATGTTCATCATCTGTTAATTTTTCTGCTACTAATTGAAAATCCTCCCAAGTTTGAATAGACTCAGGGTCAATCCCTTTTTCTTCAAACATCGTCTTATTAATATAGACAATAGGAGTACTTCTTAAATAAGGAAGGCCATAGAGCTTGTCATCTACATAAGAGTTCCCCATTAAACCAGGATTAAAATCTTCCATGTTAATTTCTTCCGCATCTTCTTCCACAAATTTTGATAAATCTTGGATCATATCGGATTTTGCAAATGTTTCAATTGAAGAAATTTCATTTTGTGTTACTTCAGGAGCATTACCAGCTGCAAACGCTGCTTGTGTTTTTGATTGTAACTCATCATAGTTACCTTGGAATTCCGCAGTAACATGGATTTCATCCTGCATTTCATTAAATTGTTTCACTAGATTTTCATTGTTTTCCCCAATCTTATCTCCCCATGCATACCAATATGTAATTTCAATTGGGCCATCACGGTCTGAATTAGCTGCCTCACCATCTCCACAAGCCACTAGTAAAAGCATCATCGCAATGAATATTAATAAATACGAAACCTTCTTCATATTCCCATTCCCCCATTGTTTTTAAAATTGGAATTCTAGTTACCGATTAATGAAATGCTTCTCCTCCGTGAATACAATTATTAATGTAACAGATAACTATTAACTAGATTTAAAGTCAATGTTAACTTTTGTTAATAGTAGCTTCTATCTAAAGGTGCGTATTCAAAATGAAGGATGAAAAATTGACTAAGAATATGTTCTAGGGAATGAACGTATAGAACAGATTTTTGCATAGAAGAACGGACATTGCTGAAAATGTCTTTGCAGAAGAAGTTATAGACGGAATACGGTATCCGATTAACAACAGACTTTACGAAAAATATATAATCCTATTATCAACTATCCTGTTATTTTTACCGATATATAAGTTATGGGATAGGTTGCTAATTAAAATCAACCTATTGTTAAACTTTAAGGAGGTATAACAACTAATGGATATAACATCGGTCATTGGTTTAATTTTAGGGATAATTGCAATAGGTATTGGGATGGTACTTAAAGGTGTTGGTTTAGGTGCCTTAGTCAATCCAGCTGCCATTTTAATTATCCTATTAGGAACGATAGCAGCCGTTACTATTGCCTTTCCAATGAACACTTTAAAAAAGGTACCAGCGCTCTTAAAAATACTATTTACGGAGAATAAGCAAACGGACAATAAAGAATTAATCCAAACATTTGGAGAGATGGCAGATCAAACTCGTAAAGAAGGACTACTGTCTTTGGAAAGTCAATTAACTAACATGGATGATCCATTTATTAAGTCTGGGATTGAACTCGTTGTAGATGGGCAGTCTCCCGACTATATTAAAGAAGTGTTGATAGAAAAAATCGATGCAATGGAAGCAAGGCATGAAGAAGGTGCGGCAATTTTTACGCAAGCAGGAACCTATGCACCAACACTGGGAGTATTAGGAGCCGTAATTGGATTGATTGCTGCATTAGGGGATATGACAGATATCGAGAAGCTGGGCCATGCAATCTCTGCTGCTTTTGTCGCAACATTATTAGGAATTTTTACTGGATATGTCTTATGGCATCCGTTTGCTAATAAATTACGGGAAAAGTCAAAACAAGAAATTCGGCAAAAAGAGCTGATTGTAGAGGGGATTCTATCCGTTGCTAATGGAAATTCTGCGATGATGGTGAGAGATAAATTAGGAGCTTTTATCGCAACAAAGGAACTTGCTGAACTAAAAAAAAAAAATAATCAACGGGAGGATCATGATGCGTAGAAAGAAAAAGAAAAGTAATCACATTAGCGAATCATGGCTCCTTCCGTATTCTGATTTGTTGACATTATTAGTTGCATTATTTATTGTACTTTTTGCCATGAGTGATATTAATGCTGAGAAATACGAACGACTCTCCCAAGTGTTTGAAAGTGAGTTTTCTTCTGGTGGAATTGGAATTCTAGACCAGAATAAGCAACCTAATGAGATACCTACAGCACAAAAGGAAGACGATGAAAATGATGAAAATAAAGAAAAAAATAAAACAAGTAGTGAACTCGAGCTTGAAAAGTTGCAAGGCATTCAGGGTAGTATTAATACCTATATCCAGGAGCAACATCTTGAAGGGGATATAGGAACCAAATTAACGGAAGAAGGACTATTAATTACGATTGTAAATAATGTCTTCTTTGACTCTGGTAGTGCTGAAGTGAAGAAAGATGGAGAAAAGGTGGCAAGAGAGGTTTCTAATTTACTTGTTGCCGATCCACCGCATGAAATCGTAATTAGTGGACATAGTGATGATGTGCCAATTCATAATTCTGGCTATGCATCAAATTGGGATCTAAGTGTAACTAGAGCACTTAATTTCATGCAAATTATCCTAGAAAACGAGAAATTAGATCCTGCCCTGTTTAGTGCGAAAGGATATGGTGAAAACAAGCCTGTTGTTCCCAATACAAGTGCAGAAAACAGGGAGAAAAATAGACGCGTAGAAGTACTAATTCTGCCTAATTATGAAATTAATATCACAGAGTAAATATCTTTGTATAAAGAAGACTTCCGTTAGTGAGGCTTTCCTTCATCCCCCACTGATGGTTATTCGCACTTACCGAACCTTTACGGGCAGTAAGACTCCCACCCACCTTTTGTTTTCCCAGAAGCTTAAGGTGGGAGTCTTACTGCCCGTTTAGATAGGATAAAAAATACTAATCTACAAAGGCAGCACTAAGCCAGGCCCCTCATTTTTATTTTTTGAAGGGCTTTTAGCCGTTTGTTGATTTAAAGATGATATACTAGATTCTTTTCTTATTTATTATAGCTTCCAAGATTTTACGCCCTATCTTACCAAAAATATAAGAAAGAACAGAAGTAAGTTGATATTCACATCATGAAGTATCTGATGGATGTGATTCTGTTCAGCCGTACAATTATGGAACAACTTTTTCCGACCGTTTCCTAATAGCGTATCCCCTTTAAAAGTCCGCCAAATTTTTTTGAACCAGTTGTAATGTTGGTATAACTAGAAACAATTGAAGTTTATACTTCTTTTTTTGGCTAGAAATCCATTTTCATGATAAATGGCGGTGGCATACCCTTGGACGCTATGGTGGTTTTCCTATCTGCAAAAAAGACAGGATATGATTTTTCTATCATATCCTGTCTTTCCATATTGCCTGGCGGCGTCCTACTCTCGCAGGGGGAACCCCCAACTACCATCGGCGCTGGAGAGCTTAACTTCTGTGTT
>NZ_JAHHXM010000024.1 GCF_019037185.1 Oceanobacillus caeni
TTGATAAATTAAGTGTAAAAGAATATGAAGACCCTTTTAAGGGTGGCAAGAAATACTAACACTCCTTCAGGGGTTAGTAAAAGAGGCAACGACAATGAGGCTTGAATGCTATATGAAAGCCAGCGCCTTGAGACGCTGGTCGGTAGTATAGGCTTATAGCCGTTGTGCAAACCACCCGTTGGACGGGTGGTCATGATTTTAATCATCCTATAGTGATTCTTTCTTTAGGGTAGCGGAAGGTTCTGTTCTTCTTATTGGATTTAAACATAATTAGAAATGTAAAAATCCCAACCCTACCAATAAGCATTAATACCATAAGAATAATCTTAGTCGTTGTACTTAAATCAGGTGTAATCCCCATCGATAAGCCAACCGTACCAAATGCCGAAGTGACTTCAAAAATGATTTGGATCAACGAATATGGTTCCAGCTTTGAAATTACTAGTACGGATAGGAAACTAATAAACCCCGCCATAATTGTTACGGTTATTGCTTTAGACAAATCCTCTTCATAAATCTCCCTATTAAAAATTCGTATATTTTTTTCACCACGTACGGAAGCAATAATATAGATAATTACTAACGCAAATGTCGTCGTTCGAATACCACCGCCAGCACTACTTGGTGAAGCCCCGATAAACATTAAAAAGGACATAAAAAGCTGGCTTTCTTCCGTAAGGGAACTTACATCCATTGTAGACAATCCAGCACTTCGTGTTGTTACAGATTGAAAAAGAGAATAAAAAAAGGACTCATGCCAATTTTTATCAGCAAGATAATGGTTCATATCCAATAAATATATTCCAACTGCTCCCACTACAACTAAAATAAAAAATGTTATTGTCGTAATTTTCGTGAACAGACTAAATCTTTGAGTTTTTCTATGCTCTTTTTTCGCAAAAATGTATTTCTTAACTTCAATTAAAACAGGGAAACCTATCGCCCCTAGAATAATTAGTAACATATTAATAAATTGAACAAAGTAATCATGGTTATACGGTATAAGTGATGAACCAGTTAAATCAAATCCACCATTCGTTATCGCGCTTACCGTCCCAAAATAACCATGAAAAAAAGCTTCTTTAGGAGATGGAAAGTATTGTAAGAAATAAGTACCTAGAACTAAAAAAGCAATCAACTCAATGATAAGTAATACATAAATGATTTGTTTGATAAGACGTACCATTCCTTGGAAACTTGTTTGATTTTGGTCTGTCATAATTAATCTGCGTTCTTTTAATCCAATTTTTTTCCCAATTAATAACCAAATAAGTGTTCCAATAGCCATAATACCAACGGCACCCAACTGTAAAATACCTGTTAGTATAAAAATACCTGTTACACTTAATGAATCTACTATGGATATAGTGCTTAGACCTGTTACACTAACTGCACTGACCGCAACAAATAAAACATCAATGAGCGGAATATGAACCCCATCCTTATGGGATATCGGTAAAGATAATAAAATTGTTGCAATGATCACAGTTAATATGTAATAGGTAATCAATATTTGTACCGGTGTAAGTTTATTAATCCAATGAAAACGACTGTGATGTAATTTCATGATATGCTCCTAGCCCTTTATTTTTTCTTTTCCAAATTCCCTTTAAACAATACATTGATATTTTCACCTATTTTATTAATCCCAATAATTTTTGATTTAAAAAGAACAGGTTCATTCTCTATTTTACTTATTTTTACCTTTAACAAGAGTTCTTCTATGTTCATTACTTTTTCAAAATAGGTGGTATAATCTTTACTTACAAAAGCTTCAATTAACCACTGATTTGGATAATAATCATCTTCCTTATTTATAATAAGGCCATCTAATAATTTTATTTCCTTTTGCTCTAGATTATTTGGTAGAACGAATAACATTTTTAACTTAAATGTCTTCATTAGAATTCATCATCTCCAGTTACTTCTTTAATAGTTAAAGTCTACCAAAATTTATTTGAATTACAACAGATAAATTATTTTAAGAAAAAATATATTAAAGAAGACTTTTTAGTGAGGTCCTCCATCTCCATTAAAAAAATTCAGAGAATCCCTCTGAATTTTTTCAGTTAAACATTAATGGTTCCACATGGTCAATATTGACAAGTTTGTTATTTACAAGAAACTTTGCTCTTACATATAAATTACACTCACCCTTTACATCTATTGGAGATAAGATTTTTGACTCTTGATAATAAATATTACCTTTATTCAGCTTCTTTTGAATTAAACTTCCTGTAAAATCATGGTTTTTATCAAGCAAAGAAACAGAAATTAATGGGGTTTGATGTAAAATTTCCACCGCACCTTCTCCTATGTATTGCAGGGAGTGATGTACTTCTATACCACTCTTTTCCCTTTCCACTTTCATATGTATAACAAAGTCATTGGCCTTTTTTTCGATTACTTTTTCTTTCTCTAAAACCCCTTCTTCTTCCCCGTATAGAGAAATTAGCATAAAAATTGAAGCAAATATAAGAAAACAAATAACCCCTATCTTTTTCAACCCTATTGTCCCCACCTACTTTCCCCTATCTTAATACGATTGAAAAGACAAAATGTTTCATTTTTTTATTTTAACATGGTTCAGAAGGAAAAATGTAGAAGTATATTTCAATAACATATAACAAAAACTACACTTGATAATTTTTTAAAGGAGAGGATCCCTTTGACTGTAGGAACTCAAGTTAAACAAACAATTGCTGGTTTGAAAAGTGCTCAAGCAAGTTTTGAACAATTTGCATTACAAACAGATAATAAACAAGCCAAACAGATTTATCAGGCTGCAGCCCAACAAACTCAGGCTATTGTAGATAGTGTACAACCTAGGATGCAACAGATTGAACAAGAAGAACCTCAATATAAACAATAAACTCAATTTATATTAAAAGGGGCTGGATGTTACCAGCCTCTTACATATTCTTGAAAAAAGGACTGAAGAAAATGAAAAAAATTTATAAAACGATTTTTATTATAATAACTTGTTTTATTCTTTTTGGATGTCAAAATAACTCTCCTGTAAAAAATACCAATAACCATGATCAAAAAGTAGAGGTTAAAAATATTTCTTCAAGCCAAATGATAGATCAAGAACCTTCTAATGAAGCAAAAGAAATATTAAAAAAACATAATGAAGTTACTGGGATAAAAGCTGCAAATACTGATAAAGATTTAATTATTGCAGTAGAAATAGAGCACAATAAACGATTTCAATTAAAGAAAATAAAAAAAGAGTTAACAAAAGAAGTAAAAAAACATTTTAAAGACTTTCATGTTGAACTTACGGTAGATAAGAAAATATTTTTGGAATTAGATGAACTGGAAAAGAAAATCGAATCGGATAAAATCGAACCAACTAAATTAAATAAAGAGATTGATCGTATTACTAAATTATCTAAAGAGAAAACATAATAAGAAAAGAAAATCTTTAAGAAAGAGGGATTAAATTGTCTGATAAGAAGAAAAAAAAATTACCTCCTCAAGCCCAGGAATATCAATCATTTCAGCAAGATAGGGAAGTAAAGCGGCCTATTTTCAAGAATTGTATAAAAGCCTTTTTAGTCGGAGGAACCATTTGTTTAATAGGACAATGCATAACAACGTTTTATATTTACTTTTTTGATTTTACCGAACAAACAGCAGGAAACCCGACTGTTGCCACGTTAATATTTATTACGATGCTATTAACTGGTTTTGGCGTGTATGATCACATTGGGCAATTTGCCGGTGCAGGTACCGCTGTTCCCGTAACAGGGTTTGGTAATGCTGTTATTTCCTCTGCTATCGAACACCGTACAGAAGGTTTTATATTAGGTGTTGGAGGAAGCATGTTAAAGTTAGCTGGACCTGTTATTGTTTACGGTGTTTTTTCTGCCTTTATTGTTGCACTGATTAAAACCATTCTTATTCAATGGGGTGGATTATAATGCTCACTGGACATCAAACTTGGATTTTTCATAATAAACCTAGAATTATTGAAACTGGTACGGTTGGCGGACCTTTTGAAGCACAAGGAAATATTCCATATGCCTTTGACATTTTGCATGAAGATATGTGGATTAATCAAGATTCATTTGAAAAGGCGCATCAAGTTTTAATGGAACAAGCTTGTCAAGTTGCTATTAAAAAAAGTTCTATTGAGAAAGAACAGGTCGATTTTTTTATAAGTGGAGACCTTATCAACCAAATTACTCCGACTACATTTGCTGCTCGGACAATGGGACTCCCCTATTTAGGTTTATTTAATGCATGTGCTACTTCTACGGAAAGTTTAGCATTATCCGCTGCCATTATTAATGGGAATGGAGCTAATTATATTCTTAGCGGTACTTCTAGTCACAATGCTTCTGCTGAACGGCAATTTCGCTACCCGACAGAATACGGAGGACAAAAGCCACCTACAGCACAGTGGACCGTGACAGGAGCAGGATGTGCATTAGTTGCAAAAGAAGGAAATGGTCCTATTATTACATCAGCGACCATTGGTAAAGTAGTCGATTTAGGAATGACAGATCCATTTAATATGGGTGGAGCCATGGTACCTGCTGCAGTCGATACAATTGAAACACATTTGAAGGAAAGAAATATTGATCATTCTTATTATGATCTTATCATTACGGGAGATTTGGCTCGTATCGGGAGAGAAGTTTCATTGGATCTTCTTCATAAAAGAGGAATTAATATTCCAGAAGAAAAATACGTCGATTGTGGACTAACCATTTATAAAGAGGATCAACCAGTTTTTGCAGGAGGAAGTGGACCTGCTTGTTCGGCAATAGTAGCTTACGGACATTTTGTAAAAATGATTAGAGAAGGAAAAATAAATCGTATTTTAGTAGTAGCTACCGGTGCCCTACATTCGCCACTTAGTGTCAATCAAGGCGATTCCATACCTGGTATCGCACATGCAGTTTCTATCGAGTCAGGAAGTGATGTTTTATGATTTTCCTTTGGTCATTTATTATCGGGGGACTTATTTGTGTGATTGGACAAATTATGTTTGATGCATTTAAATTAAGTCCCGCACATACTTTAACTACCCTTGTTGTAATCGGTGCTGTTTTAGATGGGATTGGCTTATACGAACCTCTAATTGATTTTGCTGGAGCAGGCGCGACAGTTCCAATTACAAGTTTTGGTAATAGCTTGGTTCACGGTGCTATGGAAGAAGCTGAGAAGCACGGATTAATCGGTGTCGTAACAGGAATGTTTGAAGTTACAAGCTCAGGTATATCTGCAGCAATAATATTTGGAGTTATTGGTGCATTACTATTTCGTCCAAAAGGCTAGATTTATTATTTTTTAAGGGGAGTATTCATTTATGACAGTAGGTTCAGAAGTAAAAGGATGTTATGCATCTGTTAAAAATATAGAAGCAACACTTCAAATTCTTGCAAATAAAGCACAGGATGTAGATTCCCAACAAGCATTTAATGAAGCACAGCAAATCATTTCTGAAGTTAAAGAAAGTTTGAACCAACAAGTTATTCACCTCACACGTGAAGAACCACAATACAATAAGTAATTATAAAAGGAAAGGATAGAAACGTCATATGCCGGATTTTCCTGAATGGTTAGAGGTTATATTAAGGTCGCTTATTCTTATGGTTGTTTTATTCACGATTACGAAAATACTTGGATCAAAACAATTGTCCCAAATGAATGTTTTTGAATATGTAACAGGGGTTGTGTTAGGTGGAATTGTTGCTATTCATACATTTGATCCTAATTCTCATATTATTTATGCCATTATCGCAATGCTTATTTGGTTTTTTGTTCCATATGCCGTTCAGAAAATCGCATTAAAAAGTAAAGTTTTCCGTAATTTCACATATGGCAAAAGTACTGTTTTTATTCAGGACGGGAAAATAATGGAGGATAATCTAAAAAAACAAGGCTATTCTACAGATGATTTACTAGAAAAACTTCGAGACAAAGATGTATTTCTTGCTACTGACGTGGAATTTGCTGTATTGGAGCCTGATGGAACTCTAAATGTCTTGCCAAAAAGAGAAAATCGTCCATTAACAGCCAAGGATCTAGGTATAAAATTAGCACCTCAAAAGGAACCCCAAACGGTTATTATGGATGGGAAAGTATTATATGAATCTTTAGCTAATTTAAACTTAAATTTGGCATGGCTTGAAACGGAATTAGAAAAACTCAACGTAAGCATTGAAAATGTATTTCTCGGCCAAGCAGATACAGATGGACAATTGTATGTTGATTTATTTGATGACACAATAGCAGTGCCTAGTCCAAATGAAAAACCATTATTATTAGCCACCATGAAGAAGTGTCAAGCAGATTTGGAATTGTTTGCTTTGGCCACTGAAAATCCGCAATCTAAAACATTGTATCAAACGAATAGTAAAAAATTACAAGCTGCTATAGATAAAATCGAAAAATATTTGAATTAAACGGGCAGTTGATCTCCCACCTACCTTCTTTGTTTTCCCAGAAGCTTGAACCGCCCTTAG
The DNA here is from genome assembly GCF_019037185.1 of Oceanobacillus caeni. GTDB lineage: Bacteria > Bacillota > Bacilli > Bacillales > Amphibacillaceae > Oceanobacillus > Oceanobacillus caeni. Next base: position 6,480 of record NZ_JAHHXM010000024.1, read on the forward strand.
ATGGGATGAATACAATGTGGAGAGCAACCATCGTGTCTCTCCACTTTCTATATTAATCATAGAAATGAATTGCTACTTTCCCAATTCCCTGGCATTTTTTGTAAATATTCCATACCATCGTCTCCCTTACATGTTTATATATATATGTATCTATTCAAACTATCAGCCTTTAATACCACTTCTAGTACCTAACCAATAAGGCCTTTCATTTCCGTAACTTAGCATTGGCAAATATCATCAATTCAGAATCTTTTATAAAAACAGCCCCATAATGGAACTGTTTTGGAATGCTTAATATAACTTTCCTTGTTTGTAAAGTACAATGGATAATTTCATTACGGCTTGAATATAACAATTTTCTCTTAAGGAAAAATGATCACTAAAATATTTGGGATAAACAATCTCGAAGGTCTTTTTCATTTTCTCAAATAATTGGTTATTTACTTCATCTTCCGTGTAAAATTTTGTATCTCTTCCTTGCATCCATTCAAAGTAAGAAACAATAACACCACCAGCGTTTGCTAAAATATCAGGGATAATAATTTTTTTCTTCTTATTTAGAAAAAGATCCGCTTTACCCGTTATAGGTGAATTTGCTCCTTCAACGATTACCTTTGTCTTGATATTATTCATATTGTTCATATGAATTTGATCTTCAAGTGCAGCTAAAAAGAGGACATCTACATCTAATGTCAACAAGTCATCCCGAGGCATTATTTTAGCTGATATATTTGCTTTTTCTAATTCCTTCTCATTCTTTGGAAGATCCCCATAATTTCCTTGCGTATAGTTTATTAATTTAGTTATATCCAATCCATCAGAATGAAACAACGTAACATTTCGATCGCTTATAGCAATAATTTTATTTTCTAAATACGGACATCTAAAAGCTTCAGAAGCGATAATGGATCCTACATTTCCGAAACCTTGAATGGCTATGTTTAATGGCTTATTTTTTAAAGCTATAAGTTTGTTAGCATATTGATTATTTTGACTCCCAAGCCAATCTTTATTTTGATTTAAAAAGTCATACAACATGTAGCGAAAAGAGTAATACACGCCTTTACCAGTTGCTGTCTTTCTTCCAAGTGAGCCGCCATTTACAATACTTTTCCCTGTAAAGCTTCCAAGATAACTTTCACCCGGATGAATACTTTTATATTCTGCCATCATCCAATCCATTTCTCTTTCACTAGTACCCATATCCGGAGCCGGAATATCTTTGTCAGGTCCAATAATATCACTAAAATAACGAACATACTTTTTGCAAATTAAATTAAGTTCTTCGTTTTCAAAATTTCTGGGATTAATTATTACTCCACCTTTTGCTCCCCCAAAAGGAACATCATGGACAGCATTTTTCAACGTCATTAATGTTGCTAAATTTATTACTTCATCTTCATTTACTGTCTCATGAAATCGAATACCACCCTTGTAAGCTCCTAAAATATTATTATGTTGAACACGGAAAGCAGGTATTCGAACTATTTCTCCATTGTTTAATGGCAGTCTTAAAAACGATTTATACACATGATTTGGCGTTGAAAGAATAGAACGAATGGACCGTAACGCTTTTTCCCTCTCTTCATTCTGTAATTCCGGCAAAAAAGAACTATCCTCAAATAAAGCATCAAGTGATTCATGAACAATGGATCCCGTATTTTTTGACATTTTTCACTCTCCTATTAGTCTTGTTAACATTTATATGTTTCAAAGGATTAGATTATCCTAATAGGAATACAGCTATAGCTGTTGAAACAATCAAGCCAATAATTACTGGTAAAAAGTTTTTCCGTACTAAATCCATTACGGAAACTCCACATAGTCCCGCTATGGCGATTAAAGATGACCATGCTATGATGGTTCCTCCTCCAGTCCAGATTGCACCCATTTGACCAATTGCTGCTAATGTTGTTGCATCGATAGAACCATTCTCCAAACTTGCTGCAAGCGCACCAGTTAATGGTAAACCAGAAAAACCAGATCCATCTAGCCCAGTAATAATACCTATAATTAAGATACTAAACCCAGCAAAAAATGCACTCTGTGGTAGGAATTCTTGCGTGGCTTCAACTAATCCAAATAATAAAGAAGGCCCATTTTCCACTCCCAATATAGCTCCGGAAAAGTCCCCACTACCTAGAAAGAAGAAACCTGCAATCGGGATGACAGGCCCCATCGCTTTGAATGCAAATACGAAACCGTCCGTAATATGATTACTAATATAATTTAATGCTTCTGATTTACCGAAAGCAAGAGTTGACATTAGCAATAAAATAGCAGCTACACCACCAACAAAAGCAGCTCCATCTCCTCCTACTAATCCTCCATTACCGGAAGAAAGCTTATTCACTAACATAACAATAAGCACTAAGAGAAGAGCAATTGGTACAAATATTGCAAAAACCTTACTCCATAATTTAAGATTCACAGTCTTAGCCACATTTTTTGTTTCGTCCGATGTTTGCAAATTTCTTAATTCATTTTGAATATTTTCATTGTCCTTCGATCGGATTTGTTTTCTATAGAAAAGATAAGCTAATCCTAATGCTAAAACTCCAGAAATTAGCGATAAAATAAGAGCTTTATCCGCAACTATGGATGTATCTAATCCGCCAGATGCAGCCGAGAGACTTGGGGCAACTTGAACAATATAGTCAGAAGATAAGGCCATTCCCTGTCCTGCTATGGCAATAGATACTGCAGCAATAATTGCTGGTAATCCCGCACGAACTGCTGCCGGTACTAATAATGCACAGATTAACGGGACAGCCGGAGTTGGCCAAAAGAATAAGGATATGACATAAGTGACAACCGCCAACACAAAGAAAGAAACATGACCATTGACCATTAATTTTTGAATGGGCTGAATCATTCGTTTATCCGCACCTAAATCCCGTAGTGAATTAAGGAGTGCAAGCATGAACATAATAATTAAGAAAATGTTAAATAACTCTTGAGCTGCAACTAAATTGGCTTGGAAAATGGCTTTAAATCCACCAATGATGTCCCCCGTAAAAACCCATGCAATAATAAAGGTTCCTAAAATCGTTGGTAAAACAACGCCTTTTCTAAATATCATGGTAACGATAATAACTATCGTAAATATACCGTATAGCCAGTGAGCTAAAGTTAAATCCATTTAATCCCCTTCCTTTCCTTAATGTGCTATAGCCTATGCGTAAATAAATCAAAACGCTACAGTCCAATAAGGAAGGAAATCATGTTTAACAAAAAAAGAACAACCAGTGTAAACAACTAGATGTTCTTTCTCCATTTAATTGCCTGTAAAGTTTTCTGCAGACTCTGTAGAATATATCGTTACAATCATTTGACCGTTGCTAGCCTTCGCACGGATTAGAATAGGATCATTATATAAATTTTTAAATACAAAATCTGGTCCCCACCAACTTACGGTAGCATCTCTTCCAGGCGGAACATATGGTACTCTCTTACTATGAGCATAACGTTCAACTATTTGTATACCTTTTAAATCAACAGCATTAAAAAGTGTGGAAGATACTTGGCAAATTCCCCCTCCAATATCCTCCGATAATTCTCCTCTCACAATGACAGGTGCACGTTTATACCCTTTCTCTTTTGTTCGCTCACCAACAATGTCATTAAAGGAAAAAGTCTCTCCTGGAAAAACAACAATATTATCAATTGCCTCTGTAGCCAATGAAATATTATGAGACCTTTCTTTATTACTACTACTAAATGAAGTAACGTAGCTTCCTAACTTTTTTGCACTAATTTCCTTTAGTAACCCACTATCCACTTTAGGATATATTTCTCTTAAAGGAACTTTAAACTTTTTATCGGTAGAACTATAATAATGAGTAAGAAAATTCTCCAGAAACTTATTTCTATCCAACGTTAGCCCATACTTCCCCTCGATTATTTCATTGCTTTTCCCAAATTTTGCATTCGTTGGTTCTTTATAAACTTTAGACTCTAAGTTCTCCATTAATAATTCCAGTTTATTCATATCCAAAAAAATAGAATCAAAGTTAGTCAATTCATACTGATGAATTTCCGCTTTTTCTAACCATATTTCATTATTCTTTTTTAACTCAAAGTCTTCTGAATCCGATGCGACAGGATGACCAACTAAAGCAAAAATAAAAGCTAAAAACAACATCTTTTTCACCTCACATTTATTATGAGGCAAAATAACAGAAACATGTAAAAAGAAAAACGCAATCGCCCATTTAGCACCGTATGGAGTGAGTCTTCGTAAAAAAAGCCACTTAGCTAAATTAGCTAAATGGCTTTATTCCTAATAGAAGTCTCTTTTGTCTTCTAAACAATCACTTGCTACTCTATACCCTACCAATGCAACAAGCACAAGTAATATACCGTATAAGAAGTTTTTCATTTAAAAATTACCTCCCCTTTTAGAGCAATACTTTTTTAAACTTTATACCATCAAACAATTGTCTACCTTCTTATTAAAAAGGACGGAATTTACCTTTTTTCACTACTGTTTTTGCTCCACCGACTAGGAACAATGTACGGTCATCAACGACTTTCTTCATAGCTGCAGCAGATTTACCTTTTATTTTAGTTCCTTGGAAGATATTTCCGATTCCATCAGTCAAACCAAGTGAAGCAACGGTACCTTTATCACTGAAGACAAAGTCTTTTAACGGTGCATTATGAATTAATGCCGCAATGTTTTCAGCTGCTACAACACCTTCTTGAGTTGCTAATTGGCCAGTTGGAGGATAAGGTCTTCCCGTTTCTTTGTTCATTACCCATGAACAATCTCCTAAAGCAAAGATATCTTCTTCCCCTTGGATACGAAGATCTGCATCAACGTTCACTTTACCTTTCACTAATTCAAAGCCAGATTTACCTAGTACTGGACTACCCGTTACGCCACCAGTCCAAACAACCGTTCCACCTTTGATTAATTCTTTATCTTCACCAACAATGAATCCTTCAGGTGTACATTCAGAAATTGCAGCACCCATACGGAATTCTACACCGCGAGATTCAAGTGATTGAATAGCGTAAGATACTAAATCTTTATCGAACATAGGTAATATAGAAGGAGCTGCTTCCACATTAATAATACGTACTTTGTTACGTGGAATATCATGTTTCTTACATAGTCTTGGTACTTCTTCTACTAGTTCACCAACAAACTCGATTCCAGTGAAACCGCCTCCACCGACTACTATGTTCAAAGCCTCGTCATCAGTGATTTCTCCCGCACTATATTTTGCGAACTGATATTCAATATGCTCTGCAATTAAGCGACTAGAATCTATATCTTGAATGAAGAATGCATTTTCTTCCATTCCTTTAATTCCAAATGTATTTGTTACAAATCCTAATGCGATAACTAGATAATCATAAGTAACTTCGCTATTTTCTAGGACAACGCGTTTTTCATCTTTATTAATTTCAACAACTGTATCGTAAACTAAACGAACACGGTTTGGATTTACTACATCGCTAATCATAAAACGAGCTTGGTTAGGAGTAAGAGTTCCGGCTGCTACTTCATGTAACCAAGTACTTTCGTAGTGATAATTGTGTTTATTAATAAGAACAATTTCTGCTTCTTCTTGTGATAATTTTTTGGTTAGGTGTCTTACTGTAACTAGTCCTGCATAACCAGCACCTAGTACGACCACTTTAGGTTTACTCATTTAAAACATCACCTTTCTTAATCTTTAATATGTACTTTTAGTAAAGTTAAATGTATAAGGTTTCACACATTTATCTCTACGTAACATTAAACCTCTTATACAATAAAAAGTAAAGTATAATCAAGTGAAACTTATCAGAACCCCACTAGCCACCCCATCACAACTCACAATTCTTAATTGAATCGAATTTCTAACTAGGGACTTACAACATAGAACGTGCTAATTCCGCCGAGACTACATTTTTTGATGATGGAACTTAGTAGTTAGGGTCCCAAGAGTTGCATTTTAATAAGCCAGCTAGTTAAGATATGATTAATTCACATCTAATATAATACCAAATTTTTCACCAATAGGCTAATAAAGAAGACTTCCATCAGTGGGGGGGTTACACGTGATAAACGAGTGTTTTCTCAGTGAATTTCCAAAAAAAGATTAAAAAACTTGGTGTTCGCTATTAGGTTGAGCGAACGCCAAGTTTTCTAATTGTTGCATTTGTTCTTTCCATTCTTCTACTTGATCTCTAATGTCTTTCGCTTCTTGATCGATTTCCTCAAGTTTATTTGTACGAAATTCACTGATAATATCTAACTTATTACGATATTCTTCAATAATGAGCTCAGACACTTGATCAACAATTGATTGATCAACGAATTTTTCCAAACTTAGAATTTGAACGGCTTGGTCATATCTTGATTTTTCCGTTTTAATAACTTCTCTAATTTGGTTTAAGTCCTCATCAAATCGATTATATTCATCTAATATTTCCCATGGCCCTGGTGCTTTGGTATGAGCAAGAGCTAAATCAATGTAGTTTTTTAGCCATTTCTCACCAATGATATTCTTTAACTCTTCTTCATTTTTTACGGAATAGTAGGATCCTTTTCCTAAAATGGAAAGTTCCTTCAGCATATCCCCTGCATCTTCATCAACTTCAAGGCCGATAATATGAACGGATCTATCTACATTTTTACTCATAAACGTTTTAATTTCCTTAACTGGATCTCCATTACATGTTTCCGCACCGTTACTTATCACATAAATAGAAACTTCTTCATCTTCCTCTCCGCTAATTTCTTCCGCCTTTTTCAAAGCTTGTGACAACGGAGATTCACCATTACCTTCTATCGTTCTTAATGATTGTTTGAATTGCTCTTCATCAAAGGCCCCCATCGGATACATTTCTTCAACCGCATTACAGGCTTGTACATGATCGGTTTCCGAATTATTATTTTTATGACCGTAGACAATTAAGGAAACCTCATTATTTTGGCCAATTATTTTTGCAAATCGAGTAATAGAATTTTTAATGGTTTCTAATGTTAACTGACCATCTTGCGATAAAAGCATGCTAGATTTTGCATCTAATAGAATGATAGCCTTTCCACGATTAGACTGCACATCATTATTATCTTCCTCACTAACGCTTGGCATAAATGGTTTATCAAATCTTGGCTCAAAATTCTCTGCTCTATTAATTATTTCTTTATAATTAGGGGAACGGAGTAATTGAACGATTTTATTATAAATCTCCGTTGAATCCGCTGTTTCATTAGTTAATTTTTCTAGTTCCTCAATCATTGCTTTTATTTGATTAGAATTTAGTGGTTCAATAGCCGAATTCTCTACCTCAAATTGGGGCGTAGCATCTTGTACTAATGATCCTGATTTTTGTTCTTTCATCTGTTCTAAAGAATTTATTTTAGAAACTGACTCACTTTCTGAGGAAGTCTCTATACCCGGGTCATTCTCATGCTTCTCTTCATTTACTTGTTCATTGCCTTTTTCTTCTTTTACCTCGGTTTGATTATTATTAGTTTCGTTATTTGGATTTTTGATTACGGTATTAACTTTTTCTCCATTGTTACATGCACCTAAGAATAATAAACAGATGATACAGATGGATACCATTTTTTTATTAAACATTTTCTCCCTCCAATAAAGAAGACTTCCGTCAGTGGGGGGTTCCTTCATCCCACTGATGATTAGTCGCACTTATCGAACCTTTACGGGCAGTCAGTCCCCCACCTACCTTCTTGGTTTCCCTAGAAGCTTAAGGTAGGATAAAATCCCACAGTCTAATAAGTCTGCAAACTATGTTCTTGTCCAATATTACCTAACTACTAAAAATGTTGCAACCACAGTAATAAGGACTAGTTGTCGAAATAAGTCTAAATATACTAGAAGGATTAAAATTAGATTGAGAAAGAATACATTACTACATTATTATAAGTGAAATGAACAAGCATTATGACTATTTTCTATAGGTTGAAAATAACCAAGGTCAGCTCCCTTATTTTTTCTTAAATTCCATTTTCCAACTATAGTAATCGTTGTCTGCATTTTTTTCATAGCTTAAATACGCATTAAATTTTTTACCATTTTTACTCGTTAATCCTTTTACATATGCTTTATTATTTTTCAGAATTTGCTTTACCATCGTTTTTGTTGGCTTCTTTTTCATCGTTTGTAAAAATTTATCATTCTTCCATATGATAAATTTACATCCATTCTTCCAATTACTACATCCAAATCCTTTATATCCATCAATAATTTCATTTCCACATTCTGGGCATTTACCAAGTACTTCATTAGTCACCTTTTTACTTTTCACTTCATGAATGATTATGTCTTCAGCACTTTTAACTGTTTCTACGGAATTTATGGTAAATTGGAAAACGGTGCTTAAAAATTCCTGTTTACTCGCCTTCCCTCTTTGAATGTCTGAAAGAACTTTTTCTAATCTACCAGTAAAGTCCAAATCAAATAATTGTTGAACTGGAAAAGTTTCTACCAATTTCACACCGAGTTCCGTACAGCTTAAATTTTTCCCAGAATTAGAAATATACCCTACATCTTTTAATTTTTTAATCGTTTCAGCTCTTGTTGCCGGGGTTCCAATGCTAAATCCTTTCAAAATACTGCCAAGAAGTTCGTCACTTTCCTCTTTCAAGTTTTTTCCACATGTCTCCATTACACGAAGAAGTGTTTTCTCTGTATGGGGTTTTGGTGGTTTTGTGACATGATTGGTAACCTCTGAATGTTTTATATGCACCTGTTCATTTAATTGTACATGTGGTAATAAGGTATCTTTTGATTCCATTTTTTCTACCTTTTTCCATCCATCTATAAGTTGTACCCTTCCTTTTGAGTGAAAATCTCCATTCAATGGACTGGAATCAACTTTCATGGTTAAAGTCGTTTCTTCATATTCCGCGACGGGCATAAACTGCATGATAAAACGATTTAATATAGCAGAATAAACGATAGATTCATCTTGTGTCATACGTTTAGGCTTTAGATAAGTAGGAATAATGGCGCTATGACTTTCCACCTTAGCATTGTTAAAAATTCTCTTTGATTTGACAAATTTTATTTCATCTTTATATGGCAAATTTTCTGTATGTACTTTTAAAACTTGAGCGGTCTTTCCTACTAAACTTTCTTCTAGTGCGATGCTTGCTGTCCGCGGATATGTGATTAACTTCTTTTCATAGAGTGATTGTGCTACTTTCAAAACTTTATCAGAGGTCCAACCTTTATATTTATTCGTTATATGTCCTTGTAAATTGGAAAGATTAAATAGAAATGGCGGAAACTCTTTCTTCCTCTGTACTTGTTTATCTACAATAGTAGCTTGTCTACCTAGAAGATTTCTTTGTATTTCTTCTAAATACTCCCTGTCTTTAAACTTATCTTCTTTTTTCTCCCTATAAATTCCTTTATATTCTTCACTATTATTTGTCTGAAAAGTGGCTTCTAATTTAAAGTAGTTTTCTGGGACGAATTTTTCAATTTCTTTATCACGATCATAAATAATCTTTAACGTGGGTAACAATACTCGACCAATATTTAGTGCTTTTCCTCTGCCTTTTTGATATTTCAATGTTGCTACAGAAGTTAAGTTTATTCCAATAACCCAGTCCGCCCATTGTCTACTTATCCCAGCATCTCTTAGGGCTTTCATCGCTTGATTTGGTTTTACTTTTGCCAATCCTTCTATTACTTCATTCGGTGTCCATTCATTTAATAGTAAACGATATACCGGTTTGGACTGTCTTCCCCCACGGTATATAATACTATCGCCTATTAACTGTCCTTCTCGGTCATAGTCACACGCTGAAATAATTGCTTCTACATCTGTTCTATGTATTAATTGATGGATTAGTTTTAATTGTTTATTTGCTCCACTATCTGGTTTTTCTCTATCTCTTGGATTACTTTTCACCTTATATTTAAATTCATTAGGGATAAATGGAAAGTTTTCCATTTTCCAGCGAGCCATTTTGCTATCATAATCCTTTGCATCATAAAGCTCTACCAAGTGGCCGAATGCCCAGGTCACTAAATAGCCATTGCCTTCAAAATAGCCGTCCTTTTTCGATTTTATTTTTAAAGCATCCGCTATATTTTTAGCAACAGAGGGTTTTTCTGCGAGTATTAATTTCATAAGTATCACCTGATTCTATTATTTTTATGGATTTAAAAGAGAGGACTTTGGAAGATTCCATGAAGATATTCAGATAAATTTACACACCATTCTATCATATTTTAGGATAGGATAATATTTTAGTAGATATATCTTTAATATAATGAGGAAGAAGGGAAATGAATAATCATATCCCTTCTATAATTTATTTCCTATTCCAGAAGCGTTGTTTTGCGATTGCTTCGACAAAATCATTTCCGAAGTTTGGATTATTTGAGGCAAATACTACTTCATCTAAATTGTTTTTATCAGATGGTTGAATATAAGACTGAGCAGTCGTTGCAATACCAATTGGTTTATAGTGTTTATATTGTTCATTTATAAAATGCATAACACTCTGGTTGAATTTTTCTTGATTTTTAGTATTTCCTCCAACGACATAGATAGAGTCAAACAAAACAGGATATGTTGAGGTAAATATTTTATCAACGTTAATTTTTGTGCCATCATCCCCTATAACTGTACCTAGATTTTCACTTACAATGTCCACCCAAACCCCATATTTGCGTAATACATTAAGCGCATTAGTTACCTCTTGCCCGTTAAAACCATTACCAATCAAAACAGCAACTGTTCGGGTATATGCATAATACTTCGTCCGAGTAAGAGCGGGGGAACTTTTAGTAACCGGTACATTGGTCCCGCTTGGACGTTCAACACCAATATTATCTGCAATTTGACATGCCATCCCTTTGTCAACGTTGACAAACATATCCACAACTTGTTGCCTAACAGATTTACTTTTTACATATCCAAGGTGAAAAGTAAAGGTTTCTACAATATGCTGTTTTTCAACTGGGTTCATACTATTCCAAAAAAGTCTTGGTTGTGAAAAGAAATCATAGAACGATTCACCTGGACGTTCTCTCGTCTTGTGTCCTTCAACTTTCTCCGGATAATGTGCATACCCACCTTCTTCGGGAGGGGTCTCTGCCGGCGTATTATTAGCTAGTGAATTTTTATGATAATTTACGGAATCAACATCAATCCGATGACGCGCAACTCCTTGGCGTTGGTTAAAGTTTCTTTCAACGATAGGCTGGTTGACCGGTATATTATTTATATTTGCCGTACCAAGTCGATGATAATCTGTATCTCGGTAGGCAAATGATCTACCTTGTAGGACAGGATCATCGGTGAAATCAATTCCTGGAACAACAGTTGCTGGATCAAATGAAGACTGTTCCTCTTCTGCAAAATGGTTATCAACTAGACGATTTAACGTCATTTTACCGATTATCTCAACAGGAATGACCTCTTCCGGCCAAAATTTTGTATCATCCAGAATGTCAAATTCATACTTAAATTCATCTTCTTCTGCAATCAGTTGCACACCTAGTTCATATTCGGGGTATGCTCCACGCTTAATAGCCTCATGTAAATCCCTGCGATGGAAGTCCGGATCGACCCCTCCAATGGTATTCGCTTCATCCAATAATAATGAATGGACACCAAGCACAGGCTTCCATACATATCTAACAAATGTTGATTTGCCCTGTTCGTTGATAAATCGGAACGTATTAACTGGCCAAGCTTCCATCATCCGCCAGCTTCTTGGACGGCCCCGATAGGACATAAGCCACATAATAAAATGGGCAATTTCCTGATTATTGGAGATATAATCCCAGGCATTATCGTGCGCAACAGTTGCTTGTGGGACACCTGTCCTTGGATTCGGTTTGACCGCATGGGTAAAATCGGCAAATTTCATGGCATCCATAATAGCGAAGATAGCAAATGAGAGTGCCAGCATATCATAATTTCCTTCTTGTGTGTAAAACTTGGTTGCAAAACCACGTATATCAATGGCTGTATCCTTGGACCCTTTACTCCCTATAAAGTTGGAAAATCGGACAAATACAGGTGTTTTAGTGCCAGGTTCTTGCAAAAAGTGTGCTCTTGTTACATGTTTCATGGATTTGTATAACTCAAATTCCCCATATGCTCCGTCACCTCTTGCATGAACAACTTTTTCTGGTATCCGTTCCCGACTAAAATGTGACTGTTTTCTGTAAAAATGGAAGTCCTGAAATAATGTCGGCCCCCGCTTTCCGGCTCTTAAGGACCACCGATCGTTCGAAATTTTAAACCCAGCGTCATCTGTCATTTTCTCGCCTTTACCTGTGTTTTTCTCTCTATACTGTTCCAACTGCTCCTGTTTTTTATCTTTATCAAACTTATTGTTATCTCTTGGTGACTTATCCATGTATTCTATCATCCTTTCTTATAAAAAGCTTTAAACTTAAACTCGATATTTATATGTATATGACTATTCCGCAAAATTAGAACATTAGGGGGAAAATGTGGATTTTACAGAATTGGCTGATTATATTATCATTAATTTATACAAAAAAGGGGTGTTTCATATGGACTACAATATAATAGAAGAAATCGTTACAAAAATTTACCAAGCTCGTGAAACAAAAACTCCAATTGAGTTTATTCGAAATGATTATACTTTAGATGAAAATACTGCATATGCTGTTCAAGATGAGTTAATGAAGAGAATTCAAGAAGTACATAACGAGGAAATTATCGGATATAAAATTAGTATGACAAGTAAAGAAACACAGGCTATAGCAAATACTCATGAACCGGCATACGGAACATTACTCACTTCCAATATTGTCGAATCCGGTAACAATATTTCCTTATCTAATTTATTTGCACCATTAGTTGAGCCAGAATTAGTGTTTATATTAACAGAGGATTTATCCCCTACTGCAACAGAAGAAGAAATTCTTAATAAGAGTAAGATAGCAGCTGGACTTGAGATTCCTGATTCACGCTATATAGATTGGTTCCCTAACTTCTCTTTAGCTGACCTACTTTCCGATGATACAGCAACAGGACTTGTGGTTGTTTCTGAAGGAGTTACGCCACCTTCATTGGATGAATTAGCTAATATTAAAATGGAACTGTTCCACAATGGTGAAAAAATTAGTGAGGGTGTTTCTTCAGCAGTGTTAGATAATCCGGTATCTGCTGTAGCATGGTTAGTTAAAAAGCTTGCTAGTCATCATAAAACACTAAAAAAAGGAATGATGATTTCTTCTGGAACCTTTATTTCACCTTTACCTGTACAAGTTGGTAAATACGAAGCGTCTTACTCCTCCATCGGAAAATTAGAAGTCACCTTTTCATAACAAAGGCGTAAGTGCCCTTACAGGCTAAAAACGCGACGTCCTGACGCAACTCCTGTGCTTCGTAGCAACATACAAACTGCACTCCGCAATAACAGGTGGTCCGATTGCCGGGCGCTTCGGGGACGCGGCCTGGGATAGTGGAAAAACCCCTTTTTATGAGACTAGTTTTCTTGCCCTTACTCTCTTTTGCCTTATCCATATACTATTATTGTAAATGGAGGTGAGATTATGAGTTACAGCGGCGGTTATGGCGGAAGTAGTAGCTTCGCGTTAATTGTAGTTCTATTTATCCTTTTAATTATCGTTGGAACTTCCTATGTTGGTGGTTACTAGTATGTAATAAATACGGGGATGCGACTTCAGCATCCCCGTATTTTTTTATTGTTGTGGGGAAGACGGGGTAGAAATACTTGCTAGCGCTTGTCCAGCTTCATCAGCATGTTGATTCTGAACTGCTAAATCTCCTAATGCTACCATTCCAACTAACTGACCATTTTCCTCAATTGGCAATCGACGAATTTGTTGCTGTGACATTAACTCTGCAGCCTGGTCTGCATCCATATCTGGAGTACCTTTTACCATTTGTTGCGCTGTCATTACTTCGGAAACCGGCGTTTGTGCATTTTGTCCTTGTGCTGTTGTACGTAAAGTGATATCACGATCCGTTACAATCCCTACCATTTGACCTCCACTGTTAACAACAGGTACCGCTCCAATATTGTACTGGCTCATAATAGCAGCTGCCTCTTGTACCGATTGTGATTCATTTACGGTCATTACATTTTGCGTCATCATATTTCTTAATTGTGTCATGTAAGTATTACCTCCTTCACCCTTAGAGTGGTTTAATTTTTCCTAGTTATACCTCCTTTTCATTAATACGTGATAAAGCCATCAGTGGGGATCTCCCTTCATCCCCCACTAATAATTAGTCGCACTTATCGTCTTTACGGGCAGTAAAACTCCTACCTCAAGCTTCTAGGGATAAAAGTTTTCCGGAATAAATTCCCATTGCTATTTTTAAAAAAGTTACCTAAAATAAGAACATACGTTTCATAACTTTAGGCGGTGAAGATGATGGATTACTCTCCTTATCCTCGGAATGATGTATTATGTATTGATATGCGTTCATTCTATGCTAGTGTAGAAGCAATTAAATTAGGACTTGATCCAATGACTACCTTACTCGCAGTAGTTGGGGATCCTAATCGTTCGGGCAGTATTGTACTGGCTGCTTCTCCAACTTTGAAAAAAAAGTATAGTATCAGCAATGTCAGCCGCTACTTTGAACTACCGAAAGATCCAGATATTCATATTGTTCCTGCACATATGGCAGATTATCTCCATGTTTCTATTGAAATCACAAAATTAATTAACCAATATGTTCCGAAAGAAGCCATCCATCAATACTCTGTGGATGAAGTTTGGGTTACTGTAAATGGATTGAAAAAGCTTTTCGGTGATCGTTGGGAAGTAGCAAAAAAGATCAAACAAGATATTTTCGATCATTTTGGAATCACTTCTTCTATTGGAATTGGTGATAATAAGTTTCTTGCTAAGGTAGTGATGGATATTCATGGGAAAAAATCCGGGATTGCCGAATGCAAATATGAAGATGTAGAAGAAAAACTTTGGCCCTTTCCTGTTGAAGAAATTTGGGGAATTGGTAGCAGAATGAAACGCAATCTCAATCGAATGGGCATTGTTACTCTCGGTCAACTTGCCAATTATAGTTTAGACCACTTAAAAAGTCGCTTTGGGATTATGGGGGAACAGTTATACTTTCATGCTTGGGGAATTGATTTAAGTCCCGTGTATGGAAACTTTACGAAAACAGAACAAAAAGGGTTTGGTCATGGAATTGCTTTATTACGTGATTATACAAAGGAAGAAATTTCTACATGTATTCTTGATTTATGTGAAGAGGTATGCCGAAGAGCCCGAACTGCTGACAAGGTAGGAAAAACCATTCACCTAGGCATCTCTTATTCCAAAGATACAGGTGGAGGCGGATTTTCTCGTTCCAAATCAATCGAGATTCCGACAAATGTGACAATGGATGTTCATCATGTTTGTATGCAGCTTTTTCATCAATTTTACGATGGCTTTAGTAATATTCGTCATGTCTACGTTACGTTAGATAACCTCTCTAATAAAGCAGAAACCCAACTCGATTTATTTGAAGACCGTTCAAAAAAGACGGATATTGGATATGTCATGGATGCGATTCGTGACAAATATGGTTCTACTGCTATTCTTCGTGCTTCTAGTTATACAGCTGCTGGCGTAACCCTTGAACGTAGTAAAAAAATTGGAGGCCATTTTGCATGATTAGAAACTCGGTATTGGATATACCAAAAATAGACAAACCATTCATAGATGACTTAACATAGTAAATACCATGGGAAGAAATTTAAGATTCCACGTCCTCACAGAAGGTATAGAAAAGAACTAACAAATCTATTAAAAAATCTGATTAAAGGAGGATTTAAATGTATGAATTAAAGACAAAAGAAAATGATAATAGTGTAATTGAGTTTATTGAACAAGTCGAGAATTCAAAAAAACGTGAGGATGCCTATCGTTTGCTAGATATCTTCACAGAAACGACCGGATACAAAGCAAAAATGTGGGGAACCAGCATCATTGGCTTCGGATCTTATCATTACAAATATGCAACCGGCCATGAAGGCGATGCACCTTTAGTTGGCTTTTCACCGCGCAAAACCAATTTTAGTTTATATTTTGCTACCGGAGATACTGAACGTGATATGTTACTACAGGAATTCGGAAAACATAAAGCAGGGAAATCTTGTGTATATATAAATAAAATCGCCGACATTGATGTGGAAGTGTTAAAGAAATTAATCCAACAATCTATTCGATTTCTAAGGGAAATGTATCCCGATACAAAGTAACATCTCTCCAATTCAACTAGTTGTACAAGTCCAAATCATTATGTAAGATAGATGAAGAATTAAAATTTAAAATCCATAATGAAAAAATGTTGGATTGTAAGGAAAGCGTGTTTAATATGGGATTCATCATTATTGAAGTATGTGATTACAATATACTCTCTTCTGAAGAATTAGAGGAAGTATTTAACCGTCCCGAAGTTGCCGTCATGAGTTATGAATGCATGAATTATTGTGGAATGTGTGCAATGAGACCATATGCCATGGTAAACGGAAAACGGGTATTCGGCAAAACAACAGAAGAATGTATTGAAAAGATAAAAAAAGAAGTAGAGAAGGAACTTGAAGAACTTGAAAATTTTTAAATAGAAAAGAACAGATACACCGTGTACCTGTTCTTTTATATACCCTATTCCGTTAATAGTGGATAGTATCCTTCTTCATTATGCGTTTCCGTCCCTACCAAAGGTGGATTAAATACGCAAATCATTTGCATTCTCTTTCTAACACGTACTATGTGTTTATCATTCTGATCTAATAAATACATCGTATGTGGTTTAAGTTGCCACACTTCCCCTGTTTCTACCTTTTCAATCTCACCTTCACCTTCAATAAGATAAACGGCTTCAATATGATTTTTATACCAAAAGTAATTTTCTGTTCCAGCTTCAATAACTGTATTCGTCATACTGAAACCTACACCGTCTTTCTTTAAAACAAATCTGCGGCTAGCCCATGTTTCCCCTTTTGTTTCAGCTTCTGTTCCCATAATATCTTCAAGTGATTTTACGATCATATGGTTCATCTCCTTTTCTATTCGTTTTTTATATATCCTACGCGGGAATTAGCTAGATAGAACTTGAGCAATGCTATCGTCTAGAATTGCCATCCCTTTCATTATCCCTTCTTCATCAATAATAAGAGGCGGAAGGAACTTAACAACTTCATCATTAGGTCCAGATGTTTCTAAAATTAGCCCACGTTCAAATGCCTTTGTGCAAATTTTACTAGCGAGGTCATCAACATGAACCGCAATTCCTTGCATTAAACCTCTCCCGCGAGCTTCCCCATTTAATTCAGGATATTTGGCGATTATCTTGTCTATTTTCACTTTATACAATTTTGCTTTATCTTGTATTTCGCTGGAGAATTGATCCGTTTCCCAAAATCTAAGTGCTTCTTTTGCTGCGATAAATGCTAGGTTGTTACCGCGGAAAGTTCCGTTATGCTCACCAGGTCCCCATTTGTCATATTCAGGTTTAATCAGTGTTAGTGCCATTGGTAGTCCAACGCCGCCGATTGATTTAGAAAGACAAACGATATCCGGTTTAATCCCAGCTGGTTCAAAACTAAAGAATGTACCAGTTCTTCCACATCCTGCTTGAATGTCATCGACAATTAATAGAATATCCCAACGACGACAAATACGCTCTATTTTCTTCAGCCAGTCCATACGCGCAGCATTAATTCCACCTTCTCCTTGCACCGTTTCTAAAATAATCGCTGCAGGTAATGCAACACCGCTACCACTATCTTCTAGAAATCTTTCAATATATGCAATAGAGTTTTGATCTTCCACATAATCATCAAAAGGCATGGATACCGTATGGTGGAGCGGTACACCAGCACCATGGCGTTTAAAAGAGTTACCTGTCACAGATAATGATCCGATTGTCATTCCATGAAACGCGTTTGTAAAACTTATTACCGTATCGCGCCCTGTAACTTTCCTAGCTATCTTCAATGCACTTTCTACTGAATTGGTTCCAGTTGGGCCAGGAAACATAACTTTATAATCGAGGTTTCGAGGTGTAAGTATGATTTCTTGGAAGGTTTCTAAAAATTCTTTTCTTGGAGTTGTTCCCATATCGAGGCTATGAAGGATCCCATCTTGTTGAATATATTCAATAATTTTTTCCTGCATTTTCGTATCATTATGCCCATAGTTTAATGTACCTGCCCCAGCAAAAAAATCGATATATTCTTTTCCATCTACATCCCATAGTTTATATCCTTTTGACTTCTCAAATACTGTAGGCCAACCACGACTGTAGCTCCTAACAGCAGATTCCAATTTCTCAAATGTTTCCATCTTATTATTGTTTATTACAGCAGTCGTCATTATCATTATCTCATCCTTTTCAAGGTTATTCAAAAAGTCCGGTGAAAATGACACGTCGATGTTTCTAGTTGGCTTGCTTTTCCGTTCCTTGGAAAAGAAAACCACTTTTCCGGCGTGCAAGAGCGTCTGCTCACGTATTAATTGCATACGTTCCGCTACTCAGAGCTACGCCGCCTCGAACTTCTTGGTCCTTTTCATCCACCTTTTTGAACACGTATTTTTTATTTTTATTTTTCAAACGGTCCAATTTTAAACAACAGTTCCTCTTCATGTTCTAAACTTGGAAAGTCATCCGAAGTAAAATAATCACTAATTACCCAATTTGTCTCAAACTTTCTTGCAAGGCCTAAGAATAAACGCTTTGAAGGAGTATTTGACGGTGATACGGTCGCTTCAACATAGTGAACATTTTCACTTGTATCACGGTCAAGTAACTGTAACAACATCTTTGTTGCCAATCCATTTCCCCGTTCAGATTCATGAACTGCAACCTGCCAAATAAACAACGTATCTTCCTTTTCTGGATGAATAAATCCAGAAATAAAACCAACGACTTTTTGTGCACCTTTTCTTACCACTACAATAGAAGTATCGGAAAAAATCTCACACCACATTAAATAGCTATAAGAAGAATTGAGATCTAAATTTCCAGTATGTTTAACAAGCTCCCAAACAGAAGCCCCGTCATCTTTATTCGGCTTACGGAAATGGTATTCCGTGGTCTTTATATTCAATCTATCCACTACTTCTGAAATATTAATGATTTCACCTCCGAGAAAATTTTTATTATTCAATACGTTAATTAGCTTAAATGGTAAAAAATGTTTCGTCAAAATAGATAAAATTGGATAAGATGTGTTTAAACATCATGCGCTACCATTCATAAACAATACATGCCAAAACCTATTAAATACTAAGCTATAGTGTCAAATAATATGTTTTTTAAATAATCCTGTATAATCAAAAACTAGCAATCCCTTATGGGGCAAGGGATTGCTAGTTTTTGATATTTACTTTATCTTCGTCAATACTTTTTTCATTTATGATCATTTTAATCATGTCTTCCAATAAAACCGGAGTTTCTACAAAGGCATTTTGTATATGCAAACGTTCCGAACGTTTATGTGGATCTTTGCCGAAAGGACCGACATTTAATACAGGAGCTTGCAGTTTTTGCATATCTTCAAAGGGGATAGAATACGTATCTCCCCAAACCGGTGTATTCTCTTCAAATGCACTCCACCCTTCCTTAGGACCGTTATAATTAACATAACTTAAATCACAAATACCATTAAAGTAATGGATTTGACTAATCGTCAGTTGATATTTTTCCTTTGCCCTCTGTATGATATATTCGGAGCATTTCTTGACTAATGGATGATTAGACGAATTAACTGCCGGATAATACGGAGGAGCAAGTAATACAACAATAGCCGGTGCCAACTCTTGACAATGAATCATCAATCGATCCGTCATACGAAGTGATTTTTCCCGGTCATCCCATTCCTCGTGATAATAAATATCAGATTTAATATCTTTAATGAATTCGGTACCAAACCTTTTCTCGGCATATTGTAATAAATCTTTATATTTAATAACTTTTACTTCGCCAATGGGCTCAGTTTCATTAGCTTTACATATATTTTTATAATCGTTATTACATTTTTTTGCCGCTTGTTTCGCTACTTGCTCGAACAGTTCGAAAACTTCTGATGCATTTTTTCTAAATACAAAAATATTATATAGTGCGGAAGAACGATAAGGGGTTTGAGTGGAATATAAAAGCCTTAAATCCGTTTGTTGTAAAGTTATTGGCAGAGGAGTTTTTTCATTGAACACCGTTTCTTGAAAACTAGCATTCCATTCCATTTCTCTCGTTAAATAAGAACTTATAAACGGTGAGGTCATCCCTTTTAATGATTCGCCTGCATGTGTCTCTTTCCCATAGAATAATGCAGCCGCTAATATTTTCCCAATGGAACCTGTGTAAAAATAGTGATGATCGTTATTTGGATTCTGGGAAAATACCGGTTCACTATTTAAAAACAAACTGTATGTTAAATGATGTTTCCTTTGTATCTCGATTAGTTTCGGAACCGCATGGCGCATCCCAGATGAATTTACTTCCTCATCAGGTACAGTAAGCAACAATAGATTAATTGGCCAACTTTCTACACTTGCTTTTTCAATTATACGCATATGCATCACAAGTCCCATCTTCATATCCATGGTGCCCCGTCCAAATAAATATTCACCAGATTCAATATCGTGAATAACCTCATTAGGTAAATGATCCGTTCGTTCTTTCCAAACCTTCGTTAATTCCTCCGGTTGTGTTGCAAGCGGTTCATCATCTCCATATTCTTCCGTATTTACCGTATCAAAATGACTAATGAAGCAAATCGTCTTTTTCGCTTTTGGATGTTTATAAAGTGCAGTTAGAAATTTTCTTCGTAGGTCAGCATCATGCAATTTAAGATATTCCGGATTTTTTTGAAAATAAGTCAAATCCTGTAGCTTTGCTTGTAATTTAATAGGAAACTGTCTTTCCCCTTCTGACAATGTCATACTTTTCCAACTAACAAGCTCCGCTAACAAACTCCGTAATTCTTCTGGTGTCTGCCATTTCATATTCTCCATCTCTCATTCATTCCTCCTATCCAAAAGGAAACAATCTATTCTTACCATATTATATTCATTCCATTATAATTTTGTCATAAGACAAGATAGAAAAAGATAAAATGGAAAAAGTGATACTTATTCAGTCGATTTTCTTTTATCTTCTACCTGAGTTAATACTTAACGGAGACAGATTATTATTTTAAGATATAAAGAAGACTTCCATCATTGGGGTTTTTCCCTCAGGCAGTTGATCTCCCACCTGCCTTCTTTGTTTCCCCAGAAGCTTGCAGGTGGTAGTTTTATTGCCTGTTTAGGTGGGAAATATAAATTCTTTTAGACTAAAGAAAGGTGAGGATACATTTGAAATCTGGCTTAAACATTCTTATCTTAGGTGGCGATAACCGCTACCTAGAAGTAATAAATATATTAGCTTCGAATAATATGAATATATTTTTAAATGGATTTAACAAATTATCTTTCGAGGATCCATCTATCCATAATCTAGAAACATCAGAAATTGATTTTAGTATCATGGATGCGATTTTACTCCCCGCATCCGGAACAGATAAAGATGGTGAAATAGAAGCTACATATTCTAATACATCGATTAGATTAACAGAAAAACAATTACAACAAACACCTGACCATTGTACGATTTATACTGGAATATCCAACGACTTTTTAGATAAAATAACGCACTCAAGTAATCGAAAAATGGTTCGTTTATTTGCTCGTAACGATATTGCCATCTATAATTCAATCCCTACCGCTGAAGCTACATTAAAAATCGCAATAGAAGAAACAGATGTAACGATACACGGATCTGAAGTTCTCGTAATAGGTTTTGGGAGAGTTGGAATAACGGTAGCTCGCCTTTTTGCAGCATTAGGAGCGAAAGTAACGGTTGCTGCCAGAAAGTCGGAACATTTTGCTCGCATAGCGGAAATGGGGTTAAAATCCATTGAGACCAGTAGGGTAGAAAATATCGTAACGAATATGGATATTTGCATTAATACGGTTCCCCATTCCATCATCGGTCCAAAAATCATAGATCAAATGAAATCCTCCTCCCTCATCATTGATCTTGCATCCAAGCCAGGTGGAACAGATTTTGATTATGCTAATGAAAAAGGGATTAAAGCCATTCATGCATTGGGGTTACCTGGAAAGACTGCGCCAAGAACGGCAGGAGAAATAATTGGCGGGGTTTTTTTAGAACTATTGCAAGCTTAGGAAAAACTTGACTTAGTGAATTCCTTTATTGCACTTATGCAGATCTTTACGTAGAGGCAAGTAATCGGATCCCCACAATGGGAGGAATCTAGAAGTTCCTTCCCACAACAAATGCTCACTTCTTAACAATTGGCTTTATTTACCAGCTATGCAATGTCCCATTTGATAATACTGCAAAAAGACATCAATCCCTCTTGTTTACTGGATTCATCACAAAATTCAAATATAATATTAATTACCTTTTTTATATCTGCCCCAAAAAATACATAGCTTATTGAACTTTTTGTGAAATTTATCTCAAACCATTGTAAATAGCTTTCTGTAATACTAGTATATTTAATGCCAGTAAGTGATAAATCTAGAAAAAAATAATGGATAACTCGAGAAAGGGGTACCTACATGAAATTAAAATGGGCTTTATTATCGTTAGTTTTCACTATGGCGTTAGTGTTAACTGGATGTGAGCCACTATTAGTCTTAAATCCACAAGGGCCACAAGCAGAAACACAAGCTAATGTTATATGGATATCTATTGCTACAATGGCCATCATTCTTATAATTGTTCTAGCAATTTTAATTACTGTGTTAGTTAAATATCGCGCATCCAAGCAGAGTGATGACTATGAACCTCCGCATATTAAGGGTAATCCTATTGTCGAAGGAATTATCGTTGGTTTTCCAATTTTAATTATTATCTTCTTAGGTATCGTTTCCGTTAACTCTGTATATAAAGTTGAGGCGACACCTGAGGGTTATGAAGACCAAGAACCATTAGTAATTTATGCTTCCTCATCTAACTGGAAATGGCACTTTAGCTATCCAGAGGAAGACATTGAAACAGTAAATGCTGTGTTTATTCCAGAAGATAGACCTATCGAATTTAAACTTTACTCATATGGTCCAATCACAAGTTTTTGGATTCCACAACTTGCTGGTCAAAAATATGCAATGGCTGATATGGTTACAACCTTACATTTAGCTGCGGATCAACCAGGTGATTACATGGGACGTAATGCAAACTTTAGTGGAGAAGGATTTGCAGAAAATATATTTGATGTAACTGTTTTAACACAAAAGGATTTTGATAAATGGGTGGACGACATCCATAATACAGCTGAACCTATTACAGAGAAAGAGTTTAATAAACTATTAGAACCCGGACATTTAGGTAAACTCTTCTACACAGGTACACATTTAGATTTCTCACCTGCACCTGAAGGAGAGCATGCTGGACATAATCACGGTGATGCATCTGAACATGAGGATCACTTAGAACACAGTCATCATTAATTCTCTATGAAACATCATGATTTTCAATTAAAGATTCTCGAAAGGAGATAAAAGCATGGAATTCTTTGAAAGATTTGCCATTCCTCATCCAAGTCCATTGATTTATGCATCAATGGTAGCAATTGGATTAGTATCCATTGCTATAATAGTTGGGATAACTTACTTTAAAAAATGGGGATATTTATGGAATGAATGGTTGACTACTGTAGACCATAAGAAAATTGGAATTATGTACATCATTTCAGCATTACTAATGTTATTCCGTGGTGGTGCAGATGCAATTATGATGCGTCTTCAAACAGCTGTACCTGAAAATTCATTTTTAGACGCACAACATTATAACGAAGTATTTACAACACATGGGGTTGTAATGATCATGTTTATGGCTATGCCATTTATTATCGGTTTAATGAACTTTATCGTGCCATTACAAATTGGTGCGCGCGATGTAGCATTTCCTAGATTAAATGCCATTAGCTTCTGGCTATTCTTTTTCGGTGCTATGTTATTTAATCTGTCCTTTGTTGTTGGTGGATCACCAGATGCAGGTTGGACAAACTACTATCCACTAGCAAGTAATGAATTTAGTCCTTCTGTAGGGGTTAACTACTATAACTGGGCACTGCAAATTTCAGGTATCGGTACATTAATGACTGGTATTAACTTTATAGCAACCATTCTAAAAATGAGAGCACCTGGAATGAAGTTAATGAAAATGCCAATGTTCACATGGGCAAGTCTTTTAACTAACGTTATTATCGTATTTGCTTTCCCTGTATTAACCATTGCACTAGTTATGGGGACTTTCGATAGACAATTTGGCACACACTTCTTTACAAGTATGAATGGCGGAATGGATATGATGTGGGCCAACCTATTTTGGGTTTGGGGCCACCCTGAGGTATACATTCTAATTTTACCGGCATTCGGTATTTATAGTGAAATAATTTCTACGTTCTCACAACGTAATTTATACGGATATAAATCTATGGTTTGGTCTATGGTTCTTATTTCCTTATTTTCATTTACGGTTTGGCTTCACCATTTCTTTACAATGGGCCAAAATGCGTTTACAAATAGTATATTCTCTATTACTACTATTGCCATTGCGATTCCTACAGGGATTAAGATCTTTAACTGGCTATTAACGATGCGTAAAGGAAAAATCAGATTTACCGTACCAATGCTCTATTCGATAGCCTTCATTCCCCTATTTACAATAGGTGGGGCTACAGGGGTTATGCTTGGTATGGCAAGTGCTGACTACCAATATCATAATACGATGTTTTTAGTTGCACACTTCCACAATGTTATTATTCCTGGTGTTGTATTTGCTGTACTAGCAGGATTCACTTATTGGTGGCCAAAAATGTTTGGTTTTATGTTAAATGAAAAAATTGGTAAATGGGCTTTCTGGTTCCTTTCAATTGGTTTCTGTTTAGCATTCTTCCCAATGTATATAACTGGTCTTAATGGGCAAGCACGTCGTATGTACACATACTCAGAAGCAACTGGATTCGGACCATTAAACTTGCTTTCCTTCTTCGGGGCAGGACTAATGGCAATCGCTTTTGTACTAATTGTATACAATGTGTACTACAGTTTCCGTCATTCACCAAGAAATGTTGGAGATGATCCATGGAATGCACGTTCATTAGAATGGGCAACCCATAATCCAGTACCTGAATATAACTTTGCCGTTGCACCAGAAGTAAAATCTTCTGAAGCCTTATGGGATCAAAAGAAACATGGTCATAAGCTATTTAATAAAGAATATGAAGAAATTCATATGCCAAATAAGAGCGGCGTTCCATTCATTATGGGAGTATTATTCTTTATATTTGGCTTTTCATTTATTTTTGCAATTTGGTTAGGCGTCATCCTCTCTGCTATTGGAATATTTGCATGTATGATATACCGTACATTCGAGCAAGATCATGGATTTCATATATCTGTGAAGGAAATAAAAGAGACGGAAGAAAAATTTGGAGGTGCTGATAAATGAAATTAGATCACTCACAGCCTCTAGAATACAGTACCGATCAAAATCGTTTAAATATCCTAGGCTTTTGGATATTCCTAGGTGCTGAAATTATGCTATTCGCAACACTTTTTACATCCTACTTCGTTTATGAGGATCGTATAGGAAGTGGACCATCTGGTGCTGATATTTTTGAAATTACACCAGTATTAATTGAAACTATCATTCTTCTAACAAGTAGTTTTACAATTGGTCTTGCCATTCATGCAATGCGCATTAATCGCACAAAAGCAATGACTGTATTTTTAGGAATTACGCTTCTTCTTGGAGCTGCATTCCTGGCAACAGAAATCTATGAATTTAATCATTATTATCATATTGGGGCAACGTTACAAACTAGTGGGTTTACCGGAATACTACTCACTACGCTTGGTACTCATGGAGCCCACGTTACGTTAGGTTTATTCTGGGGTGCGATGATTTTAATACAAATTATGAAACGTGGATTAACGCCACAAATAGCAAATAAATCATTCATATTCTCCTTATATTGGCATTTCTTAGATGTAGTCTGGATCTTTATTTTCAGCTTCATCTACTTGAAAGGAATGATGTAAGATGAAAGAATTATTTCCTATGAAACAAGTAAATGGTTTTATATTCTCTATGCTACTTACGGTGATCGCACTCAGCGTTTACTTCTTAGATATGTCGTATAGCGTAGCTCTAACTATATTACTTGTAACAGCATTCATTCAAGCAGGTGTTCAATTAGTATTATTTATGCATGCCGGTGAAAGTGAGGATAAGACCTCCATATACACTACTACGTTTTATGCACTAAGCATTGCATTATTTACTGTTTTTGGTTCCTTATTAGCAATGATTTGGGGCTACATGTTTTAAGGCATTTAAAGACCATCCAGAAAATGGATGGTCTTTTTATATTCCGCTTCTTTTTCTTTTTAACATTTCCTCTGTTGAAACAAGGAATATGCTCATGATAAAAATAAAAACTCCTCCCATTACCGTGCCATACCCTATTCCAACCACATCTGAGTAACCGTTTACAAAACCATATAGAAATAAAAGTGTCCCAATTGTAATTAAGGACCCACAAATAACCTTTGCCGCACTGAGTAATCGTAAATTAGATTTCATAATCTAATCCCTCCTTTTCCTTTATTATCCTATTTGTTCACACTTTTGTCAAATGTTTATTAATATTTTATGATACTTTAAAATAATTGTTGACATTTAATTTATTACCCTGATTAATTAATCCGTAAACATTACCCGTAGACAATAGGCGAAATTCCAATTTCCTACCCTACCATTCATACGCTTCATTCAGTTCTGTTTTGTTGATTTTCTTTATTCCTTGTCACTGTAATTGCTCTATCAATA
Source organism: Oceanobacillus caeni (assembly GCF_019037185.1). Lineage (GTDB taxonomy): Bacteria > Bacillota > Bacilli > Bacillales > Amphibacillaceae > Oceanobacillus > Oceanobacillus caeni. The sequence goes on from NZ_JAHHXM010000024.1 coordinate 33,345, forward strand.
TCAAGGTGTGGTTTACCACGTAATGCATGATTTACAAAAATATTCATTGATTCTTCTTTGCTGTCTTTAGACATATCCTTCCCTCCACATCACAATAATCAGTCCTTCCTAGTCTGTACTAATATTTTCATATTCAAACACTGGATCCGGGCTTTTGTTCCTCCGACTCCCCTTGCACTATTTCTTATAAACCCGTCTATCCTTTTTGACTGCTGATATTTCGGTGACGATTGCCGATGGTTTTTCTTATAAAACCATGAATACTCCCATCACTTAATCTCCTACAAAATTTGATGTAAGGGTTTCTTGGGTACCAAAACAAAATGTATGTTCCTATAACTATTATCAAAAAAGGAAGTGAAATACAAAGGATAAAACCGTCAGTTCACTAGTCTGAACTAGTATTTCCATATTTAAAAACAATCCTTCTAAACCAAGAATTGAACCATTGATTTTAAACGATTATATAGACAATCACATAGTCATTTAATGAATATACACATAGTATAAAGTGAAACTGTTCAAGGAAAGTGGGTGAAATGTCTATGGGTGATTCATCAAAAAATTTTAAAATGCCACAAAAAGTAGTAGAGGTAATGATTGATAATATATTTAGAAAAAATGACATTAAAAAGGAAGAAATTAAGAAAAATATATCGGAAGAACAAAAAATAATGATCAAAGAAATGATTGAAGACTTAAAACAACAGGTTGAACAATTTAATAAGAAGAATGATGAAACAAAAGAATAGCACAATAGGTCTATGAGTGCCTATTTGAGTTTTTTGTTTATGGTATGGATCCTAAATGAAATAAATGAGTTGCATGTTGCAAGGAAATCATGAGTTAAATGACAGAATATCTCAAGTGTGAATGTTCACTTGGGATATTTTTTTGGAAACTTTGTATTAACTTCTTTAATATCAACCCATATGAAGAAGAATTCCATCAGTGGGGGGTTCCTTCATCCCCTACTGATAATTAGGTGTGCCAGTGTGCCAGGCATGCGCACATTCTCTAGAGTTGAAGTCCCGAACCATGAAGGCAGTAGTAGTGGTTCGCCTAAGACAAGGGTGTCTGGAGCGACCCAGAATTTGAAGGAAGTCGGCGGCAAATCTCCGCCCTTAGGGACACGAACTTCATATGAGGCTAGATGCACTTGGGTAAGACTGCCTAACAAGTCAAAGCCCTTACTGCCAAAAGGTGCATAGAATAAATGAAGTGGGGACATGGAAAGGAAGAGTGTGTGCTTACCCTGTGAGGTCTGATAGAAATGCGGTACACCTACCGTAACCGAACATGTGAATGTTCGCTGAACTATCAGAAGTCAGCAGAAGCTGTAGTACTGGGTACTTCTAGAATATCCGGGAAGAGCTGAATCATTTGAGAAGAATTGTTGCATTGCGTACGCAATACTTGATAAAGCAGAAACATATAAACCTTCCTAATGGAGGAAGGGTGAATCCCGTGGGGGACATTAGAAGGGTTGAAAGTAATTGCCACCCAAGAAGATCGGACAATTCACGTAGGAGTTAGATATCATGTTGGAGCGAATCCTATCACGAGAAAACTTAATACTCGTAATAAAGCTTGTAGAACGAAATAAAGGAAGCCGCTGTTTAGATGAGATGCCTGTACAAAACCTACGAGCGCATATCATGGAACACTGAGCTTCTATTCGAGAACAACTCGAAGAAGGTACCTACTATCCACAACCCATTCGTCGTGTCGAAATCCCGAAACCAAACGGCGCCATGTGTTTGACGAATAGGTAGGGACTTTCTATGTTTGGTCGTCCGTATTTGAGATAATCGATTTTCAAGGGGTTCTTTTGCATGAAGCATTAAATTCATTGAAAGAAAACTTAAATTAAAAGTAAATGAACAGAAAAGCGCAGTAGACCGACCATGGAAACGTCAATTTCTTGGATTTTCTTTCACTTTCCATAAAGCGAACCCAAAGATTCGGGTTTCTAAAGAAAGTATCAAACGTTTTAAACAACGCATCAGAGAACTAACCTTTAGAAAGAAGTCTATGAATATACAGGATTGAATCGAAAAGCTAAATCGATACTTAGGCTAGGCTAAGGAAAAACGTAGGAATGGGCAAACACAAGAAAGACTTACTGGCGTATAGCCAAAAGGCCAATCCTGCATAGAGCGCTAGGCGACCGATACTGGTAAAACCTAGGCTTAAAGTGTCTACTTAAATGATATCAAACAATACGTTGGACTTAAATGAAACCGCCATATACGGAACCGTACGTACGGTGGTGTGAGAGGTCGAAGGTTAGTCACCCCCTCCTACTAGATTCGCCCTTATCGAACCATTACGGGCAGTTGGTTTCCCACCTACCCTCTTTGTTTCCCCAGAAGCTTGATCAGGAAGTCTTACTGCCCGTTTAGGTAGGAGAAATAGACCTATAAATAAATTAATATATATTTCAAGATATTAGCTAGGGCATAAGCTGGTAGGCTTATTTATTAAATTATATTTCTCTAGTGAATCTGTACAGTCCTACTTAGTAAAAAGACCATAAAGTATTGTATAAATAAGGAAAGGAGTGTTAGTATGACAGTTTTTAGAAAATCCGATTCAGACAGAAGTAACACTAGATATTTTTATTTGGATGACAACGATTGTCATTCCAACCACCACTGTTATTCTGAACCAATGGATGAAGAAACTCATAAAGAGGGTAATTTTTTTGATAGCCCTGAGGCTACAGTCGTGGCTGAATCCGGTGAGTTTTCTTTTATGGATCAGGAATCCGCTGAATTAATATGGGTGAAAGAATCCTGTGATATTACAATAAATACAACAGATACCCAAGCAGCTGTTTCACTTCAAGTGGCTTTACAATTGGCAATTGCTATTGTAGTAAGTATCACAATAGGCGATAGTGATCGAAGTGATCATGTTTCTGATCAACTGTTACAACTATCTAATATTGAACAAACAAATAAACAAAAAATTTATATTTACAATACAAAAGATGCTACTGTTACTACAACAGATACAGATGTGGCTATCAATGTTCAAATATTACTACAAATATTACTGACGTTAGTAGTATTGGTGGATATCTTATAAATTACTAAAAAGGGGTGAACAACATGTCAAGATTGAAAGAATGGCGAGCTTTAGATCATTGTGATACTACAGGTGGTGATAATGCTACAATTGAAAAAGATTCAGATCAGTTAGCAAAGACACAACAAGTTTCCGATGAATGGATCATTATTAAAGATTCCGAAAAGGTTAATGTTACAACAACTGATACACAAGCAGCTATTTCATTACAAGCTGGTATTCAAGTTGCCATTGCAATAGTTCTTAATATTACTATTGCTGATTCAAACCGAGCTGAGCAAGTCTTCGATGATCTTAAACAAGTGATTAAGACAAGGCAAGCAAATAGACAGAAAACAATTGTTGAAAAATCAGTAAACGTAGAAATCACTACTCAAGATACAGATGTAGCAATTAATATTCAACTATTACTTCAAATTCTTGTTGCGATTGTTCTACTATTAGACGTTCTATAAAATGGAGCTTATCTAGAGGGGAATAGAAAAACTAACACCTACTCCCCCACTATCAAATTTTTCTTTAGCATGTTCTTTTTCTGTCTACAACCTTTAACCAAAACTTTAATGGAAAGGAATGATGATAAATGCCTCTAACAGACCGTCAAAGAGCTTTATTGCAATTGATTAGTCAATTGAACCAAAACTTAATTTCAGATACGTTAGGTTTAGTTGATTTTGACCTAGATCTAGGTCTAGATTTAGGTATTAGTTTGGGTGGTAATAATGGTAATACTCCCCCACCAGATAACGAGCCAGGAACACCGCCAAGCACAATTACAGAATTATTGTCATCTTTAGTGAATGAGTTAGTGGAAATCACTACTCCTTTTGGCACAATAACAGGCACATTGCTTCAAGTTCTAGACGACTATATTGTCATGTTGGAAAACACTGGTGATAGAGTATTAGCCCGTATTGACAAAATCGAACTAGTTAACGAATTATAAGGAGGGATTTAAGTGTTCCAAGAAACATTCGCTGCCGAATTAGCCAATCGAATTGGTTCAACGGTTGAAATAGCTACCGATAATAATTTAGTAGAAGGTATCCTGTCAAGCGTTACTCCGGAACTAGTTCTCGTTCTTGAGGTGAATGATGGCTATGGCGGCAATATAAAAATTTATTTGTCACTAGGTGCAATTAACTTTGTCCGCTTTCCTCAGGCTGCTTAATAAATGATCATTTTAGGGATACATCGGATTTCATACGGTGTATTCCTTTTAATTTATAAATGGAGGGTTTGATTTGAAAGATATCACTGCAATTTTAATTAACTATACCAACCCAAATTTCTTGCACAGGGCAATAAACTCCCTTAATACTATTCGTACTAGACTTAAATCTATTATTGTTTTAAAAGAAAAGAAATCAATTGTCGATCATACCTATAACTGGATAGAGAAAATTGAATTTATAGCGATCAAAGAACACGACTTAAGAAAAACAATAAATCAGATTATTAATCAAATTGAAAGTACCTACATCTTCTTCCTCCAAAATACAGAATATGTTTCTCCAACTTTAAAAGTTCATAGCCTTAACCTTCCACAAACTAAGGAAGTAATGGAAACGATTGATCATAATAACATCCATCAACCTGTACTCATCCGCACCTTGTTTTTAAAAAAGCAACCTTTTTTTCCTATCCCCTTTAAAGAGGCACTGCTACCCTCTTGGCTCAGCAACATCAACAGTTCTTATAGATATGTTGAAAAAAACATTGTAAAACAGGCAAGAAATGATAGTTCTAAAAATCAAATTGTGAAAAACGAGTTTATACAAAAGTATCAAAAAGATACTGAAACGAATAATCCAAGTCTTGCTGTCGTTATTGCAAATTATAATATGGAAAAGTATATAGAAACCGCTATTACATCCTGTCTACTTCAAAATGAAAAACCCGAACAAATTTTAATCATCGATGATGGTTCCACGGACTCCTCTTATGAAAAAATTCAAAAATGGAACGATAAAAGAGAGGTTAATATTTTTCACCAGGAAAATAAAGGGAAAGCCCAAGCATTAAACCATATACTCCCTAACATAACATCTGATTTTATTTTAGAACTTGATGCAGATGACTGGCTTGATCCCGATGCCATTTCCACGATTAAAAAGTATTTAATACATCTCGATCAGGATATTTCGGTATTGTACGGTAATCTTAGAAAGTGGAAGCAATTAACAAACAGGGATGTCCTCTATAAAAGGATTGCTAAAGGCATGCCAGTTATTAAACGAAAAGATTTATTAAATTATCACTTTCCACTTGGACCAAGAATTTATCGAAGCTCTACATTAAAGCAAGTTGGAGGATTTCCAGTGATTGATTTCGAAAATGGCCATCTTTACGAAGATGTGAGTGTTTTAAACCGCTTAATTAATTGTTCTCGAATCGAATATAAGGATTTTACTGTATATAATGTGCGAGACCACAGTGAAAGTATCACTAAAAACAATCTTTCCAAATGGAAGGATTTTATTAAAACACTGTAATATAAATAAATCATGTAAAAAATACCCAAGTGAACTTCCCCTGTCATGTGGATGGGGAATATTCACTTGGGTATTTTTTTATTTACTTTCAAAATAACGCTCCACGGAAGAAATAATATAATTTTGATTTCGGAAAGTTAATGTAGGGGAAATAGGAAGAGCTAATATCCTTTCAGCTGTTTCTTCTGCGATTGGGAAATCTCCACTCTTATAATTCAAATAATCAAAAGCTTTCTGAAGGTGAAGGGGAATCGGATAATAAATGGCGGTGGCAATTCCAGAGTCGTTTAAATAGGATGCAAGTTCATCCCTTTCATCTAATTCAATACAATACTGATGAAAAGTATGTTCCCGATTTTTAGCTATTGACGGAGTTGTTAAATAGGAAGGCAGGTTTTCTGTATACATTCTAGCTACTTCTTTTCTTTTATGCAGAAAAATATCTAAGAAGTTAAATTTGACTAATAATATAGCCGCTTGGATTTCATCCAATCTACTATTCATACCGATAGTTGAATGATGATATTTTTTTTCACTTCCGTGGTCTCTAATCTTTTTAATCTTTTCATAAATATGTTTATGATTGGTTGTTATAAACCCCGCATCACCGAACGCTCCTAAATTTTTTGATGGAAAGAAAGAAAAACAACCAACATCCCCTATTGCTCCAACCCTCCTACCATTAGACTCAGTTCCAATAGCTTGGCAGGCATCTTCTATTACTTTCAAATGATGAGTATTAGCTATCCTCATTATTTCCTTCATGTTTGCGGCTTTTCCAAACAGATGGACGACAAGAATTGCTTTTGTATTTTTGGTTATTACTTTTTCAATATTAGAAGGATTCATATTGTATGTTTCTTTTTCAATATCAACAAAAACAGGTGTAGCCCCTGCCTCCGCAATCGCCTCTGCGGTGGCAAAAAAAGTAAACGGAGTTGTAATAACTTCATCTCCTGGACCGATATCTAATGCTTTTAGAGCCAATAATAAAGCATCCGTACCATTTGCTGTACCGAGCCCATAAGAAGCCTCAACGTATGATGCAATAATTGTTTCTAATTGTTTTCCTTTTTCCCCTAGTACATAAACCCCACTATCTAAGACTTCTGTCATCATTTCTAAAATAGGTGTTCTCATTAGCTTTAATTCCTCTTTTAAATCAATCATTGGTATCTTTTTAAAGTTATTGTTTGACATTTAACCATCATTCCCTATTCCTAGATACGTAATTCCCAACTTCGATATGCTATTTTTATCCAGTTTATTCCGACCATCCATTATAATTTTACAATTATTAAATATTCTAAAATCTAAGTTTTCATATTCTTGATGGAAAGCTTGAAGGATGACAACATCCATTTTAGATATATCTAATGAGTCTAGTGACAAAGGGTTGATATGGAATCTTTCAATTTCACTATCGGAGAACAGTGGATCATTTACAAATACGTTTGCATTTTTATCTTTTAATTGGTCTATTAATAGTAATGTAGTAGATTTTGTTGTCTCCTTTACATTTTCCCTATAAGCCAATCCTAAAATAAGAACATTTTTATTCTCTAATTCCCCTATCTCTTTTTCAACTTTGGAAATCGCATAATGAGCCATATGATCATTTATTTGTCTTGAAAGAGGAGTCAGTCCTTGGTCTAGACCTTTATTAATGAAGAAATATGGATAAATTGGTATACAATGCCCCCCAACACCAATTCCTGGAGAGTGAATATTGGAATATGGTTGACTATTACTAGCCTCTATCACTTCTGATATTTGAACGTTTTGCTTTTCGGCAAATAAACTTAATTCATTGGCAAGTGCAATATTTACATCACGATACACACATTCTGCGACTTTCGAAAATTCAGCAGTCTCTAAAGAACTTACTTCCATTACTTCACATTCTAAAGCACGTTTATAAAAGTTTTTAGCAAGCTCAAGGCTTTTTTCATCTATTCCTCCCACCACTTTGGGATAAACGTTCAAATCCTGTATGATTCGGTTTGAATAAACTCTTTCAGGACTATAAGCTAAATGAAAATCTTTTCCCATCGTTAATTTTGATATTTCTTCTACTTTCCTTCCAAATCTATTTTTCGTTGTTCCTGGTGGAAGAGTTGTTTCAAAAACTAATAGAGAACCTTTCTTCATTCCCTTAGCTATTTCCTGAACAGCCAAATCAATATATTGATAATCAATATGATTCTCTTCATCAACTAATACCGGAACAATAACTATAATAATATCTGATTGACTGACTGCTTCAGATGTATTAACTGTCGCACTAAGTGTTTGTTTCTTATAAGCGTTATAAACAAGTTGTTCTATACCTGGTTCGTTCATTATATGTGATTTTCCTTGATTAACCGTGTCAACAACTTTTTGGTTTATATCTGCACCTATAACTCTATATCCATTATTGGCGAATACAGCTGCTAAAGTTAGTCCAATCTTTCCTAGTCCAACAACCGTCACTACTGCCAACGGTTCCATAGGTTAGCCTCCTTCGTATTGATTTTAATTTTTATAGTATTTATATTATTAAATGAGTTGTTGAACGGATTGGACTTATTGTATGGTTTAGAAAAAATTGGCTAAGATCTATTAGCTTAACTTTTAAAGAAGACTTCCACCTACTGTTTCCCCACAAGCTTGAGTCGGGAGTCTTACTGCCCGTTTAATTGAGATAAATCTTTCATTAATTTGTCATAAATTGCAAAAAGTTTTTTCTCCATATGCTCCCAACTGTACGTTGATTCCATTATCCTTCGTGCATTTACACCCATACTTTGGATTTTCTCTCTATTGGAATTTAGCATCAGAAGAGCTTGAAAATAATCTTCAGCAGTAGCATATAGTTTTTTAACGATGTGACCGCATTGGTATGTTTCAACAAATCGTTCTATATCCTTGCCCTGATTAGCTAAAATTGGAACACCATTATTTAAATAACTAAAGAACTTGTTCGGCATGGCAAATCTATGATTTAAAGAATTCGCTGCATTTACGTCTACCCAACCTAAATCAACATCCTTCATAAAATGAGGAATTAAATCATAATTAACCCAACCAGAAAACTCTAACTTTTCCTTTAAATGAATTGGAATTTGTTGAATGAGTTCTTTATCAGACTCTTTCTTCCCTCCAATAATTCTTACTTTTAAATCAATCTTTTTATTACTCATTTCCAATAACTTTAATAATTTTGGGTAATTTCCCCTTTTTTTATTTAAAGTACCTTCGTAGGCTAGTAGAAGGCCGGATTGGGAAACGTTTCTCGGTTCATAGTTAGGGGCTAGTGGCGGAGAGTTATAAATGACTTCTACCTGGAGATTAGAGTCAATCGAACGATACCATGATTGAATAGATGGTGATACAGTAATGACATAATCCGTTTCTCTTAACATCGCTCTTAACATTTCTGTTTTCACTTTCTTTTTATTTTGTGACTGATCTATTAAAGGGTCTGGTTCTAATTCATGGCTATCATAAATAACTTTACATGGTTTTCCCTTACCAGCTAATACCCGTTTCACTCCAATAGCCGCATACAATGAAAAAAACTCATGTGCATGATAAATATCCGCTTTCTGCTCAACTCCTAATTGGAACAAAGAATCTGTAAAACGGTGATGACTTCGAGATTGCAAATTAGATCCTAAATATTTTAAATGCTTTTCATAAGTTATCTGTTCATACGTTACTATCTTAATCCCTTCATATATAAACGTTTTTTCCAGAAAACTATCCTTAAAAATAGCACCGTTTATATCAAAGAGGTAACCATTCTTCCTCGGTACAATCATGGTTACGTCATAGCCAATTTTCATTAAACTCTTCGCTTCCTTCTTGTATATACGCGCATCTAAAAAAGGGTGTTCAGTTATTAAAAAGCAAACACTTTTCCCCATTTTATCCTCCTTCAAAAAATCATAGTTTACCTATTTAATGTTTGCTTAAATAATACTTTTGTTTTTCACTCAATAACTTAATAAATAATATTATTAATTAAGTTATTGAATTATTCATATAATCTTATACTTTAGCATTCATTACCTGCCTAATAAACAGGTTTTAGCAATATATGCCCTCAACCTTACAACTATATTGGAATAAGATGGAGAAGCAGTAATTACTTTTAGGAGGATTAAAAAAACAAATGAAAATGCCAAACTTTACTACACGTTTAAAAACAGTTAGCAATCACCGTTATAAAATTAAATTCATGGAAGATGGGTATCCCGGGAAGGATTTAGGAGAAACGGTTGCTTGTCATCCGATTTATGGAGTATATGTCATAAGAGACTACCTGTTTCAATTCAAAAAAACGAAAGATATCAACTATCAAAAAGCAGCGATGAGAGTTGCTGATGCAGCTATTCATAGAATGGAAAGTTTTAAAGATACATTGGTGTTTTGGTACAAATCAAACTCTGCCTTTAACTCTATGAATAGAGATTATTATTCTGGTTTAACACAATCATACTATGCCGAAGTCTTTGCACAACTTTATGCCTCAACAAATAAAGAAAAATACAAAGATGCAGCCCAAAAGGTTTACCATAGCTTAAAAATTCCAGTTACTGAAGGTGGGGTCTTTCATCATTCCTTATACGGGCCAAGTATACAGGAATACCCTATGGAGCCAAATGGCTATGTTCTAAACGGGTGGCTGTCAGCGATATCTTCAATTAAAAAATATGCTGATATCATACAAGACAAAGATGCAACTAAATTTTGGAATAAAAATCTAAATACATTAGCTAACTTACTCCCTTTATATGATGCACCACAATTCGCAAATTCTAGATATACATTAAACGGCAGTACAACTATTAAGATTCAATCAACTGCAGGTAATATGGAGCTACAAGGAATTCATTTAAACGTTCCTGGGGAAGGGACATTTGAATTATTAGTTGATGATAAAAAAAATATATGAATTGTATTCATGATAATTCAGTGGTAAAAAAAGGACAGAAGATTTTCACCAAAAATCAATCCGCATTAATAAATGTATTATTAAGCAGATATTCATATCCTGAGACAAACGAAATTACGATTCATCTAGTTAGCGAAAACGCAGGATTGTTGACTCTCTCTATGATAAAACCAAAGTATTCTGCTAAAACTATGAAACCTGACAAATCTGTGGTGCTAGATAAAATTCCAATTCAAAAAGGAAAAAATGTCATCAAGGTTAAAATACCTTGGCAACACTTAGAGGCACTAGGAAATCCCACTACTTTTAAACAATTTGGCAATAAATGGCATAATGTTTATCACTTCATACACATTAATAGACTTGAAGAATTTTATCATATCACGCAAGACAAAAGATTATTGCATTATATAAACAAATGGAAGAAATATGTAGATTCATGGAGTAATAATCCATTATATAAGGGAGTGGAAACAGTTCCCTATAAGTAGTTACTTCTTAGTAATTCAAGGAGGATAAAAATGAAAAAAAAAGTATGTATGTTAATACACACCCATTCTTTTTTAGATTCTAGAATATTTAAAAAGGAAGCCAAAACGTTACAAAAGAATGGTTATGACGTAACAATGATTGTACCTAGGGTTAAAGGGAATTTATTTGATATCGATAAGGCTCCTTTTAATGACCGTTTCTTACAACCAAGTTTTATGCACGAAGATATAAAAATAGTTACCTATAAAATAGAATCTTTTAAACCCTCCCCCATCGAAATGCAAAGCCACATAGATCATGGTAATCATACCAAATTCGAAAATCCACTAACACAACTCGGACTGGAAGAAAAAGCAGATATTTATCATGCCCATGAGTTAGGTTCATTATATGCAGGTATTGGCATCAAACGAAAGATGAAGGAATTACACAATACAGAAGTAAAATTAATATACGATAGTCACGACCTAATTCCGGATCCATTAGATAATAAAACCATTCCACAAAAAAGGAAAACAGCAATGTTAAAGTTACTAAATACCATGATTAAAGAAATTGATCAACTTATAACGGTATCTCACTCCATCAAATCCTGGTATCTTTCAAAAAATCCATTGCTTCCGGTTGAAATTATTTACAATTCTCCTCCTCTTGCCAAACCATTTGAACCTAAAGATTACAAGAATAACAAACTTACGGTTTGTTATGAAGGTCATATTGCAGATAACAAAAAAGGAAGCAGGGATAAAATATTCGATATTACAAATATATGTTCAAAGCAAACCGACTTTAACTTTAAAATAATTGGCGGTGTATTACATGGACACTCCTTAACTGTCCCAGATAATTTGAAGAAACATGTAGAGTTAACAGGTTGGGTTGATTATCATTCCATTTCAAAGCATATGGAGAATGTTGATATTGGTTGGATTGATTTTGATGATTTATCCCAATCCCTTAATCGATCCTATGCATTACCTAATAAATTTTTTAGTTATTTAAACAATGGAATCCCTGTAGTTGTTAATAAATGCCATGAGATGGAAGAATTTATTCGAACACATAAGTGTGGGCTTGTTATCAATAAACCGAAAGCGACAGCACAAGACTACGCAAGGGCGTTTCTATATTTAAATAAAAATAGAGCAAAACTAACACAAATGAGTGTAAATGCGAGAAAGGTAATGGAAAACTTATATAGCTGGGAACACATGGAAAAAAGGTTGTTAAATGTCTATGAATCGTTAATAAATGGTAATAGCCCATTCATTCTATAATAGTGGGGGGAGCTTTTTACCCCCCACGAATTATCCTATAAATTTTTTCCGATGTTTTTCCATCTCCAAATAACATTGGGTAGGAATCTGGTTCCTTTTTAGCTGATATTTCTTTTAAAATTTTCTGGTGATCAGACGCACCAACAATACTATTCCATTTTGCTTCTACCGTTTCAATCCATTCTGTTTCATCCCGCAACGTGATACAAGGAACTTGAAGCATATAAGCCTCCTTTTGAACACCTCCAGAATCAGTTAATATCATCTTTGCTTCGCTTTCTAAAGCAAGCATATCAAAATAATTCAAGGGTTCAATCGTATGAATATGGGAGGCTGTGATCATGGATTCCAAATTCCAATGCTCTATCTTTTTCTTTGTTCGCGGGTGCAATGGAAGTACTACAGGCCTATCTAATTGGGACAGTACCTTCAACAATGTTTGAAGTCTATCCATTCTATCCGTATTTTCCGCACGATGAACGGTAGCAAGGTAATAATCTTTCTTGTCAAGATTCAACCTGCTAAAAAGGGTAGAATGTTTTAAAGCTTCAGACTTAAAATGAAGAACCGCATCATACATAATATCACCTGTTATAAAGACCCTATCTTTTATCCCTTCCCTCTTTAAATTACTATGAGCACTTTTCGTTGGACAAAATAACCATGTAGAAAGATGGTCCGTTAAAAGTCGGTTAATCTCCTCCGGCATCTTTTTATTAAAACTACGCAGCCCTGCCTCTACATGGGCAATTGGTATATGCAACTTTGAAGCCGCTAAGCTACCTGCAAGGGTAGAATTGGTATCCCCATAAACAAGAACGATATTAGGTTCTTCTTTGAATAAAATAGATTCAATTTCTGATAACATTCTTCCCGTTTGATTCCCGTGAGTACCAGATCCAATCCCTAGATTATAATCTGGCTTCGGAATTTTCAACTGGTCAAAGAAAATATCGGACATATTTGCATCATAATGTTGTCCTGTATGAACTAATATTTCTTTTATGTTAGGATCTTTCTGGAATAATCTTGATAACATGGAAACTTTTATAAATTGTGGCCTTGCTCCAACTACAGTTACAATTTTCACGATAAATCCCCCCTTCTAGGAATTAATCTTTCGAGCAGGAACGCCAACAACAGTAATATTTTCTTCTAAGTCTTTAGTAACAACGGAACCAGCACCTACTATTGTATTTCTGCCTATTTTAATTCCTGGAAGTAGTGAAGCATTGTTCCCAATCTTTACTCCCTTTTCGATATATGCTCCTTTTAAAGAGTATGGTTTAGTCCCCATATACTTATCATTCGACATCGAGACACAAGGTCCGATGAAAACATCATCCTCCAGCGTTGTATCCCCAGTTACATATGCAAGTGTTTGAATGGTGCAATTTTTCCCTATTTTTGAATTCAATTCTACAATAGCTGCTCTTCCAACAACAGTTCCTTCCCCTATTAAGACATTCTCTCTAATGCTTGCATGATCACCAATAAATACATTTTTGTCAATATGTGTCCCTGAATAAACGGAAGCCAAATTTCCAATTCTAGTCCCTGATTGAATAATTAATGAAACATTTTCCTGTGAAATTTTTCTCATTCTTTTGTTGACCGCCGGTTTTATACCTAATACACAGCTGTTTCCAATAACAACATCATCAGCGATTTTAGTGCCTTGTAATATAGTGGTGTGATGACCGATTACGACATTTTCTCCAATTGTCACACCTTTTTCAATAACGACATGACTTCCTAACTCTACACTTTCTGGAATGACAGACAAAATAAATCCCCCTTATTAAAAAACAATGCTTTCCATTCTTTCAACTAATTGCCGAGCTCTTATTTTAACGGAGTGGTTTTCGTGAATAAAATGATAGCCTTGTTCAGCAATTTGCTGTCGTTTAATTTCATTCTTTAAATAGTATGCAGCCTTCTCTTTAAAGTTGTTTTCATCGATTGGAACAAAGTGTGTACCTGGAATAAAACCAATATCTTCCAGTTCCTTGAATGTAGGTGCTAAAAGTAACGTATTACACGCTAAAACCTCAAAATATTTTCTGACAGGATAATAATATATCGATGGGCACGTAAAAAAGATCTTGGCTCGATTTATCTCCTTAGCGTAATAGGAGCCAATAAAATGTTGGGTTTCTTCCTGTTCATTAAATGACTTATATCCCGGATGCTCGTGGTAAACAAAATTAGAGTTTTCTTTATATGTGTTACGTATTTTTTTTCTTAATGGATAAATATCGTTTACCGCCCCCATCATTAATAGATGAATAGTCTTTTGTTTATGATAATCCCTATAAATTTTTGTATTAATAAAATGAGGAAACCATTCCATTTTATGTTGAAATTCTGGGTAAATTTCGATGAATTTATCTCGAGCTATTGTGAATAAATAAGGTATTTTATTTTTGGAAATAAAATTTCTTCGATGATTTGTAAATCGATGAACATCATTAATAAATAATCCTACGGGAATGTCAATGTTCGCTAAACCCTTAATTAAAGGAGAAAATTTTTTGCCTATATCATTTAATAATAAAATAAAATCTGGTCGGATAGATAATTTTTTGAGAATAGAACTGATATGTCCATTTTTTCTCCAGAATGTGACATGTGCTATCTTAACAAGCTCCTGTTCAAGATAATAAAAGTTTTTGTTCAAAAGTTGAGATGTATCTTCAGCAATAAATAATATATGAATCATACCCACCCTTTCTTAGATTTGTAGTTAAAGAGCCAATTTATCTCTTTCATTACCATCGTCCATATCAATTTTTAACCAAAACATAGTATATATTAGGAGTTCAACAAATATGAGGAGGTTAAATATGAAAATCGGAGTAATCGGTATTGGGAAAATGGGAGAAAATCATGTTCGAACATACTTATCCCTTCCAAACCATTGCGAACTCGTGGGTATATACGATATAGACGAAAAGAGAGCAAATGAAATTGCTAAAAAATATCAGATTAAACCTTTTCATTCTTTAGATAACCTTCTCCGATCAGTTGATGCTGTTAGTATTGCTGTACCAACAGAATTTCATTATAAAGTTGGCTTATCTTGTATAAAGCATAACGTGCACATGTTAATGGAAAAACCAATTACTAGTACAGTAGATCAAGCAAAGGATTTGATTAATCGGGCAAAAAAAGCTGGTATTAAACTACAAATTGGTCACATTGAACTCTTTAATCCATTAATACAATTCCTAAAAAATAAATTGCAAACTGAGAAAATTGTAGAAATTGTTCATTACAGAATGAGTCCACATGATGATAGAACGAAAGATATTGATGTGGTGAAAGATCTAATGATTCATGATTTATATATCTTAGATGAACTCCTTAAAGATGACTATAGCGATTTGTATTCCCTTGGGAAAGTAATAAATGGAATCCCAGAACACGCTGTTACTATGATTAAATCTTTAACAGGAGTGACAGCTCAGCTAACTGCAAGTTTTAAATCTATAAGGAAAGTTAGGACGATTAACGTCGTCACAGAAGATGCCTTTTTTGAGGTTGATATTTTAAATAACGTGATGAAAATCTCTCGCTCTATTAAAGAAGATAACAGTGATATTCCAGTACCGATTATAGAAACCATTCAATTTGACAGCTCTATAAAGCCATTAAGCCTACAAGTATTAGATTTCATGAATTGTATTAATAAAGATGGAAAACCTAAAGTGACCGGAGAAGATGGATTGAAAATATTATTTTTGACGAATAAAATTAGCGAATCTATTATTCATTCAAATGAAAACAAGGATAAATAAATGGGTATTCCCTGCCTTGGGGAATACCTTATTTTTTATTTGGAGTGGTAAAACTGTATACTGTATTAAAATACTACCGTCTTTTTTTTCTTTTTCCACAACCACAACCTGACTTTTTCCTTCTCCTTGAATATGTTACTTCCTTTGATCCCTTTTTTGATTGGTGTTTCTCCTTCATTTCCATTCCTCCCTGTTAAAATTAAAAATCTGTGAGTCTATTTACTACAGATTCCAAAAATCCTGCCGCACCTGTAATTGCAAGAACGATAATGACGAATTCCATAACAGTCGGCCAAACATAATAAAGCCCTAACAGCAAAACTGCACACCATACTCCTGTGCACCAATAACAGCTAAGTAATTCGCCTACCCATTTTTTAATTCCATTTCCTTTTATTTGTATATATGTTACAACTGTTCCATCCTCTTCTACTTCTTCCACTTCCTCTATAAATGGTGATCTTAAAAATGCGGTTATTTTATCAAAAACAATCAATCTAGTTAATCGAAATGTTGCCAATGCTAACAATAAAAATTCGAAAACTGATAAATTCATTTCATCATCCTCTTTAATGAACGTATTGAAAAAAACGTATTGTATTGTATGAGTTTTAATAACAATTGGTATAGGCAGCAACGTACAGAGTAATGGCAATTTATCATGAAGAACATATTGTAATAATGAAGACCTCCATCAGTTATCGGATCTTCACGGGCAGGATAAATATTGTAAAGGAGGGAATGGATTGAGTGTTATCAATACAAAAAAATGGTTAGATCAAGAATCCTATAATCCAATCAAACTTTGTAAAAAATTAGAACCTTACTTTAATAAATTGGATGCCCAAAATATTTATCATTATTTAACATTAAACGGAATGTTTCGTAAATCTAAAGCAGTAGAAAATAATTTCATAAAGGATCCAAATAAAATTTATAACATCATTAAACGGGAACATCAGAGCCTTAGGAAGGAATGGCATGGCCCGGATATTCCTATTATTATCTTACCTTCCGATCCAATGAATCAAAAATTAATAAAAGAGTTCAATGGGAAGTCTGGACTAGCTTTTAAGGATAAGTTATTTCTTTTTTTATCTAAGAAAAATACGACGGACGAAATTCGGGCATTGTTCGTTCATGAATATAATCATGTTTGTCGGTTGAAACATTACAAAAAAAAAAGGAAGAAAAGTTCACATTACTTGATACGGTTATTCTTGAAGGGTTAGCTGAACATGCGGTATTAGAAAGGTTTGGAAAAAAATACCTAGCAAGCTGGACCTCTTACTATGACTCCTCCATCCAACAAAAATTATGGAAAAGGTTTGTTCAACCTAACAAAGACATTTCTGTCCAAAACCCAAAGCATAACCATATCCTTTACGGTTTAAAGTTATATCCTAAAATGACTGGTTATTCCGTTGGTTATTATTTAGTTAATAACTATATCCAAAAACACAACACAGCTATTAAAGACATGTTAAGTATGGATTCAACAAGGATTGCGTCGATTTCAACTTAGAATTTTATTCATTACACATAGCCCAAATTACCTCAATCTAGACGTACACCCATATCATACAAACGCCCGACACATATAGTAATATTGTAAATCACTTTGGAGGTGATGTTTAAATGAGTAATGTTGAAGGTGGCTATGGTGGAGGCTTTGCCTTACTTGTAGTATTGTTCATACTATTAATTATTGTGGGCTCAGCTTACGTTGCCTGCTAAAGTAAAATAAGGATGGTTTCTTAAATAAATAAAAGGAGGAATTCAATAATGGGCTTCGGATGTGGATGTTACGGATACGGTGGTTACGGCTATGGTGGTTATGGACGCGGAAACGGATTTGCGTTAATCGTTGTTTTATTTATCCTTCTAATAATCGTTGGTGCAGCTTGGCTGTAAATTCTATCATTTAATATTGTTTAAGAAGGGAAACCATCCAACTGGTTTCCTTTTCTAATGATGGAAAATAGGGAAAGTAACGACTATAAGGAATAGGTAACCTTTACGGGCAGTTCATCTCCCACCTACCTTCTTTGTTTCCTTAGAAGCTTGAGGTGGGTTAAACAAGAATTTTTCTATCTATGTGTAAAATAGTTCTCGGGGATTTGAAACAAAATTCTAGAAAAAAAAGAAAAGGCGCTCTATCATAAATGTAT
>NZ_JAHHXM010000025.1:0-35118 GCF_019037185.1 Oceanobacillus caeni
CTTCCCTAGAGTGTGATAATCAAATACATATTAAAAGTCGACTAAAATACAGTACCAACGTCACTTGACGTAGAGCCGTTTTTTAACGATTAGCCATTAACAACATCTTTTCCATCATAATGTCCACAAGACTTGCAAACATGATGAGGTTTTGTTAATTCACCACAATTTGAGCATTCTACCATACCAGGTACGTGTAATTTTTTATGAGTACGACGTTGATTCTTCACCTTTTTAGAAGTTCTTCTTTTAGGTACTGCCATGACTTACACCTCCTTTAACGGAAAAAGAAATTAATTTTCTTTCGTTTTTTTATCAAGTAATGATTGCAATTTTTGAAAACGTGGATCAACCTTACTTTTCTCATCATCTTCCGAGAGAAAATCCCATCCTTCTCCACTTAAAGAAGAATCATCTACTTCTTGATCAGAAAAAACCCTATACGGCGTTTCTAACAAGATGTTCTCCTTTATGTACGGAGTCAAATTAATCAACTCTCCCGTAATTGGATGGATTTCCAAATCCTCGTCTTCTGCACTGATATATGAAGCTGTTGTAAATATTTCCGTTGCCTTTATATTAAAAGGATAGGTAACATCAACTAGTGTACGAGCATCTGGTAAAATCATTTCTCCCTCAATCGTAAAGGTAAAAATGAATTGTTCACCACCACTTCTTACACATTCTCCATAAACATGAACAGAATCAATATTTCGTATATCATTATTCATTGTTTTAAGTTCGGAAACATCCACATGATCATCAAATGTGAAAGGTTTTTGATTCGCGTGTTTTCTAATTTCACCTAAAGTAAATTTCATTTTTTTCACCTCAAGGCAACAAGAGTAATTTTAAAAGAAAAAAAGGATTTTGTCAATATGTTTTTCTTTACACCGATTATATTATTCCCTATTTATAATGATGTAATCACTTCACTTTTTTAGAAGCAAAGAATATTAGAGTAAGGATGCGTTAATGATTTTTTTTTGTTACAATGTTTATCAAACTATTCGGGAGTGGGATTAATGAAAGCATGCGGTTTAATTGTCGAATACAACCCCTTTCATAACGGTCATGTCTATCACATGGATCAAGCAAAAAAGGTTACAAAATCTGACTGTATGATTACAGTTATGAGTGGTTCTTTTCTCCAGCGTGGGGAACCCGCAATTATTGATAAATTTCACCGAACAAGAGCGGCTCTTCGTACTGGTATTGATATTGTCATCGAACTTCCTTATGCCTACGCTGTACAAAATAGTGATATTTTTGCTAATGGTGCGGTTCAGTTACTAAATGAGATAGGAGTTTCTAATATTTGTTTTGGAAGTGAATCTGGTAATATATCTTATTTTATAGAAGCCTATGAAAACTATAAAGAAAAAGAACCGATATTTAAGCAGGAATTAAAATTAGGCCTAAGTGCAGGGCTAGCATTTCCTGAAGCTAGTAAATTGGCTTATCAGCGTATCGGTTTAACAACAAAAGAGTTGGATTTAGCGAAGCCAAATAATATTTTAGGATTCAGTTATGTAAAAACAATTATGGATCAGAAACTTGCTATCGAACCATTCACCATTCAACGAACAAAAAATGAATTTCACGATCAAATAATTACTGATAAAATTGCCAGTGCTACTAGTATACGCAAGAACCTTACGGAAAACAATCAAATCGATTTATCTGTGAAAAATACAATGCCTGAAGCAACCATTGAACAGCTTCTCCAATATAAAGAAAGTTCTGGTTTATGGCATACTTGGGAAGATTACTTTCAACTTCTTCTATACCGTGTCCTAACGATGTCATCGGAAGAATTGAGAGAGATCCATGGTGTCAACGAAGGAATAGAGCACCGCATTATGAAAACAGCTACTAAGGCAACCTCAATACATCATTGGATTGAGTTAATTAAAACTAAACGCTATACTTGGACTCGAATTCAACGGATTTTTACGCACATTTTGACAAATACAACAAAAAAGGAAGTTCAAAAGTCGTTAAATAACACTCCTCCTTATATCCGCATTCTTGGATTAACAAAGAATGGACAAGCTTATTTAAATGAGAAAAGAAAAGAAATCTCTATACCCATTATTTTCGGATTTAAAAAAAATACAGATCCTATGCTCATGATGGAGGAGAGGGCTACGAGGGCTTATTATAGTGTTTTACAAACGAATCCGAGAAATCGTTTATTTCACCAAGAAATTACTGCACCAATTATTTTAAAAAAGTAGGCTAACTGCAAAAAGTTAGCCTACTTTTTATTTTAATTTCTCTAGATAAGATAAAGCGTCGTCGAATGCGTCAACTGGAATAATCTTCATATCTGTTCCAATTTCTTCTGCTTTTTTCTTCGCAATTTCATAATTAGAATCTTTTGCTCCATGTTCATTTGGAGCAAAGAAGATGTCAATCCCTTCTCTATCCGCTGCTACAATTTTCTTATCAATTCCACCTATTCGATGGACATTTCCATCATAGTCAATTTCTCCGGTTCCAGCAATCTGATATCCTTTTGTTAAATCTTTTTCCGTAAGTTGGTCGTAAATTTCCAAAGAAAACATTAATCCTGCACTAGGGCCACCGATGTTTCCACTAGCAAAATGCACTTCGGGGTCTATTGTTACGTTTCGGTCTGTAACCAAACTAATTCCTACCCCTACTTTATCATCCAAATGATCAAAACTCTTTAAGGTTATGTCTTTCGTCAATGTTTTATCATCTCGAACAAATTTTATAGATACTACATCATTCTCTTTTCTTTGCTCTACATAATGAATTAAATCGTTTGCCTCCTTAACTGGCTTATTATCTATTCCGATAATACGATCTCCCATTTGCAGAACCCCATCCGCCGGCATTCCTTCTACAACAGAAACAACATATACTCCATTGTATTCTATCGTAATATCACTTCCAGATGCAGTATAAGCAACTACTGTAGCCGCTTCTTGCGAACTCTCCATCACTTGTAACTGGGCTTCCATATATTCTTTTTGTGAAATCCCTTCTGGAAAGACCTGATCTAATGGAAGAATTTCAGTATTTGGCATTATTTTAGCAAGTACATATTGAATAGGAGTAGCCTGAAGACCACTAACAGTAACCAGATGCATGTCCCCTTCACTTTCATAACCATCCTCGACTTTAACGATTGGGTTTAAGGCATCCGCCCCACCTGGCCTTTGAATATAATAAGGCAGTTTATAAGAAGCTAAAAAATAAGCTATTAAAATAACGAGGATGAAACTAATAACATTTTTTCTAGAAAAATTCATTCTAACGGCTGTCCCCTTCCATTCGTATCACAAGTATATATACCTGCTTTTATTCAGTAAACCTGGCACTCACGATTAGACTTAAAAGTACCTTAGTTGTACTTATGCTAACCATAAAAGATTATATTTTTTTATCTCCTAATTAATCTCTTTATAAAAGTGTATGGCATAAATATGGCAGGTATGTGCGTATATTGGTATAGACTTGTACAAAATTAAAATTCAATACCTCAAAACTTTAAGAGCGTGTTCAAAGAGAAGGATGAAAAGGACCCAGTTCGACTAAAATCGCAATGTCCTGTCCTGTGACTCCACGCGGAAAAAGTGCTTTTCTTTTTCAAGGGCGTGACGGAACTTAGTCGAAGCTCCTTAGTAACGAAGTGTCCTTTTCAACGGACTTTTTGAACAACCTCTTTAAGATTTTCATTTAGAATTATTCTACTACTGTCCAATCCTTATGTACAGAAAAGTGGAAGTTGCGCTTATGCATTTTTTTAGAAGGTAGGAAAGTATAAAAATCTTTCCCGTCTAAGGAAGTAAGTTTTATACTTTCCCATCCGTCAACAAAAGGGAAAGTAACTAGGGGGATTATACTTGAAATCAATCTTTAAAACTTTATTATTTTCTGGAATAACAGTTTTTATAACCTTTTCATTAATCAGATTTCCCGACCCCGCTTTAGAAGCTAGCATCCGTGGTCTAAATCTGTGGTGGGAAGTGGTTTTTCCTTCTCTTTTGCCATTTTTTATTGCTGCAGAATTACTTATTTCATTCGGTGTTGTAAAATTTGTCGGTGTATTATTTGAACCCATTATGCGCCCTCTATTCAACATTCCAGGAGTAGGAAGTTTTGGTTGGATGATGGGAATGGCAAGTGGTTATCCAACAGGTGCTAAAATAGCAGCACGCTTAAGAGAAGAAAACCAAATTAGTAAAGTGGAAGCAGAACGACTTGTGTCATTTACGAATAACTCAAGCCCATTATTTATTTTTGGTGCTCTCTCTGTTGGTTTTTTTCACGATCCAAAGTTAGGTATATTATTAGCAACTTGTCACTATTTCGGTAATGCCATAGTTGGATTTATCATGCGTTTTTACAAAAGAAATGATAAACATCACACAAGAGATAAGAAACAAGCCGTATCGCTTAAAAAGGCGTTTAAAGAAATGCATAGAACAAGGGTAAGGGACAAGCGTCCATTCGGAGAAATCTTAGGGGACGCGGTTTTAAATTCCATTAAAACCTTAGTTATGGTCGGTGGTTTTATCGTATTATTCTCTGTCCTTATTAAGATTCTTTTTCTTGTTGGAGTTTCATCCGTCATTGCGAGTATTTTAGGTAGTTTACTAAGTATTGTTGCTTTACCGGTAGACTATGGATTACCCCTTCTATCTGGTTTATTTGAAATAACTATCGGTGCTGATATGATTTCTAAAATAACAACGGATTCTATATTTCAACAAGCTATTTTAATCAGTTTTATTCTAGGATTTAACGGATTTTCCATACAAGCGCAAGTAGCTAGTATTTTAGCAAAAACAGATATTAGTTTCTCACCATATTTTTTCGCTCGTATTCTCCACGGTACTATCGCTAGTCTACTTGCTATCATTCTGTATAAACCACTTTATCTTGATAGACAAGTTGTAGAGATGAAAGATATGCCTGTATCAGGGGCCGCATCGGATAATGTATGGGTTACGGTTTATAATACAATACAAGACACCGGTCCCTTTATTACATTGGTATTCTTAGGTATTGCAGTATTAATCATATTCAAAAGGAGCGCAAAAAAGGATGTTGCGTAAATGAACACAACATCCTTTCATACCTTTTTGAATTTTTCTCTTAGTGCCGATTGTACAACTTCAGGTATCAAACCCGAAATATCCCCATGGTATTTTGCGATTTCCTTAACCATACTGGAACTTAAGAAGGAGTATTGATTATTTGTCATCACAAATAAAGTTTCCACCTCTGGATTTAACTTTCTATTCATTGATGTAATTTGCATTTCATATTCAAAATCACTTACCGCTCGTAACCCTCTAATTACAACATCTGCATTTTTTTCTTTCGCATAATCCATTAAGAGATGACTAGAAGAATCGACAGAAATATTAGGTAGATAACTGGTTGATTCTTTTATCAAATCCATTCTCTCTTGCACTGAAAACAACGGTGACTTTGCTTCATTATTAAATACTGCAACAATTACTTGGTCAAAAATCCCCGAAGCTCTTTCAATAATGTCCAAATGACCATTAGTAATCGGATCAAAACTCCCCGGACAAATTGCTAACTTCCCCATCATATAACCCCCTATTATTTTTACTTCATCTTTTTTTATAGATAGTTATTCCAATTGTTCCACCAAAATTATCTTGTTTTATCATCTCTAAAGAAGAATCTATATCTGAAAAATCTTCATTCCATTCATGTTCACAATAAATAATACCATTATCATTTATTAAATTGTATTCCAATAGCTGATTTATTAATTTCACATAATCCATTTTTCCATAGGGAGGATCTAATAAGACTAAATCAAATACCAATTCTCTTTTTGCCGCTGCTTTCAACGCTCTAAATGCATCTGTACGGTAAATTTCTACCATATCATCTAACTTTAATAACTTAATATTTTCTTTTATTGTATGTATTGCTTTAGGATGCTTGTCTACAAAAATTCCTTTTGTCATCCCTCTACTTAAAGCCTCTATCCCTAATGATCCACTTCCCGCAAATAAATCTAACACACTTCCCCCATCAAAAAAGGGTCCTAGTATTTGAAAAACAGCTTCTTTTACCTTGTCTGTAGTTGGTCTTGTAGATTTACCTGGAACAGCTTTTAACTGCCTTCCTTTATAATTCCCAGCAACAACTCTCATGTTGTACACACCTCTATTAGAACAACCTAGTAACTATTCGTTTTAATCCTACCATAAAAATAGCACCCTGAAAACAATTAACAAATTATATTTATCATGTATAATATAAAACTCATATGTACATAATACATACTGATACAACTAATAATTGGTTGTTTCAAACACGGAGAAGACTTAAACTTCCCCATAAGTTCTTCCTCCGGTTTCTCCTCTCCCTTTGCCTATTTGTTTTTCATTGAAAAACAAAGGGAACCTGCAGAACATAGAGTTTCTGCAGGTTTATTTTTTAGCAGAAATATAGCTTTTTAATCTTTTCTTCAAAAAGACCACTTTAAGCTGTTACGCCCAGCCTCTTTTATTAAACTATATTCCCATCTTGTAATCGTATTGTTTTGCTTTATCAGGTTTAGCATTTTCATAATCGGTTCGAACAAATGGCTTATAAGATCTTTCTACCTTTGATATAAAGGGTAGTTTTGATAATTTTGTTTCAACATATTCGATATCTGCTTGATCAACATAAATAACCGCATATTTTAATTTTTTTGAAGCGTAAATTAAATTACCGTGTCTTTTAATTTGTTTTAAATTTTTCATATGCTGAAACCAAACAATTAAACCTTGTCGATTAATCCTCATGTTCTGATCCTCACTAAATAATATTATGATTATGTATAAAAAAATAATAAAGAAGACTTCCATCAGCGGGAATTTCCTTCATCCCCACTGATGGTTAGTCTGCACTTATCGACCTTTACGAGCACAGTTGACTCCCAACTACCTTCTTTGTTCCTCAGAAGGCTTGTGGTGGGAGTCTTACTTGCCCGTTTACGTGAGATAAATAACGAACCTTCAGTATAACTGAAGGCTAATTCTATATAATTTATAAGCTACACCCACATGCTCCACCATGCCCACAACCACTGTCTGTTAATGCAGCGCCATCTTGTGGTGCTTTGATTTGTACACTAACACTTTGCGCAACAAATTGACTTATTTCATCTAGTAATTTTTGTAGGTTGCGTTCGGCAATTTTGAACTTGGCAACTTTATCGTTCATATCCATTTTACGTTTTGTGGATCTAACTTTTTTCATTATTTCATTATAATCTGGATGGTATCTTCCAAACCGTTGAATATCGTCGTAATGGATTTTCATATCGTTAAAAGCCTTAATTAGCGCTTGCGCTTCTTGGTCTTCATCAAGAGCAACTCGTGATTTCTTATAATCCTCCATCACTTCAGAATCTAGTACCATCTTTCCGATTTTTTCGGAATGATCTAGAATCTCTACATATTCCAAAGTTGCTATCATCCAAACACCTCCAGAATTATTTTATCATTTATTTATCCGTCTGAAAACATATTCGAAACTTTCTACCGACCTTTAATCCTTCATTAAGCCAGCAAATTGTGCAAGCATATTGATCATTTGAACATTATTTCCGATTTTTTCAATGCGTTGAGGAAACGTTTTTCCGTAAAACTTTTTTGCTTCTTTTTCCATTTCATCTAAGCAATTGGGATCCCTCATTAAATAACGGTACCAAATTGGATTATGCCTTCTAAAATGAAGTAAATCATCCCTATTAGAGAGATATTGATAAAGAGTTGGATCCATATTATTAGCCCTCCTTAATCTTGAAACCAGTTAAAAGGCCGGGATTTTTGCGGTGGTTGTTTTTTCGTTTGTTGAAATTGGTCCACTAATTCCTGGACTGCTCCAATTGTTTTACTTAAATTCTCTACCTGCCCTTGTATTTTATTCATGTCAATATTCTCAGTTAGCTTCATTATTTGGTTCATTAATTCAAGGTTTTTCGACTTCGATTTATCTTTTGAATCCTTACTTTTTGAACTATTATCTGTATCCTGTTCTTCTTCATACTTTTGCCAGAAGGGGTCTTCTTCTCCTAGTAAAACCCACTTTTCATAATATTCTTGCCATGACCTGCCGCTTTTTCTTATCTCTTTGAGTAGTAAAGGTTTATCATTAATAAAGTTTTTAAATGAAGCGACAGATGGATGCAATTTTGGTTCTTCCTTCTCCATAATTTCACACCTCCGCATAGTCTTTTATACTATATAAATTATGCTTTGTTCCCTTAACTGTGCGAAAGTAAAAACTAACTATAAAGCTTGCGCTAGGAAATTCTGTGTATAATATAAACGATATACCCCAACCCCAATATGCGTATAGTCTTCACTTAACAATGCTTCACGATGTCCTTCACTGTTCAGCCAACCTTCCATTGCTGCCGGAGCATCTGTATATTGTGCCGCAATATTTTCAGCTGCAGATAAATAAAATACCTCTTTTTCTGCTAATCTTTCCTTTAACCCTTCACCATCTAATCCAAAATGTGAGAAATAATTATTTTCCGCCATATCTTTGCTATGATCATATGCTACTTTTCTAACTGTATTTTCCCATTTTAATGGTTTACTACCTTGCCTTACTCTCATCACATTTGTTATATCAAATACTTGTTTTTCCATTCCATTTTCAACCTTTTCCCATTCTTGGTCATTTAATTTAGGGGCTTCAGGTAGACTTCCACGATAAACAATTTCGTATGGTTGATGCATTAATAACACATCCGCTTTCAAAATCCTTATAGATGACAACTTTTTAGTAAATGTATCAAAATATAATTGCATAAACGTATCATCTGATAGTTTTACTAATGGGCTTGTTTCTACATCCTCTTTTGTCAAACGAAATATATAGGAAGATTTTGAGTCGCTGTATTCCACTTCATTTGAAAAGCCGTATTTATCAGACAACTCTTCATACGCTTCCCCAATAGATATAGAATCATATTCCATTTGATCACCTATTATATAAACCGAAATAATTTTTTCATTTAATATTCCAAATTGAAGATACTCTGAATAACCATTTTGATAGACCCACCAATCATAACCATAGGCACTTGGATCTTTGCGTTCAGGCTCTCCAAACTCATTTAATAATTCACTTTTTGAGAGTCCTATCCAGCCAAGCATACTTTTATTAAAATCACTATCTGTATTTGACTTTGATTGAAGTTTTATCATTTTACTAGAATGATCACTTACTTTTTCAATTGTTTGACAGGAAGTTTCATAGGAGTTCATAAAAAAAATCATGATAAATGCTAAAATAGTAATGATAAGTATTCCTTTGAAAACCCGCACTGGACGTCCCCCTCTTCTCTTATCAAATGAGAATTTATAATTCATTCTATGTTCATTGGAGCTGATTCATTCTTTTTCTCTATCATTTTTACTATAATCCTCTTGTATTTATCTCACCTCAAGCTTCTAGGGAAACAAAGGAGGTAGATGGGTACCAACTGCCCTTAAAGTGCGACTAACCTTTAAGTGGGGGATGAAGCAAAACCACTGATGGAAGTCTTCTTTATATCAATATTCCATTATTAAAAATATTATCAATTGCATCTTAAGCGTTTTCGTACTATTATAAGTTAATGAGGACTATATGGAGGTGAATAAAATGAGAATTGAAAATACTGGTATTGATGATATGGTTGTAGATTTAAAACCTTTAGATCATCTTACAGGTAAAAATGCCTTTATTCGCGCTGGTCAATGGGATTATGAACGTGTAACGTATGATTACAAAATTGGTTCAAAAGAAAAGAATATTACATACTATATTCGTATTCAAGGTTATGCACTAGAAGGAGATGTCGATAGTGGAAACGCTGTAATTAAATTGCTTACTCCACTATTAGGTAAACATTATTACCCACATGGTATCGAATATGGAGAAGAAGAAAACTTCCCCTCTGACATTGTAGAGCGTGCAAACACATTGCTTACTAAAGTAGCTTCGGATTTAGTACCTTACAAAAAGGATTAATAGAAAAGGTGAGAACTTAAACAAGTTCTCACCTTTTTCTATGTAAGTAAGAAAATATATAATTTAGCTTTTTAAATCATCTACCAGCTCCAGAGCCTGCTCTAAAATCCCCAAATTGCTCTAAACAGATTTGTAGTTTCTCCAACACCCCAAAAAACATATAGAAATAGATAAACCATTACTCCTGTAATAGCCGTTGCGAACCAAATAATAGCAGTATATGGTCCAATCTTTCTATGTTTCGTGATATTTCGCTTAAAAGCAAGTGTCAAAGTAATAATCCCAAATACAGCTCCAGTAGTCGCTAATATAATATGGAAAATTAAAAAGATGGTATAATATATTTCTAAATCTTTAGGCCCTCCGAATGAGGTATTTCCCAAAAAAATCGTTCGAGACATATAAATAATAAAAAATAATAACGCACTAATTGAAGCTGCAATCATCGTCTTTTTATGTGCTTTCTCTTTCCCTTTAGCGATAAAGTTCCAACCAAAAGCCATAAAAATCGCACTTAATACAATAAAAAACGTACTTATCGTTGGTAAAAAAGGCATATTTCTCTAATCTCCTCTCATAGAATATATTTGCTTAATGTGTTTCTATACTAGAGTTGTTACTTGGTAATGGATCAATTTTAGTTCCTTCAGATTTAAACCAATTTAAGAGTATACTAACTAAAACAGAACCATATACAATTTCCTGAATAACTTTCATAATAATTCCACCAAATTGTTGATCAATCATAGTGCTTAATGGTGAAAACATCTCTGGTCCAGATAATGAGGAAGAAATACCATTTAACACATCTGTCGGAACACATAAGCTTAATGCTGTTAACCAAGCGCCTTCACTCGAATATGCTGCATATAATGGGGATGACGCAAAAATAATTAACGCACAAGCAGGAGTGATTAATACACTATTCGCAAAGATATACCCTATTTTAAGTAATGGTTTTAAATGGTCATATTTTTTAACAGGGTTTAATAATGGTAACCACATGATAAACGCTGCAAAAAATAGAATTAAATGAATCAGTGTATGGGCAACTGGTGTTGATTTAGAAAAATTAAATACAATTGGAATATGATAGATACTAAAGAGACCATTAAAAAATAACATAGAGATAATAGGTCTTGTTAAGAATCGAATTATATTACCAATTATATTCGCTTCATAAACTTTTTTCCAAATCCATGTTGGTAAACCTTTAATAATCAAAATAGGAACAAATATGATGAATACAGCCATTTGTATCATATGTGTTAATAACATGATATGCGATAATAAATCGATGGGCGAGCCTTTTGTAATATATATCAATACTAAACCTAAATAAAAAGAAAATTGCTGACTTGTTGTAGGTTTAGTATCCCCCCCAAATCTCTCATGATATGGTCCAGTAACGAAATAATAGATTAAGGCAAGGCTGATAAGAAATAACATTAAATAGGGACTCCATAGCGCTCTGAAACCAAATATCTGCAGTTCTAACCACATAAGCATTCACTCCATAAGGGTTTTATCTTCATTATACAGTATCCATTTCATATAAACCTATTAAATTTGTGAAGAAATACAAACAAATAACATTAAAAATGATTTGAATTTAACTTAAAAGTTATTTAAAGATAATAAAAAGATCGGGAACACTATCCCGATCTTTTTATATAGGTTTTTACCACCAAATAATTGTAGTAAAGGTAAGAACTGTTACAGCCGCAATCCAAATACCACCATAAATCAAGGAAGAAATTACTTCATGACCTTTATCTTTCATATGCATGAAATAATAAAATTGGAATCCAACTTGTACTAGAGCTAAGATCAAAATAAGTGGTATTACATATGTCTTATTCATTCCTGCTCCGACTGCAATAAAAGCAACTAAAGTAAAGATAATCATTAACGCGAAAGTTATTACTTGATGTTTCATTTCTTCTTTTTGCTTTTGCTTTTTGAAGGAATTAATTTTATTGATATTTGCACCTGTCATAAATTAACTCACCATCCCCATCAAGTATACAACTGTAAAGATAAATACCCAAACAACATCAATAAAATGCCAATAGATAGCGAATGTGTTGTATTTTGGTGCGTTGTAAAGACTTAACCCTCTTTTTGCATTTCGAACCATTAGTGCTGTTAACCAGCTAAGACCAAATACTACGTGGCCACCGTGGAACCCAACTAATGTATAGAACGCTGATCCGAATGCTGAAGAGCGGAATGTAAAACTATAATCAGTAATATAGTGTGTAAACTCATAAATTTCAAAACCTAAGAATCCTAGACCAAGTAATGCAGTAATTCCAAACCATAATTGCATCTTTTTGAAATCATGGTTTTTCATATGATATATAGCATATACACTAGTTAAAGAACTTGTTAACAAGAGAATAGTCATAACAAATACAAGTTCTAAACCAAATAGTTCTTGGGAAGAAGGTCCACCAGCAGTTGAGTTTCTTAACGCCAAATAGGTTGCAAAGAAACTAGCAAAAAGAACTGTTTCACCACCAAGGAAAAACCATAATCCAAGATACTTATGTTTCCCCTCATGAGTAGCCTTAGCTGGATCATGAATTTCTGGACTCAAGGAATGATCGTGACTCATCTTAATCTGCCTCCTTTTCTAGATCTTCTTTATGAATATGATGACCGTGATCATCTTTCAAAGATCTTATTAGCATAGAGCCTATTGCAATTACCATACCTGCAAATAGAACAATTAGCCAAGATTTATTATCGACTTGATAGATAAATCCAAAGGAAGCTATAAAGAATCCGATTGAAATGACTACCGGCAAAATAGAACCATTAGGCATGTGAATGTCATCAAGAGGTTCAGCTGGAGTCATTTTCGTATTTCCATCCATTTTTTCAATCCAGTAAGGATCTAAACCACGAACTAATGGTAATTGTTTAAAATTATATTCTGGTGCTGGAGATGAAATAGCCCACTCTAATGTACGACCTGTACCCCATGGGTCATTAGCAGCTTTTTCTCCTTTAGCTGTTGTGTAAATAATATTAATAATAAATACTATTGAACCAGCAGCCATAAAGAATGCACCAATTGTACTGATAAGGTTTCCTGTATCCAATCCTTGGTTTTCTAGGAACACCCAATAACGACGAGGCATACCCATTAATCCTAGGAAATGTTGAATAAAGAAAGTTAAATGGAAACCAATAAAGAATAACCAAAATGCAATCTTACCCATAGTTTCATTAAGCACTTTACCGAAAAATTTTGGCCACCAATAATGTAAACCTGCTAAAATACCGAATACTACCCCACCTACGATAACATAGTGGAAATGGGCAATAACGAAATAGGTATCATGGTATTGGAAGTCAGCAGTCGAAGCACCTAGCATTACCCCAGTCATCCCACCAATAGTAAATGACGGAATAAATCCTAATGCCCATAACATTGCTGAATTAATTTTAATACTTCCACCCCACATGGTTGCAAGCCAGTTAAAAATCTTAATACCAGTGGGTACTGCAATAGCCATTGTACCTACCGCAAAAATAGAGTTTGCTACGGGACCAAGACCTACTGTAAACATGTGGTGAGCCCAAACCATAAATCCTAGAAACGCGATTAAGAATGTTGCAAATACCATTGATGAATACCCAAATAAACGTTTCTTAGAGAATGTCGGAATGATTTCACTAAAGATACCGAAAGCCGGTAGAATCAAAATATAAACTTCTGGGTGCCCAAAAATCCAGAATAAGTGTTGCCAAATAACAGAGTTACCACCAAGTGCGACATCAAAGAATGCTGATCCAAACATGCGGTCAAACTGAAGTAAAAATAAACCTACAGTTAATGCTGGGAACGCAAATAGAATAAGAATACTAGCTACAAAAGTAGTCCAAGTAAATAGCGGCATCCGCATGTATGTCATTCCCGGTCCACGCATAGTAACAATAGTAACAAGGAAATTAATTCCCCCCATTAATGTACCGGCGCCAGATAATTGTAGACCCATAACATAATAGTCTAAACCGTGACCTGGTGAGGAAGTAGACAATGGAGCATATCCAGTCCAACCAGCATCAGGTGCACCACCGAAGAACCAACTTAGGTTCATTAAAATACCACCAAGTAAGAATAACCAAAAACCTAGTGAATTCAAGAATGGAAACGCAACATCTCGCGCCCCAATTTGAAGTGGCATAACACCATTCATAAAACCTAATAACATAGGCATGGCCGCAAAGAAAATCATTGTTGTACCATGCATTGTAATCATTTCATTGTATAAACCTGCACTAATAAAATCATTTTCTGGTTTAATTAGTTGAATCCGTATAATTAGAGCTTCAATACCTCCAAGCAGGAAAAAGAATGCACCCGCCGCTAGATACATATTACCGATTTTTTTATGGTCAACAGTTGTTAAATAGTCCCATAAAATAGCACCGAAGCCCTTTTTCTGAGTAGATGCTATACTCAAAACATTAACCTCCCTTTGTATGTCTTTCATCCCAAATAACTTTAGTCAATAATTCCGCCTGCACTTTCAGGATTCACATCTGAATGGTCTAATTGCATTAAGTATTCAGCAATTTTTTCAGCTTCATCTCTTGAAACTTCAGGGTAATTACCAGTCATTTTATTTCCTGGTTTAATTGACTCAGGATCCATAATCCAGTCTACTAAGTTTTCTTTTGTAGGTTCTAAAATACCTGCAACTGCAGTACGGTTTGCGTAGTTAGTTAAATTCGGACCAACTGCTACTGGTGAAGAACCGATTGCATGACAAGCCATACAATTATTAGCTTCAAATAAATCCTGTCCTTCGGATGCAACCGCATCTTGTGGCTTTTCTTCTGGATTCACATTCTTCATATCTTCAACCCATTGATCAAATTCATCTTGGCTAACTGCAACAACTTTAAAGTCCATCAATGAGTGTGATGGGCCACAAAGCTCCGCACATTTACCCCAATATACCCCTTCTTCATATGCTTCTATAAACATTGTGTTTACGTTCTCAGGGTTAGCATCCATTTTCCCAGAAATAGTTGGTACCCAGAATGAATGGATAACATCAGATGATTGAATATCTAGGTATACTTTTTTCCCAACTGGAACATATAAGTCCTGACTTGTTTGAATTTCTTCACCTTTGTAATCAAAATGCCACCAGTATTGATTACCTGTAACTTCAACCTTTATAGAACTCTCAGCTTCTGCAGTATCGGCTAAATCAAAAATAGTGATAATTGTTGGAATAGCTAATACAAATACTAAAACAATCGGTATTGCAGTCCAGACAATCTCTAAAGTGTGATTTCCCTCTACTTGTTTAGGGATATAATCTTCTCTCCCTTTCTTTTCGCGGAATCTAACTACAGCTATCGTAAAAATAATTGCTACAATTATAAATACCGCAGTCATGATAACGATAGAAAGAATCATGATATCCATTGATTTTTCTGCTCCATATCCTTTTGGATCTAGAGCTGTTAAGTTTTCTTTACCACATGCTGATAAAACAATTGCTGTAAAACTTAACATTAGTAAAGTTTTCAATTTTCCCATCCAATGACTCATGTATTCATACCTCTCTTTCTCCTTATGTCTGATACATTTATAAAATTTTTTAAACAACAAGGTAGAGCTAATTAAAAATTGGTAAAGTTACGATAATCATTAGTAAAAAAACAATTGTTAAATAGTTTAAAGAATATATAAACATCATATTCGCCCACTTTAAATCATCTTTGACAAAAAATCCTTTAAAACCTATGATTATCCACCCAATATTTAATAGCGTGGAAATTACTACGAATACCATACCTAGTGATGTCATAAAAAAAGGTAATGGTAATAAGCAAAGAGTATATATCACAATTTGTCGCTTAGTTATTTCAAATCCATAAACGACAGGTAACATTGGTACTCCAGCTTCTTTATAGTCTTCCGTCTTCTTCATCGCTAAAGATAGGAAATGTGGTGTCTGCCAAATAAACATAATTAAAAATAATACTAAAGGAATAATGTGGAATTCTGGACTTATAGCAGCCCATCCAATAAGTGGGGGCATAGCTCCAGAAAAACTACCAACAATCGTATTTAACGTTGTTTTTCTTTTAGACCACATTGTATAAAAGATGACATACACAATCCAACCAAAGAAAGCAAAAAGGGTCGCCTCTATCGTTGTAAAAGATAATAGAAGTAAACCAATAGTTGTGGTTACAAGTCCTATTATTAGTACGGATTTAAGCGAAAAGAATCCAGTTACCGTAGGACGATTTTTAGTTCGTTCCATTTTTGGATCAATATCTACATCGAACCAATTATTAACGATACAACCGCCCGCTATAACTAAAGCGCTTCCCAGTAGGGTCAAAGCTATAACATCCCAATGGTACTTAAGGGAAGAATCAGTAAAATAAATTGCTAACCATATTCCAGTAAAAGTAGTAATTAAATTGGAATTAATGATTCCAACCTTAATTAAGGCTTTTATTTCTGTAATTAATGTCTTGAATTTTTGTCTTGTAGATACTGTTGAATCTTGTATTATTTCTCTGTACGGCGCACCCGCTTTATTCATACACCCCTATACCCCCTTTATCACAATGTCAATGTTGTAAATTCTCGGAATCCATTAAAAAGGACGACTAATGAAATAATATCACGAAAAGATAAGATAATCCATAAACCCATACTGACTACTATCTTAGCACGGTGTACGCCTTGAAAGTGTGACAAAAATTCGAACTTTAGCAAAACATTGTGAATATTCAATGAAACTATGTATCCTTACTACTTATATACTGTATTAGCAATTATTCCCTAATCTATTTCTAGCAAACTCTAGACAATATTGCAAGGTTTTTTACATTTTACATAGTGAAAATAGGATTTTGTCGTGTTATATTAATGATGTAAGAGCTTTTATTGGATTATTTATGATGATAATATTAATATTAGGAGGATTGTATTTATACTATACATCACAAAGTGAGGCATACATATATTATGATGAAACTTTTGAAATGGTTATCTGTACTAGCGACGATTGGTATGCTGCTAGTATTACTAGGTGGAGCACTTGTAACAAAAACGGGATCTGAAGATGGTTGTGGAGACAGTTGGCCTTTATGTGAAGGACAACTAATACCTTCTGAGTCCCATTTCGAGATGATTATTGAATTAAGTCACAGATTAGTTTCAGGAGGAGTAGGAATTATAGTTGTTGCATTGGCAATTCTTGCTTGGAAACAATTCGGAACTATTCGTGAAGTGAAGTTTCTCTCCATTACTTCTGTTTTCGTTCTCCTATTACAAGCTCTAATTGGAGCAGCGGCAGTGATGTGGGGGCAGTCTGATTTTGTTTTAGCGGCTCATTTTGGTATTTCACTAATATCTTTTGCAGCAGTATTTCTACTAATGTTACTAATTTTTGAAATCGATAAGAAATGGGATACAAAAACGTTAGCTATACAGAAAAAAAATCGCATTGAAATTTACTTACTTACAGCTTATTCCCTCATAGTTGTTTATTCAGGAGCGTTAGTACGACATACAAGTTCAAATTTAGTATGTAGTAGCTGGCCATTCTGTAATAACAATGCGCCCTTTTCCTATACGGATTACAATTTCCAGCAATGGATACAAATGGGTCATCGTTTCATGGCAGGAATCTTATTTATATGGACCATTGCTCTATTTATCAAATTGATAAAACGTTATAGATCAAATCACGTCATGTACTGGGGTTCGATTATCACCATTTCTTTAATTACTTTACAAGTCTTTTTTGGCGCTATGATTATTTTTACTCTACTAAACCTTGCAGTTGCTTTAATGCATGCACTTGTTATATCTTGTTATTTTGGTATGTTAAGTTATTTTCTATTACTTTCTAGCAGAAGCGCCAAAGCAGAGAAAGTAAGGTTAAAAAAAGAAAACAATAAATATCAACAATCTGCAATTAAAACTTTATAAAGAAGACAACCATCAGTGGGGTTTCCTTCATCCCCCACTGATGGTTTGGCTCACAGCTATCCTCCCACCTACCTTCTTTATTTACCCTGAAGCATGAGGTGGGAGTCTTGCTGCCCTTTTAGGTGGAATAAAATAAGTAGAAAAGGAAGCGTTCCATTTGGAAGCTTCCTTTTCTACCTTTAGGATGTTGAACACATACTTTTATTCAAATTCTATTAGAAGATCGTCGACAGCTATGCTATCCCCTTTTCCAACATGAATTTCCTTAATAACTCCTCTAAATGGCGCTTGAATTGTTGTTTCCATTTTCATCGCTTCTGTTGTCAGTAAGTTATCACCTTTGTCAACATGATCTCCTTTTGAACAGCTAACCTCTAAAACCGTACCTGGCATTGTCGCACCAATTTGTTTTTCATTTCCTTTATCTACTTTAGCTCTTGTTGCGACAGAAGATTGTACATTTTCGTCTTTGATATTAATTTGTCTTGGTTGACCGTTTAACTCAAAGTATACAGTACGAGTCCCATCTGGTTCCGGTTGAGAAATAGAAATTAACCGAACAAAAAGGGTTTTTCCTTTTTCAATTTCTACTTCTATTTCTTCTCCTAAGTTCATTCCAAAAAAGAAAGTTGGAGTGTCTAACACGGACATATCACCATATTCTTCATAGAACTTTTGATAATCCATGAATACTTTAGGATAGAGGGCATAAGAAATCACATCGAAACTGGTTACTTGTCTGTTTAAAGTTTTAAATAAAGTATTTCTTATTTCTACAAAGTCAACTGGGTCTAATAATTCACCAGGCCTTACTGTAATTGGTTCCTTGCCTTTAAGAATAATTCTTTGTAATTCTTTAGGGAAACCTTGATATGGTTGACCAATCATTCCTTGTATAAATTCAATAACGGAATCAGGAAAATCAATTGACTCTCCACGTTCAAAAATATCATCTTCCGTTAAATTATTTTGTACCATAAATAAAGCCATATCTCCTATCACTTTTGAGGACGGTGTAACTTTCACTATGTCACCAAACATATCATTCACATTACGGTACATTGCTTTTACTTCATCCCAACGTTCTCCTAAACCAACAGCTATTGCTTGTTGCTGTAGGTTACTATATTGACCGCCAGGCATTTCGTGGAAATAAACTTCAGTGTGCGGAGCCTTCATACCATTTTCAAGGTCTGAATAATATCCACGAACACCTTCCCAATAAGTTGATAGTTTTTCATAGTTTTCTACATTAATTTTTGGCTGACGGTCTGTACCTTCAAGTGCATGATATAGGGTTTGTGCACTTGGTTGAGAAGTATGCCCAGCCATTGAACCAACTGCTACGTCTACAACATCAACTCCCGCTTGAATGGCACGTGCATAAGTATAGATACCGTTGCCGCTTGTATCATGTGTATGAAGATGAATAGGTAAATCCGTTGATTCTTTTAATGTAGATATTAATTGATACGCTGCCTCAGGTTTTAATAATCCCGCCATATCTTTAATACCTAGAATATGTGCTCCAGAAGCTTCAAGTTCTTTAGCCATATTTTTATAATAATCTAAATCATATTTTGTTCTACCTTTATCCAATATGTCACCTGTATAACATAAAGTAGCTTCAGCAATTTTATTATTTTCCCTAACGGATTCGATGGCTAAACGCATACCTTCTATCCAGTTTAAACTATCAAAAATACGGAATACATCTATTCCCGCACTAGAGCTCTTTTGAATGAATTCGCTGATCACATTATCTGGGTAGTTTTTGTATCCCACTGCATTACTTGCTCTTAATAACATTTGGAATAGAACATTCGGCATTTTCTCGCGCAGTTTTAATAATCTATGCCATGGATCTTCTTTTAAGAAACGGTAAGCCACATCGAATGTTGCCCCTCCCCACATTTCTACTGAGAACAAATTAGGCAATAATTTAGCGGTTGGTTCAGCAATATCCAACATGTCTTTTGTTCTAATTCTTGTTGCTAAAAGCGATTGATGAGCATCACGAAATGTAGTGTCTGTTAGCAACACTTCTTTTTGATCTTTCAACCATTTCGCCAGACCTTCTGGACCCTGCTCATCTAATATTTGTTTCGTTCCAAAAAATTCCTCGTTTGCATTTTTTACTTTTGGAATTTTCAACGCTGGATAGTTTGGTTTTTCTCTTCCACCTACACCATTTACTGTTGTATGTGCAATATACGAAAGCATTTTCGTTCCACGGTCTTTTCTTTTAGGGAAAACAAATAATTCAGGTGTATGATCAATAAACGTCGTGTCATATTCACCAGACAAGAAATTTTCATGCATAATTACATTTTCAAGGAAATGAATATTTGTTTTAATACCACGGATTCGGAATTCTTTTAAATTTCGAACCATTTTATGGGCAGCTTGCTCAAAAGTCAATGCGTGTGTAGAAACTTTCACAAGTAAAGAATCATAATAAGGGGAAATAACTGCACCTTGATAAGCATTACCGGCATCCAGTCTTACACCAAATCCCCCACCAGATCGATACGCCATAATTTTTCCAGTGTCAGGCATAAAATTATTTAACGGATCTTCTGTAGTGATACGTGATTGAATTGCATAACCATTAGTTCGGATCTCATCTTGTGGTGGAATACCAACCGTTTTACTGTTAATCTCGTAGCCTTGAGCAATTCTTACTTGAGTTTGTACGATATCAATACCAGTAATCATTTCCGTAATTGTATGTTCTACTTGAACGCGAGGATTAACCTCTATAAAATAAAATTCATTGTTCGTTACAAGAAATTCAACGGTTCCAGCATTAATGTAATTTACATTTTTCATTAATCGCACTGCAGCATCGCAAATTTCATGACGTAATTCTTCTGATAAGGATAAACTTGGAGCTACTTCTACTACTTTTTGATGGCGACGTTGTACTGAACAATCCCTTTCATATAGGTGAACAATATTTCCATGTTGATCTCCAATAATTTGAACTTCTATATGCTTTGGATTTTCAATTAATTTTTCTACGTAAATTTCATCATTACCAAATGCCGCTTTCGCCTCTGATTTAGCGCGTTCATAAGCTTCTTTGACACTTTTCTCATTCCGAACAATACGCATTCCACGTCCGCCACCACCAAGTGAAGCTTTGATGATAATTGGATACCCATGATTTTCTCCAAATTCAACTACTTCATCCAATGTTTGAACGGGACCATCACTACCAGGAATGACTGGGAGCCCTGCGTTTACAGCTTGTTCCCTTGCTTTAACTTTATCCCCAAACATGCTTAAATGTTCACTATTTGGTCCAATAAAGATTAGCCCTTCCTCTTCACATCTCTTAGCAAATTGTATGTTTTCCGATAAGAAACCATACCCAGGATGAATTGCATCTACATCCACTTTTTTGGCCAAAGCAATAATTCCCTCAATATCTAAATAAGCATCAATTGGTTTTTTACCTTCTCCGATTAAATACGCTTCGTCAGCCTTAAATCGATGGTAAGATCCAGTATCTTCTTTTGAGTAAATGGCCACTGTGCGAATATTTAATTCTGTACAAGCACGAAATACACGAATTGCTATTTCTCCACGGTTTGCAACTAATACTTTATTAATTCTTTTGATTTCTCCCATAATATACCTCCTGTTTATTTATGTTTAATAGTTGTTTGGTAACCATCCCTGTTAACAGACATCGCAATGTTGTTTAATATACCCATCGAAATTAACATCACTAACAGAGAAGATCCGCCATAACTTACAAATGGTAAAGGAACACCTGTTATAGGTAAAAGGCCACTAATTGCACCTAAATTAATAAAAGCTTGAATACCTACCATGGAAGATATTCCAATTGCAAGTAACGATCCAAAGCTATCACTACATTTTCTAGCTATAAATATACCTCGCAAAACAATGATAGCTAATAAACCGATTACGATAATAACACCTATAAGCCCTAACTCTTCTGCTACTATCGCCATGATAAAGTCCGTATGGGCTTCCATCAAATACCCTAATTTTTGAACACTCTGACCTAAACCAGTTCCTGTTAACCCACCTGTTCCAATTGCTATATAAGACTGAATTAAGTGGTATCCATCGGTATCAGGAGTTTGAAATGGCTGATAAGCTCCTGTGAATCTAGATAAGCGTTCCTCTGATACCATAAACGGAATGGTTAATAAGATTAATCCAACTCCGATGGCTATCAAAATGGACAAATGTTTCACCCTTATTCCTGAACTAAAAATGACGGAACATGCTATTAAGAAAATGATAGCAGCTGTTCCAATATCAGGTTGTAGAACGATTAAGCCTAAAATAATACCAGTCATTACTAATGGTGGTAATACTCCTCTGTAAAACTCATTAATGTAAGATTGTTTCTTAGAATATACTGATGCTAGATACATAATTAAAGCTAATTTTGCAAATTCTGCAGGTTGGAAACTGGCTGGTCCAAAGTTATACCATGATTTAGCATTATTTACTGTACTTCCAAAAAGGAATAATCCTAGTAGAAGAATAATTACTAAAATAATAATCAATTTCATTAATTTCTGATATTTTTTATATGGAAAAATCGAGGTAAATACAAATCCCAATAATCCAAAAGCAAACCAAATGGCTTGTCTAATCAAATAGTGATTACTCTTATAACCTTCTACAACCGCTGTAACCATACTAGCGCTATATATCATGACAAGTCCGAATGCTGCTAATACTAATGGGGCAATGATTAGTGTGTAATCATAATCTTTTATTCTTTTTATCATCTTACTACTCCCTATTAATCTATGTATTTTAAATAGTAGATGAAAATAGAAATATTTTTAATAGTTTACCACATGAATGTTATTTATGTAAAATCTATTGAAGAATAAAAATTTTCAACCTACTGTTTTATTAATTGTAAAGAAACAAAAAAACCTTGCCAATAACTATAATGTGGGCAAAGTTTTTGCGTTTTCTTTCTTAAATCTATGGAACAAAATAACTATAATGAATTTTGAGAAGCCTCATGGAGTATATTCAATTTTTTTTCCAAATTTTCCAGAAGTTCTTTTCCTTCATTCTCACTTATTAAGTCCAAACGTACTGCAAAATCAATTTCCCTTGAAAGACCAAACATTTGAGTATCCAAAACATCTTCATATACGGGACATTGTGGCATTGTTAAATTTTCTATCTGAACCTCTATAAGTCTTAAAATTTTTTCAGCATCAGCCTTAAGAAGAGCATGGGCTTTATCGCGGTGATTCACAGTAACCTCAGGCATCAAAATTATCCCCCCCGCTAGAGACTTTTCTTATATTATATTAAAGCTAGCACTCAAAAAATGCAAATAAAATAAAGTCTTCTTTTATGGTGAAAAATATAATTTTCTCTGCTATTCTTAATAAAGATACATAAATGAAGGGGAGAGAACAAAATGATCGTACCAATTATAGGAAATGTTTCCTATTCCATTACTTTAGATCCAACTGTTTGGATTTTTGACGAACGAAAAGTATTGCTCGATGAAGCATTTACGAAAAATACTAAATCAGAGGAAGATATCCCTAATACCCAAAAGTTAGCCGAGAGATATAACAGAGAAGTATTTCAGTCAAATGCGAAAGTACCTCCTGTTAATAAGGGCCTGACCAAAAAGGAAGGTGAAGAAATACTTAAAAATTCCTATGTTATGCCTCTTTACGATTTCGTAAAAAATGCGGAAATTAATGATTCTGCAAAAAGTGCCACTTTTCTATCTGAGGATAATCAAGAGTTAGTAACTATCGATATAGATCAACTAGTAAATGGTTATTTTTTATTTGCTATTGATGGTAAGCCAATTAAAAAAGATGGACCTGTTTACTTTATCTATGGTAATGGAATGAATAAAAATGATCCTATTAAAAACATTAAAAAAATAAAAATTAATTAATTGTTATAAAAGTTGCTATATGTATAGCAGCTTTTTTGCATTAGGGATTGTTTAAAAGTTAGTAAAGTTTTTTGAAATAGCAAGATTTTTCATGTACCGAGTATAAATTATTTTATTCCATCCAAAATAAGCATAACGCAAGATTGAGGAGGAATGAAATGATTATAAATAGAAAGTTCATTTTAATTATTTCGCTTTTAACGATGTTCATTTTCTCGGGATGTGCTGGACAAAATGACGAAAGCTCTTTAGAATCAAGGAAAACAAATGATCAATTTGTGCAAGTAAAAAACTCAAGCCCACATGATTTACAAGATTTATCAAATGCAGAAATAGCAACACATTTATCAAATGTTGCTAGCAGAGTTCCGGACGTTAACGATGCAACGACAGTTGTTGCAGGTCCATATGCGGTAGTGGGAATAGATGTAGATAAAGATTTAGATCGATCGCGAGTTGGAACAATTAAATATACTGTTTTGGAGTCTTTATATCATGATCCTTACGGAAAAACAGCTGTAGTTGTTGCTGATGCAGATGTTACAGAGAGGTTAAAAGGTATAGCCGAGAAAATAAGACAAGGTCACCCTGTTCAAGGATTTGTCGATGAACTATCAGCAATCGTTGGTAGATATATGCCTAATGTTCCTATAAGAGACGATGTACCAGAGGAACCTGATCAAAACAAAGAAAATATTCCTGAAGACGAACAACAACAATTAGAAGAAATTGAAAAAGAACAATCTAATCATAATCTAAACAAATAGAGGGTTGGCATTCGCTATTAGGTGAGCGAATGCCTTTTTTATACTAAACTAAAGAAAAGTTAACTCCCCTCTTTAGTCGTTTTTATTTTCATTATAGTAGTGGACTCCAAATTGAGAACCCTCAGAAACCATTTTTGAATTTTCTAGTTGGGTTTCATTAACAATTGGCGATTGATCAGGAACACCAGCATTCTCAAAAGTTGAATTACTATCCCTATCACTATTTTGATAACCTTTTAAGTAGCATTGAACAGCAATCACTCCAATTGCTGCACCCATTATTCCTAACGCTGTATACATAAAAATTTTTTTCATATTATCACCTCCGAGTCTCTTTATTAGTATATACCCCCATTTTCATTCTAAAAACATTGTATTTTTATGATATAATAAAGAGGATTTCTACTAACAATTTGTCTAAGGTGAAAATTCATCCCACCCTGCAAAATTTATGGATTGGTTTGAGGTGAGAATATGCAGGTTAAATGTACTTTATGTGATAAAATAGATAGCCTACAAGATAATACCAAAGAAGCTAAAAAACTAAGAAATCGTAGAACCTATATGTATTTATG
This sequence comes from Oceanobacillus caeni, assembly GCF_019037185.1. Taxonomy (GTDB): domain Bacteria; phylum Bacillota; class Bacilli; order Bacillales; family Amphibacillaceae; genus Oceanobacillus; species Oceanobacillus caeni. The sequence goes on from NZ_JAHHXM010000025.1 coordinate 25,309, forward strand.
TCCAGATTGCCGTGAAAGAATAGATAAAAAGACAAAAGAACGTCATGCCACGGGAAGATTTTATCTATTTGAAGAAAATAAACAACATGACCCTTTCATTTAAATATAGAAAAAGCGCCTTTGATCAGGCGCTTTTTCTATATTTAAGAAGCATTTTCTTTTTTAGCTCTACGCTGAAAGTGAAGTCTAGTACGATAAATCGCTAACACTAAATTAATGACTATCAAGCTTTCAACACTAGGCATTCTCATGACCGTACTGAATATCGTCAGAATATATACACCGACTAATAAAAGTATGTACACAATAACGGATTGTAGAAGCGGTAATTTTCTAGCAAAGCCTAATTTATATGCTATAACGGAAAGAATTAAATTTAGTACATAAAATATCCAAAATATGTTTTCAACCCCATATTGGTTCAGTACCATATCAAATACAAAAAAACTAAAATTATCCATCTGTCTCCCCCACTTTAACGTTCATACCTTTACTATCTTATCATACTAAACCTTTAATAATCATGCTAGTAGAAAGTGAATTTAATAAGGATATTGAGTTGGGCGCAAAGCTCGTCTTTAGTCGGCCTTCCTTTAACTTCTACGTTGCCAACGTCCTTTGGGTAACGTAGAAGTTTTTTTATTCTCTTTTTTGACACATCGTATAGAAAGTGGATTTTTGAAAATTATAATGATTTAAGTTATAATAGAAACGAAATAGAGGTGTCTTGATGGAAAATATTAACGGAAAAATGTTGACGCTAGCATTATTGGTTGTAGCATCATTTATAGGAGCTGCTATTTCGATTACCTATCGAAATATATGGGTTATACTTTTATTTATTTTATTGGGATTTATTATAATGGGATACGGCCTATCGTTAAAAAGGAAGGAAAAAAGTGACGTAAAATAGTCACTTCCTTCCTTCTTTTATAAATTGGATAATTTGGTAGTGGAGAGCTTGATTACTTGCTACCACTGTACTTTTATTTAACATATCCAAAGGTGTTCCATCTACATTGGTAGTCACTACTCCTACTTCTCCAGCAATTACCATTCCTCCAGCAACGTCCCATGGTGCTAAACCTAAAGAAAGGTAGCCATTCGTTATACCTTCAGCTAAATAAGCGAAATCTAAAGCAGCTGAACCATATGTCCTTGTTCCTCTTACATGTTTTACAAATTTTTGCATGGTTTCTACTTCTACTGTCAAATTATTACAGAGCCAAAAATGATTCATTCCAACTATTGCCTTTTCTAAAACTACTTCCTTATTAAGAGGTTCTAATTTTGTATCATTCTTATATGCTCCTTGATTTCTTTTTGCATGATATAAAACATCATTCATAACATCGTATACAAAGCCAATTTCACCAACACCATCATGAAAAATTCCTATCGAGATAGCAAAATTACGTTTTTGATGTACAAAGTTCATAGTCCCATCAATGGGATCTATTATCCAAACTGTTCCATCCAAGTTAGTTAATTCATCGCCATAGCCTTCCTCACCGATAATAGAATGATTAGGATAAGTCCCTTTTATCTTAGAAACAAAAAATAATTCTGTTTCCTTGTCCATTGTAGTAACAAGATCATTTGGGTTTGATTTAGTATCAATAGTTAATGGATTATTAATTTTGCTACGAATATTTTCCCCGGCTTCTTCTACCCATTTTTTTGCATTTGTGTAAATTTCTTCAAGCATCTCATGGTTCATAGTAAATCCTCCATTTTTACAATATACGTTTATTGTATCAAAACCAAGGAGTCAAGTCATCAAGTCCACTTGATAGAAAAAAACAATAAAGAATACCTGGCAGATTGAAAAACATATACTTTCTTCCAACATAGGTATAACTAAGGCATTCGCTAAAGCCTAATAGCGAATGCCTAGTTTTCTAGTACTTTTTTATTTCCGTTAATTGTTTTACCAAAAATGTTAATCGTTCTTTTGACTTTATAATTTGCACTTGGTCATCTTCTTGAATAGCATCATAAAGTGTCATTAGCTCGTAATCAATTTCCATTTTTATAACCGGCAATTTTTCTTTTGCTTCTTCTCTCTTAATAATTTCCATCACGAACTTCAAAAGAGCCTCTCCCTTCAGTTAATTTATTAGCTCCATTAACTTCCGACTTTATATATTTTATGTCTAAGATGATAATTGGTTCGTTTAATTTTCAGAAGAGGATGGTTATAATAAGTATTTCCTCTAGTTGTCTTAGGAAACTTCTGTTTCGAAATTTGCGATACTTGACTTCATTATATGATTACTTAATAATAATTATTATAATAAAGTGAAACCTATTCAAAAGTTGTTGATTGTAATTTAATCGAATGAATATTTAATTTATTGGAAGGATGATTAAAATGTCATTACAAGGATTTAACAAAGAAGACTTTGAAACATTTCATATTGACGGCTTAGATTCTAGAATGGAAGCAATTCAAAACCGAATACAGCCGAAATTTCAATTAATTGGTAGTCAATTAGTTGACGTTCTTTCAGCCGAATTGGGAAATGAAATGTTTTTGCATATCGCCAAGCATGCTAGAAGGACGGTAAACCCGCCACAAGATACCTGGTTAGCCATAGGAAATAATAAAAGGGGGTATAAAAAACACCCTCATTTTCAATTAGGACTATTTGATGATCATCTATTTGTTTGGCTTGCTTTTATTTACGAACTTCCAAATAAAGAGAAGATTGCACAATCATTTATCAACCAATTTGAAGATTTGAAGAAACTCCCAAACGATTATGTAATTTCGTTAGATCATACAAAAAAAGAATCTTTTCCTATTACTGAACTAGATATAAAACATCTTGAGAGATTTCGAGATGTAAAAAAGGGTGAATTTTTAATTGGGAAGCACCTTTCTCCAGATGATGAACGGGTTAGAAATGGGGAAAAATTATTCAAATTTACGAAAGAAACCTATGAAGATTTAATTCCTTTTTATCAATCCTCGCTACAAACACATTAATGTGAAAAGGGAGCTGTATAGCAGCCCCCTCTCACTTCCATTTATTTACAACTTGTTCTGCTTCTTTTATAATACCTTGTATAAGTTCATCAACCGTTGGTATATCTTTAATTCTTATGGCAGACTGACCTGCCCATCCAAAACCATTTTCATTGTCCCCATCATAAATAAAGCGTTTATTTGCTTTACCACTAATATAATCTTTAAGTGACTCATATCCATCATTATGTTCTTCTATCTCTAAAATTTTATCCGTCCAATTATTTTTTAGTGCTCTTGCTGGGGCACCTATTGACCGTTTAATAACAACTGTGCTATTATCATCTGCTTGCAAAATAGCTTGTTTGTACCGCTCATGAGCATGAACACATTCTTTCGTTGCAATAAACCTTGTCCCCATCTCTATTCCTTCTGCTCCAAGACTTAAAGCTGCCATTAATCCTCTTCCGTCCACAATGCCACCAGATGAAACAACAGGTATAGATACATGATCCACTACATCTGGAGTTAACACAAGTGTTCCTGTATCACTACGCCCAAGATGGCCACCACCTTCTTGGCCAACTACCATCACGGCATCTGCACCTAATTCTTCTGCTTTTTTAGCCTGCCGTTTCGCCGCCACTAATACTAATGTTTTAATATTGTGACCCTTAACCATATCAAGGAGCTCGTTTGGATTTCCCCCTGTGACAGAAATAACCGGAACTTTTTCTGAAATTGCGACATCTACCATGTGATCGAAACGTCTTCCATGTTGTCCAATAGCAAAATTGACTCCAAAAGGCTTATCTGTAAGTGTTTTAACTTTTTGAATTTCTTTACGTAATTCTTCTGGGCTACCCAAACTCATTGCAGTTATTTGCCCTAATCCCCCAGCATTAGATACAGCTGCAGCTAAATCCGAATAAGCCAGGTAAGCTAAGCCTCCTTGAATAATTGGATATTCTATATTTAATAATTCTGTAAGCCGGGTTTGAAACTTCATGCCTATTCCCCCTCGTATTTTTAATCTATATAAATTTTAACATTTTTATTTAGATACCTGCTAACACTATAACTTTACTGTACAAAAATTAAATTACTAATTCTGCTATAATACCTTAGTTACAAATGAAAAAATGTGTTTTCAACCATGAAGGTAAATATTAATTATATGTAAAAAATAAACGGGACGGCCTACCTGTACAAAGATTACAAAAATGAAACACTGGAATCATTTCGTGTGATAAAAAAGTGAAAGCCTATTAATTAAGATTAATTAGTAACGAGGGGATCACTAAATAAAATTCCTTCGTTTTAACTTGAACGGTGTAAATATTCACAATAAAATACACCCATTAAACAATGAGTGTAAGAATTTTTATTATAAAAATGCTCTCTTTGCAAAAATATTTATTTATTGCATGTAGGACATGTACTATAAAGAGTTGTTACCTTTTCTTCTTCGTATGTTTCAATAACCTTTTCACATTCTTTACAAACGATTGTACCCATTTAAGCCATCTCCCTTTCCTTTATGTTATACCTTATGTACATTATAATATGTCACATTACCGCGGTCAAGACTAAATAGTATGACATAATTATTTTTTTGATCATTATCCCTTTTCCTTAATGAATTTTTTTGGGGATTTATGGAATTATCTTTTATTGCAATTTTATATTTTTTTATGCATTTCATTTTACAACTCACCTAAAAAACATGTACATTAGTCAAGGTGCAATCTTTAATTTGACTGAATCGGATTAGTAAAATACGGGTAAAGTAAGTACAGATATGAATAAGGAGAGGAATTGAATGAAAAAAAGAAGTATAACGAAGGTTTTTTATATATCCGTAATTATCGTAGCCTTATTTATTATTTGGGGTGTTATTCCCCAAGAAACATTACCAAAGGGAAATTTAAATCATGTTACATCTATTATACAAGCATTTCTCGTTGATCAATTTGGTTGGTTCTATTTAATTAGTGCAACAGCATTTTTAGTGTTCGCTATTTATTTAATCTTTTCTAAATATGGAAAGATTAAATTAGGTAGACCAGAGGATAAACCAGAATTTTCTTATTTAACTTGGTTTGCCATGTTATTTAGTGCTGGTATGGGAATTGGTTTAGTCTTTTGGGGGGCTGCTGAGCCACTTTCTCACTTTTATAACCCACCGTATGGAGAAGGTGGAACGATTGATGCAGCACATACAGCAATGAAATATAGTTTCTTACACTGGGGAATTCATCCTTGGGCAATTTATGCTACAGTGGCTTTAGCTTTAGCCTACTTTAAATTCAGAAAGCAATCGCCCGCTGTTGTAAGTTCAGTATTAGAGCCAATATTTGGGGACCGAATCAAAGGAACTTTGGGTACCGTTATTGATACGATTGTTGTATTTGCCACAGTATTTGGTGTAGCTACTTCTTTAGGATTTGGTGCTATACAAATAAGTGGTGGTTTATCATATGTATTTGGAATCGATCAAACTATCTTTTTAGAATTAATAATTATTCTCATTGTTACTGTACTATTCATGGCATCTGCTTTAAGTGGGCTTGGTAGAGGAATCAAATATTTAAGTAATCTTAATTTAATCCTTGCATTTCTTCTACTAGTATTTATTCTTATACTTGGTCCAACAAATTTTATTTTAAATTTCTTTACAACAACATTAGGTAGTTACATTCAAGATTTACCAAGTATGAGCTTACGAATGTCTCCCTTTAATGAAGAAAACATGGCCTGGACAAATGATTGGACACTCTTTTACTGGGCATGGTGGATAGCATGGGCACCGTTTGTTGGTACTTTTATCGCTCGCGTTTCCCGTGGTAGAACAATAAGGGAGTTTATTTTAGGAGTTTTATTAGTCCCAACAATTTTAGGTGCATTGTGGTTTACCGTTTTTGGAGGCACAGCTATACACTTAGATTTCTTTCAGGGAACAAATATCATAGAAGAAATTAATACCAGTGGTGAAGAAGTCGCTTTATTTGCGGTGCTTGAAAACCTTCCTTTAGAAACGTTTATATCCATATTAGGTATTATTTTAATCGCCATATTCTTTATAACATCGGCGGATTCTGCAACATTAGTTCTGGGTATGCAAACAACAGGCGGAAACTTAGATCCATCCAATAAAGTGAAATTTACTTGGGGAGTTATTCAATCAGCAACTGCAGCTGTACTTCTGTGGCAAGGTGGTCTTGGTGCATTACAAACCGCATCAATAATAGCTGCTTTTCCTTTTTCAATCATTATGATATTAATTGTAATTTCTTTGATTAAAGCTTTTAATGAAGAAGCAGAGATTATAGAATTGTCTAGAAAGAAAAAATTTATTAGAGAAATTAAAAAGAATATGAAATAAAAAATGGGACAAAATCTAGTGAGTTTATAATAAGCGTGGCACCACTCAATATATTGAGGAAGTGCCACGCTTTTATTTTATGCTTAAAGAGTTTGTTCAAAAACACTTTTAGTCGGCCTTCCCCAAAGAAGTTCGTTGCCAATAGTGGAATTTACTATGTCCGCAAACGTCCTGTGGACAACATAGAAGTCGGCACATCCTATGCAGGTTCGCTATTCACGTATACGTTTCTTGGAAAAGAAGTACACTTTTTATCTAGAAATACGGAATCGGAGAGGCTTTTTTTAGGACCACACCGAACTGCAACGCACAGGAAGCGAATTAAAGAAGACTAACTAGCTTTTACGGCTAACGCCGGGTTTACCCCTATGTAGGGCAGCGTTGCAATAGAACGTTGCATATTTGGCCGACCTTAGTCCATTTCATCTTCCTTTTACACACAATTAATGTGAAACCATTCCTTAAATTTTTAAAGGTTGATTTACATAAGGGTCAAATAATAGATATTTTCTTATTAAAGCAAAGAAAAATGGTTCTGATCATTGCCTTACGATGAATCAGAACCATTTTAGGTCATTTTGACTAATTATGTTTCATTAATTACATAATATGGATTGGAGTTCCAAGTACTACTTCAGCAGCTTCCATTGTTATTTCACCTAAAGTTGGATGAGCGTGGATAGTTAACGCTAAATCCTCAGCAGTCATACCAGCTTCTACTGCAAGTCCAATTTCAGAAATCATATCACTTGCATTAGGTCCAGCAATCTGACCTCCAAGAACTAATCCATCTTCTTTACGAGTTACCAATTTCAAGAAACCATCTGTACTATTTAAAGACAACGCACGTCCATTAGCAGCAAATGGGAATTTACCAACTTTAACATCATAACCTTGTTCTTTTGCTTCATCTTCAGAAAGACCAACAGAAGCTAGTTCTGGTTCTACGAATGCAACAGCAGGCATACCGATATAGTCTACTTCGGATTTTTCTCCACTAATTGCCTCTGCAGCTACTTTTCCTTCATAGGAAGCTTTATGTGCTAATGGTGAACCTGGTACAATATCACCAATTGCATATATGTTGCTTACATTCGTACGACATTGTTTATCAACTTTAATAAGACCTCTATCAGTTAGTTCAATACCAAGTTGTTCTAAACCAATTTCGTCAGTATTTGGACGACGACCAACAGTTACTAATACATAATCAGCTTCAATTGTTTCTTCTTTTCCATTAGCTTCATACGTAACTTTAACGCCGTCTTTTGTTTCTTCAACACCTTTAGCCATAGCTTCAGTGATAATGTTAGCACCTTTTTTCTTCAAGCCTTTTTTAACAACTTGTGTCATAGACTTTTCAAATCCACCTAAGATATCTTTAGCACCTTCAAGGAATGTAACTTCAGTACCAAAGTTTAGATATGCAGTACCTAATTCACTGCCGATATATCCAGCACCAATAACTACTAACTTCTTAGGAATTTCTTTTAAGCTTAAAGCACCAGTTGAATCAAGAACACGTTCAGAAAACTTAAAGCTTGGGATTTCAATTGGTCGAGATCCTGTTGCAATAATACAGTTGTTGAATTTATATGTTTGAGAGCTCTTCTCATCCATAATTTTAGCTGTGTTAGAGTCTACGAAATAAACTTCACCTTTAACGATATCAACTTTATTTCCTTTAAGAAGACCTTGAACACCAGATGTTAATTTATTGACTACAGTACCTTTCCATTCTTGTACTTTAGTAAAATCAACATCCACATTTTTAGTTGTAATACCGATCTCTGCATTGCCGTTAGCATTTTCAACCATATGGCCAGCTTGAATTAGAGCTTTTGAAGGAATACATCCAACATTTAGACAAACCCCACCAAGTGCACCTTTGTCAGCAATTGTAACTTTTTGTCCTAATTGAGCAGCACGAATAGCAGCAACATATCCCCCAGGACCCGCTCCTACTACTAAAGTATCTACTTCTATCGGAAAATCTCCTACTACCATTTTTACCTACGCCTCCATCATGATTAATTGTGGATCATTTAATAAACGTTTCATTTGGTTAAGAGCATTTTGAGCTGTTGCACCATCGATAATACGGTGGTCAAATGATAGAGATAATGCTAGTACTGGTGCAATTGCAACCTCACCATTTTTGACAACTGGTTTTTCCGCAATACGACCGATACCTAAAATGGCTACCTCAGGTTGGTTAATAACTGGAGTAAACCATTGTCCACCAGCAGAACCAATATTAGTGATTGTGCTAGAAGCCCCTTTCATCTCCCCAGGTGCTAGTTTACCACTTCTTGCCTTATCTGCCAATTCATTAATTTCCTGAGAAATTTCAAAAATAGATTTTCTGTCAGCATTTTTAACAACTGGAACTAGAAGACCTTTTTCTGTATCAGCTGCAATTCCCACATTATAATAATGTTTTTGAATAATTTCATCAGTAGTATTATCAATAGATGCATTTAAGCTTGGATATTGTTTTAATGCAGATACTAATGCTTTTACTACATATGGCAAGTAAGTTAGCTTAATACCTTGATCCATTGCAACTTGTTTGAATTTCTTACGATGTGCTACAAGTTCTGTAACATCTACCTCGTCTAATAATGTAACATGAGGTGCAGTATGTTTAGAGTTAACCATCGCTTTCGAAATAGCTTTTCTAATACCAGACATTTTTTCACGAGTTTCTGGGAATTCTTCACCAGCTGGTACATATGGTTTAGCTTCTTCTTTTTCAGCTTTAGCAGTTTCTTGAGCATTTGTTGAAGCTTGAGCTGATGTTGCTGCTTGACCACCATTTAAGAATGCATCGATATCTTCTTTTAATATACGTCCATTTTTACCAGATCCAGCAACTTCTTTAACATTAACACCTTTTTCACGAGCGTATTTTCTTACAGATGGCATTGCAATCACACGTTTGCCATCATCATTTGAGCTGGCAGCACTTGTATTATTAGCTTGTGGTTTATTAGTTTCCGCTGAAGAATCTGCTGAAGTTTCTGCTGATTCATATCCTTCCGCTTCAAAAGTAACAAATATATTACCTACTGTTGCTACTTCTCCTTCTCCTACATGAATTTTTTGAACAGTTCCATCTACTGGGGAAGGAATTTCAACAACTGCTTTATCGTTTTGTACTTCACATAAAACGTCGTCTTCTTTTACTGTGTCGCCTTCTTTAAAGAACCATTTAACAATTTCACCTTCTGCAATTCCTTCTCCAATATCAGGGAATTTAAATTCGAAGGTTCCTTTACTTGAACCAGTGGATTCTGATTGAGCTTGAGAATCAGTTTCTTCTCCACCTTCATATCCTTCTGCATCGAAAGTAACAAATATATTACCTACTGTTGCTACTTCTCCTTCTCCTACATGAATTTTTTGAACAGTTCCATCTACTGGGGAAGGAATTTCAACAACTGCTTTATCA
>NZ_JAHHXM010000025.1:35124-51152 GCF_019037185.1 Oceanobacillus caeni
GTTGCTACTTCTCCTTCTCCTACATGAATTTTTTGAACAGTTCCATCTACTGGGGAAGGAATTTCAACAACTGCTTTATCATTTTGTACTTCACATAAAACGTCGTCTTCTTTTACTGTATCCCCTTCTTTAAAGAACCATTTAACAATTTCACCTTCTGCAATTCCTTCTCCAATATCGGGGAATTTAAATTCGAATGCCATTATTTTGTACCTCCTAGTTTTAGAAATTCATTACTGCGTTTACTTTTTCTATGATGTCTTTATGATTTGGAAGCCATACTTCTTCGGCATCAGAGAATGCATATACTGTATCAGGAGCAGTAACACGTAATACCGGTGCTTCTAAATGAAGAATTGCTCTTTCTTGAATTTCACTAACTACATTTGCTGCGACACCAGCTTGTTTCTGTGCTTCTTGCACTACGATAGCACGATTTGTTTTCTTAACAGATTCTAATATTGTATCCGTATCAATAGGAGAAACCGTACGTAAATCAATTACTTCTGCAGAAATTCCATCTTTTTCAAGTTCTTCTGCAGCTTTAAGGCATGAATGAACCATTGCACCATAGGAAACAAGTGTTACATCTTTTCCTTCACGTTTTACATCTGCCTTTCCAATTTCAACTGTATATTCCTCTTCAGGAACTTCTTCACGGAAAGAACGATATAATTTCATATGTTCTAAGAAAATGACTGGATCATTATCACGAATTGCAGAAATTAGTAAACCTTTAGCTTCATACGGTGTTGAAGGAATAACTACTTTTAATCCTGGTTGTTGTGCCATTAAACCTTCTAAAGAATCCGCGTGTAATTCAGGAGTATGTACTCCACCACCAAATGGTGCACGAACTGTAACAGGCATATTCCATCTTCCACCTGAACGATAACGCATACGCGCCATTTGCCCACTAATAGAATCTATTACTTCATAAACGAAACCGAAAAATTGAATTTCCGGAACTGGACGAAATCCTTGGGTAGCTAGACCAATAGTTAACCCGCCAATTCCTGATTCAGCTAGTGGTGTGTCGAATACACGGTCTTCACCAAATTCATCTTGGAGTCCTTCAGTAGCACGGAAAACCCCACCGTTTTTACCAACATCTTCACCAAATACAAGCACATTTTCATCTTTTTTTAATTCTGTACGCATTGCATCAGTGATTGCTTGAATCATTGTCATTTGTGCCATGATTTATTTCGACTCCTTTTCTTTATATTCTTCCATTTGTTCTTGTAAATTGGAAGGTAATACTTCAAACATATTTCCAATTAAATCCGTTACTTTTTGTTTAGGATATTTTTCCGCTTCTTTAATAGCCTTCTTAATATCTTCTTTTGCTTCTTCAATTACTTTGTTTTCTTCGTCTTCAGACCATAATTTTTTACCTTCTAGGAACTTACGGAAACGTACTAATGGGTCTTTCTTCGCCCACTCGTTATCCAATTCTTCAGAACGATAACGTGTTGGATCGTCACCAGACATTGTATGTGGACCATAACGGTACGTAAGTGTCTCAATTAATGTTGGACCTTCTCCTGCAATTGCACGTTCTCTTGCATGTTTAGTTGCTGCATAAACAGCTAGAACGTCCATACCATCAACTTGGATACCTTCAATACCTGCTGCAACGGCTTTTTGTGCTAAAGTTTTTGCATTTGTTTGTAATTCTCTAGGAACGGAAATAGCAAATCCGTTATTTTGCACAACGAAAATAGCTGGAGCTTTAAAAGCGCCCGCAAAGTTAATTCCTTCATAGAAGTCACCTTGAGATGTACCACCATCACCTGTGTATGTTATAGCAACTGTTTTAGCACCGCATTTCTTCATACCTAATGCTACTCCAGCTGTTTGAACATATTGAGCACCAATAATAATTTGTGGACTTAGTGCTTGTAGGTCTTCTGGCATTTGATTTCCATGGAAATGACCTTTAGAGAAAAGGAATGCTTGATATAATGGAAGTCCTTGCCAAATTAATTGTGGAACGTCACGATATCCAGGTAAAAGAAAATCGTCTTTTTCTAAAGCAAATTGACTTCCTAATTGAGAAGCCTCTTGTCCAGCTGTCGGTGCATAGAAACCTAAACGACCTTGTCTGTTTAATGCTATAGAACGCTGATCCAGAATTCGTGTATAAACCATACGACGCATCAATTCTTTCAACTCATCATCCGAAAGATCAGGCATATCATCTTTATTTACTAATTCTCCATCCTCATTAAGGATCTGGAACGTCTCGAACAAACTTTCAACACTTTCTAATACGTGTTTCAAAATAGTTCACCTCTTCCTTTCTTTAACCCAATATTTTTATTTTCAGTTTTAGCTTTACCAAAAAACTGAAAAATGTACTCCTTTATTAATATTTCTTGTACCCTATTTCACGTTAGTAAAATCTTTTCATTGTATTGCCCGTATGTAACTCTGTTATAAAAAACAACCAATAAAAAACTGGTACAATCAATAACTAAATTAAATATATATTATAATTTTATAAAGGTCAATTCCTTTGATTTATTTAATTGTATTCAGATAACTAAGTGTAATTTTCAATCCTCTACCCCTATAAAACTGTTATAACATAGCGAAACAACTGTACTAATTTATATGAAGACAGTTATCTGACAATACTTACTTATCTAACTACTTTTAGGCAAATAAAAAAGGCAACCAAAATTTTAGTTGCCTTTTTTATCTATCTCTTCATCTATTGTTGGTTCTTCGTAGGTCACATCAATATTTGCTAACGTATAAAACTCCCTTTTCAGTTCATTATATTTAATTGTATATGTATTAAATTTCTCATTTGCGTCTAGTACCTTCTCATATCCCTTGTTTATTTTATTAATCTGTTTGGTTAGATCTTCTTGCTTCAAGTCTTGCTTCTGTAACATCTCGTACAATTCCGTTTCTAATTCTAACGATACAATATAGGTTTTATTTAATTCATTATAAGATGAATATCGCTTTTCCATCTTATTGTATAATTTTTCCGCGACCTTCCTTGCATCCTGATCTTTAATTTTTTCAATATAATCTTCCGTTTTCTGAAACACTTCTTTGGAAGATTCCATGTTTTCCTTTTCCATATCAATCAGTTCTGACCTTTTGTTAATGTTATCTATAGCTTCCTTTGCTAATTTTTTTACTTCATCAATTTTGTTATCCGTTCCCAAATCAATGATTTGATTGTAGATTTTTTGTTCTTCAGCTTCTAGATTTGTTATTTTATTTTGTTGAGCTATAAATTCAGACTCAATACGAACTGCTTCTTCTAAATATGTATATATTTCTTCCTCTGCAGTTGTATGATTACATGCAGAAAGAACTATTAAAATGAACAGGTTAAAAAAAATAATAGTTTTTCTTATACGAAACAACAATAGTCACCTCCTAAAACAGGTACTCTTTTATACTTTTTACCGTATAATATTGGGAAGCTTGGCATTCGCCAAGCTTTTGGCGAATGCCTTAGTTGCACTTACGCTGACAGGAAAGATTTTTATACTTTCCTACCTGCTAAAAAATGCACGTTGCATCTCCATTCTAGCTTGTCCTAATAATATGATTTATTTTCCATGAATATGTTAATATAATAAAATGAAATAGTTTAACAATACTTATTATCCATTTTTATCTAAAGGAGTTTTAATATGATAACCATGAAAGATATTGTACGTGAAGGTCATCCTTCACTAACAAAAGAAGCTAAAGAAGTTTCTATCCCCCTCAGCCCTGAGGACAAACAACTATTAAAAGAAATGATTACATTCTTAAAAAATAGTCAAGATGAGGAAATAGCAACTAAATACAAGTTAAGGGCAGGAGTTGGTTTAGCTGCTCCACAATTAGGTATTGAAAAACGTTTAATTGCTATTCATTTTGAGGACGTTGATGGAAAATTATACAGCTATGGCTTAGCCAATCCCAAAATTATTAGTCATTCTGTTGAAGGTGCTTATTTAGCAGCTGGCGAGGGATGTCTATCTGTTGATCGTCCTGTTGAAGGTTACGTGCCAAGACATCGTCGAGTAACAGTTACAGCGGTAGATATGGATGATAATCCGGTTAAATTAAGATTAAAAGGATATCCTGCAATTGTATTCCAACACGAAATAGATCATTTAAATGGAATTATGTTCTTCGATCGTATTAATAAAGAGAATCCATTAAAAATACCAGATAATTCCACTGCAATTGAATAAACTACAGAATAGTGTCCGAGATGACACTATTTTTTTATGTATAAAATCTGTTCGTTTGTTAACGATAAAATTAGGAAAAACCCTCCTAATGATAAGAAAACTAAGGCTTCGCCATGTCTTTTGGCGAATGCCTTAGTTGCCATTATGTAAATAGGAAAGATCTTTATACTTTCCTACCTACGAAAATATTTTTAAAGAAATGATGGATTTTTATTTCAATATTTCCCAAAACATACTATACTAAAGATTAAGAGGGATTGGAACGGTAGAAGTTTTTTGCTTTTCTTCTTTTGAAAGGAGACGTGTTAAGTCATGTTAAAACGCCTTAAAGAAAAGCTTAAGAAACGATGGAAGGAATTTTTAAAGAAAGAAGGACGTGTACCTACAACATTTAAAAAAGACTACCAGTAAATTTTACCAATCAAATTTTTGCGGATTATCAAAAACTCTATTAATAAATACGGAAAACATTACAGAAAAATACAGAACGGAATAAACAATACTAATTAAAGGCAGGAGAGAAAACATGATATTTAAAGTTCTTTATCAGGAATCACCTGATGAAATACCAGTTCGTGAACGTACAAAAAGTATGTATGTAGAAGGAGAATCTGTACGTGAGATTCGCGATAAATTAATAAAAAAAGGCTATAAAATTAATGTAGAACATATTCATGCACTAGACCCAGCACATCTTGAATACGAAAAACAATCCGAACACTTTAAATTGGAGAATGTGTAACGGATGAAATTTGTCAAAAACGATCAAGCAGCAATATACGCACTCGGTGGGTTAGGTGAAATAGGTAAAAACATGTATGCGGTACAGTTCCAAGATGAAATTATTATCATTGATTCAGGTATAAAATTTCCTGAAGATGAACTTCTTGGAATTGATTATGTAATACCCGATTTCACTTACCTTGTACAAAATAAAGATAAAATTAAAGGGTTATTCATTACTCATGGTCATGAGGATCACATTGGGGGAATTCCGTATTTTCTTAGAGAAGTGAATGTTCCTATATATGCTGGAAAACTTGCACTAGGATTGATTCGAAATAAATTAGATGAACATGGTCTATTACGTAATGCAAAATTAATACCCATACAAGAAGATGATATAATTAAATTCCGTAAAACTTCTGTAACTTTTTTCCGTACTACACATAGTATTCCAGATGCATTTGGAATCTTAATAAAGACTCCCCCAGGGAATATCGTACACACAGGCGATTTTAAATTCGATTTTACCCCTGTTGGAGAACCGGCTAACCTTACGAAAATGGCTGAAATTGGAAAAGAAGGTGTACTTTGTCTATTATCGGATAGTACAAACAGTGAAATACCTGGTTTTACCATGTCCGAGAGAGTTGTAGGAGACAGTATTAATGAAATTTTTAGTCGTGTAGATGGGCGCTTAATTTTTGCAACCTTTGCTTCAAACATTTATCGTTTACAACAGGTTGTTGAATCTGCTGTAAAACATAATAGAAAAGTTGCAGTTTTTGGGCGCAGTATGGAATCCGCAATAAACTTAGGTCAAGAATTAGGTTACATTCAAGTTCCTAAAGAAACTTTTATTGATGGTAATCAAATCAATCGTTTACCTGCAAATGAGGTCACTATTCTTTGTACTGGCTCCCAAGGTGAATCCATGGCTGCATTATCTCGTATTGCAAATGGTACACATCGTCAAATTCAACTAATACCGGGAGACACCGTTGTATTTTCTTCCTCACCAATCCCTGGAAATACAGTGAGTGTTTCAAGAATTATCAATAAATTGTATCGTGCTGGAGCAGAAGTGATTCACGGAAAATTAAATAACATCCATACTTCTGGTCACGGTAGCCAAGAAGAACAAAAATTAATGCTTCGTTTAATAAAACCGAAGTATTTCATGCCGATTCACGGGGAATATCGAATGCTAAGAGAACATATTAAATTAGCTGTTTCTTGTGATGTGGAAGAAGACAACTGTTTTATCATGGATAACGGAGATGTACTAGCATTAGGTAAAGAAAATGCATCCGTTGCTGGCAAGATTCCATCTGGATCTATCTATGTAGATGGTAGTGGAATTGGTGATATTGGTAACATTGTTTTACGTGATCGTAGGATTTTATCTGAAGAAGGACTAGTAATCGTTGTTGTAAGTATTAATATGAGAGAATTCAAGATTGCTGCAGGACCAGATATTATCTCTCGTGGTTTTGTTTACATGAGGGAATCCGAAGATTTAATTAATGAAGCACAGAAATTAGTATCCAAACATTTAGATAAGGTAATGGAAAGAAAAACAAATCAATGGTCTGAAATTAAAAATGAAATCACAGATACAATTGCACCTTTCTTATATGAAAAAACAAAACGCAGACCGATGGTATTACCTATTATTATGGAAGTTTAAATAGTAAAAAGGCATTGTGAAGAATCACAGTGCCTTTTTTGTCAATTACGACCGGTTACAGTTCTTTTATTATTAATCAATTGAGTCAATTTCATAATTGCTCTTTTTAAAAATACAAAGACTTACAGAATTTCTAAATTGTATTTTTAAAAACAGAAATCATGCAACTTGTTGCTGGTTTAATTGTGCATTAATACGGTCTGCAGCTAGCTTTGAAGCATTGTAAATAAGGGTAACCATGTCAAAGTGAATTTTGGCACGTTTCCCGGTACGATAACGCACATTGTTAAGCTGAAAGAATTCCTTAAGATACGCATTGACCCGTTCAACAGCGGTACGACGTTTGAAGATTTTTTTCCATGCCTGAGAGCCACGGGCTGGCGCGGTATATCTTCGAAGGTCTGTTGTAATCTTTACTTTATACACCTTTTGGCAGATACCTTCGTCAGCCAAAGGACAGTCACTACATTCCTTCGGTCTTGTATACTTTAACGTTTCATACTTGGCATCAAAACTATCATAACGATAAGAATGCTCTCTAAAACAAGTTGGGGCAAAGTGTTTATCAAAGCCAATAGGCTCCCCTTCGTTTCGCTTATTGTATGCAATGACGGATTGTTGTCCCATTCGATGAACCTGTTCATATAAGGGTTCATAATCATAGCCAGCATCCATTGTTTGATAGCGTAATGGAAGTTGGAGGCGTTCATGAATTCCTTTCAGTAAAGGGATAGCTGCCTTACCGTCATTTAGGCTTCCGGATGAAAAAAGAGCTTGTAGAATATATTGACTGGATGTACCAACGGCCAAATGACCCTTGTAGCCAAACCAGAAAACATTTTGTCCCTCTGAGTTCTTTTTCACACCCCATTTAGGGTCTTGAGGAACTTCAGCACGTAGTTCGACTATAGGAACATCTAATTGAGCCTCAATTTTTCTATCATATAAAGGCAAATCGGCATCCGTTTCAGCTTGTTCTTTAAGCCATTGTTCACGCTCTTCTTTGGATTTGCGGCCACGTTTTTTTGGTTCGGGTTTTGGCTTTTCTTCTTTTGGCGGTGCTTGGTCACGTGCTTCAAAATGGGTGGCATCGATGGCAGCTGTATCATCCATGATAAACCCTTCTGCAATTGCTTGAAGAACAACCTTATCTCGTTCTATTTCTAAGACATTGCACGCCTCTAACTTCGTTACAAGTCGAGAATAAGAGGCCTCGGAGGGGACCGAGTCTGATACCAAAAATCCGCAATTCAATTTAAATGCAACATCATCATGAAGCCGTTTAATAAGGTCCTTAATCGTTGGAATACGTTCGACATATCTCACAAAAGTGGAAATAATCATGGCAGCATAATTTAGTTCTTCAGGCGCACCTAACCGTGATTTTTTGATAACTTTAGGATAAATGTTATCCAAATTGATCGCTGATATAATGGCATCATATTTTTGGGTAGGTTCCATGTCGTATAATTCTTGAATGCTAAATAAGCTAGTTTGTCGTATAATGGTCAAAGGGAGCACTCCTTCTGTCTTTTTGGTTGTTTCATCAACTACCATTATACAAGATTTGGGGAGGTGCTTCCTTTTTTATGTTATTAATCCCTTGTCCCGCAGGGGCTGAGAATTATGAAATTCATTCAATTACTAGATGTTTTTCAAACCTAGACAAATCATTATCAGCTCCTATTACAATAAGGATATCGTCCGTTTGTAGGGCTTCATTAGCCTGAGGAGAGACATTAATCTCACTCCCCTTTTTAATTGCAACAACGTTACAACCGTAGTTCGCACGAATATCTAGTTCAGCAAGTGATTTCCCCACCATTTTTCTTCCTACTTTTACCTCAGCAATACTATGATCATCTGATAATTCAAGATAATCAAGTATATTATTTGATATGAAATTATGCGCAAGGCGCTTTCCCATATCACGTTCAGGATGCACAATTCGATCTGCACCAATTTTATGCAAGATTTTTTCGTGATAATCATTTTGCGCTTTTACCGTCACCCTACTAACACCTAAATCTTTTAATATTACCGTGGTTAATATACTTGCTTGGATATTTTCACCAATTGCAACAATAACATGTTCAAAATTGGAAATTCCTATGTCTTTTAAAGAATCTTCATCTGTTGAATCTAAAATAACTGCATGGGAAGCAATATTCTTAAACTCATTAACCTTCTCAACATCAATATCTATTGCCAAAACAGGCATTCCCTCAAAACTTAGTTCCCTACATATACTACCACCAAATCGCCCTAATCCAATTACTGCAAACTCTTTCTTTTTCATAAAAATCCTCCAATAAAGTGAAACTCATTCAGTAAAGAGTTTCGACGCTCAGAACGTCATGATTTTATTCGGCCTTTTATACCCCACTGAATGTTAGTTGAACTTCTCAGGGCGTTACCGGCTGCCCACTCCTCATTTTAGATATCTTTATTTAACTCGACTTCTTCAAGTAGTGGACTTACAGCCAATAAACACGTGATTTTAATCTCATCACACGAAAATTTTCTGCCCTAGTTATTTTCTCTATTTTACCACACTAAAAAGAGAAGAAGGAATTTACCCTCTTCCCCATACTTTAATTGGAGTACTACATTACAAAGCGATGTTACTGAATACAATTATTATTGTAATCTTTCATTTACCATTTGAACAATATCTTCTGCAGCATAACCCTGTGCATTAATTACAGACGCTTCTGTAACAACATCCGCCATTCCCATAACATCTTTATCCATTCCAGATATGATGCAACAATCACACCCATTTACATCAGATTCAGTTCTAAGATCTACAACTTCATGTCCCATTTCCATCAATGCCGCTTTTACATCTGATAGTGTTTCTTCTACACCAATACGTGCCATACGTATTTCCTCCTCACATATACATTTACATATGTAGTTTGACCCAAATACCGGAGAAATATGTAAGGTTTCCTTGCATATTAAAAACTAAGGCATTCACTTAGTATTAGTTGATGCCTTAGTTGCACTTATGCAGAAAGAAAGTTTTATATGTTTTCCCATCTGCTAATAAAGAAGAATTCCATGGGAATCTTACTACCCATTTAGGGGGATAAAAAAAGAGCATGAGCTTTTCTTTTATTTATTAAATATATTTGTAACATAAATTTCCTTTTTTAATTGCTTTAAAATTGCTCTTCTAGTTAAAATCCCGTCGAAATAATTATCTTTATCTACTACACATATAAAAGCATGATCGATTGTAGCATTTAATCCATCTAATAAATTATTTTCTTTTTTTAAGGTCAGAAGGTTGTCATTCATCGCTTCCTTCACTTTTAACTCTGATAGCTTTTCAATTTCGAATCGTTCCATTCCTAAAATTTGATTTAATATGGCTGTTTTACTAATTATCCCAACTAATTTATAAGACGTGTCCAGCACAGGGACAGCTGAATAACCGGATTTCACTAATACTAATAAAGCATGTTCCAAAGGATTATTTACCTGTACGTGGGCGACCTTTTCGGAGGAAATCATTAAATCACCAACAGAAATATCTGATAATCTTCTATCTTCTTGTAACATACTCATAGCATAAACATCCCTTCTTAAGTGTTTAACAAACGATCTGTTTTTTTAAGTTTAATGATTACTTAACTTCTTAAATTACACACACTAAATATAGATATATAATATGTCTCTAAAATGTGTAGGCGCTTTCTCCTCTATAATAAGTGTAACACAATAAATAATAGCATACATTTCCTAAGCTTTAAAAATATTATTTCACTTAAATGGGTTTTAATCTGAAGTTTAATGAATAAAAGTAGAGAGTTGACGAGGTATATAATAGATGAGTATTAGAATATTTGCTTTAGGTTTGGCAAATGTCTTTGTTGCACTTATGCAAATTTTTACGGTGAGTAATCGGAACCCCAGATGGGAAAGATTTTTATACTTCTTACCTGCTTAAAAAGGAACCCACAGATGACACAATCCATATCTTAGGTTAGAATAGACAATTGTAGTTATTCGTATTATGCTTTGGCGGATGCCTTTGTTGCACTTGACAGGAAGAAAGTTTTATCCTTCCCTACCTGCTATCATACCAGAAAAAAACACATTACATTATAATTTTATCAGAAAAAGGTAAAAAGTCAATTTTTAATTATTTCTTTAGCTAGTATTTTTATTAATGGAGAGGATTTTTTATGGATAGACGGACTTTTTTAAAAAGAGGGATGGGAAGTCTCATCACTTTATTTGGTTTAAGTGGTGGTGGATATTTTTACGCAAAAGAATTGGAGCCTCGAATGATTAAATTTCAGCACGAACTCATTCAATCAAAAAAAATCCCTCCATCTTTTGATAATTTTAAAATTGCCCAGTTCTCTGATACCCACATTGGTTTCCATTATACAGTCGATCAGCTTTCCGAATTAATCGAAAAAATTAACGCAAATCATCCGGATGTTATTGTTTTTACAGGTGATCTTGTAGACAATCCTAATAAATTTGATGCATACACTTCCATTCAAGAGAAACTTAAACGATTAGACGCACCTTATGGTAAATTCTGGATATATGGTAATCACGACCACGGGGGATATGGCACGGAAATTATTAAAAAAGTAATGAAAGAATCTGATTTTCATTTATTACAAAATAGCCATACCGTTATAGAAAAAGGAGCCGACCGTTTTATATTAGCAGGTATAGATGATGTCATGTTAGGAAAGCCAGATTTAACTGTTGCATTGGATCAAGTGAATCATGAGTTATTTACCATTTTATTGGCACATGAACCTGACTATGCTGACATTGCATCAAAGTACCCGATCGATGTTCAATTATCCGGTCATAGCCATGGCGGGCAAGTTCGATTACCATGGATTGGTGATCTATATACTCCTGATTATGCGGAAAAGTATGTTAAAGGGAAATATATGCTTAATAAGGATACGTTTACACTATACGTTAATAGC
Organism: Oceanobacillus caeni; assembly: GCF_019037185.1. GTDB lineage: Bacteria > Bacillota > Bacilli > Bacillales > Amphibacillaceae > Oceanobacillus > Oceanobacillus caeni. Next base: position 46,725 of record NZ_JAHHXM010000025.1, read on the forward strand.
GGAATTGGGACAACGCGTCTCCCCTACCGATTCCTGTGTAAGCCTGAAATTCATATCTTTACTTTAAAACACTCCTAATTACGATAGGATTGTCATAAATATTTCAAAACATATCCTGCTTTTCTTTTGATATCATATTACAATTAAAATAATAGGCAAATTTTGCTATTTGAAAAAAGATTCAAAAGGGGTGGTGAAATGAAATTCCTAAAATTTCTCTCACTAAGTTTATTTCTTTTCCTAGCAGCTTGCGGAGGATATCCTATAGAAACAAATATGTCACAGGAAGTTGCTAATTTTAATTTTACTACTCAAGATAATGAAAGTTTATCACTTAAAGATTTAGAGGGAGAATGGTGGATCGCAGATTTTATTTTTACAAATTGTACAACCGTTTGCCTTCCGATGACACACAACATGTCCCAACTCCAATCTAAACTAAAAGAAGAGAATCTTGATGTGAAATTAGTTTCCTTTAGTGTTGATCCAGAATTTGATTCACCAGAAGTATTGAAACAATATGGGGAAAGTTATGAGGCAGACTTTACAAATTGGAACTTCTTAACAGGCTATGATTTTGATACAATTAAGGAGTTATCTATTAAATCATTTAAAAATCTAGTTGTCGAACCAAAGGAAGATGATCAAGTAATGCACGGTACTTCCTTTTTTCTAGTTAGCCCTGAAGGTGAAGTTATTAAAAATTATAGTGGAGTAGATGCAACTGAGATAGATTCGATAGTTGCAGATTTAAAAGAGCTAAATTAGGATATTTGAGGCTGGGACAAAACCTTTCTAAAATAAAACAGCATGAAATTGACTGGATAAACTTTGATTTTATGCTGTTTTATTTACATGACTTGCACTAAAATCAAATCATTTTCAATTTATATTCCAGCCCCGTTTTTCTTGCTTATAGACAAGCTTTACGATACGATAGAATAAAAGTCGGTGGAAAGGAGGAAATTGTAATATGGATCAAAAGGATGATTCACTAAAAGAAATTGCAAAGGCACTATTTATAATAAATAGACATGCCAAAACCGCGCCAGAACCAAAGCACTTGTATTATATAAAAAAAGAAACCATTAACAAATTATTAAAAGAAAAAAAGGCTATTAAAATGGGACTCCATTTTTCTGATCATCCCAAATTAAGTAATCAACACTCTACTTTATTAGTTAAAGTAGACGATTATTATTTTCATATCCCCCCAACTAAAGAAGACTTCAAAGGACTCAAGCATCTTGGTTCATTGGATCAAAATTATCGGAATCCCCAAACTAAAATGTCATTATCAAAAGCCAAAAAAATTGTTTATAATTATATAAATTACAAGCCGGTTAAAAAACAAGATAGCTCTAATAGAAGATACACTTCTACTTACTATACCCCTTCTTCTCTCGGAAAAATGGAATGGCCACCAATTCATCCATCACGAAGAAAGTTTTAATTTACAAGAATAAACTACGAAGTTCTCACATAAGAATGAAGTAGTTTTTTTATTTTGCTTTTTTACGAAAAAATTGAGTTTACGTGAATTAAAATAGTTACTAAAGTATTACGTCTTACCAATCAATTTGCGTATGCTATAGAAAATGATTAATGACACTCCAAAAAAAGCAAAGACTTGTAAAATCATCTGTATCACTATTGTTTTCGCCTCGGATAAACTAGGAATAAAAAATATCATTAAGCATATTGCAATAAATACAAACAGACTACTAATAATATAACTTAATAAATGGTTTAATTTTAGAAGTATAATCCATTGTATGAAAGGATGGATAATCACGTAAATAATAATTAGTACCATACACATTAAAATAAAATAAAAAAGCTCATTATTTAATCCCAAAGCAGCAAGGTGATGAAATTTTATGAAACTAAAAATAAATTCTCTCAACCTACTCTCCTCCCTTCCCTATTTGCATACATTTTTGCCTAAATTAAAATAAACTATACGGCTAACTTATTGATTTAAGAGGATTTTCGAAACGTCCGTTGAAAATGACACTTCGACGGACAGGAAACGAATTAAAGGATAGCTGGCGTATAAACAGATATTGTAGCTAACGTTGGTTTCCCTTGTAGGGGCAACATACAATTAACCAACCTAAGGTCCTTGAATTTATTTTACATTCTGTCGTTAATTAATAGACTTATAAGTAGAAATTTATATCCATAAAGAAGACTTCTAAGGTGGAATAAACGCAAAAAACAGAGATAGCTTTCCTATCCCTGTTTTCATATCTATTATACTTTCATTTCATCCTGGTTTCGTTTACGTTTTGATTTCAGTAATTCTTTGTGTTTTTTCTCCAAACGTAATTCAATTTGTTGTATTCTTTTTTCATCATCTAATAATTCTTGTTTATTTTGTTCCACTAGTTGCTCAAAATTTAATGTTTTCGGTCTCATATGTTACACTCCTTTAATGTTCTGAATCTATTATACCCTAATTCTAATTATTTTAATCTAAATTATTTGAACATTTTATTAAAATTTTACAATTCGCAAAAAGGTGGTTTTAGAAATTAGGGGATTTTATAGGAAAAACGTTCATACTAATACCAATGAAGCATAATATACTGATGGAAAAATAAACCATTACACATAATGGTTTATTTTTGGTAATGAGACTTTAATTTAGAAGTACTTTCTTTTGAGGTCAAGGAGGAACTTACTAAGTCGAGGATTGTATAGTTAAGTAATAAAAATCATCATTTGTTGGATATCTAAACTAAAAAAGTAAATCTATTTAACCTCATCTTCTTTTCCATTATCACTTTTTAAATTATCGTATACGTTTAACAAATGATCTAATTCCTGACTTAAGGCAATCGATTCCCTATCGGTAAACCCCTTATTCATGGCAATTTGGGTCAATTTTTTTCTTAAATGCTCAATTTTAACTAAAACGTTTTCAGTGCTATTCATATTAGGCTAGATATCCTCCTTTAAATAATTCTTTTATACTTTAGCATAGCTAATAAGCGATTGACAAGCAATTATAACTTTAAGAGGTTGTTCAAAAGTCTGGTGAAAATGAAATTTCGAAACTAAGGAGCTTCGACTAAGTTCCGCTTGCTCACGTATTGACTGCATACATTCCGCTAAAGATATTGCGTTTTTAGCTGACCTCGATCCTTTTCACCTACTTTTTGAACACGTACTTTAAGAAATAATTGTCGATTCTATTTTTAGACTGTGCTACTATGGTAAATATACATGTAGTTGGAAGGAATGTACGTTTTGAAGAATAAAAGTAAAAAGCAAAAAAATGAATGGATTGAATGGTTAAAGGCGATTGTAATTGCAATCATAATCGCATTTTTTTTACGTACTTTCATTTTCGCCACTTCTATCGTGGAAGGGGAAAGTATGGATCCCACCTTAGAAGATGGAGAAAGGGTTATTTTTAATAAACTTATCTATTTAATAGATGAACCTAGTCGTGGAGATATCGTAATAATTCAAAGACCTACGAAAAATTATGTGAAACGAGTCATAGGATTACCTGGAGAAACGATTGAAATCAATGAAGGTGAACTATATATTAATGGTGAAAGATACAACCAAACATTTTTATCTGAGGAAGCCAGACTTCAGACAAATAATTTTGGTCCAGAGACCATACCGGAAGACAGTTACTTTGTAATGGGGGATAATCGTGCAATAAGTAAAGATAGTAGAAACGGATTAGGATTAATCCAAGAAAGTGAGATAATCGGTAAGTCAGAGATTATCATTTATCCCTTTAGCGAATGGAAAAGAACGAGGTAAATAATTAGAATTAATGGAAGGAATAGTTTTCGACTATCCCTTCCTAATCATTTATTTTTCATGATCTAAAATACAATAACCAATATTTAATGCTAGTATTCCAAAACAAACTACACCAAATAGAACTTCTAAGCCACCCATTTATGTTGCACCCCTTTCAACAATTGTAGAAATAGTACTAACTATCTTCTAACCCAATCATATACTATTTCCTTACACTAAATAAAGTAAAAAATATTTTTCATTACTATTCAATCCCTTATTTAAATTGTAATAGTCTTCTTAAAAATTTTCCATTTATTTTAAAAAATGTTTCGGCCTCTTTAAGGTTTACAAAAAATTAGGCAAACGTCCAGACAATTTCAGTTATGGGTCATATAGTATATTGAAACATTTTAGGAGGTGTTGGCATGAGCTATTGTGGAGGCTATGGTTACGGCTATGGTGGATATGGTTCTAACTTTGCGCTAATTGTTGTGCTTTTCATTCTTTTAATAATCGTTGGCGCAGCATTTTACTGCTAAATCCTATAAACGATAAGCTTGTGCTATTTGCACAAGCTTATTATTATGACTTTAGTCCGTTGAGTACGCGGCAGCGTGCGAAACAGAAAACCACCTGCTATGCGGGTGGGTAACAAGT
>NZ_JAHHXM010000026.1 GCF_019037185.1 Oceanobacillus caeni
GTTAAACTTTTATAATTTTATATAGAATGAAGTGTTGTGAAATCCACGTATAATTTTACGTAAAATAATGGTATAATACTAACAAAAGGAGTTGATATTATGCCTAATATTAAGCCGGTGTCTGATTTAAGAAATTATAATGATGTTTTAAAAGATATATCTATGGGTGATCCAGTTTTTTTAACAAAAAATGGAAGAGGGAGATTTGCTATTCTTGATATAGAGGAATATGAAAAAAACCAATCTACAATCAAGCTTCTTTCAAAATTAATGGAGGCTGAGAGGGCCATAAAAGAGGGGGATGAATGGCTAACTGAGGAACAAGTTAAAAAAGACTTAGGAGTATAATTTTATGTGTCAATTAAGAATCAATCCCCTTGCAAAACAAGACTTGTTTGATATCAGAGAATACATTACCAAAGAGCTTGACAATCCTGGTGCTGGGGTAGATACAATTGAAAATATCATGGGGTGTTACGAAAAGCTGAAGGGTTTCCCTATGCTAGGTATTGAGTTATCATCGAAAATGGATGTTCCAACAGATTATAGATATTTAATTTGTGGAAATTACCTTGTTTTTTACAAATTAGATAAAGTCTATGTATCCATTTATCGAATTCTTTATTCAAAACGAGATTATATAAAAATACTTCTTGGTGAAGAAAAAGGTGAAATGAATAGTGAATAACAAGGGATCTACAGGGACAGACCCTTCGTCCCAACTTGCTCTGAGTGCGCACTATTAGGAATTTTCGGATCTGGTCCGCATCTTTTTATGCTTTTATTTAATAGGCATCCACACATTAATGTTGGTTTAGATGAGTTTTCAATGTATGAGAAGGTATTTTGAGAAAGGGTCTTCTCCAATTTTTAATTAAATCGTTGAAGAAAGTTGATTGGAGAGTTGTTTTTTATCTGAAGCAAGGTCGGTTACGTGGCTGATTAGTATTAGTATGACAGAGAGTAGTTCAAAAAAAGAAGCAGGAGTGGTACCATTCCTGCTTCCCGCTAGCTATACCTGAATTGCCAAGTCCCCAGCTGCTTTAACTTTAACTCTTGTTGCATTACCAGGAAGATAAGCAAGTGGTACGCTCTCCATATCTACAATTCCTACCTTTTCACTATCTGCTCCAGCTTTAATCGTTTCTGAAATAGCGAGCTCTTTTGCTTGTTTTAGTATTTCTTCTCTATTTTCTTTGCTGATGGAATAAATTTTTTCAATTTCCCCACTGATTTGTGAAATAGCTGAACCAATTGCATTTGCAACACCGCCATTTTCGGGTTGGTATACTTGAGATGCGCCTTTAATTTCATTTGGAAATAAGACACTTCCTCCACCGACAAAAACTACTGGCATATCGGCTGCGCTTGTTTTTATCTTGTCAACAGCTTCTTCTATCATTTCCACCATACGCTTGTAAATCGCTTCTAATAGATTTTTGTCAAGTTGTGCGACATTTTCCGGATTTCCTAGTTTTACTTTACCTAGGGCAACTGCTACATCTGTCGTAGTTAGAGTGGAACCGCCGAATACAAGTGCTTCTTCCAGAAGGCGGTGACCTACACTGTCAGGACCAACTGTAAATGTATTGTCCTCAGCAACGCGAATAATGGTTCCGCCTCCTAATCCAATGGAATTAATATCTGGCATACGGAAATTAGTACGAACGCCACCTAACTCGACCGCGAGAGATGATTGTCTTGGGAATCCTTTTACTAATACACCAACATCTGATGTGGTACCTCCGACGTCAACAATAATTGCATCCTTATTATCCGATAGAAATGATGCTCCACGTAAACTATTTGTCGGCCCACATGCAACGGTTAGAATTGGATATTTTAACGTATATTCTTTGGACATTAATGTTCCATCGTTTTGACAGAAAAAGACTTTAGCATGAATACCGTTATGTTGAAGTGCTTTTTCAAAACCTTCTGCAGTTGTTTTCGCTACATTGATAATAGAAGCATTTAATATGGTTGCATTTTCTCTTTCTAGTAAACCAATGCTTCCTACTTCACTAGAAAGAGAAATCGAAATATCATTTCCTAATACTTCACGTAAAATCTCCTCGGCCTTCGTTTCATGTGTTTGGTCTACAGGGGAGAAGATGGACGTAAGAGCAATCGAATCTACTTTTCCTTTAATTTCCTCCGCAATGGAGCGAATTCTGTCTTCATTTAACGTATTAATTTCGTCTCCATTATATTCGTGTCCGCCTTCAACCATATAGGTGTGTCCTCCAAGAATTGCTTGTAAATCTTCTGGTACACCGGCAAGTGGCTTAATGGCTGTCGCGGCAGGAGCACCGATTCGGATAGTGGCTACTCGATTTAGTTTTTTTCTTTCTACAATAGCATTCGTACATTGGGTTGTACCAAGCATGGCAAATTCAATATTTTCAACATTTACTTTAGCTTCTTCTACAAGTTGATGGATTGTATTATAAATGCCTGTTTCTACGTCTTCTGTAGTTGGAGTTTTTAAGGAATGAATAACCTTCATATTTCGGTCTAAAAGAACTCCATCCGTATTTGTACCACCTACATCAATACCTAAACGATAATTCATGATTTATTTTCCTGCCTTTCTGTTCAATTCTTCTACTGGTGTATAGTCGTTGTCATATCCAAAATAACGTGGACCAGCAACTTCAATTCCTCTTTCGGTACGCCATTTTTTATCAGCAGGAATGCCAATTATTGTCGTTCTTGCTCCATATCTCAATCCTTCTGTTGTGAAAGGAAGGGAAGTTTCCGTATCTAATGCACAGATTAAATCAGGTGTCATGCAGAGGATATTGTTATTTGTTTTTGCCATAAGATTTTCATTTTGAAATTCCAAATAACATTGCTCCCCTTTATCTTGACCTAGTCCTTCGATGGTTGCCATCCCGCGTACAAAGCCACCATCCGTTTTCCGTTCAATATCAGTAACTTTTCCAGTAAATAGTTTAAATCCACCTAAAAGTTTTAAAATCTCGTCGATTGGATTTTGTTTATTCTGTTTTGCTTCTCGAATGGTACGGCCGATTTCCTCTTCCAATGTTAAGGAACGGTAGATACTTGATTCTTTTACTTGTTTTCCAGTCATTGGGTAAATAGCGTTTATGACCGATCCACCCATAACCATTGTTGCAGAACGAGCTATGTTTTCTGCCCATTTTCCATTCACTGTATTTAATACCATATTATTTCCTTTTTCATCAGCCAGAACCATTGGTGTTGTACTGACATCATTTAAATAAAAAGTAACCATTTGTAACTCTGGAAAGGCTCGTCCCATACCATCTGCATCGACAACGGGTAATCCAATAGATGCAGCTAATGCGAGTGGTAACAGGGAGTTCACACCACCAGCTTCAATTGGCATCGTTGCTTTAATATTTTTATTTAATACTTTTTCTAATGATTTAAAAGCTTGTTGTGCTTGATCGGCGCTAGGGATTTTCTCTACTAATACAGTAGGGGCGCCCATCATTGCAGATGGGACAATCATATCATCATCTTCTATTTCATCGACATCAAGTAATTTCACTGGTCCGTGTTCTTCAATGGCTTGAAGTGCCATCATTTTTCCAACGAATGGGTCTCCACCACCACCAGTACCTAATAAAGCTGCTCCGATAGCAATATTTTCTATTTCTTCTTTCCCGATTAATCTCATGCTGCATCCTCCTTGATAGTTGCATTTTTATTTTTTTGAACAAATCCAATAATGATTTGGATGATAAAAGCTACTAAGAATGCATCGATACCTGATGCACCTGTTTTTGTAAATAATCCAAATCCTCAATTAAACTTTTGTCCTTCATCTATATCACTTCCAAACCTATGAATTAAGTATTGATTCATTAAATATGTCGCTTGTTTCAGATTCCTTTGGATATCGTCCTTTTCATAAATGATAATTCCCCAAAATAAACCATTTCCGAGAAAAATAAAATAATCGATGATTTCTTTTATTTCTTCTGTGTCTAAATGTGGATATCTTATAACGATTATTTCCATCAATTGGGTAACCAACCAAGAATCATAGGTTTCTAAATAGTGACGTACCTCTTCTTTTATATCAGGAATTGAGGAGTTCACCATTAACACATATGCTTTAGTCTCTTCCTGGTTTGAAGTATGATGGAAAGTTATCTTGTTCAATAATTCAGAAAATAATATGTGCAATGAATCACTTTGATATTGTTCAAAGGTCTCTTTCATGCTAGAAAAGTGATGGTTTAGAATTACTTTTATCGCTTCGATAAACAATTTCTGCTTGTTTTCGAAAAAATGATAAATCGATGCTGGCTTAATTCCTACATCTTCCGCTATTTTTCGCATTGAAGCCCCTTGATAACCATGTTCTGCAAAATTCCTAATTGTCGCTTCGATAATTCTGTCCTTTGTCATTTTTTCCTCCCTAACGTTTGTTAGGTATAATAGCACTACTTTTTAGTATCGTCAATATTTTTTAAAAATTTATTTTTAGTAAAATAGTGGAAACCAACTTAATATTGAGTGGATTGTAAAAGTAGGTGAAGCGGCGGAGTTGTGGGGGGTACCTCATCCCAGCTTACTGAAAAGGAATTGTCATCTGGATATCAGCACACATGGTCAAGATATCGGTAAACACCGTTGGAATATCAGCACACACGGGCGAGATATCGGTAAACACCGTTGGGATATCAGCACACACGGGCGAGATATCGGTAAACATTGTTGGGATATCAGTACTCATGTACAAGATATCAGTAAACACCGTAGGAATATCGGCAGTCATGGGCGAAATATCGGTAAACATCGTTGGGATATCAGCACACACGGGCGAGATATCGGTAAATATCGTTGAGATATCAGCACTCATGGTCAAGAAATCGGTAAACTCTGTAGGGATATCAGTACTCATGAGCAAGACATCAGTATAAACCTTGGAATATCAGCTCACGGTCAAGAAATCAGTAAACACCGTAGTAATATCAGTACTCATGTGTAAGATATCAGCATACACCGTAGGGATATCAGTACTCGGGGACAACCGTGTAAATGGTATCTCGGCTTTAAAAGGTGAAAAAAAGACTAAATAGAAAAAGCTATTCTCTAAATAAACAGAGAATAGCTTTTTAAACAAACGTTTTCAGAATGGATCTCCTATAAAGTTATTTTTCTAGTTTTTCTATACGCTTTATTAGCATTTTAGTTGTTTTCAATTATGACCAATTTTCGCCAATTCATTTAAGTTATTCATGAATCGGCCGATTATTCATTGGCTTTATTGTCCTCCAATATAAACCGGAAATGGCAGTTACCTTCTTTTAAAATATATTTATCATGTTCCACTTTGAAATCGGGATTAAATCCTCTAGCTACTGCAGGATCAATCATTTCACAATATAAAATTCCATATTCATGCATATCATCATCTGCCCATTGTTGGCCAAAGGGGCATACGGTGAAGTTTTGTTCAATTTCTCCTTCTTTATATTCCGTTGTGTAGGTGAATAGTTCACTTCTACCCATATCATAGTTTGTTAGGTAGTTTTCTCTCGTATTTTCTTCTCCATTTGCGCGAGCGCGTTGTGCGATTCCGCGACCGCGTTCCTCACCAAAAGTACGGACACCTTCCCGGATTGCATCTTTTCCTTTTTCTCCGAATCTATCAACAATAACTTTAGAGATTTGTGCAAAGAGCTTTGCCATTAAAGCATAATTTGTTAGATTTTCATATTTCCTCTCCGCTTGGTGATTTCTAGGAATATAGCTATATAATCGATGAATTACGCCTTCTTTAGTAGCCTGAAGAGCAATTTCTTCCGCATCTTTATATCCGAATTTTTGAACTCCTTGTTGAAACAAAGCCTTTCCTTCTTCTCCAAACTGGGTGATGACTGATTTTTCTAAGTGTGTAAAAAGTTTGGCAGTAATGTTATCCATTGACAATGGTGGTATATGAACTTTTGTTTCACTCAAAATAATACACTTCCTTCAAATTAATAGATTGACAATATTCTTATCTATATTATACTAATTCTATTATAAATGTAAATATATCCGTTTACTAGGAATTGTGGAGGAGTAATCATGAATTTGACAACAGAGAGCATTATCATTTATGCAGAAATAGCTATTTATCTTCTTATTGTATTAGGAATCGGTGTATATTTCAGTCGAAAAAAGATGCAATCATCCGACTACTTTCTAGGTGGGGATAAGATACCTGGATGGGTTTTAGCCTTCTCTGAGAGAGCAACTGCAGAATCAGCTTATATGTTCTTAGGGGCGGTTGGTTTCATTTATTTAGCTGGTTTGTCTGGGGTTTGGCTATTGTCTGGAATGTTTATCGGGATTATATTTTCTTGGAGTTTCTTAGCAAAAAGATTTTACCAAGAGAGGAAAAGGTATAATGTCTATACATTGCCAGATTATTTCGCAGTAAAATACCCAGAGCATGGTAGAGCGATTCGACTATTATCTGCCATTATTATGGGAGCATTTTCCCTATTTTACATAGCGGGGCAGTTTTCAGGAACAGGAAAAACGTTGTATTCGATTTCTGGTATTGATATTACTTTAGGCACAATCGTTGTCGCTATAATTGTTATTGCATATTCCTGCATGGGTGGATTTATGTCCGTTGCGTGGACAGATGCTGTTCAAAGTGCACTAATGTTACTTGCCTTTATTATCGTGCCAATTGTAGCTTTCATAGAAATACAGCAAAACAATTTATCGATAAGCGAGTCGCTAGCTTCGATGGGTAATGGAGGAAACAGGTGGTTAGGTGGCCTTTCTGGATTAGCACTTGGAGCGATGTTATTAACAAACTTTTCTTGGTTTTTTGGCTTTCTTGGTGGTCAACCACAATTGAGTACACGCTTTATGGCAATTAAAAACGAGAAAGAACTAAAAACTGCGAAATGGGTGGCGTATTTATGGACCATTGTCGTGTATATTGGTGCTTTCTTGGTAGGTATTTTCGGATCGGTTCTATATAAACAAGGCACGATTGCAGATTCGGAAATGATTTTACCTCACATGGTTTCTGAGCTATTGCCACCTTGGATTGCAGGAATCATTTTTGCTGCTATTTTAGCTGCAATTATGTCGACGGCGTCCTCTCAATTATTAGTTGTGATGACATCTGTTAGTGAGGATATTATTCATAAGACATTTGGAATTAAAGCTAACGAACGCAACATTTTAAGAATATCAAGGATTACGGTTATTGTAAGTGGGATACTTGGAATTGCTATTTCATTGTTATCCGAATCATTTGTCGGTGGTGTCGTCGGTTTTGCTTGGGCTGGAATAGGGAATACATTTTCTGTCGTCGTACTTTTAACGTTCTTTTGGAAAAAAGCATCTGGAATTGGTGTCATAGCAACAATCATAACAGGCTTTTTTAGCGCGATTATTTGGACTCTTTCTCCACTGGAGGCTATCGTATCAGCCAGAGCTGGAACCTTTTTTGTGTGCCTAGCAGTTGGAATTGTATTTAGTCTATTATATCCAGATCGTAAATCAAAAGGAGAAACAACTGTTTGAGGAATGTACGATCCGAGGGACAGGGATGTTTATATTAAAATTACTGATAATTAAAACGAACGTTTGATTTATTAGGAGTTCATTGGTTTAATATGTCTAATTTACTATGAAATTGTAGTAAATAGTTCTAAATAAATGGTAATTATCACCATAAATGTTAAAGTCTTCTCTAGCTATGACTTGTTGTGATTTAGGAAAATTTGGCTATGGTCAATCTTCCGCAGCTTGTGTTACCCTCATCCTAGATGGTCGTTATTCCTGAATGGCTCCCTTTTCTATAATGATGGATAGGGAAGCGTGGATTAACATTATCTGTCTTTTAAAAAGTCGCCTAAATGATATTTTAGGTGAAATTTGTGAAAAATACTTGGAGAGGATGGGAAACTTGAAAAAATTAGGTAGAATCACAGCTGTTTTAGTAATAGCAGGAGCTTTAGTTATTGGAACTAACTTCTCTGCAAATACGGTAGAAGCAGCGTCAACTAGTAAAACGATAGGATCTACCTCCCTTGGAAGTAAGTGGAGAGATGGTGAGATTGGATTCCAGGCGGGGTGTGCATTATCAGAATGGCTTGGTTGGTTTAAATGCCATCCTTCACAGGTTCCTTGGTAATTTCGAAGGGGAAAGGTTTTAAAATGGATGACGTAAAGGAAAGCGAGTAGCAATAGTGGCTACTCGTTTTCTAGTTGCTGCGTAATTTTTATTCTGTCCTCTAAAATATTTACCTTCGTTAATCTCATCCAAAATGGAAATATTATAAGAGGGGTTGGAGGTTATTAGGTGTAGCACCAATTGGCTTATCGTGCAGCAGGGGATTTTTAAAGTTTAGGGAAAATAACGGACTACTTGTTAAAGCGAAGGACATGGTGCTAGAACGTAGAGACTTGTAGGGACAGGCCCCCGAATCCATCGTAGCGCTAACGGCTGAAAGGTCTGCTAGTTCAAAATGCATAACCATTTTACAAGTCTGAAATAAGCTATAAGAAGGTGTGAACCTGTGGAAAGGAAGAAAAGAATGTGGCAAAAAAGGTAACCAAAACAAATGCAGTTCGTTTGATTGAGCAGCAAAAGATTCCCTATGAATTATTAGAATATAACACTGAAGACGGAAAACCGGTAGATGGTATTTCTGTTTCTGAAAAAATCGGTTATCCTCATGAATACGTTTATAAAACATTAGTTACTACAGCTGGTGCAAATCGTTACTACGTCTTTGTTGTGCCTGTTGCAAAGGAATTGGATTTGAAAAAAGCAGCTAAGGCGATAGGTGAGAAGAAAATTGAAATGCTTGCAATGAAGGATTTACTAAATCTAACTGGTTATATTCGTGGTGGTTGCTCACCAATCGGTATGAAAAAGCTGTTTCCAACCTATATTAATGTAAGTGCAGAAAAGTTGGAGTTTATGATTGTTAGTGCAGGAAAAATTGGAATGCAGTTAATAATAGCACCACAAGATTTGGCTAAAGCTTGTCGGGCAAAGTTTGCGGATGTTATTTCTTGAAAATAGGTGAGAATTACTAACTTACAGATAAAATAACAAAAGCTGCCTAATAAAATATTAGACAGCTACCCTAAGATTATTAGTATTTTTTAATGACTTCTTGTCCACGGACATTCCATGTAAGAGCAAATAAAACAACAGCTAGGGCACAAGAAATAGTTAGAAGAATAAATCCAGCATTCCAACCAGATCCTTCTACTACTGCCCCCATAATAGCGTTTGCTGCAACAGAACCACCAAGGTAACCGAATAAACCGGTTAATCCAGCAGCGGTACCTGCAGCTTTTTTAGGAACAAAGTCAAGTGCTTGTAAACCGATTAACATTACTGGCCCATAAATTAAGAATCCAATAGCAATTAATGCAATATGGTCAATCAATGGATTTCCAGCAGGATTTAACCAATAAACAAGAACTGCAATTAATACTCCTAGCATGAAAACCACACCAGCTGGTCCACGGCGCCCTTTAAATAATTTGTCAGAAATCCAGCCACATAATAATGTACCTGGAATACCAGCCCACTCATATAAAAAATAAGCGACACCAGATTCATTCATATTGAAGCCTTTTTCTTCACTTAAATAGGTTGGAGCCCAGTCTAGAACGCCGTAGCGAACAAAATAAACAAAAATGTTCGCAATTGCAATTGCCCAAACCCATTTGTTATTTAATACATACTTAAATAAAATTTCTTTTGTAGTTAACTCTGTTTCAAACGTTTTCTTCGATTTACTTGGATAATCATTACGATGTTCTTCAATTGACGGTAAACCAACTGATTGTGGAGTATCACGAATAAGCATATATGCAACAATGGCTACTAAAATAGCAACAATTGCAGGTATAATGAATACCCCTTCATATCCGATAAAGTGTGCACCAAAATATGTGGAGATTATGGAAACACCTGCAATAGCCAATGGAGCCATTAGCCCTCCACCAACATTGTGTGCCACATTCCATATTGCGGTTTTACTACCTCTCTCATTAACACTGAACCAGTGTACTAACACGCGACCTGATGGTGGCCAGCCCATACCTTGAAACCAACCATTTATAAATAACATAATAAACATAATAGCAACTGTCGATGTAAAGAATGGAACAAATCCCATTAATAAATTAATGATAGCAGATAAGATTAAACCAGCTACTAAAAATATCCTGGCGTTACTCCTGTCCGAAACAGTACCCATTACAAATTTACTAATTCCATATGCAATAGATATAGCTGATAAGGCCAGCCCTAATTCCCCTTTTGAAAATCCTTCTTCTTGTAGATATGGCATTGCTAAAGAGAAGTTTTTACGAATTAAATAATAAGCTGCGTAACCGATAAAGATACCAATAAATACCTGTAACCTTAGCTTCTTATACTCAGAATCAATTTGATCCTCAGGTAATCTTTTCACTGCTGGAGCAGGTTTAAAAAGTTTTAACATACTAACCCTCCTAAGATGAAATATACAAATAGATGAAATATACAAATAGATGAAATGTTGTTAATTGCGAGGAATAAAAAAGAAACTAATTAAGTTCTAACCCCCTTTGTAATAGAAAGAACGAAAAAAATTCAACTAAAATCTACACACTTGTTGGGTGTACAATTATTAGTTGAATCTCCAAATCTCCATCACAATTAACTTGTACTGTTATTGTAAACGCTCTTTTGTATGAGGTCAATATATTTTGTAGGAATTAGGGTCAGCCCCAACCACTTAGTTTATTGTCAATCTTTTGAAATTCGTAGGTTAAATTGCTGAGTTTTACAAAATTTATTTCTGGATCCGGAAAAGGGTGCTGAAAAAGGGCTTTTCAATGGTCTCAAAACTGTCACTGTGTTCCATGGAAAAAAGAAGTATTCCTTAACTCTTCTCTAATTAAATTCCGAATATTCACCTGTTGCTTGGTTTTCAATGTTATTAATCTATTTAAAATTATATAAATAGTGGTACAATAGCGCTAAGTATATCTAGAAATTTGTCAAAAAGAGGTGATAGGTTGGTGAATGAATTAGAGCTTCTAAAAATGGAATTGGATGGGATCCTTGATGCATCCAACGATAATATTGTTGTAACAGATGGAGAAGGAAGGGTTCTACGGGTTAGTTCCAATTGTACCAGCATTTATGGAAAGGAACAGGACGATTTAGTTGGTAAAACGATATTCCACTTAGAAAAGGAGCACATTTTTTATCCCTCGGTAACGGCATTCGTCTTAAAAGAGAAAAAGGAAGTTCAGGTCATGCAAAGGACCCCGACTGGTAAGGTTATTATGGCTACTGGGATTCCTGTATTTGACTGGAAACGTGATATTGTTCGGGTTATTAGTTTTTCCCATGATTTAACGGAAATCCAACAGTTAAAAGAAGACTATGAACAATTACGTACAAAAATGGTGAAATATGAGTCCGAGATAGAAGAATTAAGAGAAAAAGAATCAAAACCTGATCAAGTTGTCATTAAAAGTAAAGCGATGATGGAAATACGTGAATTATTGAATCGTGTAGCAAAGTCGGATGCAACTGTTGTTTTACTTGGGGAGTCAGGAGTTGGGAAAAATGTCTTTGCCCGTTCTTTACACGATGGAAGTGATAGACATAAGGCTGAGTTTATCGAGGTAAATTGTGGAGCGATTCCGGAGACGCTTTTTGAATCTGAATTATTCGGCTATGAACCTGGGTCTTTTACTGGTGCTAGTAAAAATGGTAAAGCAGGGATGATTGAGCTTGCCCATCAAGGAACGTTATTTCTTGACGAAATTGCTGAATTACCACTTGCGATTCAAGTTAAATTATTAAAAGTACTACAAGATAGGAAGGTTACCCGTATTGGCGGTTCTAAGTCAAAGAATGTTGATTTCAGGCTTATTGTTGCAACCAATCAGGACTTGGAGGAAATGGTTAATCAAGGGAAGTTCAGAAAGGACTTATTTTATCGCTTGAATGTGATACCGATTACAATTCCTCCATTGCGTGATAGGAAAGACGATATTTATCATCTAGCTCAAAATTATTTGTCTATTTTCAATAAGAAATATAACATGAAAAAATTTTTTCATTCGTCGACAATAGATGCTTTTCAGCAATATGAATGGCCTGGAAATGTCCGAGAACTTGAAAATCTTGTTGAACGTTTAGTATTAACTTCCGATACAAACGTAATTTATCCGTCCAGTCTACCCTTTGTCAAAGAGATGGAAACGTTTGAGCAATATAGAGAGGAATGGCCGCTTGAAACCTTTGAACAACGAGGATTGACATTGCAGGAAGCATTGGAAGAAGTTGAAAAAAGTTGGTTGAGACGTGCTTATAGACAATATAAAACTACGTACGAAATGGCCGATTATCTTGGCTTGAGTCAGCCGACAGTTGTCCGCCGTTTGAAAAAGTACAATATTAATTCAAAATGAATCAAATAATTCATTTTGAATTAATAGATTATGTTTTGATTCAATAATGAATTGATTTTTTAAAGAAGTAGCTTGATAATACAACTTTTTATAATTGGCATGAAATTTGCAATCTATAATTTACAAAAATAATAATTTGGGGAGGAATTAAAATGTATCAACCAAAAGATTCATCAAAATCACCGCGCTTTACAGGACCGCGTACATTTATGCGATTGGAACATATTGAAACAACAGACAATGTAGATTTTGTAGTTATGGGGGTACCATTCGATACAGCTGCATCTAACCGAACTGGACAAAGATATGGCCCACAACATATTCGGGATTTTTCTGTATTGCTTCGTCCTTATAACCCTGATCAGGATATAAATATTTTTGATTATTGTTCTGGAGTAGATTACGGGGATGTAGATGTCATTCCAGGAAATATTCATCGAACTTACGATAACATTGTAAATGCACTTGAACCAGTCCTAGATAAAGAGATAATTCCGGTTATAATGGGTGGCGATCATTCTATTTCATTGGGTCATTTACGAGCTTTTGCAAAAAAATATGGACCGATTGCACTTGTTCACTTTGATTCGCACGGTGATACATGGGACAATTATTTCGGTGAAAAGTATATGCACGGAACACCATTCCGTCGAGCTGTAGAAGAAGGATTGATTGATGTTGATCATTCCATTCAGGTAGGTATGCGTGGGCCACTTTATGGTCCAGAAGATATTGAAGATGCGAGGAAGCTTGGATACGAAGTTATTCCAATGAAGGAAGTAAGAGAAATCGGTTATGAAAAGGTGATTGAGCGAATTCATGCCCGCGCAGGAGATAGACCGGTATTTGTTACATATGACATCGACTTCCTTGATCCTGCCTATGCACCAGGAACAGGTACACCTGAGGTAGGCGGTCCAACTAGTTATGAGGGGCTAGAATATGTCAGAGGTTTACACGGGCTTGATATTAAAGGTTTTGACCTTGTTGAAGTTTTACCGACATATGACAGTGGTGAAATTACAGCTGTAGCAGCATCTTCAATCATTTTTGAGATGATCAGTTTGATAGCTATGAAAAAACGTACACAGCAAGAAGAAAATAAATAAAGGTATTATGAGGTGAGAATTTCTACTTATAGGGTTCTTTACCTCCTTCTATTATATTCATTCAAATGGTAGGGAATTATTATAAATAACGGATGTGGTTTTCTGAATATTCTGTTGTGGATCTATATTAAAAAAGTTATAAGGAAGGTGAGACGGAAATGACATGGATTGATATGATGATTATTATTATTTATTTCGCTATCCTTGTTGTAGTCGGTATAATTGGTACCATTAAAGCGAAAACATCAGAAATCTATATTTTAGCAGGGAGAAATCTTGGCGTTTTCATGCTCTTTGGTTGTTTGACTGCTGTTTTTCTTGGTGGTTCTTCGACAATAGGGTCAGCCCAACTCGGTTATGAAATTGGATTTTCAGGAGTTTGGTTTGTCTTTTCAATGGGCCTAGGTATTACCTTTTTTGGTATTTTTTTGCTTAAAAAGGTAACTGGCTATAAATTAATGACTATTAGTGAGTTACTTGGTAAACTCTTTAATGTTGAATCAAAATTAATTGGAGCTGTAATCGCCGCTATTTATGCCCTAATGGTAAGTGTTACCCAAGTAATTGCTATTGGTGCGCTTTTAAGTGCTATTTTCGATTGGAATTTGGTTTTCTCCATGTTAATCGGTGGGGGAGTCGTGTTTTTCTATACCATTCTTGGTGGTATGTGGTCTGTGTCCATGACAGATATTATCCAGTTTTCGATCATGACAGCTGGTATATTTTTAATCATGCTACCAACCAGCTTGTCAAAAGTAGGAGGTTTTGCTGAATTAACAGCACAATTGCCTAGCTCGTACTTTGATTTTTCTGCTATTGGGTTTAAGGAAATTATCCAATATCTCTTGACCTTTACACTTGGAATGATGGTAGGGCAGGATATTTGGCAGCGCTATTTTACTGCAAAGAACCTTAAAACAGCCCGTACTGGGGGAATACTTGTCGGAGTCTATAGTCTATTATATTCTTTAGCAATGGTTATTATTGGTATGTGTGCGCTTATTGTCCTTCCAAGTATAGAGAATACACAAAATGTCTTTACAAGTATGGCCTTTGAAACATTACCTACGGGGCTTCTAGGCATCGTTTTTGCGGCAGTGGCAGCAGCAATTATGTCAACCGCATCTGGTACATTATTGGCTTCTTCAACCTTAATTACTAAAGATATTTTAAAGGATCATTTTTTTAAAGATATATCGGATAGGCAATTTTTGTTACTATCACGTGTAACTACGTTGGTTATTGGTATCGTTGCCATTGTTATTGCACTATGGATTCAAGAGCTTCTTGTTGCAATTGATGTAGCCTATGCCCTGTTAGCGGGATCCATTTTCATTCCGATAGTGTTTGGTTTGTTTTGGAAAAGAGCTACTGCAAAAGCTGCATTTTATTCGATTGTGATTAGTGCGGTGGTTGTTTTAGCCGGCCTTGCTATTGAAGGGCTCTCTTCAAGTAACCCGATATTATATGGAATCGCTGTCAATATTATTGTGATGATTGTTGTTTCAATGATGGATCGAACGGAAAAACCGGAAGAAGTGCAGACCAACGAAACGATGGATGCGTGATCAACGTTGTTAGTTGTTTCAGAATTAAATAATTCCAATTAGGAAATTAACTTCTCTGAAATTAGTATTTTACTTTCAAAAAGATAGAATTAAGATTTGCCCCATTTTAGAGGGTAGTAACACTACTATCCTCTAAAAATGAGACTATGGAGATTCCCAACTCGAAAAAGGGATATTTCCGTGATCCCCAATTTTCCCTAATAAATTACCCGATACAACCGCTCCACAGCTTCTCCAATATCTTCTTCTTGGATAGTTGCAAACCCAATGATTAACGTTATTTTATTTTCATTTGCAGGAATCTCTTTTAACATAAATCGGGTAAGGGAATAGATTTCTAGTTTTTCCTCTTTAGCCTTTGCCTCTACTTCTTCATAGGTTTTGTTTGTTTTGAATTCGGCAAGAAAATGAAGACCCGCTGGAATATCCTGGATGGTAATGTCTTGTTTGAATCGAAACCTAAGCTTTTGAATAAGTTGTTTTCTTTTATTTTCATAATGATGGTTCATTCGTTTGATGTGCTTTGCATACTCCCCAGTTTCTATAAAATAATGGAGCGTGAACAAATTTAATGAATTGCTTCCTTGTATCCAGCTGGAATAATGACGTTTATATTCTCTTAATAGTTTTATAGGCAAGACAAGATAACTTATCCGAAAACTTGGCAGCATTGTTTTGGAAAAGGTACCGGCGTAGATGACACGTTGATTGCGGTCAAGACTTTGTAAGGAAGGGATGTTATCGGTTCCATATTTAAATTCACTATCATAATCATCCTCCACAATATAGGCATCATGAGCATTAACAACCCAATTTAGTATTTCAATTCTTCTTGATATAGGCATAATATTGCCTGTTGGGAATTGATGAGATGGTGTAATAAAAAGAAAGTTAGGGTTCAATGCTTCGACTTTTTCTACGTTAATGCCTTGCTCATCTAACGGAATCGGTGTGACTCTAAAATTCATATTCTCTAACAGTTGGTAGAAGCGAAAGTAACCGGGATTTTCCATAGCAACTTTTGTGTTTTGCTTTTGCATACTCATTAGTTGACGAATAAGTGGTTGTGTTCCAGGTCCAATAATGACTTGTTCTGGTTCACAAACTACCCCGCGACTCCTTGCAATTAAACGTGAAATAGTTTGACGAACAAGATAAGGACCTTGTGGATGGGCGATTTCCGAAAGCTCTTCTCCGTGATTTTTAATTGCCATCTTTTCGCATTTCATCCATTCCTTGAAGGGAAACATGGTAATATCCGCCGTCATATGGGATAAAGAAAGCCAAGCTGATTTATCCTCTGTATGCTTTTCCCTTAAATCAAGTGGGAAATCCATCTGTTTGGAAAATTCATTTGGACTTTCAAATTTCGTTATTTTTTCTACATAGTATCCTTTTCTTTCAATGGTATAAATATATCCTTCAGCAAGTAGCTGTTCATATGCATTAGAAACCGAATTGATGCTTACCCCCAGTTCCTCCGCTAATTTCCTTTTAGAAGGGAGTTTTTCATCGGTGAGAAGCTTTTTATTTAAAATCAATTTCCTAATTTCCGTATAGATTTGTTGATAGATGAACTTTTTTTGATTATTGGTGTTGATTTTAATAAAAATCATTCTCTCGCTCCAATCTGGTACCTTTGGAATTTGAATTCTGGTACTTTTCATTATAACAGAAAATTGTAAAATTATAACATATTAACATTTTAGGGGGCGAATAATGATGACAACAACAGTTGGAATGGAAGAACTTCAAGAAAAAAGGAAAAAATATATACCTAAAGGTGTAAGTAATGGTAATTTGAATGTGGCAAGTTACGCGAAAGATGCAACCATTACAGATATGGACGGGAAAGAGTGGATTGATTTTGCTGGGGCCATTGGAACATTAAATGTAGGTCATACTCATCCTAAGGTAACGGCTGCCGTAAAAGAACAAGTGGATAAATTCTTGCATCCTGGTTTCAATGTCATGATGTATGATGGATACATTAACTTGGCAGAAAAATTATGTGAAATTACACCAGGAAATTTTGATAAGCAGGCACTTCTCTTAAATTCAGGAGCAGAAGCTGTTGAAAATGCAATAAAGGTATCACGTAAATATACAGGAAGGCAAGCTGTTGTTTCATTTGTTCGCGGGTTTCATGGAAGAACCAACATGACAATGAGCATGACAAGTAAAGTGAAACCATATAAATTTGGATTCGGCCCTTTTGCACCAGAAGTGTATCAAGCGCCATTTCCATATTTATATCAGAAACCAGCAGGATTAACGGATGATGAATATGTGGATCTAACCATTCAAAACTTCAAAGATTTCTTTGTAGAAACGGTAGCACCGGAAAACGTTGCATGTGTGGTTATGGAACCAGTTCAAGGTGAAGGTGGATTTATTATTCCTCCGAAGAAATTTGTTCAAGAAGTAAGAGATTTCTGTTCCGAACATGGCATTGTTTTTGTAGCAGATGAAATCCAAACTGGCTTTGGACGTACAGGAAAACTTTTTGCAATGGAACACTTTGATGTCGTACCTGATCTTGTAACGGTTTCCAAGTCACTTGCTGCAGGACTCCCACTAAGTGGTGTCGTTGGTAGAAAAGAAATTTTAGATGCAGCGAACCCTGGAGAACTCGGCGGAACCTATGCTGGTAGCCCTGTAGCTTGTGCTGCTGCATTAGCGGTTATCGATATAATTGAGGAAGAAGATTTACTCACCAAATCTGAACTTCTTGGACAAAAATTGGAAGACAAACTTCAAGAACTTCGAAAAAAATATGAATTCGTTGGTGATATTCGTCGTTTAGGATCCATGGTAGCGGTGGAAATCGTGGATAACCAAATAGACAAAAATCCGGATAAAGCAAGAACAGGAGCAATAACAACATACGCTAATGAAAATGGTCTCTTACTACTTTCCGCAGGGATTAAGGGTAATGTCGTTCGTTTCCTTGCACCACTTGTAACGACAGATGTAGAATTAAATAAAGGGTTGGATATTTTAGAAGATGCCTTCCACAATGCGTAAAGGGGGAAAACAAATGACTGTGATTCAGGTTAAAAATCCAGCAACTGGTGAACGAATAAGCGAAGTAAAAGTCAATACCAAAGAAGAAATTAATGAAGCTATTTTAAGAGGCCACGAAGGTTTTAAAACATGGTCCAATGTAAATGCTCATGAACGCTCAAAACTCCTAAAAAAATGGTCTGATCTTATTCAAAATAATAAAGAAGAAATTGCAAAGGTTATGACGTTAGAGAGTGGAAAACCGATTAAAGAATCCCTTGGTGAAGTGGATTACGCGACAAGTTATATCGATTGGTATGCAGAAGAAGCCAAACGATTATATGGCCGCACTATTCCTGCAAATACGGAATCGAAGCGAATTGTAATTACGCGTAAGCCAGTAGGTCTGGTTGCAGCCATTACACCATGGAACTTTCCTGCTGCTATGATGACAAGAAAAGCGGCGCCAGCACTTGCTGCTGGATGTACTTTTATTGTGAAGCCAGCGGAAGATACACCACTGACTACAATCAAATTAATTGAACTTGCACATGAAGCAGGTATTCCAGAAAATGTCGTTCAATGTGTGAATGGATATGGTAGTGAAGTAGGAAAATTGTTTACGGACAGTAAATATATCCGAAAAATTACGTTTACTGGTTCTACTCCCGTTGGAAAACTGTTAATAAAAAACAGTGCAGATACTGTCAAACATGTGTCCATGGAACTTGGCGGACATGCCCCAGTTATTGTTGCAAAAGATGCCGATGTTGATTTAGCTGTTGACCAAACAATCGCATCGAAATTTCGCAATGCTGGACAAACATGTATTTGTGCCAATCGTTTACTTGTTCACGAGAGTATTGCTGATGAGTTCTCTGAAAAATTAGCTGCGAAAGTTCGTGAATTAAAAGTAGGAAACGGATTAAATGAAGATACACAAGTGGGACCTGTAATTAATGAAAAGGGCTTTAACAAGATTGTTTCCCAGGTTGAAGATGCCACTGCAAAAGGTGCTGAAGTAATTTGTGGAAACGAGTATAATGCCGATGCAGAAAAAGGCTTTTTCTTCGTGTACCCAACCGTTCTTAAAAATGTGAATCTTGATATGAACATTATGCAAGAAGAAACATTTGGCCCTGTTCTACCTATCACGACTTTTGAAACGTTAGAAGAAGCTGTAGACATTGCTAACGGTACACCTTATGGCTTAGCTTCTTACTTCTTTACCAATGATTATCGTACAGGTGTGTATCTGAATGAAAATCTAGAATTTGGAATCGTTGGATGGAATGATGGTGCTCCTTCCGCTGCGCATGTACCATTCGGCGGTGTGAAAGAAAGTGGAATTGGACGTGAAGGTGGAATAGAAGGTATTGAACCGTATCTGGAAACGAAATATTTATCTATCGGGAATTTATAAAGATCTCTCTTAATAGGGGGGATCTTTTCTCCCTTATTATTATAGATATAGAAGGTTGAAACATTTTCTTTTCGTTAATGTACAGATCCTTCCTTCGTATTTGGATGGTCTTATTTCAATGATAAAAAACGCACGAACAATATAACAAAGGGTGTTTGGATGAAAGAAGAAAAAAAGTTAACAAAGTCGATGTCAATGACGGACGTCCTATTCCTCTCCATGGGGGCAATGCTTGGTTGGGGATGGGTGGTTTTATCAGGTGATTGGATTAGTCAAGCTGGTTTCTTAGGAACAGCAATTGCTTTTGGTTTAGGTGGTTTATTGGTTATTTTTATCGGGCTAACCTATGCCGAACTTGCAGCAGCAATACCAGAAACAGGTGGTGGCTTAGTATTCGTTGTACGTGCCTTTAATAAGCGATTAGGATATATCGCTGCATGGAGTGTACTGTTTGGATATGTATCCGTTATCACATTTGAAGCGGTAGCATTGCCAACTGTTATCGATTACGTGATTCCAGTTAATCACTTTGGATATTTATGGTCCATGGGAGGATTTGATATCTATCTTACCTGGGCATTGATTGGTTCCGTGGGAGCTATTATACTTACATCTCTTAACTATTTTGGAGTTAAACCTGCAACTATTATGCAAAATATTTTAACTGCAGCGGTTGTACTTATTGGTTTAGTACTAGTTGTTGGCGGATTTGGAAGCGGTAACACACCGATTCTCCAATCATTACATGGGGACGGAATAGGTGGTGTAATGACCGTACTTATTATGGTTCCATTCCTATTCGTTGGATTCGATGTCATACCACAGATTGCATCAGAAGTAAAAGCACCACCCAAATTTATCGGCCGAATATTAATTATATCGATTATTGTATCGATTGTTTTCTATGTATTAATTGGCTTCGGTGTATCTGTTGGTTTATCACCAGCAGAACTAACAACTACAAATCTAGCAACTGCAGATGCGATGGGGAATCTATTTAATAGTCGGGTATTTGCTAATATTATCGTTATCGCAGGGGTTGCTGGTATTATTACGAGTTGGAATGCATTTATTATCGGTGGAAGTCGTATCCTATATGCGATGGCAATACGAGATATGATTCCAAGCTGGTTTGCTTATATTCATCCCAAATATAATACACCAACCCACGGCATTATTTTCTTAGGATTGCTCGGATTTCTTGCCCCTTTATTAGGACATTCAGCGTTAAATTGGTTTGTAAATGCAGGCGGAATTGGAATTGTAGTCGGATACTTGATTGTATCACTTTCTTTTATGAAACTACGAAAGGCAGAACCAAAATTAGAACGTCCATATAAAATTAAGTACTGGAAAACTACTGGAATTCTAGCAATTGTTTTAAGTGCACTATTTATAACACTATATTTGCCAGGAATGCCTTCATCCTTGTTATGGCCTATTGAATGGCTAATCGTCGGAGGATGGTACCTAATCGGATTAGCACTATACTTCATAGGGTCTGGTAAAAATTCAAAGCAAGGAAATAAAGAAGAATATAATGAAGTTGTTTGATTAGGACGATTAAAACAACACTGGGGGTATTTTCCTTGGTGTTGTTTTTTTTGGTGATCCCCCAATAGTCTACTAATTCATTGACTATAACTGCAAATGGGCATATGTAAATAGGTAATATCTATTATTTTCGAATTATTTGGAGGGTTCTAACAAAATAACTAGAATATAACTATAGATTAATAAAAAATGGAGGGTTTTCATGAATAAAATGAACAAAAGATTATTAACATTAAGTCTTACGGGGGCCATCGTACTTGGTGGAACATCTATCGCTTCTCCGGTAGTCAATGCGGTTGGGAATGGTCCCAATTATGGCGGCAATGAAACCGTAAATACCTCTATCCTTTCTACCTATCAGGAGTTGGTAGATTATCTAAAGAAACAAGAAGCAAAACAAGAAAAGATGGAATTAGAAGTCATTGGCCAAACTGTAAAAGGCCGGGATATTCACCTTGTGAAATATATCTCTAATCCTGAAAATCCAACGATTCTATATGTAACCCAACAACATGGGAATGAACAATTAACTACAGAAGGAGCACTAGAATTCATAAAACATCTTGGAACAGGAAAAACAAAAGGTGTATTAGATAACGTTAACGTTCTAGTATTACCAATGCTAAATGCAGATGGTGCCATGGGAGACGTTGATTTTCCATTAGACGATTATATTGCAAGTGGCGATCGTCATTTAACTAGATACAATGCTACTGGTACGGATCTAAATCGTGATCATATTGATAAAATCCAACCAGAAACGCAAGCTTTGCATGAAAATGTTTTACAAAAATATGATATAGATTACATGATTGACCTACATCATCAAGGGGCTGACAGGGTAATTAATGGGGATGAATTGGTTTCTGGTTCCATTCTTTACCCAACTACACCTAATGTCGATCCAGAGGTCGTGCATAAGTCTAAACAATTGGGTGCTGTAGTCTACAATGAAATTAATTCAACTGGTTGGGGAAATATTGGAAAATACCAAGGTGGAAGCGCTGAAACAATTGCTCGTAATGGAATTGCCGTCCAATACGATATTGCCACTCTATTATTCGAAATGCGTGGTATGTCTGACCATTCTAATGAATCATCCGTACTTGGCCAAAAGAGTAATGGTTACTTAATAAAACAGACTATCAACACACTTGATTCCACACTAAGAGCTGTTGCAAATGGATCCGTGAACGAACAAGACGTATCTTTCTGGGATACATTACCAGAGCAAACTAGTAAAGATACGGAATAAAGATCTTCTTAGAATCTCGTGACTTTAGTCATAAGAGGTACAGTGCGACTGGTATTATGGTATTTTTAATGGCGTGGGAAGAGTTCTTTTATGCATTAATTCTCACTAAATGTTACGTTAATTGCTAATGATGCGTTATCCCTATGTAAGGGTATGAATAAAAAGGGACTATAAAACGATTACAATGGTTTGTAGTCGTTTTTTTGCATGAGTATAACGATTAATCAAAATGGGGGTCTTCCTTTTTAATCAGGTCTATGCTGTCTAGTCTTTATTATCCAATTAAAATGAAATGTAACTTTTCAATTAGTTCTGTTATTTGGTTAGTAAGTGTATTCCTCTCTTTCTAAAACGCATCCTTATTCTTTTTGAAAGAAACTATCTTTTCCTTATATTTCACCTTCTTTCTCTTCCAATTCGGTAATAATAGTTAAATCATAGATGAATAGAAAGTTAGGAAATTTTAAGTTGTTCAACAGGGTCTGTTACATAAGGGGAGTTTAATTTAAATTAAAAAGTGGTTGTAAAACGGTTACATTTATATTATACTTTTACTAAATCGATTTACTAAACCGGTTTAGCAACTAGAATATGGGAGAATTATATATGAAGAGGATTACAATTTCTGATGTAGCTGAGCATGCGGGTGTATCTAAAAGTACGGTATCTCAGTATTTGAATAAACGATATGATTATATGGGACAAAAAACCAAAGAACGTATTGAACAAGCAGTAAAGGAGTTGGGCTATAGTCCAAATATAATTGCAAGAAGTTTAAAGCAGAAATCAACAATGACAATAGGTGTGATTGTAGCAAATATTTTACATGTTTTTTCGACACAGGTTATACGCGCTATTGAGGATTTCTGTAATGAGAAAGACTTTCATGTAATTATCTGTAATGCTGATGATGATCCTAAGAAAGAGAAGCGTTATATTGAAATGCTTCAATCTAAGCAAGTGGATGGAATTATTGCATTTCCAACGGGAGGTAATGTGGAGCTATATAAAACATTAATCGAGGTCCAATTTCCCGTGGTTTTTATGGACAGAATTATTCCTGGGTTAGAAATTGATACGGTTGCGCTGGATAATGAGAAGGCCTCCTTTCTAGCCGTGGAAGAGTTTTTAAGGAAAGGGTATCGGGAAATAGGAATGTTATCTCCTCCACTAAGAGAAAATGTTACACCAAGAATGGAGCGAATAAATGGTTTTAAAAAGGCATTAGACAATAACCAAATTTTATTTAATCAAAACTATCTTATGGTTGACGAAATTAATAATATTCAGGGGGCCATGAAGAAAATGTTAGAACAAGATAACCCTCCGAAGGCGCTCCTAGCCCTAAATGATAGAGTTTTACATGAAGTATTAGCCTTTACAAAAAAACATCGAATGCATTTACCGGAAGATTTGGCGGTAATTGGAATTGATGAGGTATCCTATGCAAAAATCTATAGTCCGGCATTGACCACTATTCAACAGCCGGCTTTTGATATGGGAAAAAAGGCGGCAGAATTATTATTTAATCGAATTACAAATAAAAATAATTGTACGGGTCCTAAAATTTATCGGTTTGAACCGAAGTTAAATTCAAGGGAATCATGCTAAATCAAAAGGGGAAATAACGATGGAACAAATGATAAAAACAGTTGCAACTGAAGTTAATGAGATTGTACAGCAAATAGACGCAGATGAAACAAAGGTATTAGCAGAAGAGATTCAGAAGGCAAAGCGAATTTTTATTTCAGGTACAGGTCGTTCCGGATTAGTCGGAAAAATATTCGCTATGCGTTTAATGCACAGTGATTACCCTGTCTATGTTGTAGGTGAAACCATTACACCTAGTATTGAACCAAATGATCTTTTGCTTATTATTTCCGGATCCGGAAGCACGGGTTCACTTGTACAGTATGCAAAAAAGGCAAAAGAAGCAGATGCAAAAGTAGCACTAGTAACAACCAATAAGGATTCCGCTATTGGTCAAATCGCCGATCAATCTGTACGGATTCCAGCTGCAACTAAGAAACGTTTGGAAACAGAGCCAAATACAATTCAACCATTAGGAAGTCAATTTGATCAGTCGGCCCACTTATTATTAGATGCGATTGTTGTTTATTTATTACAACATTATCCAAAGGAAAGTCAAAATTTAAATCAAAAACATGCAAATTTAGAATAAGGATAGGAGATATGAATTCATGTCAATTATAGATGAAATTAAAAAGAATAAGATTGTTGCTGTAATTCGTAAATCAAATAAAGAAAATATCGTCCCTATTCTTAAAGCCTTATCCAACGGTGGTGTCAAATCTGTTGAAATTACAGCGGAGACACCAAATGTTGGGAGTATAATTGAAACCGCTGTAAATCAAATTGGAGAAGAAGTTAATATCGGTGCAGGGACTGTATTAGATCCGGAAACGGCAAGAACAGTAATCATGGCAGGTGCCAAATTTATTGTCTCTCCAACATTGAATACAGAGACGTTAAAGCTGACCAATCGTTATGGCATTTTAAATATACCTGGCGTCATGACACCGAGTGAAATCTTAACTGCTTATGAAAATGGGGCACAAATGGTCAAAGTATTTCCAGCAGAAATTTTAGGACCAAATTATATTAAAAATATTCTTGGACCACTTCCATATGTACAAGCAATGGTAACAGGTGGGATTACAATTGAGAATATGAATGAATATCTTGCTAAAGGAAGTGTCGCTGTAGGAATTGGCAGTAATCTAGTAAATGCAAGCAAATTAAAGACCAAAGAAGACTATAATGATTTAACGAAAAGAGCTAATCAATATACTAGTAAGCTAAAAGAACTTGAATGATAACTTCTGACGAAAAAGGGAGGCAAAAAAGATGAATAAATTTAAGGGTGCTTTCATTGCGGCTATTCTTTTAGGTATTATGGTCTTGACTGGATGTAATACACAACAGGTCGATGCGGATGGGGATGGAAAAATTAAAATTATTGCAGCTCATAACCAAACATCACCGGATAATCCATATCAGACTGGTTTATTAAAATTTAAGGAAGTTGCCGAAAAAGAATCGAATGGGACAATTGAAGTTGAAGTACATGCTGGGACAATTGGAACCGAAGAATCACAGCTTGTAGAGAAACTTCAATTGGGTGCTGCTGATGTCATCGTTGTTTCACCTGGTTTTATGACGCAAACAGGGATCAAGGAAGTAGATTTATTTTCAGCGCCATATTTATTTAATAGTTACGACCATTGGTTACAAGCGGTTGATGGTGAAGTAGGAAATAAGATGGCGGAAATTATCAATGAAAAATCAAATAATTCCTTTAAAGTACTAGGTTATTGGACAGCTGGAGTTAGACATTATTATGGAAAGAAACCGATAGAAACAGTAGAAGATCTTAAAGGTGTTTCACTTCGTACCCAAACATCTGGAGTTGTTTCCGACTTTTGGACTACAACTGGTGCAATTCCATCCTCTATTTCTTGGGGGGAACTTTACCAAGGCTTGCAGCAAGATGTTGTTGATTCTTCAGAAAACGCCTATCCGTTCTTTGTGCAACAAGCTCATCATACCACTTCAAACGGCAAATACATTACAGAAACAGCACATGATTATACAACCAGATTTTTCTTAATAAATGGAGAAAAGTTTGATCAGTACTCCGGCGAACAGCAAGAAATAATTCTAAAAGCTGCAAAGGAATCTATTGAAGCAGAGAGAGAATCAACACTTTTGCAGGACGAAGAATATAAGAAAAAGGCGATTGATGATGGTGCGATTGTTAATGAGATTGATAGACAACCATTTATTGAGATTGCTAGACCAATCTTGAATGATTTCGCAAAAGAGATAGGTGTAGAAGATTTATTAAAGGATATTTATGAACTAGATAAATAAAGCGTTATCATAAGGAGGTAATACCGTGAAACGTTTCGTACAGGCGCTTGATAAGATACAAATGATTGTTGGTTCTATATTTCTATGTATTTTCTTCCTCGTTATTATATTACAAATTGTCACAAGGCATTTAGGAATTTCTGTTATTTGGACAGAAGAAGTAGCAAACTATTCTTTTATTTGGGCGATATTGATGGGATCTTCTGTGATGGTAAATCGTAGAGAACATTTTAATTTTGACTTTATTCAACGAAAATTAACGGGGGCTAAAGGTGCAACATTGAATATAGTAATTGATTTGATTCTTGTTGCATTTAATATTGTTATCTTTTTATTAGGTATTCAAGTTGTAACAGAGTTCTGGAATTATACATGGGTAACGATCCCCGAAATGAAGATGGGTTATATTTGGATTGCTATTCCAATAATGGCTGGAACCATGATTATTTATTCCTTTTCTCATTTAATGAATCATATGAAGGCGTTAAAATCGGGGGAGGTAAGTAGCTAATGGCTATATTATTAGTAGGATTATTTCTTATTCTAATGTTCATCGGTGTTCCAATTGCTTTTGTAATTGGGATAGTAGCCTTATTAGGTATCTTCGGAATGCCATATACACCGGAAGCTACCGTACCAATGAAAATGGTGAATGGTCTGGATTCATTTGTACTGCTAGCTATTCCATTATTTATTCTAGCCGCCAACTTGATGAATTCCGGAAAAATATCAGAAAAGTTAATCGACTTTGCTATGTCGATTGTTGGACCGATTCGTGGGGCATTGGCACATGCGAATATTTTGGTATCCATGATGTTTGCTGGGGTTTCAGGTGCAGCTCAAGCAGACGCTGCAGGTATGGGTAAAATTCTTATACCAAGTATGGTGAAGAAAGGCTATGACAAGGAGACAGCTGTTGCGGTAACGGCTGCATCCTCTACGATTGGAGTAGTAATTCCGCCAAGTATACCAATGATCATTTTCGCGGGATTAACAAATGCATCTATTGGTGCTTTATTCCTAGGTGGAATCGTTCCTGGAATCTTAATCGGTCTTGGGATGATGTTATTCGTTTATTTTATTGCTATAAAAAGAAATTATCCAAAAGAAAAACGTGTTCCGATAAAGAGAATTGCTAAATTATTTTTAGAGTCTTTACCTGCATTATTCACACCTATTATCATTATTGGTGGAATAATCAGTGGGTTTTTCACAGCTACAGAAGCAGCAGCTGTTGCATCCGTTTATACATTATTAATTAGTATGTTTTACTATAAAACATTGAAACTCAATGATCTTCCAAGAATAATAATGGACACGCTCGCACTAAGTTCTCTTTCGTTATTTGCCTTGGCAACAGCAAGTGCACTTGGTGAATTAATGAGCTACTACCAATTGGGAACGATTGCACAAGACTTCTTCGCTAATAATGTAGGTTCATCTTGGATATTCATTCTTATTGTTATACTTTTCTTCTTATTTATTGGTACTTTTATGGATGCGATTCCAGCAATGATTTTATTTGTTCCAATGATTTTACCAACTGCTATTGAGTTTGGAATAGAACCAGTTCAATTAGGATTAATTATCGTTATTACATTAGCAATTGGACTAGCTACCCCGCCATATGGGCTTGTCTTATTAATTTCAGCTAAAATCGGAAACTTATCTATAGAAAGGTCATTTGTTGCTGTTCTTCCGTATTTAGCGATTATATTAGTTATCTTATTATTAATAGCTTTTCTACCGGGCTTGGCATTTGCTATCCCAAAATGGTTGAATCCTAGCCTATTTGGTTAATAAAAGGAGTTCTGTAAATGATAGATAAAGAGATTCTTGATAAAAAGTTAGCCGCGGAAGCATCACTAGAATATGTGGAAGACGGAATGGTTATTGGATTAGGTTCAGGTTCCACGGTTAATTGGATGTTAAAAAAACTAGGTGAACTTGTTAAAGACGGGCTATCTATTCAGGGTATCCCTACCTCACAAAGGACGGAGCGCCTAGCAAGAGAATTGGGTATCCCTTTAACAGACTTTTCCGAGGTAACAAAGGTTGATATCGCAATTGATGGTGCGGATGAAGTGGATGGAAATCTAAACCTTTTGAAAGGTGGGGGTGGATCCCTTGTTAGGGAGAAAATCGTGGATTCAGCCAGTGATAAGCTGATTATCATAGTTAATGATAAAAAAATAGTATCTACATTAGGTGATTTTCCATTACCAGTTGAAGTTGTACCATTCGGTTGGGAAGTGACCGCTAGAAAACTTGAGGCACTGGGATGTGCCCCAACGTTAAGAAAAGGGAAAAATCAAATCTTTATCTCGGATAATGGTAATTATATTCTAGATTGTAAGTTTGAAAAAATAAGCAACCCAAAAGAACTACATGAATCATTGAAAGAAACAGTAGGTGTTGTTGAAACTGGTCTATTTATTTCGATGGCAGATCAAGTCATTGTTTCTGTTAATAATGATATAAAAATATTGACAAATGAAAAGGGATTTGGAGGTAGCTAGGTTGAATGACGTAATTACAATTGGGGAAGCAATGATTACATTTAATCCCGAATCAACTGGTCCATTGAAATTTATTAATCGATTTGAAAAAAAGGTAGGAGGAGCAGAGCTAAATTTAGCCATCGGTGTTTCCCGATTAGGTCTGAAAGCTGGTTGGATTAGTCGATTAGGAAATGATGAATTTGGAAAATATATTAAAACTTTTGCTCGTGGCGAAGGAATTGATGTATCACAAGTAGCACACGTGAATGGGTATCCAACTTCCTTGAACTTTAAAGAAATCAGAGAAGATGGAAGTGGAAAGACATTCTATTATCGTAACCAATCACCAACATTGACATTAGGTCCAACTGATTTGGATGAAGTATTTTTTAAGCAAGCAAAGATCTTACATCTTACTGGTATCTATCCAGCAATCGGCGAAATTAATAAACAGGTTATTTTTAAAGCCATTGATTTAGCAAAGAAACATAGCTTAAAGATCTCCTTTGATCCGAATATTCGACTTCGCATGTGGAGTAAAGAAGAAGCTAGTAAGGTCTTATATGAAATTCTCCCACATGTTGATATTTTATTGGCCGGCGCTGAGGAAATGGATATCATTATTGGAGAAAAGGATCCTGACCGTATCATTGAAAAGGCTAAAGAACTTGGTATCTCCTATGTTGCCATTAAACAAGGGGATAAAGGCTCCGTTGGATATCACGACGGGGAAACGATTCTTTCCCCAGCTATTAAGGCAAGCAAAGTTGCTGATACAGTAGGGGCTGGTGATGGCTTTAATGCAGGTTTCTTATATGGCATTATAAATGGATGGACACTAGATAAAACCCTACATTTTGCTAATACGATTGGATCAATGGTAGTTAGCGTGTTAGGTGATAATGAAGGATTACCATATTATGAAGATATTCAGGAAAAGCTAGGTGAAATTGAAGCAATTGAAAGGTAAAATAGAGGTGCAACCATGAAATTACAGTTAGCATTGGATAGGTTAACGAAAGAGCAATGTTTTCAACTCGTAACGGATACAAAGGAAAGTATTGATATTATTGAAATAGGTACAGGTGTCATTAAGGAATACGGTATGTCCATTGTTCGAGACATGAGGGAGCAATTTCCTGATAAAGAAATTTTGGCTGATATGAAAACCTGTGATGCCGGGAAACATGAAACTCTACAAGCATTTGATGCAGGTGCAGATATTACGACGGTCATGGCATTTTCCGCCATCCCTACTATTAAAGACACGTTGAATGTAGCGAAGGAAATGGACAAACGAATCATGATTGATTTATTAGAATGTCATTCCAAAGATAGAATAAGAGAGCTAGAGAATATTGGAACTGATCTAGTAAGTTTACACGTTGGGAAAGATAAGCAAACAGAGGGAACGTTTAATACAGAACTATTTACTTTGGTTAATGGATTTAATTTTGAAGTTGCGGTTGCTGGAGGAATTAACTTAGATACCATCCCAGAAATTGTAAAGGAAAAGCCGGATATTATTATCGTCGGAAGTGCGATAACTAAGGCAGAGGATCCAGCAAAAGTAGCCAAAGAAATGCGACAAATGTTAGTTTAACATTCTTGGAAATTCAATATGATATGCTGTGGTGAGTTTTATTTTGAGAATGTTACTTTTATAAACTACCTAATATATTGGCAGTCTGCAGAATTATATTTCTGCAGACTTTTTGATGTGGAATCTTTATTTAAAGGTTGAAAATGAAGACAATAAGGACCTTTATTTAAAAAATAAGGGAGGTAGGAAATATGAACGAAAAATTAGACCAATAAAAAAGGATTTAACAGAAATTAAATTCAGTCAACGACGATTATCTAAAGATAACGTTACTAGTCTCAGACAATATTCTAGTAAGTTTGAAAAATATGTTGAAAGCACAACAGGATTATTTTAAACAGCGGGTTATAAACTAAACTTGAATCGGAAATGGAGCGATTTACCCACCAATGAAATTAAAGGAGACATATTGGCCAATGGTAACAGATTCTTAACTAACCACCTTACACAGTCGTACTGTTGTGCTTATTATTATTATTTTGTGTTGAACATGTTTTATATTTCCGAATTTCTACAAATCAATTGAATGGATTGTCGATATTCCCCGGGAAATGAAATATTTCCTCATGGATTTTTGGGGAATGATGGTGAATATGGGGATTCTTGTTCCTTTGCACAGTACTACTCGCATTTTTCGATATAAATAGCTGTTAATGTTTAATAAAGTAATCATATTTATTATCTGGATAAATAGAAAAGCCTTGTTTCTTAAAATACGTTTGAATGGAATCTTTAAGGTAAGCCGCTATAGGTGGAAGTTCAAAGGTATTCCTCATATCGTCTAACTCTAATAAGGATTGAATTGCTGATTTTCTTTATAGTAAATTCATAGCTATCTTCTTAACATTTCATTTATTTCTTCTTCAGAAAGAATGGGATTATGTTTATTCAAACCTTCCTGTAACTTTTTTTCCTCAACTGAGTCTGAAACAATATAATAATCATTTTTATTTACTTCCTCAATTTCTAACAGTACATACTTTTTGTTGTCGACTTGAAAATAAGAATGGCCATTTTTAATTGCCTCTTTAAGATCTTCTTGTTCAATCTTTATAGGTTTCACTTTTCTTCAGCACTCCTAAAAAAAAATATTACCATAATTATAAATGGTTTTAATAAAAAAGAAAGGTGAGAAGAGCCAGGAAATCCAAAATGTAAAAGGGTTGGGGGGGGATTTCGGATACAGAACCATTAGATTCAGATTAAGGTTACCCCCCTGTTTAAAGTTTTCCTCTCTCTTTTATGCAAAAACTCTATATCTACAATCCAACCCCTCCAAATTTTACATTCCAACTACACCAAAACAATAAAATAGCCTTTCATTACAAATCCGTTTTCATAATTTAGCTTTTTGACACATTCCTAATACTTCAGTATTTTTTATCTAGATGTTAGAGAAGGATTGGTTGGAAACGGTTTAGGTTACGAACAAGTAATAAGAGCAATAAAAAGAGCTGCTGCAGGAGGGCATAATGTACAAATAGTTGATACTCCCGGATGTGAAAAAGTTTGCTTTCTGAAACATTTCCTTCGATTCTTCCACCCTACAACAGGAAAGTCACAAGATGATGATATAGGTCAAATTCCACTACCTTATAAAGAAAAAAGGTTTACTATAAAGATTTACAAATTTTATAGAAAGGAAATATAATATGTCAGAGTTTTGGATAAGCTACACTATTGGTTTAATTATTATTGTAATCATTTTATTAATACTTCATAACGTGTATCAAAAATACTTTAAAAAAAGTACCACTGATTTTTTAAAATATATGATCCCGATTGTCTGCATAGGTTTTGCAGTAGTTATTATTATTGGAAACTTGGATACAATCATTTATCCAGAACCAATAGGTGATCAAACTCTAGGGGGATATTTAATTAGCAATAAAGCAATCTTACACCTATTGTTGTATATTGGTATACTTATATTGTTATCAGTAGTTTGGTTAATCACAACGTTCCCATTTGCTACAAGTGGATTAAAAAAATTCTCGGGTTTTGGCGTAACGGCAGAATTTAGAGAAAAATTGAATGAGGTTGTTGAAAGTCGCTCTATTATAAACGAAATGGCTAATGTGAGAGAAACAATTCTAAACCTTGTTACTTCCAAAGCGTACTTTGAAGAAACATTAAGCCCTGCTATTGATCAAAATGGAAATATCAATACGGATATGTTATTTAATGGGGTATTAAAAACCTTTGAAAGTTTCTATAAAAAAAGCCAGTCGGAAATTAAAATCAAATATCATTTGCAATTAATTGATAATAATAATCTAGCGGCTTCAAAAGAAACCGTTAAAGAATTACAACAAGAAATGACTATTGCTTTTAATGAAGTGATGAGAAAGAGACAACCCTATTTGTGGCAAGCTACTTTAGCTATTCCATTCTCTCCATTTGATATGGAAGAAACGCAGAATTCATATTATATTTTATGTATGCACTCTGCACATATCTACTTTAATGATAGTGATATTGATTTTATAAACTCTATTATAAAGATTATAGAAAACTTTGTGGATTTGGAATGGTATAAAGGAAGCGGAAAAGAGGTTGAAAATGAGGCCGGAGAAACAACTGAATCTAGTGGAGTTACCGAATATTAAATGATATAATTTTTTTTAGGAGGTCGATTTTTATGTCTGATTCCCAATCTGTAGTACTGGACACTAAGAACAGAGAAGGTAGAGAAAATAGAAGACGAGGAATAAGAAGGATTGTTAATTCTGCTTCCAATAATCAACAAGTAAATCATTTGTCTAGTGAGGTTGGAAGAAACATTGACAGATTAGTTGATGAAGAAATTAGAAAAAATGGTTACAGACGCGAAAATGACCCATTTGTACGAGATATGTATAAGCTGATGAGAAAATATGGAATGAGATTATAAATAAAAATAGAAAATCATAAAATAACCAAAATAATCATACAATAAGCGAAGGGGGTGTGATGTTTTGGTTATTTTAAATTTCCCAAGAAGAAAAGTTATAACTAGTGAAAAAAAGCTCATTTTAGGTTCGAACAAACAAGCATATGTGAATCAGCAACGTATTCAAGAAATGATGGATAAGAAAGGTTATAAAAGAGAAAATGACCCTTTAGTTAAGGCTATGAATAGTCTCCTTTCGAAATTATGAATAGGCGAATAAAAAAATTAGAAAAAGGTGTTAGATCCCATAGGCATAAAATGCCATATCACCAGTCAAGTCATTGCCATCGAATGGCTTTAACAAAAGGAGGATG
The DNA here is from genome assembly GCF_019037185.1 of Oceanobacillus caeni. Classification (GTDB taxonomy): domain Bacteria; phylum Bacillota; class Bacilli; order Bacillales; family Amphibacillaceae; genus Oceanobacillus; species Oceanobacillus caeni. The sequence continues at coordinate 33,616 of NZ_JAHHXM010000026.1, forward strand.
GGAGAGGTAGCTTAGGAAGACGCTATTTTAAAATGTAAAAATAGAACAATAACATTTCGAAAACCAGTAGAATTATTCTACTTTTCATTAATCATAAGTTATCAATCATAAACCAAACACGGTAGTCCAAAGTTAAAATGCGCCAGAACCTCCACCACCTCCACCAACACCTGTACCAGTACCCGGTGTAACTGTTGACGATTGGGCAGAAATTTCGGTTGCTGAATGAAAGCTTGTGGTAGCCGAACTAGATATGGCCAAAAGTAAGAACATGTTTGTTGGACTAGCCAAAGAGTCATTCATCGCATAGATCAACGATTTGTTTTTTTCTATTAATTTATTATCATTTAATCCCGTGCAAAAGATAAGCGCACGCTCTTTGTCATCATCTGGCCATGTGTCCCAAGTGTGTGATGTTGTTGTTTCAAATTTCTCCTTTAACTGTTTCCATTGATTTTTAATGGTATATCCCTTTACTGTCATTGGGCGATAGGTGATCGAAAACATAAATAACGCTCCCATTAATATAGCAAATAAGAAAAACCACATATATAATTCATGAATAATGAAGATAATCATTATTGAAATACATAAGAAGCCAACTATTCCTGTCAACCAACGGAGTTTTAACTTTTTCTCAGTTAAGCCGTGAGAGTGAATCTCTTCTTTTACTAGCGTTAGCCAATGCCGTATTTGATTTTGGAGGCTTTGTTGATTTTTACCTTTATTAACATACTCATCCAATTTTTCGAATGTAAATACACCGTTTTTTCCCACTTTATCAAATAAGAAGTGGATAAGGTGGTCCTCATGATGGTAGTCTGTCATTGGATTGAATAAATGATAATTATCCTCTTTTTTCTTTTGTATATTTCCCTTTCTCACAAGGTCCATTAGCCCTACTGTTAGCATTTCTGCATATGGAATAGAATTATTTCGATAAAAGTAAACCGTTGCTGGCATACTCATTACTTGTTTAGGGACAAAGGAATAAAAGGAATTTTTACGTTGTGCTTCTAGAGCAATGTGTTGGCGTTTCCTCCAAGCAGAGAATAATAAAACCAACAAATAGAGTGTGAAAGCCGTGAATAGGTAAGGAGCTATCCTACTTAGCCCTTCTTTTCGATTTTCGAAGGCTACTTGTTTGTCAATCATTGCTTGTTTTTCTAATAATAGTTTTTCACGAATCGGAACGTTATTGTGTACAGGGGCAGTTGGAAATAATTCCTGATCATAGGCGACACGGATATCTCCTTTTTCGCCATTATCTACCATTCCCATTTGAAAAATTACCGTTCCATTATCCTCCATATGTTCCGTGCCTTCTGCTTCGTCATAACCTATGGCAATGGCATCATCGGTTTCTTGAGGTGGGTGAACATAGATGGTTAGATTTTCGTAATCTGACTCATTACTCGTATCAAAGAAGGGCCAATAAAATTGAGCCATATCAGAATATACTTCGATCCCATTCTCAATCAAATAGGAAAGCTCAATCGTTATCATTTCATTTTTCCCGGTACGGTAAATCTTATATGTTTCTCCTTCTTGTTCCATCTTTAAAGGTGATCCATTTTCTGTGGCTTCAAAATTCGTGATGGAAGTTCCATCCTGTGGAATAAGACTACGTATGATTCCATTAAACTTTCCGTCAAATTCATATGTGTGAGTCTCCCTTACTTGTACACTACCATTCTCTTTTAGATAGGCATGAATATCGGATTGGTTGATGGAAAAATCAACTGCGAATACTTGTAATGGAAAAAGAAGTGTGGCCATGGCTATAAAAAGAAATCCAAATGTTTTTTTCATAAAATTCCCCCTAGTTTTCCTACTATACATACGATTGAAAGAAGAAGAGGTTTCATTAAAGTCACGGAGCCAGATTCCATGTCTTGATAATAACGGATAAGTTTGTAGGTCTATATACCTGTGTTTTTAATTTTATCCCCTTACATAATCCCATTGTCCTATGTTATAGTGTTTTAGAATGAATTTTTTCCATGGAATTCCAGTTGGAGGGTGTAAAAGTTCATATAAAAAATATTTATTTAGAAAGGTGTTGGTGAGAAGAGTGAGAAGAAGTTGGACTTCGGATGAAATTACATATTTAAAAGATAATGTAGGTTTATATAAACTTACAACGATTGCCCAAAATCTAGATCGTTCTTATGAATCTGTGAGGGTTAAGATGACGAGAATTTATCTATCAAATACAAAATCACAGACGGGTTATCTCACATTTCACGAATTGGCTACACTTTTAAAGGTAGATCGAAATACTGTCAAGGGCTGGGCGGAGAATCATAACTTACCATACTTCAAAAAAGCCACAAGAGCACGTAAATATTTCTATTTTGTAGATCCGTCTGATTTTTGGGAATGGGCAGAGCAACATAAAGATAAAGTTCAATTTTCCGATATTGATCCCCACAGCATCCCCCCTGAACCGGAATGGGTAGAGAACGAAAGAAGGAAGGATAAGTGTACTACGAAGAAAAGGCGTTATCAAAAATGGACAACGAAAGAGGAAACCTTACTTATAAAGTTACGTGAGAAGGGGTTATCTTATAAAGAAATTGGGGAACAAATGGGGAGGACTGCCATTAGTGTTGAACGGCGATATAAAAGGATTTTGGGAAAATAGGTTGAAAGATTAAAGAGGTCAATTCCGTATAAAGGGAATTGACCTTTAATTTCACTATTATATTTTGATTGCTGAAATCTAGGAAATGTACCGACAAGCAGCTGTAATTCCCCTGAATGTGCGATAGCTGTCCATTTAATCGTGCCGTGATCATTCACTTCTCACATCATACACACCCTTTATTAGAATATTGATTATAACACCAAAATAATAAATGGATGTTAGAACAATCACAAAAACTAATGGTGTTTAAATCAATAAAATGATGGTTTATTGCATGCATGTAGTCATGTTGGTCATGTCACTTTGGAACAGAAGTAAATCTGTAATACACCCAAAAGTTAGATGTCTACTCTAACTTTTGGGGGGAGCGTACTATGCTTGTGTCTCCTCCCGTTCTATGGGATAATAAAACCACTGTTTAAAAATGCAACAAACGAGGTGTGTTCTGATGATAAAAGCACTTTTTATTGCTCCCTATACAGGGTTAGCGGAAACGGTTAAAAAGACCAATGTTCCTAATGATTTTGATATAGATGTTGAGGTTGCTAACCTAGAAGATGCGATTGATATTGCTGAACGTGCCGAAAAGGACAAGTATGACATAATCATAAGTCGTGGTGGTACCGCCTCGCTGATTCAGGAAATTGTATCCATTCCAGTTATTCATGTCGATATTAGTGGGTATGATTTGCTTCGTGTTTTTACGTTTATTCGGGAAATGAATGAAGGGGTGGCACTTGTAGGGTTTGAAAACATTACCCGAGGTGCTGGGATATTGTGTAATATAATGGAATACGATGTCCAAGTGGTTACTGTGAAAAATAGCAATGACGTGGTCCCAACATTGGAAAAGTTGAAGAACCAAGGATTTACCGTTGTACTAGGAGATACGATTACGATACAGGAAGCGGAAAAAATAGGTTTACGGGGGATATTAATTACGTCTGGAAAAGAAGCTGTTATGGATGCGTATGATGAGGCTAGGCGGTTATACCGTTTATTTAAAGGTGTAACAAGACAAATAAATGAATATCATCATATCTTACAATCCCTGCCATTCCCGTTTGTTTTAGTTAATAATGAGAAAGAAATTTTGGATAAAAATAGTTTATTTGATAATGAACTCCTTCAACATAATGTGTTGATTCCTGATGTTTGGAAAGTTGTGAAGCGTGTTTTAGAACGTGGACAAAATGAATGGGCTGAAATAGAAGGGGAATCTAAAGGATATGTGGTACAGGTTTTTCCTGTTAAAGAGAAATTGATGGCAGGAATTATTGTACACTCCTCCTTTAAATTAGTTAAGAAAAGTTATCAAATCAATCACTGTTCTGCTCGTTTACCAATTATTGGTGACAGTCGTCAGGCGGAAAGTTTGCGGAGTAATTTAAATAAATATGCATTGACGGATGTCCCTATTATGATTGTGGGCGAAGCCGGAACAGGGAAAAGCACGATAGCTCAGGCTATACATTTTGAACGATTTGGACAGGATCATCCCATTGTTTTTGTGTGGGGGAACCGTTTAAATGATTTGGAGTGGGAAGAGCTCAACCGTACATTGTTCAAGATACAGAAAGGGACTCTTCTTATCAAGAACATAGAAGAACTTTCCAAACAAACACAGTATAAATTATTGGATCTTTTAAATCAAATTCCAGGAAAAATAAAAGTAATCTCTTTAGTAAATTATGCCTTGGATTCCAAGGTTCAACAAGGACAATTTCTTAAGGAATTATATGAAAAACTATCTAACCTTCCTTTGTACGTAGTTCCATTAAGAGAAAGGAAAGGGGATATCGCAACATTTATAGGCTATTTTCTATCCGATTTTCATGCAGAAAGTGGAAATGAAACATTAGGTATGAAAAAAGAAGCGATGGATTATTTGAAACAATTTGATTGGCCAGGGAACTTTACCCAGTTGAAAAATGTGATTAATGAATTAAGTATGACGACTTCAGATTTATATATAGAACTGAATCATGTAATAGACGTTCTGTCACATTTAGAAACAGGAGATACTGTTGAAGAAAATGTACCAAGTAACCAAACATTAGAAGAAATAGAAAAAGTGGTTATTAGAAAAGTGCTTGAAGAAGAGAATCATAATCAAACCAAAGCGGCGAAACGACTAGGGATTAGTCGAACGACATTATGGAGAAAATTAAATTCATAGAGCAATAAAAAGAAGAGATGGGAGACTGTCTCCTTTTTTATTTGTTTAAAAATGTAACGAAAATATCTTTATTGAGATCATTCAATAGGTTCGTTTTTTATAAATAGTGTTGCAATATATATATTTTTAGTATAGAATTGCTTATGCAAACGCTTAATAAAATAATAATCGTTACATAATTAAACGATTCGTATAAAAGGGGAGATATTTATGAAAATTAAAGCTACATTAGAAAAGATTCCAGGTGGTATGATGGTTGTTCCATTGTTGCTTGCTGCAACAATCAATACGTTTGCGCCGGATTTATTAAGGATAGGAAACTTTACAGAAGCGTTATTTGTGGATGGAGCAAGTACATTAATCGCTTTGTTCTTACTATTTACAGGTGCACAAATTAACCTAAAAAACGTAGGGGTTAGTCTTGGGAAAGGGGCAACCCTCTTATTAACGAAATGGGTTGTTGGTGCAATTGTTGGTTTAATTGCGTTTATGTTTGCTGGTGATGATGGACTATGGTTGGGACTTGCACCAATTGCCATTATTGCTGCGATGACCAATAGTAATGGTGGTTTATATGTTGCGTTAGTTGGACAGTACGGAGATAAGACAGACCGTGCGGCGTATTCTTTATTGGCATTAAATGACGGTCCGTTTTTAACGATGGTTGCATTAGCTATTTTTGGCGCAATGGGATTTGTTGATGGTATGTTCTCCATTGTTTCCTTTATTTCCGTATTATTACCAATCGTTATTGGTATGGTTTTAGGTAATCTAGACGAGGATATGCGCGACTTCTTTAATCAAGGAAGTTCTGTACTAATTCCATTTTTTGCATTTGCATTAGGAATGGGAATTAACTTTGAGAGCATTATCGAAGGTGGATTATCCGGTATTATAGTTGGTTTATTAACTGTATTTGTTACTGGTACTGCGGGTTACTTTGTATTTAAAGCTATGAAATGGAATCCGATTGCTGGCGTTGCTGAAGGATCCACAGCTGGTAATGCTGTAGCAACACCTGCTGCTATCGCTGCAGCTAGCTCTGCATTTGCTGCAAATGTTGAACTTGCAACTGTTCAAGTTGCTGCATCTGTAGTGACAACGGCCATTTTACTACCTATTTATCTTGGATTTCTTGTGAAAAGACTGGAGAAAAAAGGTATTCGAGTGCCAGATGATTATGTGGTCGATAAGTAATTCATAAAAGCTGAGGGTGATGGAACAACATGGATAGACCGATAGGAATTATTGCGGATGATTTGACAGGTGCAAATGATAGTGGAATTCAATTAACGATGAAGGGAATCCATACATCGGTTTACTTTGAAATTCCAACTCATCATCATCATTTATCAAGTGGGATTGTGATTGACACGAATTCTCGAGCGTTATTAAAGGAAGAAGCTGTTTCCGCTGCGAAACACGCTTCCTTGTTTTTAAAAGAAGCTGGATATAACCATATTTATAAAAAAATGGATTCTACATTAAGAGGACATACAGGGTTAGAGTTAAAGGCAATTAGGGAAGTTTTTGATCCTGAATATGTTGTTGTTGCTCCGGCGTTTCCGGCGCTTGGTCGAACAACAAAGGATGGAATACATTATGTAAATGGGGAGAAAATAGTGGATACGGAATTTTCCAAGGATCCAAAACACCCTGTTACAACTTCTTTTATTCCAGCTTTACTTGAAAATGAAACGAAAGAGCCAATTGGTCAATTAACAAGGGCGGACTATGAGAAAGACTCGTCCAAATTTCAAGAAAAGCTAAAGTCTTGGAAAGATCGTGGCGTAACGTATATTGTTTGCGATGCGGAAACACAGGATGATTTACGAATGGCTGCAAAACGTATCGCCTCCATATCCAAAAATGTGATATGGGCAGGATCTGCTGGGTTAGCAGAAGTGCTTCCAGAAGTACTGGGATTCGGTCAACAGGTTGGGGAGCAAGAATTTTCAATATCTCAACAAGTTATGACCGTTTGTGGTAGCCTGTCGCAAGTAACACAAAATCAAGTCAAATATGCTGCGAAGCAATCTAATATCACGGCTGTTGAGGTAAATACGGTAGAAATATTTACTGAAGAATGGGATATACATAAGAATCACTATATAAAAGAATGTCTAACTGGATTACGCCAAGGAAATGATATTGTTCTTTTCGTGCCTTCGAATGAAACGATTCGACAAGTAGTGAAACAGGTTGGAAACAGTTTAGAGCTAACTGGTAACCAAATTGGGGAAAAGATATCTCACGCATTAGGAGAACTTACTGTTAGAGTAGCGGAAGAAGCGGAGCAACTCACTGGTTTTGTACTTACAGGTGGGGATACGGCAAAAGATATTTCTCGTCAATTGGGTGGTATCGGTTTTCAGTTGGTGAAACAGATAGAAGCGGGAATTCCATTAGGATCTTTAATTGGAACTGAAAAGGAATATTTCGCGGTAACGAAAGCTGGTGCATTTGGGAAAGAAGATTCTATTTATCGTGCTATGCAAGAATTAAAGGGAGTTCGGTGAAAATCGATTGTTTGGATAAGGTGAAGAAGAGGGACATTTGACTGTCACTCTGGATATAAATCTTTTTGTACATAAGTTTTTTTCATAATAAATATAGTTCTATGAAATTCAACGTATATTTTTATATAATGCTATAAAACAGTAGACCAGTTTTGCTAGTCTACTGTCTTTTTATCTAACCTACTCTACACCATAGCTAATAAGGTTAGTAAAGATTCTATAGGCACCCGGTACTTGGTTGTCGATTTGTCGATAGAATACGAGGTTGGTGTATAGATAGGTTCCTTCACCGTATTCAGCTAAAAGTATTCCACTATCAAATGGTTCCTCACCAGGGTCATTCATTTTTACGAATGTTTCGTAGTGATCATCCCATTTCATAGGAAAATAAAGTCCTCTTTCCTGTACCCAGTTATCCCAGTCATTATCTGTAATTTTGTTCGGGTAATGGAATAGTTTATGATCTGGTTTGGTTACGGTAACTTTGGCGTTTTCATCTGTTACACGCCACTCTATAGATGGATTTCCTATCTCCAATGGGTATGGTGCTGACTTTTCAATATCCCAGTTATCTCCTGGTTTGTGGTATTGCACAACCAAATGCCCGCCGTTTTTAACATATTCTAGTAAGCGATCATTATGATGGACAAGGTCTTCTCGTGATAGATTAGCTCTAATTCCAGTTATAATTGTATCGTATTGAGAAAGGTCACCAGAGGCTAAGTCTTCCTCTTGAAGATTGGTAATATCAAATCCGGCGTTTTTTAAGTAATTACTCACTTCATCAAAACCACTTTCAATATATCCTACTTTTAATTTTTCAGGTTTTAATAGCTCAAATGCCTCTCCATCAATGACGGATTTATAGGCATAGTAAGAATTACGAATGTGATCATATGAAATTTCTTGTATGGTTGTGTTGTACTGTTTTCCATTTGCTTCTGCGATTGTTTCCATGTTTATCTCTCCCTCTTCTATGTTAGAAGGTGGTGTTAAAGTAAAGGAAACCTCATTTTCCTCCATTCGTTCCGTAAATTTAATTTCCTTTTGTTTAGGCTCACTATTCCAGCCTTCAGGGAGATTTAATGAAACAGTGGCTTTATTTTCACCTTTTACATAGTTTTTCACTTTAACCTTTACAGGGATTTGATCCTGAATCTCATCGGTATTTACGAACAGATTCTTAGGTTCGGCACTAATACTAATTTCTGGCAGTACTGCAACTGTATTATCTAAATCTAGTATTTTTGTTGATTCTACACCATTTTCTTTGAATGTAATTTTTGTTTGAATAATGGGTTCTTCATAGGGGTTAAAGTATTCTGCATCATCTGGAATGTTGACAGTGTATGTTACGGATTTCGATTCTCCCGGTTTTAAGTGCTTGATGTTTCCATCTCCGCTCACTTTCCAATTGTCCGGTGTGACTAATGATGAATTAATATGTTGAATTTTCTCCTTTCCATTATTAGTGATTTCCATCGTAATATTTGCTTGTTCTCCTCGTGTTAATGTGTAGCTTTCCATAGACGTTTCAACCTTGAGGCTAGATGATACAAAACTTACTTGTTGCAGTTGTTCTTCTTTTATTTCTAATTTATGAAGAAGATCATTTTTTACATCATCGTCTATTTTTGCTTTCTCTACTGAATGATAAATCTTTTGCACTTGTTTTAATGCTTGTTGGGACTCTGGTAGAATGGCTTCTCGGTTAGGATAAAGTTCTATAATGTGGTCTAGCTTTTCTTGTAAATTTGCTAGTTTTCCTTGAAGTTCCTTATTTTGAATAGCTTCTGACCATTCTTTGAAATCATATGGAATACCTGCGAATAGATCTGTGTTTTTCTCTGAAGATGAGGAGTTCATAAGTTCTAGATGAAATTGCCTAGGTTCTGCTGGGACTTCCTTTCCCATCCCCTGACTCTTATGCATCATTCTAGATTCTTCCCCAAGTTGTGGGTAGGTCATCTGATAAATTGGGTCCATGTCACCAATTTCTATGGATGTAGTAGCTGTTTCTTCTGATTCAGCTGGTAGGTAAAGTTTCTTTATTTGCCATACAGACAATCCATTTTCCAACTGTTCTGGGAAAACATTTGGATCTGCGGCATCTGTAAATGCACGTTCACTTAAGATAGTCATTATTCTGTGGTGACCATGTTGACTATTTACGTTTCTGAAAGATGGCATCACTATATCTGGTTGAAAAGTTCGAATAAATTTAATTAACCGCTCATATGTTACTTCTTCTCCCCATTTTTCAAGGGTTTCTTCTGGAGATTTCGAGAAACCAAAGTCATAAATGGTATCATCTGTTGTTTCGCTTAAATGGTAAGCTTTAACGCCGGTAATTTTTGCGGCTTCTATCATTTCATTGGAGCGAATGATACCTAATGCACTTCCTAATTCACTACCAATTTCATTTTGCCCACCTTCTCCACGGTTTGCAATCATACTTGCAGTTTTTACTCCAAGACCTCTAGAAAGATAAGCGAGAAAATCACTCCTTTCATCGTCAGGATGTGCTCCGGTATTTAAGAAAGTTATTGTTGTATCTAGAGGTTTTACTACATTCCAAAGTTCAACGTCTTGTTCTTTGCTATTGTTTGCAAATGCTGTTATAGGAAAATAAGCTGTGATGAGGACAATAGAAAGAAGCAAATAGAACCCCTTTTTCATAATTGTTACTCCTCCTATCCTTAATTAAGTAGGCCTGTATGAATATTTCCTCCTTTCCTTAGATGTTGTTAGTAAGTTTTACTAACTAACATGCTAGGCCGATTTACTGCTTCATAAACAAAATAACATATGAGTCAGAAATGTAAATATTAGGAAGGTCCTAATTATTACTAATAATTCCGAAAATTTGTACTTTACAAACGTTTGTCCAATCACTTAATATAAAAGTTGATATGGAATTAGGTAAGTAAACTTTACTTACTTAATTCCAAATGATAAGTAAGGGGCCTATGAAATGCTAAAGGGAAACTCAGCTAATTCTACTTACATACAGCAAATGAATAAAAAATTAATTTTAAAGTGCATTATGGAAGAAGATCTTATTTCACGTGCATCTATTTCAAAAAAATTGTCTATATCTAAACCTACTGTGTCTACTATCGTTGACCAGTTATTAGAGGAGGAATGGGTTTATGAAACAGGAGTTGGTGAGGTTCCTAAAAAAGGAGGTAGACGCCCCGTAAACTTAAGATTCAATCCTCAAAAAGGTTACATTATTGGTGTAGATATTGGTGGGACGAAGGTAGCGGTTGGAATCACTGATTTAAGTGGGAAGGTTTATGATATGACGGTGTTCCCTACAAAGAAAATAAAAGGGGAGCGGTTATTTGATGAAATTAAAACTGAAATGGAACAAATTAGAGAGCGCCTACAAATCAGCGAATCTAAATTGATGGGGATGGGGGTAGGTGTTCCTGGAATTGTTAATGTAGAAAGTGGGACAGTAATCGAAGCACCTGCACTTGAGTGGAACAATTACCCCATACTTGACGTGCTTAGAAGTAGATTTAACCTTCCTATTTTCGTTGACAATGATGTCAATATTAGTGTTCTTGGGGAACATTGGAAGGGAATTGGTAGAAAAAAGGACAATTTAATCTATATTGCTATTGGAACTGGAATTGGCAGCGGCATCATGATTAATGGTGATCTGTATCGTGGGAAATCTTATGCTGCTGGAGAAATCGGCTATATGGTCACCGATAGAACATTAGCTAAAAATTATCACCCTGTTTTTGATGGATATGGCTTTTTAGAAAGTGTTTCTGGTGGATTATCTATTGGAGAACAGCTGTCCAAACGGTTAGGGAGAAAGGTAGAAGCAAAAGAGGCATTTGAGCTTTACCTAAAAAAGGATCATGATGCTATGAAGGTTATTGATATTGCGATTGAGAATTTGTCATTAGGCATTGCTAATTATATTTCCTTGTTAGACCCTGAGTTAATTATTTTAGGGGGTGGTGTCAGTGAATCGTACCATGTCATAAGCAATAAGATGCAAGACATCATACAACGATTCACGCCAAGAAAATGTGATGTAGTGCAAACTACTTTTGGTGAGGAGGCAGGGGTCATTGGTGCTGTCGCTTTGTTTTTACGGGAGTATGACAGTGTGTTAAACATTTGATTGAAGGGGGAGACTTTTTTTGAGAAGTATGAGAAAAAGTTGGCTATATCTGATGGTACTTGGACTATTTATATTCCTTGCCGGTTGTATGGCAGGAGAATCAGATCATACAAGTGGTGATTCTGGTGAAGCGGAAACAAATGATAAAGCTGGGGAAAAGTCCGGTGATTTAGAGGATACGGTTGTTGTTTATTCTCCGCATGGAAGCGATATACTTGGTGAATTTGAAAAATTATTTGAGGAAGAGTATGGGATTGATATGCAATTTTTAGATATGGGATCCCAAGAGATTTTGGACCGTGTTCGTTCGGAAGCTAATAATGTTCAAGCAGACGTTTGGTGGGGAGCACCTCAATTAAATTTTGATCAGGCTAAGGCCGATGGTTTACTAGCGGAATATAAACCATCTTATGCAGATACTTTAGATGAAATGTATTATGATGAGGACTTTATGTGGACTGGAACATCCATTACACCAGAAGTAATTCTATATAACACAAATGAAATATCAGAAGATGAAGTTCCGAAAGATTGGGATGATTTACTTGATCCAAAATGGGAAGATGAAATTATCGTTCGGTACCCATTAGCATCTGGAACAATGCGCACTATTTATTCAGCTATGATTTATAGAACTTATAAAGACACGGAAGATCCACAAAAAGGTTATGAATGGTTGGAGAAATTTGATCATAATACCAAAGAATATTCGGCTAACCCAGAAATAATGTATAACCAAGTGGCCAAGGGGGTAGGTAGTCTATCTGTATGGAATATGCCAGATACTGTTATGTTAGCAGAAGAGAAGGACTATCCATTTGGTTATGTTATCCCTGAAAGCGGTACACCAGTTTTAACGGAGGGAATTGCTATTTTAAAAGATGCGCCACATCCTAAAGCGGCTGAGGCTTTCTATGAATTCGTTAATACAAAGGAAGCGGCAAAACTCTTGGCAGAAAAATATTATCGTATTCCGACGCGTGATGATATAGAAGAACTTCCAGAATGGATTACGGAAACAGAAATTAAACCAATGGACATTGATTGGGAATTATTTGATGAGAAGCAATCCGAATGGATGGAATACTGGGATAATAATATTAAAAATACAGAGAAAGATTTAAGCGAAGAATAAATACTTCCACCACTTAATTTACTAACAAAAACTTGAAGAGGGGGATGAAGGTAAACCCCCCATTGATGAAGTCTACTTTATGACAGATTAAAGGGAGTTGTTGGTATGTCAACTGTCAATTTATCTAAAATAACAAAGCAATTTGGTAGTGTAACAGCTGTGAAAAATCTAGATCTGTTAATAAATGAAGGTGAATTTTTTACTTTTCTAGGTCCGAGTGGATGTGGTAAGACAACAACTCTTCGTATGATCGCAGGTTTCTACTATCCTACGAAAGGTAAAGTTTTGTTTAATGATAAGGATATGACTGCCGTACCACCGGAGAAAAGGAATACAGGCATGGTTTTTCAAAACTATGCCTTATTTCCACATATGACTGTTTTTGAAAATGTCGCCTTTGGGCTAAAGGTAAGAAAGTTAAATAGAACGGAAATGAAAAAGCGAGTAGAAGAAGTGCTAAAGAAAGTTCGTTTGGAGCAATATATGGATAGACAAGTAAGTCAACTAAGCGGTGGTCAACAACAACGCGTTGCATTGGCTCGGGCTTTGGTAATTGAGCCAGATATTCTTTTGCTTGATGAACCATTAAGTAACTTAGATGCTAGGTTACGAGATGAAATGCGAAATGAAATTTTACGTCTACAGAGAGATTATGCGATAACCACCATTTATGTTACGCATGATCAGGTAGAGGCGTTGACAATGAGTGACCGGATTGCTGTTTTTAATATGGGGGTCTGTCAGCAAATTGGTAGTCCGATAGAGATTTATAACGAGCCGGTTAATGATTTCGTAGCGGAATTTATTGGAGAGACTAATCTACTCCCAGTCATTTTTGAAGAACAAGCGGATAAGCAAAGAGTATATCGAACACAAGATTTAGATGTTTCGATTTATGTAGTAGATGAGAAACCTCATATTGCCAATTATAAAGATTCGGATGAACTTGTCATGTCCATTCGGCCGGAAGCGGTTCAAATTGTGGGAGAGGAGAAAGAAGGGGAAAACATTCTTCGAGGGGAAGTATCCTTAGTACAGTTCACAGGTGCCTCTGTTCATACTTATGTAACACTAGAAAATGGAGTAACCATTAGAACAACAGATTTGAATAAAGGCCCTAGTATATATCTACAGGAAGGTAAGAAAGTAAATGTACAATTACCAGCTAATCAAATACGTGTGATTCCAAAGGCAAGGATGTGAAGAACACATGTTAAATGCACAAAAAAGAAAAACGATTCTTTTATTGATACCAATTATTCTCGTATTAGTTGGCTATGTACTTTATCCATCTATTGAAACAATGATTGAAAGTTTTAAAAGGAATGGTACCTTTTCTTTAGAAAACTATCAAGATTTCTTTGGTGAAAAGGCTAATGCCAATTTAGAGGCTTTATGGAATTCGGTTTGGATTTCTTTATTATCTGTGTTTTTTAGTGCGTTAATCGGAATACCGTTAGCTTATATTTTTAACCGCTATGATTTTCCAGGGAGGAAATTCTTCTCGAGTATTGCAATTATGCCGATCGTTTTACCATCTCTTGTAGGGGTTATGGCATTCATGTATTTATATGGAGAAGCAGGATTGATTCCTAACATGATTAAGGACTTATTTCGTTTATCAGAGGTTCCCTTTAGTATCGGTGGGATTAGCGGTATCCTCATTGTTCACGCCTATACGATGTATCCATATTTTTATATGACGACTTCATCTGCACTAAATAATATTGATCCTTCTCTGGAGGAGTCCGCCTATAATCTTGGCGCAAACCGCTTTGAAGTATTCTGGAAGATTACTTTTCCTTTATTAACCCCTGGTTTGGTAGCAGCTTCCTTACTTGTCTTTATGGTTTCCATGGCATCATTCAGTGCACCATTTCTATTAGCTGGTGGATTCCGAGTATTAAGCTTACAAATCTACTTTTCTAAAATGAATGGCGATCTAGAAATGGCGGCAACACAGTCTATCATTCTAACTGTTGTGTCTATATCCTTCCTACTGTTTATGCGATGGTATCAAAACAGACGAGATTACAGGATGGCAAGTAAAGGGATTGGCGCGCATCGTAGTGAGGTCAATAATCCATTTTTAAAATGGTGTATGGTGACAATTGGAATTTTAGCCATGATTATTCTGCTGTTACCACATGCTACTTTATTTATTCTATCTCTTGTTCCAGAAGGCGGATGGACTTGGCAAACGTATCCTCAAATCTTTAATTTAGATAATTACCGATTATTGTTTGATGATCCAAATATTTGGGATCCTGTTAGAAATAGTTTAATCATGTCCTTTATTGCTTGTATTGGTGTATTTGTTTTTGGCATTATTACTTCTTATGCTTTGGTAAAGCGTAAGTTTGTTGGTAAAAATTTATTAGATATACTTGTGATGATTCCATGGGTGTTACCGGCAACAGTAGTAGGGATGAACATGATATTGGCCTTCAACAAAGCCTCTATATTTTCTTTTGGTCATATTTTAGTCGGTACATTTTGGATATTACCACTTGCTTATTTTGTTCGATTTATTCCATTAGTCGTCCGTTCCACAACAGCTGTCCTTGAACAAATGGATGATTCGATTGAGGAGGCAGCACAGAATTTAGGTGCCAAATGGTTTTATACCTTTAGAAGGGTAGTTATCCCCATTATTATGCCGGGGGTATTAAGTGGAACATTGTTAGCATTTGTGCAAGCAGTTGGGGAATTTCCAACCTCTGTCCTTCTTTATACATTAGGAAATCGACCGATATCTATTGAAATCATGAATCAGCTGAGAATGTTTAATATGGGGCAGGCAGCGGCATACGGAATGATTCAGGTTGGACTAATTGCTATCGTCATGATTATTTCGAGTAAATTCTTTAAGGTAAAGGCGGATAATGCTTTATAACTTGGATTGAGGTGCATAGTTCATGGTTACGACAAAGAAACAGTTTGAATCTGTTGATGGAAAAAAGTTCCCTGGAAAAACATATGTAGAAGCATTATTAAAACCCGTATTCTATGATCAAAAAGAACATCTATTTGATTCCATGTTTTTGATTCATAAAGCCCATACGACCATGCTTAAAGAACAAGGGATTTTAACAGAAGAGGAAGCGAAAAAAATTCTAGATGGGGTGAAACATGTAGAATTAATGGACCGTGGAGAAATAGAGTATTCACCTGAATACGAAGATTTATTTTTCCTAGTAGAGTCTCGTATAGGAGAACGGATTGGTGATGATTTGGCGGGGAAAATGCATATCGCAAAAAGTAGAAATGATATGGGCGAAGCTATGTATCGAATTGTTATTCGTGATTATTTAAAGCAAACCATTGACAATGCGGAAAAGTTAGCAGAGACAATTCTTTATCAGGCAGAGCAACATGTTGATTCCGTTATGCCCGCGCATACACATACTCAACCAGCACAGCCCACAACGTTTGGACATTATTTCGTCGCAATTCATGATAATCTGCGAAGAGATATCCAAAGGTTAAAGGAAGCATATAAAACAGTGAATCAATCTCCAATGGGGGCGGTGGCTATTACGACTACTGGTTTTCCCATTAATCGAATGCGGGTTGCTGAGCTCCTTGGCTTTGATGGATTGGTAGAAAATTCTTACGATGCTATTGCTACTGGAGATTATCTAATTGAAGCAGCACAGGTATTAGTAAGTTTAATGACAAACATGGGCCGGTGGATTCAAGAATTATTGCGAATGGCGTCAAAGGAAGTTGGTTTAATCCAGGTTTCTGATGCTTATGTACAAATTAGTAGTATCATGCCACAAAAAAGAAATCCTGTTTCCATCGAACACTCACGAGCAATTAGTAGTAGTGCAGCAGCGGAAGGAATGGCAGTGATTCATATGATTCATAATACGCCATACGGGGATATCAATGATACGGAAGATGATCTGCAGCCACACCTTTATACTGGCTATAAAAAGGCAAATCGAGTCTTGTGTTTAATGAGAGCGGTAATTCTAACGATGGAAATTCATACGGATCGGGCTTATCAACAAGCTAGGGAAAATATGATTACCATCACGGAACTTGCAGATGTTCTTACAAGAGATTATGGGGTCCCTTTTCGAAAAGCCCATTCAAAGGCTAGTGTCATTGCAAAGAGGACGAATGCGGAAGGAAAGCAATTATATGATCTATCTGTTCGCCAAGTGAATGAGTGGTTAGAAGATATCCAATTAACGAATGAAGATTGGGCAGCAATCGTAGACCCTATGTGCTTTGTTGAAAGAAGAAAAATAACAGGCGGCCCTAATCCGGAAGTAGTAAGGGCAATGATTAGGGCGAGGAAATAGATGAAGAAAGCTATCTATCTTGACTGTAGAGTGGGATGGGTAGCTGTTTTATTTGTTCTGTGGCGCGAATGCTGATAAATGGAAGGTGATTACTGATATATGAGATTGAGTGCTGATAAATGGAAGATGATTGCTGATATATGAGGTTGAGTGCTGATAAATGGAAGGAGATTACTGATAAATGGAGTGCGAGCTTTTAAGCCCCCTTAATCCATTGGACACGTAAATATATAAAAAGTACAATACTTTTAATCGTGTACCACTTGGGAAAGGGGTGAAATGATGGCTAGAAAAAACATAGAAATATTTGAGGATCTAAAGAGGAAATACGTGAGAATGGCTCTTGAAACAAATAAGTATACAAGTACAGCTAAGGCTGCGGGAGTTCATCCTGATACTTTAAGAAAGTGGATAAAAAAGTATGAGACGGAGATCCGAGATCAGATGGAGGAAGAAGGAGTGGGCCTTACTTCTCCGGAACCAACTGAAAAGGAATATAA
>NZ_JAHHXM010000027.1 GCF_019037185.1 Oceanobacillus caeni
ACGTGGAACAATCCATGAATGGTTGTTGTGCAAAAAAACTTAATCTTTTTGTGTCCAAAAACTTGACGTAGATCCAAGTTTCATGGACACTCTTCGGTTAAGTTCCTACAATTAAATCTAGAAGAGTGTCCAATGAAACATAAGTAAACTGGGAATCGATATAATGATCACTTTCAAGAAATGAATCGTTCTGTTTATCATTATTGTCAATGAGCAATAAATTTAAGTAGTGATATACCATATCTGAAATAACCATATATACATAGATTAATGAGAGTTGCTCTATTGTGACAATATCTTTACTTAAATTTTCAAACAGCCTACTCCGTTCAAATTAACTGATTAATTCAATACCCTGACCCACTTTAATTAATCCAATCACTCTTAATTGATATTACCAAAATTCTTGCTTTTCCACTCTATAGTATCTACATAATTTTTATTATAATACTTTTTTAAACTTTATAAAACACATTCTCAAATTTTTCCTTCTCCTTTTCTTATACTCATATTTTTAATTGGCCCTTCAACTTTAAGTTTATATAATTCAACGACGTTCTTCTTATAAATCGTTTAAAAACTCTTATCAGATTCTAAACAAATTATAACTTTTATATTGACATCTTCTGCATATGTCATAAAAAAGGTTATAGAAATCCTCTTTTTACATCTTTGTAACGCTTCAATAACTCTCAGTTGCGATTGTAAACATAAATTTAATAATTGTTCGGGTATTAAACATTTTCTCTCCTTACCCTAAACGATGTATGAGTATTGCGGACGGTTTCCTTCTGGATATGGTTTTCTGTAATTATTACAAGTAAACTTATAAGATTAATAAAAATAAATCACCGAATTCTATTGACAGAAGAATTCGGATAATATAGAATTGATTTAAATTTCCAGATGAATAATATAAATGCTTATTAGTCAACTAAAGGCATCTTTCTAATCGGTTATGTGACCCGATTAAAAAGGTGCCTTTTTTGTCGTTTAAAATCAATCGAACACAGAAAGGGGGGAAACGATGTCTTTGGAAATGATTGCCGTACTTGTTTTGATTATCGGGATGCTCGTGTGCTTGTTATTAGAAGTAGCGCAACCGGGAATGATCATTTTTTCAGTTTTAATTATCTTATTAATTACCGGGATTTTGACTCCAGAAGAAGCATTCAGTGGCTTATCTAATGAAGGAATGCTTACAGTTGCTCTTTTATTTATTGTTGCCGGTGCAGTACAAAAAAGTGGCGTTATTGACCGAGTGATGAAATATTGGTTGAAAAATAGTCGTACACAAACAGATGCGATGATGCGTTTTTTTGTACCTATTGCGATGTTTTCTGCATTCCTTAATAACACACCTATTGCAGTCACATTTACACCGATTATAAAAAATTGGTGTGAGGAGCACGGGTTTTCACCATCGAAATTCCTGATTCCATTATCTTATGTCACGATTTTAGGTGGAACCATTACACTCATGGGAACTTCTACAAACCTTGTCGTTCATGGGATGTTACTTGATTATGGTTTGGAGGGATTTTCATTATTTACACTAACAGTGATTGGAATTCCAATAACACTGGTTGGCTTTCTTTATTTATTCACAATAGGGAAAAAATTGCTACCTGATCATAAAGGATTTCGCCAACAAGTGAAGGAAGATGTGAAGTCGTATATTGCGGAAATGGAAGTAGAGGATTTCTTTCCACATGTGAATCAAAGTGTTATGAAAGCAGGATTACGTAACTTAGATGGATTATATTTAATTGAAATTATTCGTCGAAATGAACGTGTTTCTCCCGTTCGAAATTCAACCATTATTCAGGCCGGCGACCGCTTGATCTTTGCAGGGGAGATAGCTACAATCGCTGAGTTGCAAAAAATCAATGGCTTAAAGCTAAGAACGGGCACAGAGCTTGAACTTGATGACCTTAAAAATGGTAAAACAAGTTTAATCGAAGCAGTTGTTTCTCATCAGTCCGTGCTTTTATCCAAGTCTATTAAACAGTCGCAGTTTCGTTCACGCTACGATGCAGGTGTGATTGCGATCCACCGGAATAATGAACGAATTCACGGGAAGGTTGGGGACGTTATTTTGAAACCGGGGGATTCCTTATTGTTATTAGCGGGCATGGATTTTGTAGAGAAGTATCAACAAGCAAATGATTTTTACGTTGTTTCCCAATTAGATCCGCCGAAAACTCTGAATCAAGATGCTTGGAGAGATTGGTTTTCCATTACGCTTTTCATTGGAATGATTATAGTTGTATCGATTGGCTGGTTGTCCATGGTTAAAGCAATGGCATTGGCAGTGGTTATCTTGTTCATTACAAAAATGATACATGCGGAAGAAGCGAAGAAATATATACAATTTGATGTATTACTAGTAATCGCAAGTTCATTCGGAATTGGCGTAGCAATGACAAAAACAGGGTTAGCAGAATGGATAGCGTCAGGTTTACTGGTAGTAAGTGCATCATCTGGAATCATAGTAGTTTTAATCGTGTTGTATATTTTGACGAACATTTTTACTGAATTTCTTACAAACAGTGCTGCTGCGATTCTAATGTTGCCGATTGGTTTAGAAATGGCTCAATCTTTAGAACTTAATCCAATGGGAGTTGCAGTATTGATCGCGATTGCGGCTTCAGCAAGTTTTATTACACCAATCGGCTATCAAACCAATTTAATCGTTTATGGCCCAGGTGGTTATAAATTTAGTGACTATGTAAAAGTAGGCACACCACTAAGTGTATTAGTGATGATTACAGCAATAACCGTTATTTATCATGTTTGGTTTTAGGAGGGAAAATATCATGACAAAGTCAACCAATATTGTTTGGCATGAATCAGAAGTAACAAAGGCAAAACGCCAGGAATTAAACGGTCACAAAAGCGCTATTCTTTGGTTTACAGGACTATCCGGTTCGGGAAAATCCGCGATTTCAGTGAAGTTGGAAACAGCATTGCTTGAATTGGGGATTCACACCTATCGCCTTGATGGTGATAATGTTCGTCATGGTTTAAATAAAAATTTAGGATTTAGTTCAGAGGATCGAACGGAAAACATACGCAGAATTGGTGAAGTGTCCAAATTAATGGTTGATGCAGGGTTGTTTACATTAACAGCTTTCATCTCCCCATATCAAAATGATCGTGATCAAGTGCGTGAACTGGTTGAGGCCGATGAATTCATCGAAATTTATGTAAAAGCAAGTTTAGAAACATGTGAAAAACGTGATCCAAAGGGACTTTATAAAAAGGCAAGATTGGGAGAAATAAAGAATTTCACGGGTATCGATGCTCCATATGAGGCACCTCGTGAACCTGAAATAACGCTTGATACGACGGAGTTAAGCATAGAAGAATCTGTCGAAGTCATCCTTACTTATCTAAAAGATAACAAGTATATCTGAAGATGCCATGCTTTTGAAAAAAGGGGTAAGTATTTTTTTAAAACATACTTGACGTATCGGAATAATTGGTATATTATAATTAATAAATATTAGCCGACTAGAAACCTAGAAGCTAATAAGGTATGAATTCCATAACTATGATAAATAAAATTATTTATAAAAGCATTTCGCTGACTATACAAACTAGAGGCGACTTTAATCAACTGTTGATTAAAGTCGCCTATTTTTTAAGGGGGATGTTCATGACGAAGTTGACATACGATTCGTGGTATACGTATGACGGTGATTTTTTCCATGATAGTGAAGATGAATCCAAAGGTGCGTTAAACGTATTAAAGTGGGCTTATGACACTTATGATAATGAACTTGTGTATGCTTGTAGTTTTGGGGTTGAAGGTATTGTGATGATTGATTTAATCTCGCAAATAAAACCGAATGCCAAGGTAGTGTTTCTCGATACTGGTCTTCATTTTCAAGAAACGGTAGATCTCATTCAAGAAGTGAAGCAGCGGTATCCACAATTGGAAATTGAAATGAAAAAGCCTGTCTTAACGGTAGAAGAGCAAGCTGAAAAATATGGCGATAAACTGTGGGAAAGACAGCCGGACCGCTGTTGTTATATGAGGAAAGTGATTCCTCTTAGGGAAACATTAAGTGGTGTAACTGCGTGGATATCTGGGCTTAGGCGGGAGCAATCACCAACAAGGAAAAAGACTAATTTTATTAATAAGGATGAAACGTTCCAATCGGTTAAAATCTGTCCGCTTATTCATTGGTCTTGGACGGAGATTTGGGACTACGTGAAGAAATATCAGTTGGCCTATAACCCTCTTCATGATCAAGGTTATCCAAGTATCGGTTGTTTTCCTTGTACATTGCCTGGCGACACAAAGAGTGGATCAAGGGAAGGGCGTTGGGCAAATCACTTAAAGACAGAGTGCGGCTTGCATCAAAAATCATAATAAATGGGGGAATTTACGTGAGCTTAAGCCAACCACATGGTGGGAAATTAATTAATCGATGGAATCCTGATTTTCCATACAGTACGATAACGGAATCTGTAGAACTAGACGAAATTTCAATCAGTGACTTGGATTTAATTGGAACCGGTGCTTACAGTCCTTTAAGTGGATTTCTCACGGAAGCAGATTATCATTCTGTTCTCACTAATATGAGATTGACAACAGGTGAGCCGTGGACCATTCCAATTACACTACCAACAACAGAGGAGAATGCAGCGAGAATCACGGTTGGCAGTTTTGTGAAATTGGTGAAAGATGGAGAAGTCTACGGGGTAATAGAAGTGTCAGATATTTTTACACCGGATAAGGAAAAGGAAGCACAACTTGTATATCAAACAACAGAGCAGAAGCATCCAGGCGTGAAAAAGTTGTTTGAACGTCCAGATGTGTATTTGGGTGGAATCATTACATTAATTAAACATCGCCCACTGGATGAGTTTTCTGATTACAGGTTCGAACCGAGGGAAACACGTGAGAAATTCCAAGCGCTTGGGTGGAAGACAGTCGTTGGATTTCAAACAAGAAATCCGGTTCATCGGGCACATGAATATATTCAAAAGTCTGCTTTAGAAATAGTGGATGGTTTATTTCTAAACCCACTAGTAGGTGAAACGAAGTCAGACGATATTCCAGCAGATGTTCGCCTGAAAAGCTATGAAGTATTACTAGAAAACTATTATGCAAAAGACCGTGTGTTTTTAGGTGTATTTACGGCAGCAATGCGCTACGCAGGACCAAGGGAAGCTGTTTTCCATGCGATGGTAAGAAAGAACTTTGGCTGCACACATTTTATCGTTGGCCGTGATCATGCTGGTGTTGGTAATTATTACGGGACATATGATTCCCAAAAAATATTCAGTAACTTTACGGCAGAAGAACTCGGGATCCAATTATTATTTTTTGAGCATAGCTTTTATTGCAATCAATGTGCGAGTATGGCAACACCAAAAACATGTCCACATGATGCAAGTGACCATGTCATCTTGTCAGGTACGAAGGTAAGAGAAATGCTCCGCAACGGTGAGCAGCCACCAGCTACCTTTAGTCGTCCAGAAGTGATTAATGTATTAATAGCAGGATTGCAGCGGGAAAAAATCGAAAACTAGTAATTTTACGGAGTGGTAATGGTAAGAGGGAGGAAAAGAGATGGGGAAAGTATATATAGTAGGGGCTGGGCCCGGTGATGTTGATTTAATCACTGTTAAAGGAAAGAAGGCTATTCAAGAAGCAGATGTTATCCTGTATGATCGTTTAATTAATAAGAAATTGTTAGATTATGCGAAAGCAGGTGCAGACTTGCTTTATTGCGGAAAACTTCCAACCTATCACGCTATGAAACAAGAGACAATTAACTACTTTATGGTTAAGTATGCAAAGCAAGGAAAGGTTGTTACCCGTCTCAAAGGCGGGGATCCGTTCGTTTTTGGCAGAGGAGCAGAAGAAGCGCAGGCACTTGCGGAAAATGGAATCGTCTTTGAAGTGGTTCCAGGAATTACATCGGGAATTGCTGCCCCTGCTTATGCAGGCATCCCTGTCACCCATCGTGATCTCAGTTCTAGTTTTGCTATTGTAACTGGTCATATGCAGGCTGGTAAAAATGACACGATTCACTGGGAAAGCCTTGCAAAAGGTATTGATACGTTGGCCATTTACATGGGTGTCGGTAATTTACCTTACATTTGCGAGCAATTGATGAAGAATGGTCGACCTGAAAGCACGCCGGTTTCACTCGTACATTTGGGAACAATGGAAGAACAGCATACGATTACTGGCACGCTTTCTACCATTGCTGAAATTGCAAGAAAGTCTGAAATAAAAAATCCAAGTATGATTATTGTCGGAGAAGTTGTGAAACTAAGAGAGGAAATTCAGTGGTTTGAACAAAAAGGATTGAATCAAAGAATCATGGAGGAAACATTTGTATAACTACCCGGAAGGTGTGAATGGATATGCAGGCCGTTTTATATGTTGGTCATGGCAGCCGGATAAAATCAGGTGTCGAAGAAGTTATTCATTTTATTGAACGTTGCAAACCACTGATCGATGTTCCGATTCAAGAAATTTGCTTTTTAGAATTAGCGAAACCAAGTATTGAATCGGGAATTGCAGTCTGTGTTGAAAAAGGTGCCACACATATTGCTGTCGTCCCTATCCTTCTTTTAACGGCGAAACATGCCAAAGAAGATATTCCAGCAGAAATCGAAATTGGGAAGAACAAGTATCCAAACGTCACTTTTACATATGGAAGTGCACTTGGGATTCATACGAAAATGATAGATAGTCTATACGACCGGATACGTGAACAACAGGTAGCTATTAGGAACGATGCATCTGTTTTACTTGTAGGGAGAGGTAGTAGTGATCCAGCTGTCAAGCGTGATTTAACCAAGATTGCTCAACTGCTGAAAGAAAAATATGCGATTAACCAAGTTGATGTTTGTTTCCTTTACGGGGCAAAGCCTAGTTTTGATGAGGCATTGCAAAAACTAAAGCAAACGGCTAAAAAGCAAGTATTTATTATTCCGTACTTATTATTCACGGGAATTTTAATGAATAATATAGCAAAAAAAATTTCTGACCAATCAACCTCCGAAGAACAGTTCATCCTCTGTGAAAACCTTGGTTATCATAAAAATACCCAAGAAGTACTGGTAGAACAGGTAAAGGGGTTACTTGAGAAAGAACCGAATCTAAATTGATTTTCTTGAAAGGATGGTATGGATGTCAAATCGTAAACAAAATAATATCAATCTTACCATTGAAAAAATTAATACGATGCTAGAAACGATGAATTATGGGCGTATTACATTAGTCATCCAAGATAACTATGTCGTTCAAGTTGAAAAAAGTGAAAAAATCAGATTGAAATAATCGGAAGTTCCGTTTGTGAAAGAGGTGGAAAGAAATGCAACTTCAGGTAAAAAACAGTCCCTTTGATGAAAAACAGGCAGAACTACTTAACCAGCTTCTGCCAATGTTGACGGAGACGCAACAAATTTGGTTGGGAGGATATTTAAGTGCAATCCCAACAGGTAGTAAGCCGCAGATATCTGGAAGTACAGCTGTGCAGGAAGTTCCTGCATCTGTAACGGAAGTCACCATTCTATATGGGTCACAGACAGGTAATGGTCAAGCGTTGGCAGAAGACTTCTCTAAAAAGTTAAAAGCACAGAATTTCCAAGTAACCCTTGCTTCAATGAGTGATTTTAAACCGAAGACATTAAAAAAATTGGAGAACCTGTTGTTGATTGTCAGTACGCAAGGTGAAGGTGACCCACCAGATAATGCCTTGCCATTTTATGAATTTGTTTTTAGCAAAAGAGCGCCAAAGTTAGATCAGTTAAGTTATTCTGTTTTGTCCTTAGGAGATAGTTCCTATGATTCTTTTTGCGAAACGGGAAAACAATTTGATGCACGATTGTTAGAATTAGGTGCCAAACAAATGAGTCCTCGTATTGATTGTGACTTGGATTATGATGATCCGGCTGCAGAATGGTTTGCAAGTGTCACATCGAAATTAACAGAATTACAGGAGAAAACGGGTGGAATTTCTAATAAGCAAGCAGCAGCTACTTTGGAAGTTGTGGAAAAATCGACTTATTCAAGAACGAACCCTTTTCAAGCTGAAGTCCTTGAAAATATAAATTTGAATGGACGTGGATCGAATAAGGAAACACGTCATCTGGAATTATCACTCGAAGGATCTCATTTAGAATTTGAACCAGGGGATAGCTTAGCTATTTACCCAGAAAATGATTCCGTTTTAGTAGATAGCTTGATTGCGGAGATGGGGTGGGATGCTGCAACGCCAATACAGTTGAAGAACGACGAGATCATTCCATTGGAAGAAGCATTACGTAAGCATTACGAGATTACGGTATTAACGAAACCACTACTGCAAAAGCTGGCACTGCTTTCGTCTAATAATAACCTAAAGGAATTATTGCATTCGGAGCAAACCGAAGCATGGAAGGAATATAGTTATGGCCGAGATTTATTAGATGTTGTACGTGATTTTGGACCGTGGGATATTCCTGCTGATGAATTTGTTTCGATTCTTAGAAAGATTCCTGCTCGACAATATTCTATCGCAAGTAGCTTTAAGGCAAACCCGGATGAGGTGCATCTCACAATCGGGACGGTTCGTTATGAGGCACATGGTCGTATTCGGGAGGGGGTCTGTTCCGGACAATGTGCTATACGTACAGAACCAGGTGATACCTTGCCGGTTTATGTTCAGCGTAACGATAATTTTAGATTACCAGACGAACCTGATACACCATTGATTATGGTTGGGCCTGGTACTGGAGTCGCCCCATTCAGAGCGTTTTTGGAAGAATGGGAGGAAATTGATGCAAGCGGGAAAACATGGTTGTTCTTTGGCGATCAACATTTCGTTACAGATTTTCTGTATCAAGTTGAGTGGCAGCGATGGCTGAAGGAAGGTGTGCTAACACGGATGGATGTAGCATTTTCTCGTGATACAGACGAAAAGGTTTATGTGCAGCACCGGATGCTGGAAAGAAGTCAAGAACTTTTCCAATGGTTAGAAGAAGGAGCAGTCATTTATGTTTGTGGTGATGAAAAGCACATGGCAACCGATGTCCATGCTACCTTACTCAAAATCATTGAAAAGGAAGGCGGCATGAGTGCAGAGGAAGCAGCGGATTATTTAGCTAAACTGCAACAGCAGAAGCGATATCAACGTGATGTATATTGAGACAAGAGTGAGAGGAGTTAACGAAATGACAAATAAAGTGATTTTACCCCCGCAGCCCGGAACACCTAGTGATGTGGAGCGGATAAAGCGTGAGAGTAACTATTTGCGTGGGACGCTCATGGAGACAATCCAAGATCCGATCAGTTCAGGGATACCCGATGACGATAATCGATTAATGAAGTTTCATGGAAGTTACTTGCAAGATGATCGGGATCTGCGAAATGAACGTAGGCGTCAAAAGTTAGAACCAGCTTACCAGTTCATGGTACGTGTGCGTGCTCCGGGTGGTGTTGCGACACCGGAGCAATGGTTGGTGATGGACGATGTGGCCTGTAAATATGGCAATGGAACACTCAAATTAACTACTAGACAGTCGTTTCAAATGCATGGAATTTTAAAGTGGAATATGAAACAAACCATTCAGGAAATTAATGCGGCATTGATGGATACATTGGCAGCCTGCGGTGATGTAAATCGAAATGTCATGTGTAATCCGAATCCTTATCAGTCCGAAATTCACAGCGAAGTTTACGGGTGGGCTCAGAAACTAAGTGAGTATCTCTCGCCACAAACAAACGCTTATCATGAAATTTGGCTTGATGGGGAAAAAGTGGTTGATAGTCAGGAAACAGCGGAAGAGACGGAGCCGATGTATGGTGCACTCTATTTACCGCGCAAATTTAAGATTGGCGTGGCAGTTCCACCTTCTAACGATATTGATGTATTTTCCCAAGATCTAGGATTTATAGCAATTATAGAAGATGGAAAACTTGCGGGATTTAATATTGCTGTTGGAGGCGGCATGGGGATGACGCATGGTGATAAGGAAACATATCCTCAGTTAGCCCGAGTAATTGGTTTCTGTACACCAGATAAGCTTATCGAAGTAGCAGAGAAGGTGATCACGATCCAGCGTGATTATGGTAACCGGTCCGTAAGAAAGAATGCTAGATTCAAATATACCATCGATGCACGGGGACTGGAGTGGATTGTTACTGAACTCAATGAAAGGTTAGGTTGGAAACTGCAAGCACCGCGTAACTATCATTTCGATCATAATGGAGACCGTTACGGTTGGGTGAAGGGAAGTAATGACAAATGGCATTTTACTCTTTTTATCCAAAACGGTCGGATTAAAGATTCGGATGAATATCCATTGATGACCGGTTTGCGCGAAATCGCCAAAATTCATACCGGTGATTTCCGGCTTACTCCGAACCAAAACCTAATTATAAGTAATGTGTCGGAACACGAAAAACAGGACATTATTCAACTAATTGACAAATATGGATTAACAGATGGGAAGCAGTATTCCGCATTGCGACGGAATTCAATGGCCTGTGTTGCCTTCCCAACTTGTGGGCTGGCGATGGCCGAGTCGGAACGATATCTGCCTTTACTATTAGATAAACTGGAGTTGATTATCGACGAGGCGGGATTACGTGATCAAGAAATTATTATACGCATGTCGGGTTGCCCAAATGGATGTTCACGCCCCGCTTTAGGAGAAATTGCTTTTATCGGCAAAGGGCCGGGTAAATACAATATGTATTTAGGAGCTGGTTTTGCTGGAGACCGGCTGAATAAACTTTACCGGGAAAATATCGGTGAAGAAGAAATATTAGAATTGCTTCGGCCGCTTATTTTTCAATACGCAAAGGAAAGGCAAGAGGGCGAACATTTTGGGGACTTTGTAATCCGTGCAGGTCATGTGAAAGAAGTACAATCGGGATTAGACTTCCATGATTAAAAATGGCCCTATGTAGCAAAACGGAAAGTACAAGATTTTCTTTTTAGGTCTCCGATTTGCATAAGTGCAACTACGGCATTCATCCAAAGGCTTGACGAATGCCAAGCCTTATAACATTAAAAAATAAAAAAATGGGTCTATATAAAGTTTGCTTACAGGGTGGTTAAAGAATGGAATCATATCCCATAATGCTGAACATAAAAGGGAAGGATGCGGTCGTTGTAGGTGGTGGGCAGATCGCCTACAGAAAAATAGTTAGCTTGATACAGGCTGGTGCAAGCGTAACTGTCGTTAGCCCGAAGCTCCATGCAAATGTAGAAAAACTGTTTATTGATAAGCAAATTTCTTGGAGAAATAAGGAATTTGAACCAACTGATCTGGAAGCTACCTGGATTGTAATTGCAGCCACAAATAGTAGGGAAGTTAACGCATTCGTTGCATCATCAGCCGGAGACCATCAACTTGTCAATGTTGTAGATAATCAGGAACTTGGCAATTTTCAAGTCCCCGCGAAGCTATCGAGAGGGAAATTGACGATCAGTGTAGCAACAGAAGGAGCTAGCCCTGGGCTGTCAAAAGTAATTTGTAATGAACTGGGGGAAATCTATGACGATTCTTATGAACAATATCTTAGTTTCCTTGCTGTGGCCCGGGAAAAAGTGAAACATTCCAACATGAGCAAAAAAACAAAAACAAAATTATTAAAAACCATCACGAATGAAGAATATAGGAAATCCAAAGATAAACAAAGGGCCTTTCTTGAATTGTTTGGGAGGAATGAGGAGTGTGTTTAATTTAATAGTCAGCTAGATAAAATCACGATATGAGATAGAATAAAAATTTGAAAGTGTGTAATAAGTTAACATTAAACTTGTCACACACTTTCGTTTTTTCCTAAATCATTAGAACGCAACTTTTTAATTTTCTATGCAAAAAACTCTGAAAGTAGAAAATTAATCTTCAAGTTTTCTAAAAGAAAATTACCCACCGATGATATGGAACCCAGAGTCAACGTGTAGTACTTCACCTGTTATTCCTCTAGATAGGTCACTAACGAAGAATAATGTTGCATCACCTACTTGATCTTGGTCTACCCCACGGCGTAAAGGTGCTTTTTCTTCTAAAAGATGAGTTTTTTCATTAAATCCAGATACTCCTTTTGCAGAAAGAGTACGAATTGGCCCAGCAGAAATAGCATTTACACGAATACCATATTTTCCAACGTCTTCTGCCAAGTAACGCACACTTGCTTCCAGTGATGCTTTAGCAACTCCCATGACGTTGTAATTTGGAATGACTCTTTCTGCTCCCAAATAGGTTTGAGTAACAATACTCCCGCCCTCTGTCATTATTTCCTTAGCAGCTTTCGTAACTGCAACTAATGAATAGGCACTTATCTCTTGAGCAAGAAGAAATCCATCTCGTGAAGTGTCAGCATATTCCCCCTGTAGTTCTTCACGGTTTGCAAAAGCTACGGAATGAATTAATCCATGAATTACACCAATTTCATCTTTAATTTTGGCAAATGCCTCATTAATACTCTCGTCACTGGCAACATCACAAGATACAATTAATTTAGGCTCAATTTCGTGTTTCTCTAACAGTTTTACTAACTTTTTATAAGAACGTTCCTGTCTATTCGTAAATATTAGATTTGCACCAGCTTGGTGTAAAGATTTGGTAATTCCCCAAGCGATGCTTCTTTCGTTTGCAACGCCCATTACAACAATGTTTTTTCCTTCTAATAACCCTGACATGGTTAACCCTCCATAATTATCTTTTTGTCCATTATAACCTAATAAGCTGATAGAAATAAAATATTTAATAATAGATATTATTACTTACTACTAAATGGAGGGTTAATAACAATAATCTATAAAAAAGTTTAAAATAACTATTTACAAATTATGTGGAACTATGTATAATAAAATTCGTCAGTCTTTGACTAGTTTAAAAACTTAACTGGCCCGTTGGTCAAGCGGTTAAGACACCGCCCTTTCACGGCGGTAACACGGGTTCGAATCCCGTACGGGTCACCATTTTCAAGGAATGCATGTTAAGTATGCGACGTCCTGGGACTACGATTACTCGTCCCACCGTAAAAATTTATTACAACGCATGCACTAACACATCCTGTGTGTCGGAGGATTAGCTCAGCTGGGAGAGCACCTGCCTTACAAGCAGGGGGTCACAGGTTCGAGCCCTGTATCCTCCACCATGCCGGCCTAGCTCAATTGGTAGAGCAACTGACTTGTAATCAGTAGGTTGGGGGTTCAAGTCCTCTGGCCGGCATCATTTATTTAAATGGCTGTTCAAAAGGAGAATGAAAAGGACCGAGGTCGGCTAAGTGCGCAACATCTTGTTGCAACGCCGACATTAGCACGTCGTGTGCGTCGCAGTTCGAGACGGCGTAGCTTTGAGTAGCGGAACGTATGCAATTAATACGTGAGCAGACGCTTTTGCACGCCGGAAAAGTAATTTCTTTTCCAAGGAGCGGAAAAGAAAGCTAACTAGAAACGTCGAAGTGTCATTTTCACCGGACTTTTTGAACAACCTCTAAAAAATAAGTATTATAAATATAGATTGGGTAATAATATGGAGGGGTAGCGAAGTGGCTAAACGCGGCGGACTGTAAATCCGCTCCCTCTGGGTTCGGCAGTTCGAATCTGCCCCCCTCCACCACTAGAATCGTTGGGCCATAGCCAAGCGGTAAGGCATCGGGTTTTGATCCCGTGTACCCTAGGTTCGAATCCTAGTGGCCCAGCCATACGAGCCATTAGCTCAGTCGGTAGAGCATCTGACTTTTAATCAGAGGGTCGAAGGTTCGAATCCTTCATGGCTCACCATGAATTAACCAACAATTACTGAAATATCTTAATATAAACAAGGTCAAGACTATGGCCTTGTTTATTTGCATTTTAAGGTAACTTTTTACATAATGAATAAGATAGTCTTTTTTAACGAAAGGAAGAAAGAATAATTATCTTCTTCAGAATGAGTGCAATTCAGGCAACATTCTCCTAATCATTTAGCGAATGTTAATATAAGAAATATTAAAGGCGAACAAATACTAGTTTTTCTAAGAAAATGATGATAAATTATAGTATGATAAAAAAATAATTTAATTATGAATTTACCTATGCATGTTATAATAAATAGAAGAAATCTTTGAATCATTTTACACTGGTTTATTTGAATTTTTGTATATAAAAAGGATGATAAGTATGGATACTTCCAGAATTCCAGGATTTTATAATATGACTGTTCAAGAGCGGCTTGAAGTTTTGAGTAGGTTGCATGGACTTCAGGATGAAGATATTGAAAATTTAATAATTGATTCGTCATTAGATGTGGGTACAGCGGATAAGATGATTGAGAATGTTATCGGAACCTTTGAATTGCCGTTAGGCTTAGGGTTGAACTTCTTGATTAACGGTAAGGAATACGTAATTCCTATGGCTATTGAAGAGGCATCCGTAGTAGCTTCAGCAAGTCATATTGCAAAAATCGTGAGAAACGCTGGAGGATTTACTACGGAGTCGACCGAAAGAGTGATGATAGGCCAGATTCAAGTTGTAGGATGTTCAGACTTCATATTAGCAAAAGAAGAAATACTTCAAAATAAATCGGTTTTATTAGAAGCTGCGAATAATGCCTATCCAAGCATTGTTTCGAGAGGTGGAGGCGCAGAGGATCTTGACGTTAGAATTTTAAATGAGGGTTCTGACTCAGTTTATAGTCAAATGCTTATCATCCACCTTTACATTAATACATGTGATGCAATGGGAGCTAATATGATTAATACAATGGTTGAATCCATTGCACCGCTTGTTGAAGAAATAACTAAAGGCAAAGTATATTTGCGAATTTTATCGAATTATGCAGATAGATGTCTTGCGAAAGCACGTTGTGTCATATCTCCAGAATTATTACAGACAGGAGATTTTTCTGGAGAAGAAGTACGCGACGGAGTAATTCATGCTTATCAATTTGCAGCATCGGATCCTTATCGGGCTGTAACACATAATAAAGGAATTATGAACGGTATTGATCCAATTGTTATCGCAACCGGAAATGACTGGAGAGCGGTAGAAGCAGGCGCTCATGCGTATGCAGCAAGAAATGGCCAGTATAGTTCTATGACTAATTGGTTTAAAGATGAAAATGGGAATTTAGTAGGCGAATTGGAATTACCAATGTCGGTTGGCACGGTTGGAGGGGCTACACGTGTTCATCCTCTAGCTAAATTTTCATTAGATTTATTAGGGGTAAAATCGGCTAAAGAGCTAGCGGAAGTTATTGTAGCTGTAGGATTAGCCCAAAATCTTGGTGCGCTCAAAGCCCTAGCAACAGATGGTATTCAAAAAGGACATATGGCATTGCACTCCCGCTCTGTTGCAATTGCGGCAGGAGCTACAGGGGAGATGATTGATATTATTGCTCAAGAATTAATTAAAGAAAAGCAAATCCGTGTTGGAAAAGCTAAAGAATTGGTGGAACAATATAAAAAATGAGTGCAGAAAAAGTAACAATAACAGAAAAGACGGCTATTGGTGTAGCTCATAGTAAATTAATATTAATCGGGGAGCATGCGGTTGTACACGGACAACCCGCTATTGCGATTCCTTTTCCATTAATAGGTGTTGAAACAGTTATTGAGCAGGTTTCAGGCTCTATTAAAATAGATAGTGCTTTTTATCACGGCCCGATGGTTCACGCCCCTGAATCATTACAAGGGATTGTTAGATGTGTAAATAGAACGTTAGACTATTTAGACATACCTAAACAAGACTTATTAATCCGTATTAGCTCTTCTATCCCTCCTGGAAAGGGCTTAGGCTCTAGTGCTTCAGTAGCCATTTCAATTGTTCGTTCCTTATTTGCTTTTGCGAATCGAACGTATTCTGAAGATGAGCTTTTGGAGCTAGCTAATATTGCAGAAACCTTTGCACATGGTCAGCCAAGTGGTATTGATACTTTGACAATCACGTCAAGGTCACCAGTATGGTTTGAGAAAGACTTTCCAATCGAGTATCTCGATTTAAAAGAAGATTACTATTTTGTTGTTGCAGATTCAGGGCGGGTAGGCGATACTCGGTTATCTGTTGAGTCTGTTGCACGCTTGCTTAAATCAACTCCTAAAAGAATACAACGTAAATTGGAAAAGATCGGTGAATTAACTCATCAAGCAAAAAGTGCCTTAGAAAAAGCAGGAAAACACATTTTAGGTGGGTTACTTGATGAAGCTCAACGCGAATTAGAAGCTTTAGGGGTTAGTGATGCAGGATTAAATCGATTAATTAATTTTGCTCGGCAAGAAGGGGCCTTGGGAGCAAAATTAACTGGCGGAGGAAATGGCGGCTGTATTATTGCCTTAGCAAGAAATGAGGTTCATTCAAGACAGCTTGCTGAAAAGCTAAGGAAATACGGTGCACATGCCGTATGGCCATTTGTATTAAAAAAACAGAATTAATATAGGTTAAAGAGGAGATATAAAATGAAGGCTACAGCAAAGGCGCATACGAATATTGCTCTGATAAAATATTGGGGAAAAAGAAACGAAGAATTAATTTTGCCAACAAATAGTAGCTTATCTATCACATTAGATGGCTTTTATACAACTACTTCTGTAGCCTTTGATGAAGATCTTTCTGAAGATATATTCGTGCTTAATAATGAAGTGATTACCGGGGAAGCGTATCGTCGCGTTTCCCGGTTTCTCCATTTAATTAGAGAGACAGCAGGGAAACAGAATTTGTATGCAAGAGTAAATTCCGTTAATGAGGTACCTACAGCCGCAGGATTTGCCTCATCTGCTTCTGGTTTTGCAGCTTTAGCTGCTGCAGGAACTCGTGCTTTAGGATTGGATTTAACCCATGAGGATTTATCTCGAATAACTAGACAAGGGTCTGGCTCTGCTTGCCGCTCCATATATGGCGGGTTTGTGGAATGGAATATGGGAGAAAGAGAAGATGGTACGGATTCCCAAGCTATTCAAATACAAACAGAAAATCATTGGGATGTGCGTGTAGCTGCTGTTGAATTGAATTCTAAAATGAAAAAGATTTCCAGTAGAGCAGGGATGAAACGTACAGTGGAGACCTCGGCATTCTACTCTGGTTGGTTAGATAGTATTCCGAACGACTTAAAGGAAATTAAAGCAGGTATCGCAACAAAGGATTTCGAAAAAGTAGGCGCTGTTGCGGAGGCCAATTGTTTAAAAATGCATGCAACAACGTTAGGAGCGACTCCGCCATTCACGTATTGGCATGACTCTACAATGAGAGTAATGCAGACGGTACAGGAAATGCGGGAAAAAGGTATACCAGCATATTTTACCATTGATGCGGGACCAAATGTTAAAGTACTCTATTTACCAGAAAATGAAGAACAAGTAGAGAAGATCTTGAAAGATATTCCTGACGTTCAAAATGTAACTTTAAGTAAAATAGGACCTGGAGTAACCTATCTGTAGGGGTTGAATATATTGGTGAACAAATCTATATCCATTAAGACGCCTGGGAAATTAATGATTGCTGGCGAATATGCAGTATTACATCCTTCTGAGCATCTGGCTGTATTAGCTGTAAATCGTTTTGTTTATGCTGACATCAAGAAATCGGCTGAAAGTAGTTTGACATTATCAGATTTTCAGTTGGAAAACATTAAGTTTACGATTGAGAATAAAAAAGTAAGCATTCATACGGATAATCCGCGTATCAGTTTTGTTCAGAAAGCGATGACTATAGCAAGTACATATTTGCAAGAAAAGGGAGTAGCTTTATCACCCTTCCAACTAACGATACGTAGTGAACTTGATGATAAATCTGGGATTAAATATGGATTAGGATCAAGTGCAGCGGTTGTAACATCTGTTATAACTGCAATGTTAAAATTGTTTCTACCAGAAGAGCCTAGTAAGGATCTTATTTTTAGATTGGCGGCATTGTCCCATGTTATTGCGCAGAAGAATGGTTCTGGAGCTGATGTTGCAGCCTCAACATATGGGGGAATATTAAATTACGCTTCATTTCAAGCGGAATGGCTATTAGAAGAATATAATAAGTCTCTATCTATATCATCATTATTAGAAAGAGATTGGACTTATTTTTCTGTTGAACCATTAGAAATACCAGAACATATATATTTCTGTGTTGGTTGGACGGGAAAAGCTGCTTCTACCGCTGAACTAGTAGATAAAGTTTTACAATTAAAATTAGAAAAACCAAAACTCTTTGAGGAATTTCTCGAAAATAGCAGAGCGGCTGTTCGTACACTTTTTATGGGGTTGAAGCAATCGGACGAATCACTACTCTATAAAGGTGTAAAGGAAAATAGAAAAGCACTTGCTAAACTAGGACGGGATGCTAATGCACCTATTGAAACTCCTATGTTAGCAAAATTATGTGATTTAGCGGAAGAACTTGGTGGTGCTGGAAAACCATCAGGAGCTGGTGGCGGTGACTGCGGTATTGCTTTTATGCCGACAAAGAAAAAAGCGGAACAACTACTAAAGGTTTGGGAAGAGAATGGGATCAAGCCATTAAGCATAAAACCAAATCATAGTGGTGCTACAGAGATAAAGAATAATAGCTAGAAAAAAACACCTGATTATTCCAAATTGGAAAATCAGGTGTTTTACATATACAAACGTCTAAAACAATCCAGTTACGATAGGCGCCATTTTATTTTTAAACAACCTCGGTCCTTTTCAACCTTCTTTTTGAACACGCACTTTAATATATAAAAATTGTATGCTTTTAGTTATGATAGTAAGTTCTTGGTGAGAAGCATTATATAAGTTTTTGATATAGATTAATTAATTCATCAAGCTTCATACTAGAAGAAACAACAGCCTCGGAAGTGAAATCATGATTATTACTTAATAAAATCATTTCTTTTCGACATTTTTCAATTTTTTCTAATAAAATATATTTTGTCACCAAAACTTACCTCCTATCTAGTATACTATATTATGAAAATACCCCAATAAAAGCAAACTTAAACTAAGTGAAACTATGACATTTTTTTGTGTCTATATTAAATAATTATTTTATTAAAAAAGGAAACCTTATGTATAACCTGTTCGTAATATAAATACCGCAAAATAAGCGGAGGTACGTTAATGGAACAATTAATTAGAGAAAAAATTAAACGAGTTAAAAAAGGTGATCAAGCAGCATATAGCATGATAGTTGATTTCTACCAGGATAGAATCTATCAACATTGCTTTAGAATGCTTGGTAACAAACATGAGGCGGAAGACATCGCTCAAGAGGCATTTATTCGCGCTTATATTAATATTGATTCATTTGATGAAAACAGGAAATTTTCAACATGGTTATATAGAATAGCTACTAATTTAACGATTGATCGAATCAGAAAGCGTAAACCAGATTATTACCTTGATGCAGAAATTAAAGGGGCAGAAGGTTTGACGATGTATTCCCAGCTTTCTTCTAATGATCCTCTACCAAGTGAAGAAGTAGAAAGTTCAGAATTAAACCATTATATTCATCAAGAGATTTCTGAATTACCACCGAAGTATCGTAGTATTATAATTCTTCGTTACTTAGAAGAGTTTTCCCTTCAAGAGATTGCAAGTATTTTGGATATTCCAATTGGAACGGTTAAGACTAGGATTCACCGAGGAAGGGAAGCTTTGAGAAAAAGGCTTCGTCACGTGTAAAGGAGTGTAACCTATGGAGATTCATAAGGAAAAGATTATACTTATGCACCAGTATTTAGATGGAGAAATAGATAAAATAAAAGAAATGGAACTATTTACTCATATTGAAAAGTGTGAGGCTTGTAGAAATCACTTCGAAGAGTTAACACAAAGTATTAGTATGATACAAAGTGCGGAAAATATTCAGGCGCCATCTGGATTTACGAATAATGTTATGCGTAAACTACCTAAAGAAAAGAAACGTATTAAATACAAACGATGGTTTCAAACACATCCTATTTTAACAGCTGCAGCAATTTTCTTTATTTTAATGCTTAGCGGTGTATTTTCACAATGGAATCAAGATAACGAATTAGTCGTATCTAAACAGGAAGACCTCATTGTTCAGGGTGATACTGTGATTGTGCCAGAAGATGTTGTCGTAGATGAAGACCTAGTTATTCAAAATGGGGACTTGTTAGTGATGGGTGTTGTTGATGGGGATGTAACAATCATTAATGGAAAGTTAATTAATGAAAAATCAATAAATGGGAAGCTAATGGCTTCTGCGGGCGAAGTTAATGGAGAGCTACAAATTGTAGATAGAGTTTTTGAATGGTTGTGGTTTCAAGTAAAGACCTTATTTAAAAATGTTTTTGCATTTTCAGCAGGGT
Source organism: Oceanobacillus caeni (assembly GCF_019037185.1). Classification (GTDB taxonomy): domain Bacteria; phylum Bacillota; class Bacilli; order Bacillales; family Amphibacillaceae; genus Oceanobacillus; species Oceanobacillus caeni. The sequence goes on from NZ_JAHHXM010000027.1 coordinate 20,254, forward strand.
AAGTTAGAATTAGCTCTTTGATACTGCATAACTGCAATTAAAGGCATTTGCCCATATTCCAGCAGTTTTTTCTAATAGTGCGTGTTCGAGGAGGAAGTGTCATTTTACCTTGACTTTTGAACAACCTTTAATAATTAGATAGATGAATCGTTCTAAAATTCACATATTGCTTTCTATCTATAGGAATATTTTGTTATAATAACAGCATGTTTAAAAATTAAATTGTTAATTTTACTAAACTTTTTTGGCAGGAAAGGATAGAAGTCTATCCAGTCTGGGGCTTCGATTACTCGCCCCATCGTGAAGATTTGCATAAGTGCAACTACGGCATTCGCCTAAGCCAAAGCGAATGCTAAGTTTTCTAATAAAGTGAAAAAGGATGTGTGCCGCATGCTTGATGGGGGATTGGATTTTCTCGATCTACTTAGATTAGGCGTAGATATTACTCTCGTCTGGTATGTATTATATAAATTAATGATGTTAATACGGGGTACGAAAGCAATCCAACTCCTAAAGGGGATAGCTGTCGTATTACTTGTATGGGCGATAAGTAATGTCTTTAATTTACAAACATTACAATGGCTGACAAACCAGGCAATTATTTGGGGTTTTCTTGCAATTATTATTCTCTTTCAACCCGAACTTAGAAGGGCTTTAGAACAATTAGGAAGAGGTAATTTGTTTTCCAGAAGTTCAAAATCAGAAGAGGAGATTATTGCTAAAAATATAGAATCTATCGTTGAATCTTGTAAGTATATGGCGAAACGAAGAATAGGTGCTTTGATAACGATAGAAGGCGAGACTGGAATTGGTGAATATATGGAAACTGGAATTTTGGTAGGTGGTAATTTAACACACCAATTATTAACCAATATTTTCACACCAAACACCCCTTTACATGATGGTGCAGTAATTATTAAAGATGGGAAAATTATGTCAGCTGCATGTTATCTTCCGTTATCCGAAAGTCCATTTATCTCAAAAGAGTTAGGAACTAGGCACCGTGCCGCTATGGGGATAAGTGAGGTAACAGATGCTTTAACTGTTGTGGTATCAGAAGAAACAGGTGCCATTTCATGTACAAAAAATGGTGAATTGCATAGAGATATTAATGAAGAAACATTAAAACAAATGCTTAATGCCCATCTGTCATACATTGAAGAAGCCTCCAACAAGAAGATTAAGAATCGGAGGGAAGATGTAAATGGATAATTGGTTTAAAAGCAAATGGTTTGTTCGTTTAGTTTCATTGTCCTTTGCTGTCATATTATACATCTTTGTAAATACTACCGTTAATTCTACCCATACGGATTCTGCTGTTTCAAAGAGTAATACAGAAACCCAAACGCTAGATGATGTTCCTGTAGAAATTAGGATGGATAATGACAATTATGTTGTAAGTGGTGTACCAGAATTTGTGACGGTATCTTTAGAAGGCCCACCAAATTATTTACGTCCTATTGTTTTACAACGAAACTTTGAAGTATTTGTTGATTTGGAAGGATTGGAAGAAGGAGAACATACTGTAGAAATTCAACATGATGTTTCCAATCAATTAAAAATGACTATTGAGCCAAGTGAAATTGATGTTTATATTGAAGAAAAGGCAGAGAAGAATTTTGAGGTCTCCGTAGACTTTGTTAATCAAGACAAATTACCAGCTGGTTATGAACTTGGTGACTATACGATTAATCCTTCAGAAGTAACAATAACAAGTTCGCGTAATATTATTGAACGTATTGGAGTAGTGAAAGTATTTGTCGATGTTGCTGGAGTTAAAGAGCCTATAGAAAACCAAGAACTTCCTGTAAATATATATGACGTACAGGGTAACGTTCTTAATGCTAATGTTACTCCAGAGAAGGTTAAAGTATCGACGGAAGTAAATCATCCAAGTAAAAAGGTGAAATTAGATATTAAAACAAAAGGTGAACTACCTGAAGGATATTCACTAATTTCATTGAAGCCCAAAATAGAAGAAGTGGAAGTTTTTGCAACAAGTGATATACTTGCAGGCATGGAGTCTATTTCCACAGAAGAGATTGACCTGTCCCAAATTAAAGAGACAGGGGTAATTAAGGTCGGACTTGCTTTACCCGAAGGTGTAGTTGTTCCCGGAAAGGATACAATTGAAGTAGGTGTAGAGCTAGAACAAACAAAAACATTAGAGGATGTTCCTGTTCATGTTGATGGAATAGATGGACAAGCTGTAGAATTTTTAAAACCTAAAGATAAAAAGATGGACGTCACGTTAGTAGGAAATGAAGCAGAAGTTGGTGGAATTACGAAGGACGATATTCGATTATATGCTAATGGATCTGGTTTAAACAAAGGGCAGCATAATTTGCCGGTGGAAATAGAGATGAAGGCTAAATCTGATGATATTTCTATTTCGACCGAACTGGAAAAAATTCAGGTTGATATTGAATAGTCTGGTTATAACCCTAATTAGTGTGTATTCAAGAAGGATGAAAAAGACCAATGTCGGCTAATTGCGCAACGTCCTGGGACTCCGATTACTCGTTCCACCGTAAAGATTTGTTGCAACGGCGAAGTGTCATTTTCACCAGACTTTTTGAATAACCCCTATTAACACCTGAATTGGAAATAAAGGAGAGGTAAGACATGGGAAAATATTTTGGGACAGATGGGGTAAGAGGTATAGCAAATAAAGAGCTTACTCCAGAATTAGCTTTTAAATTAGGCCGTGCTGGTGGCTATGTACTAACACAGCAAACTGAAAAACCGAAAGTAGTAATAGGTCGTGATACAAGAATTTCCGGTACCATGTTAGAAAATGCGCTAATTTCTGGACTTCTTTCCATTGGAGCGGAAGTGATGAGGCTGGGGGTTATCTCAACCCCGGGAGTAGCTTATCTAACTAAAGCGTTAAGCGCACATGCGGGAGTCATGATTTCCGCATCTCATAATCCTGTTGAAGATAACGGAATTAAGTTCTTTGGCCCAGATGGGTTTAAACTAAGTGACGAGCAAGAAGAGCAAATTGAAGAAATTATTGATGGAGAGGATAAGCTTCCTCGCCCAATAGGAGGAGATATTGGGATAATCAATGATTACTTTGAAGGTGGTCAAAAATATCTATCCTTCTTAAAAGATACGATTGATAACGACTTTGAAGGAATAACCATTGCAGTTGATTGTGCTCATGGTGCAACTTCTAGCCTTGCAACACACTTATTTGCAGATCTAGAGGCAGAAATCTATTCTATCGGCTCTAGTCCAAACGGTTTAAACATTAACGATGGAGTGGGGTCTACACACCCTGAGAAGCTTCAAGAATTTGTCCAGGAAAAAGGCGCTGACATTGGCTTAGCTTTTGATGGTGATGGTGATCGTTTAATAGCTGTAGATGAAAAAGGAAATATTGTAGATGGCGACCAAATTATGTATATTTGTAGTAAATTTTTAAATGAACGCGGCCTTTTACGCCATAATACAGTCGTTTCAACCGTTATGAGTAATATCGGATTTTATAAAGCTCTTGATGAAAATGGAATTAAAAGTAGTAAAACTGCTGTGGGAGACCGTTATGTCATGGAAGAAATGCGTAAAGGCGGTTATAATCTTGGCGGAGAACAGTCTGGTCATATCATTTTCCTAAATTACATAACAACAGGTGACGGAATGCTTTCTGCCCTTCAGCTTGTTAATGTAATGAAGGAAACCGGAAAAGCCTTATCAGAGCTTGCGGCAGAAATGACAATTTATCCTCAGGTTTTGAAAAATGTGAAAGTAACCAATAAGGAAGAAGCATTGAACAACTCACAAATTCTTAAAGAAGTAGAAGCAGTGGAGCACGAATTAGGTGAAAACGGCCGTGTTCTTGTACGTCCATCTGGAACAGAACCATTAATCCGTGTCATGGTAGAAGCTTCAACGGAAGAAGAATGTGAAAAATACGTAGACCGTATTGTAAAAATAGTAGAGGATTTATTTGGTCTTAAATAAAATAAGAAAACTGCTCCAAGAAAAGCTGGAGCAGTTTTTTTATTTTATCTGATAAAACATTATATAGAAAATCAAAATTACCTAACATGTTCACAAGAAAGACATATTATACATAAATTAATATGATCTACTCGAAGCTTTTTATTGACCGAAGGCGTTTTCATTGGGTAGAATAAATTAAGTCTAAAGCTGATTTAATATAGAATATGTTTTAGGCTTATTTCTATATGGAAAGGAGCATAGTAGTTACTTTATTTTAAAGCGCCAGGACTATTTTCCGGACGACAGGGGAAAATAGTTGACGAGGTGGAGGTTATCGAAGTTTCGGCGGATGCCTCCCGATTGCACATCTCAATCGTTTAGCTTTGTTCCAAAAACAATAAGGCGACTTATTGCACAAAGGAATGATGCAAGATGACTATGAAAAAAATACGAGAAAGGGGCAGAAAAGCGCCCCAAGGATTAATATTAATAAGTATAACGTTTGTCTGCCCCTATCATAGGAGGACAATGAAATGTGCGGAATTGTAGGTTATATAGGAAATAATGATTCAAAGAATGTTTTATTACACGGATTAGAAAAATTAGAATATCGTGGCTATGACTCAGCAGGTATTGCTGTTTTGAATGAAGAGGGCGTTCATCTTACGAAAGTTAAAGGTCGTATTGCTAAATTGAAAGAAAGTGTGGATGACTCCGTACAAGCAACGATGGGGATTGGTCATACTCGTTGGGCAACACATGGAATCCCAAGTATAACAAATGCACATCCACATCAAAGTACATCAGGTAAATTCACAATTGTACACAATGGTGTAATTGAAAATTATCAAGACTTAAAGAGAGAATATTTAAGTGATGTTACATTCCTAAGTGAAACAGATACAGAAGTTATCGTTCAATTAATCGATAAATTTTATCAAGAACATCAAGACACACTTACAGCTTTTCGTAAAGCGATGGAACTTTTAAAAGGTTCTTATGCAATCGGAATGATTGATGTCGATGATACGGAAACACTATATGTTTCTAAAAATAAGAGTCCATTATTGATCGGTTTAGGTGATGGATTTAATGTCATTGCGAGTGATGCAATGGCTACACTTAAAGAAACCAATCAATATCTTGAAATTAATGATAAAGAAATTGTATTAGTTACACGTAATCATGTGCAAATTCAAAAACTAGATGGTACAGTTGTGGAACGTGAACCGTATACGGCACAAATTGATGCAAGTGATATAGAAAAGGGAACCTACCCACACTATATGTTAAAAGAAATTGATGAACAGCCAATTGTTATTCGGAATATTATTAAGGAATATCAAGATGAAAATAACGAACTAAAACTTAATAATGATATTCGTAATGCAATGAAGAAAGCAGATCGAATTTATATTATAGCAGCAGGAACGAGCTATCATGCAGGATTAGTTGGTAAGGAGCTATTGGAAAAACTAGCTAGCATTCCAACCGAGGTCCATGTTGCAAGTGAGTTTTCTTATAATATGCCATTGCTTTCTGAAAAACCTTTATTTATTTTCCTCTCACAAAGTGGTGAGACAGCAGATAGCCGTGCTGTATTAGTAAAAATTAAAGAACTAGGATACCCAGCACTAACGATTACAAATGTGCCAGGTTCCACCCTTTCTCGTGAAGCTGATTATACACTACAGCTATATGCTGGCCCAGAAATTGCTGTTGCTTCAACTAAAGCATATACTGCTCAAATTGCTGTACTTGCTATTTTGGCAACAGACACAGCAGCTGTTAAAGGAAAAGAAATAGAAATAGATTTGATTAAAGAGTTAGCAATTGTTTCTAGTGCGATGGAAGTTTTAACAGATGAGAAAGAAGAAATTGAACGTTTAGCTGCAGAGTATTTACCAACAACTCGCAATGCCTTTTTCATCGGAAGAAGCGGAGATTATAATGTTTCTTTAGAAGGTGCACTTAAATTAAAAGAAATCTCCTACATTCAGGCGGAAGGCTTTGCTGGTGGAGAGCTTAAACATGGAACCATTGCTTTAATTGAAGAGGGAACTCCAGTTATTGCAGTTACCACGCATGAAAATGTAAACTATTCTATTCGTGGTAATGTTCAAGAAGTAGTAGCTCGTGGTGCGAATGTTTTAATAGTTAGTATGAAAGGTTTAGAAGAAGACACAGATGCTTTTGTCTTGCCAAAAGTTCATGAACTTCTAACTCCATTAGTAAGCATCATACCTTTACAATTATTGGCATACTACGCAGCATTACATCGTGACTGTGATGTAGATAAGCCAAGAAACCTTGCGAAAAGTGTAACAGTAGAATAAATTAATTTTAGAGGATACTTGTGGTTGTCCCTATAAAAAATTAACGTTCCTTAAATAAAATTAATGTTCCCAATCCGAGGGTCTTTCCGGTGTTTTCCCGGCAGACCTTTGGATTTTTTTACGCAAAATTCGTTGGGGGCCCAATCATAATCCAATATCAATTTGCTTTTCAATTGAATTTACGATATTTCATTCTTCAATAATTGCCTAATAGATAAACTTGTTTCTTCTAAATATTCCTCTGATGATTTGCTGCTATTCTCTTTCCAATCTAATGAAGCTCCGTAAATCATCCAACTTAATATAGTTGCAAGCACCCTTAACTTATCATCACTTTGATTTTGATATTTTTTTGCTAGTGAATGCAAGATGATTTGTTCAAGCTCCTTTTTCATTATGGCTTCATACTGGTACATATCCCCGAGACTAAAGAACCGTTTTAGGAAAAGTACCATACTATTGCTGGGAATGATTGGATGTGTTTTGTATAATTTTTATGGACTACATTACAGCAACAATCCAAACCTTATGGAGGTAACGCTGCGTGAAATATAAATTTGCAATCATTGTGATACTTACAACGCTGATTTTAGGAGGATGCAATATGAGTAATGGAAAAGAGTCCCTCTCCCCTTCTGAGATGGATCCGAATGATTTACCTAATGTGCCGGCATTTCAAGATGAATACACAAGAGAATATATGCAGTCTACTGACCAAGTTAAAAGTGGCTACTACCCATTGATTTCAAAGACAAATAGTTTCACTCTTCATTTCCCTGAAGATATGGTTATTGATGATACAAGTAACGCACAGCCAGACGAACTATATGAATCCCTCATATTCCATTATGAAGACAATGATATAGCAGCGATGGATGAATTCACCATTCACTATATCAGCCCTGTATCTGACATTGAATGGAGTAAAGATTATATGAACAGAAGAGCCGGCCAGGAACTAAATTTCGAAAAACTAGAAGCGGATTATGAGAATCAGTACATTGAATTAACAGAAATTAAACTATATTCTTGCTGGAGGGGTAGATAGCCTTTGGTCCAATGTATTTCTGTCTGGGTTAGGAGATGCAGGGGCACTAGCAACGAAAGGGCCGGAAGACTTTTCGACATGGTCTCGTCCGTTCGATAAAGAGCGGAAAGGAATGGTAATGGGAAAAGGGGCAGGTTTGTTTGTCCTAGAACCATTAGAACGTGCCAAGGCAAGAGGGGCGCATATTTATGCAATACTAAAAGGTTACGGGGCTTCCAATGATGCTTATCATGATACGTCACCAGACCCTGAAGGAACCAGTGCCGCATTGGCAATTGAGCGAGCGCTTCGTTCGTCAGGATTAACTCCTACTGATATTGATTATATTAATGCACATGCGACGTCAACACCAGCTGGAGATATTGCAGAAACGAAGGCATTAAGACTTATCTTCGGGGAAAAGCTTGATGAAATACCTGTCAGCTCCATTAAAGGAAGTGTAGGTCATTTACTTGGTGCAGCGGGAGCTATTGAGAGTATTGCGTGCATAAGAGCACTAGAAACAGGGATACTTCCTGCAACACTTCATTCTAATATTCGTGATGAACAAGCACCGTTAGATATCATTCCAAATAAGAGCCGCAAGCAGCGTATTACAACAGCGATGAGTAATTCATTTGGCTTTGGTGGTCAAAATGGAATTCTTATTTGGCAAGCTCCTTAATGAATGAAATGATGAATGGAGAGATAGAAGATGCTAGAAACTTGTTTAAGTGTAGAGCAAAGAAGAGAGGCTTTAAAATCGGCTTATCCTAAATGGGAGAAACGGACAATTGCAGCCCACTTTGAGAGGCAATGTCAGCATTATCGGGATTATCCGCTGATTATGATGCCAGAATATACGGTGACATACGAAGAGATTTGGAAAAGGTCACGACGTTATGCCAAAGCAATGATTCATCTAGGTGTACAGCCGGATGATCATGTCGCTATCTTAATGGAAAATGATCCAGATTACATCGCCTTATTTATTGCTTCTTCGATGATTGGAGCTATTGTTGTTCCGTTGAATACACAGCTCCAAAAGGAAGAGTTGACCTATATGCTTCGTCAATCGGATACAAACTGGCTTTTCTTACATCAAGTTGCGAATAAGCAAGAACATGCGGAATCATTAAAAAGCGTAATTGCAACCCTCCAGGGGGATGCGGAAAGTCCTTTTAAACAGGCTGTTTGTATTCCAATGAAGAAGGAAGAAGCTCCAGCAATTTACCAAGATTGGAATCATTTTGTAAAGGGAGCCGAAGCGGTAGAGAATGCGGTTGTTGATCAACGTATGCAGGAAACAAATGATCCCGATTCCTGTGCTGCGATTATTTATACGTCAGGATCTACTGGCTTACCAAAAGGTGTGATGCTTACTGATGATATGATGCTGCGTTCCGGATTCGCGACTTGTTGTACAAGAGCTTATGAGACAGGAAGGGAATTTATGCACCGTTGCCGATGTATCATGTTTATTTTCTACAAGAAGGTTTATTTGCAGCCTCCTTTTTAGGTGGAGGGATGGTTACCTGTCAAGCCTTTCAGCCACTGCAATCATTGGAATTGATGAAAAATACAAAGTTCATGATTTTCTGGCGGTTCCTTCGATGCTGGTAGCTTTATTGAATCGACCAGAAATTAAAAATACTAAACTGAATCATCTCTATGCGTTGTTATGTTGTGCCGCTCCATCACCAGTTCCTCTTTGGAAACGTGCAGTAGAAGAGCTGGAAGTGACAGAGATTGGTACAGGCTGTGGAGGAACAGAAGCATCCTCTACAACAATGCTGACAGAAATCGGTGATCCTTTAGAAATTATATCGACAACTGTTGGAAAGGTGAAAACAGCAGGAGTGGCTGGGGATCCAGATTTTGGAGATAAAAGTGTAACATACAAGGTCATTGATCCAGATTCTGGGGAAACCTTACCAAGCGGCTCCGTTGGTGAGTTAGCAGTTCGAGGCAACGTTGTAACAAAAGGCTATTATAAAAAACCAGAGGAAACAGCTTTTGCTATTGATGAAGAAGGCTATATTCGTAGCGGTGATTTGGGAACCATTGATGAGAATGGCTATATCCGGTTATTAGGAAGAAGTAAAGACCTCTACAAGGTATCTGGAGAAACCGTAGCTCCAAAAGAGGTAGAGGACGTTATATCAATGCATCCTGCTGTCAATCAAGTATATATTGTTGGTGTACCGGATAAGTTAACAACAGAAACTGGTGCAGCGTTCATTGAATTAAAAGAAGGGGAAAGCTGCTCGAAGCAAGAAATCAGAAACCTGTGCCGGGAACGTGTAGCCCGTTTTAAAATACCGAGACATATTTGGTTTGTGGAGGCCTCCGAATGGCCACTGACGGGAACCGGGAAAATTCAAAAGTTTAAATTACAGGCGATTGCAGAAGAAAGATTGAAAAAAGTAAAACAGACTGGAACAAAATAAACTTGTTTCAGTCTGGGTTCGAATAATAATCGAATATAGAAACGTATCTAAAGACTTCGTGGCTATAGTTAATACACAACAAGCAATAAAACGTCTTGATTTTATTATGTATGGCCGCGTTAATATAATGAAATTACCCAACCTGGATTTTTTGAGACTTTAACTGTATATCATTGTACCATAAATGTATATATGTTAATATATTCATATAAGGATAATCAATTTATAATTATATTCTGTATGAGATGATGCAAGGGGGTTAGGGAATAAAATGGAGGAATTTGGAAATGAAAATGGTCTTACTCAAGATTTAGATAGCGAAACAATATTTATCGTATCACAAACTTTTAAAGCATTAGGGGATCCTACAAGAATCCGAATTCTTAATTTACTTTTTAAAAAGGAATGTTCTGTAAACGAAATTGCAGATACTTTAGATATCCGACAATCTACCGTATCTCATCAATTACGGTTTTTGAAGAACTTACGGCTTGTGAAATACCGCCGCGAAGGAACAACACTTTACTATTCCCACGATGATGCTCACGTTATGCTTATTTTGCAACAAATGATAGACCACGCTTGTCACAGTTAGTTTTGACATTTATATAATTAAGTAAGTGGCAAGCGATGTAAAATATATTGTTATATGCATATATATAAATATAAGGGGGGACTTATAATGGGACATGACCATGGACATGATCATACACATGGCGCAAATAAAAAAGTGCTATTAATATCATTTTTAATCATTACCGTTTATATGATTGTTGAAGCGATAGGGGGCTACTTAACAAATAGTCTTGCCCTTTTAGCAGATGCTGGTCACATGCTAAGTGACGCTATTTCATTAGGGATTGCATTAATTGCGTTTAAATTAGGAGAAAAGGTAGCGAGTAAAAGTAAGACATTTGGCTACAAACGATTTGAGATTTTAGCTTCTGTATTAAATGGTGTGACGTTAATTGCTATTGCTTTGTTTATTTTCTATGAAGCAATTGGGCGCTTCGCAAATCCGCCTGAAGTCGCAACAACAGGAATGTTAACTATCAGTATCATTGGCCTAGCTGTTAATGTTCTTGCTGCGTGGATTATGGTACGTGGCGCAGATGTAGAGGAAAACTTAAACATGCGTGGGGCTTATTTACATGTAATAAGCGATATGCTCGGATCTGTCGGAGCGATTATTGCTGCACTGCTTATCATGTTCTTCGGCTGGGGTTGGGCGGATCCACTTGCGAGTGTCATTGTCGCCATTCTTGTATTAAGAAGTGGTTACCATGTGTCTAAAGCAGCGATTCATGTTCTCATGGAAGGAACACCAGAAAATGTTGATGTTAATGATGTTATTCAAACCATTGAAGAAGTAAACGGGATTCAGAGCATTCATGATTTACATGTTTGGACAATTACTAGTGGACTAAATGCACTTTCCTGCCATGCTGTGGTCGATGATCAGCTAACGATTGCAGAAAGTGAGAATGTGTTACGCAAGATTGAACACGACCTTGAACATTTAGGGATTATGCATGTAACGATTCAACTAGAGACAGAGGCGCATAAACATGACAACTCAATTCTTTGCAAAATAAAAAACGAACCGTCACATCATCACTAAGAATCATGGTTAAATGTAAAAGGATGATTGCTAAAGTGGCAAACGAATAGCCTATATCCCTCCTGAGCGAGCAGTAAGACTCCCACCTCAAGCGTCTTGGGAACAAAGAAGGTAGGTGGAAGATCAACTGCCTGTTGTAAAGATCCGATAAGAGCGACTAACCAACAGTGGTGGATCAGGGAACCCCCCACTGTTGAAAGTCTTCTTTATGAAATAAATAAAAGCCAATTTCTCGTTATTTTAGCTAGAAATTAGGCTTTTTTTATGCTGTATTTCTTTAAAGTCGTGACTGCAGTTTCATGACAGAATCAAATGTCTGCCCTGCAATATGTGTTGCATTCCGTTTACCGGTTACTGTTGGAAATTCACATTAACACATATGTTATAGAACGGTTAGAGAAATGGAATCTAGAAAACATTTCAGAATTAGTGATAACTATCTCGAGGATAATGAAATAAATTTTTCATTTGACAATACCCAATGGGGGTATGTTAACATTAAGGCAAATAAAAAAGGAGGTAATGCAAATAGCAAATAAAACACGGTGTAGAAAGCGTAAAAGTTCATTTGCAAGATGGGAAAGTAGACGTAACCTTTGATCCAAAAAAGGTGGACTTGAAAGATATTACAGAAGTTATTGAAGAACAAGGCTACGATGTTGCATAAGTAGGGTGGTCGAGCTTCTGTAGCATATTCTCTTTTTTAAAAAAATATACCCTTGACCGGTATGTGAATAATAATGGACCTGAGCTTTTTTAGGTATTTTGTGTATGCTGTTGGTTATCCTAGTTTATGGAATAATTACTGGGAATAATCCACTTCAAAGTGGGGAATTAGAAGTAAATAACCAACATGAATATTCAGAAGTTCAAAAGGAGGAAGTCTTAGAATCTGATCGCTGTAACATTAAATTCACTCGAGTGGAGGATAGGGATAATGAAAAATAAAAAAATATTAATTGGATTTGTTTCTTTAATGCTAGCTTTTGTTTTAACGGCTTGTGCAGGAAATGATGAAACGACACCTAAAGATAATAAAGGTACAGAAAGTGAGTCAAATGAAAACATGGATTTGAATGAAGAAGCTTCTGATTCCGCGGAAGAGGGAATGGATCACTTAGAGATGAATCATTCAAGTTCAGGTGAAGTTCCGGAAGATTTAAAAGTTGCAGAGAACGCAACTTATCCAGTTGGAAGTGAAGCCGTTATGCATGCAAATCACATGAAAGGAATGGATGGTGCCACAGCAACCATTACAGGTGCATTTGAGACAACGGTTTATGCTGTTTCCTACACCCCAACAACTGGTGGAGAGCCTGTAGAGAACCATAAATGGGTTATTCATGAAGAAATTGAAAATGCTGGAGAAAAACCATTTGAAGTTGGCGATGAAGTGGTATTAAATGCGGATCATATGGAAGGAATGGATGGCGCTACAGCTACGATTGACTCAGCAGAACCAACAACCATTTACATGGTGAGCTACACGGATACAGAGACTGGTAAGGAAGTGGAAAATCATAAATGGGTAACGGAGGCAGAACTTTCACCGGTAGAATAAATTAAGCTAAGGGATGTTTGTACTCGCACAATGCGTGATGGACCTTTTAGTATTGTTCAGCGGCGTTCTGTGAGTAGATATATCCCTCTAAAAAATTATACCCTACAATTGCTGCCTATTCACAAATGGGTAAAAAAAGAGAGATATTTTTTTAATTCTGGAAGAGGGTCGGCAAGGATCATTTTATAAGTTAATATAAAGTTCTTTAAGTAGTTGAGTGCTGATATTTCGAGCACGCGTCCCGATTTCCGAGCATGAGTACTGATATCCTGGTGCTTTACTGGCACTTCTGTTTACTCGCTCACCTCAACAGAGAAAATGAATCGTCTAAAGTGATATAAATACAACTCATATTTACTTGTATAGTTAATAAGAATGTGGATAATTTTAAGAACGTACAGTAAAAGAAGCCTCAGGATTTTATTCAACGGGCCTGGTCTTAATATTTCCAAGGTATTTTTATTGACAAATATACCATATGGGGGTATAGTATAAGTATAAAAGAAAAGGAAGTGATTCATTTGGAAAAATTCTTACATGATCATCCAAGTAAACCAAGATCACAAGATGAAAAACAAAAAGTTATTAATCGTTTAAAACGAATAGAAGGTCAAGTTCGTGGAATACAGAAAATGGTGGAAGATGATCGCTATTGTATGGATATTTTAGTACAAATAAGTGCCATTCAATCCGCCTTAAAAAATGTAGGTTTCGCTGTCACTGAACGACATATCAACCATTGTGTTAGTGATGCGATCAAACAAGGGGAAGGTAAAGAAGCCATTGATGAATTGATGGGAGTATTAAAACAGTTTTCTAAGTAAGGGGGGATCTATGATGAGTGAAACAAATCATGCAACACTTGGGGTAACAGGAATGACTTGTGCTGCATGTTCCAACCGGATTGAAAAAACTTTAAATAAAATGGACGGTGTGGATGCCCAGGTTAATTTAACGACAGAAAAGGCAACTGTAGAATATGATCCTGATAAAACATCTATAGAAGATATTACGAAGAAAATCGAAAATGTCGGCTATGGTGTTTTAATGGAAAATGCTGAATTAGATGTGTTTGGAATGACCTGTGCAGCTTGTTCGAACCGAATTGAAAAGGTATTGAATAAGCAAGAAGGAGTAAAGCACGCAACGGTTAACTTAACAACAGAAACTGCATCGATTGAATATAATCCAGGGCTCACAGATGTCAAAGCATTGATTGAAAAAATCAAAAATGTGGGTTATGATGCGAAGCCTAAAGCGGAAGCAGCTGAAAAGCAAACGCATAAAGAAAAGGAACTAAAGCATCAGAAAACGAAATTAATCATTTCAGCCGTATTAGCTGCACCGCTATTAGTAACCATGTTGGTTCATTTATTTAATATGACCATACCAGATATATTCATGAATCCGTGGTTCCAATTTGCTTTAGCAACATCTGTTCAATTTATCATCGGTTGGCAATTTTATGTTGGTGCCTATAAGAACCTTCGTAATGGTGGAGCCAACATGGATGTGCTTGTTGCACTAGGTACGAGTGCTGCTTATTTCTATAGTTTATACGAAGCATTCAAAACCATTGGCAACCCTGAATATATGCCGCATTTATACTTTGAAACGAGTGCTGTATTAATTACGTTAATTTTATTTGGTAAATATTTGGAAGCAAGAGCAAAAAGCCAGACAACGAATGCACTATCTTCTTTACTTAATTTACAAGCAAAAGAGGCACGCGTTATAAGAAATGGCGAGGAAATCATGATTCCAGTGGATGAAGTGGTCGTTGGTGATCGACTAGTTGTAAAACCAGGAGAAAAGATACCTGTAGACGGTATAGTTGTAAAGGGAAGAACATCTGTGGATGAGTCAATGATTACAGGGGAGTCCATTCCGATTGAAAAAGAAGTAGACGCTGGCTTAATCGGTTCAACGATAAACAAAAATGGTTCGATTGAAATGGAAGCTACAAAAGTTGGGAAAGATACTGCCCTGGCATCCATTGTTAAAGTTGTGGAAGAAGCTCAAGGATCTAAAGCACCGATTCAACGATTGGCTGATGTCATTTCAGGCTATTTCGTACCAATCGTTGTAGGGATTGCCATTCTTACATTTATCGTATGGATAGCCTTTGTCCAACCTGGTCAATTTGAATCTGCCTTAGTTGCAGCAATTGCTGTACTTGTTATTGCCTGTCCATGTGCGTTAGGTTTAGCAACACCAACTTCCATCATGGTAGGGACAGGAAGGGCTGCGGAGAGTGGCATCTTGTTTAAAGGTGGAGAACATTTAGAAAGAACGCATCAGTTAAATGCCATTGTTCTAGATAAAACAGGAACCATTACAAAAGGGAAACCCGAAGTAACGGACTTTACTGGTGATGAGGAAACACTACAATTGTTAGCTAGTGCGGAAAAAGGATCAGAACACCCACTTGCAGGGGCTATCGTGGCATATGCAACAGAGAAGAATATGGACTTTGTAGAAGTGGATGAATTTGATGCGATACCTGGCCATGGTATTGAAGCTAAGATTTCTGGAAAACAAGTTCTCGTTGGAAATCGAAAACTAATGAATGATTACCAAATTGATATGAAAGGTAATGAAGAGGAATTAGTTGAATTTGAAACGAATGGTAAAACAGCAATGTTGATAGCCATTGATGGGAAATATCGTGGTATTGTTGCGGTTGCTGATACCATTAAAGAAACAGCACCACAAGCAATTAGAGAGTTAAAGGAACAAGGTTTAGAAGTTATCATGTTAACAGGGGATAACGAAAGAACAGCTCAAGCAATTGCAAAACAAGTAGGAATCGATCAAGTGATTGCCGGGGTGTTACCTGAAGAAAAAGCAGATAAGGTCAAAGAAATTCAAGATAAGGGTAAAAAGGTAGCAATGGTTGGTGACGGTGTGAACGATGCACCTGCACTAGTGACTGCAGATATCGGAATTGCCATTGGAACTGGTACAGAAGTGGCTATAGAAGCTGCTGACTTGACGATTCTTGGTGGAGAATTGTTACTCATACCGAAAGCTATTAGAATCAGTCATGCAACCATTCGAAATATCCGTCAAAACCTTTTCTGGGCTTTCGGATACAATACAGCAGGAATCCCGGTTGCAGCAATTGGACTACTTGCCCCATGGATTGCTGGTGCAGCCATGGCATTAAGTTCCGTAAGTGTTGTTTCTAACTCCCTTCGCTTAAAACGTGTGAAATTATAAGGCGGAACTCCCTTTTAAAGGAGGTGAAAAGTAATGGAAAAAACATTAAATGTGCAAGGTATGACATGTGGTCATTGCAAAATGTCTGTTGAAGGTGCATTAAAAAAATTAGATGGCGTATCAGCAGCTGAAGTTAATTTAGAAGCTGGCAAAGTAGATGTTACTTTTGACGAATCAAAAGTAAATGTGGATGCCATGAAAGAAGCTATTGAAGAACAAGGCTATGATGTTGAAGCCTAAATATAAGAAGGAACAGCTGGTTTTCTGTTTGGAAAATCAGCTGTTTTTTTGGTTTAAAAGCTGTAAATAAAGCTTGCTCAATATGTTTTTTACCGTACTTTTTAGGCCTTATGAGTCAAGTTATGACACCCTCTCGTGCTTTGTTATTACAACAATAATAAAACGGTGTCAATACTCTTGAGTTATGAAACTAAAACCAATGTCAAAAATTGATTGACTTGCCACTATAGAACGTTATTTTGTGCCGTAAGTAAATATAAATACCCAATTTCCCAGCTTTAAAATTGAGAAATTGGGTTTTGCCGTTACTCAAGAAAAGCGCCCCTTAATGAAATAACGTGACTAGTGTTTTTAAACAACTTTATTGTCATGCAACAAAAAAGTCTGTTTGTTAGAATTTGGTATAGAACTATTCTTCTAGTAGTAAAAATTCCTTAAATATATTATCATCTTTCATATTTAGGTAATATTTTATATATCTTACAAATTCTTGAGTATCTACATCTTTATATTTATAAACATTATAGTAATTTTTCAGAAACTCTTCAGCCCCTACTCTCCCATCATTTTTAGTTAATATGTCCCAAAGATAGGTTGTTGATTTACCGTAAATATAATTACTTTGACTATCTATATCATATTTATCTAATGGTAAATTTACTGGTAAAGGAAAATCCTTAAACAATTCTACATCTAATGAAATTTCCTCGTTTCGGTAATCTGCATGAAATAAAAGTGTAGCCAACTCTGTAATACCTTCATCTAACCAGGCATCGTTATAAGGATCATTACTAACAACACCATAAAACCATTGGTGGGCAATTTCATGAACTACTATAGATTTTATTAAACTAGGATTAGTAGAACCTTTATTATAAATAGAACCTACTGTTATAATTCCGGGATATTCCATTCCTGATTGATCTACTATGATATCCAATTGTCCATGTGGATAAGGGCCAATTTTCTCTTCAAAATAATTTAGGGCTTCACTTGATATATCTCCTACTTCTTTATGTAATTTTTTATTATTGTCAATACCAAATACCCTTATATTAATATTATTAATCTCTTTTTCAATAACATTAGGATCCTTCAAGATTGCAATGAAAAAATCCTTTACGTTGTTAGCTTCTAATTGACCTTTACTTGGACTAGTAACTAATTCATTATCGCTTGTGGATACTAGGGTTAAATTTTCTGGAATTTCATAATTTATCCGATAATCACTAAAAGCAGTATGATATGTTTCTCCTTTGGAAATATAGTCCTCCTTATTCCATCCATCTTTGTATGTTGCTACCATTGGGTACCATTGTGCTAAATAGTAGTTTTGGTAAACCTTAGGGCTTCCTCCGGTAGTGTAAACATATAACTAATTTCAACTACTACTGTTTTATTGGGGTAAAGTTTTTCACTTAAAGGGACTGTTAAAGTGTCTTTATCAAGGCTAAAATTCATTGTTTTACTATCAACAATAATATTATCGATTTTTACTGTTGCGTTTTGTTTTAAAGTTGGTGAATTTTTTTCGGTGAAAATATTAGGGATAAAATAGAATACCAACTCATTCCATTTATCATCAGATATATTTTTATATAACTAGTAGATGTAACATTAAAAATCCCTTCTGAATTCATGGTTAAAGTAATATCATAATTGGTTTCGCTGCCAAATGATGAATTCTTTGGTAAAAAGTCTCCCCTGTCTTGTTTTGAGGATGGAGGTTGATTTGATAAATTTAAGGCATGACTTTTTATTAACCAAACAGTTCCGATAAATAATATTATCATTAATAACACATATATTAATTTAAATCCTTTACTAATTTTCCTCACCTCATAAACGAAATAGCTTAAGAAACTCTCTTTGAAAATAATTGATTAGATAAAAGAATACCAAAATCATCTTTATGATTTACTAATCCTTTTTCAACATTTCTCTCCTTGAGGGATAATAATATAGTTTATTCTCTTAAAATTAAGAAAACCCTCTTTATTTTCAAAAGTAGTTTTATATTTACAAAAAATTACTTTACGCTACTTATGAAATACAAAAAGACTTGGATAATATTAAATCCAAGTCTTTCAAATTTACTTCCCTATGTTACGTAATCAAGATTGGGAAATTGAAATAATTAAATAGCTATATATATATATTTGTGAGTTAATAGAAAATTGGATCTACGTCAAGTTTTTGGACACAAAAAGATTAAGTTTTTTTGCACAACAACCATTCATGGATTGTTCCACGT
>NZ_JAHHXM010000028.1 GCF_019037185.1 Oceanobacillus caeni
GCTTCCAGCGCTCGACTTGCATGTATTAGGCACGCCGCCAGCGTTCGTCCTGAGCCAAGATCAAACTCTCCAAAAAAAGTTTGTTTCAAATGAACAAAAGTCATTTGAAGTTCTTAGCTTTATAGAGGCAAAAACCTCTATTTTAAAAAGAAAAACGAGTTTCTTTTGTCTTAACATACTGGTTGTTTTGTTCAGTTTTCAAAGAGCAAATTCATTTAATCGCTTCATAACAGCGACTTTTATAATATATCACTTTCAGCATCTCATGTCAACAATTATTTTAATTAGTTGTCGTTAATTAGAGACGCCTTTCAGAAGCGACAATGAATACTTTACCATGCTTATCAATCTATTGTCAACATATTTTTTTAAAAACTATCAGCATCACAAACACATTAATAAAAAGCCTATTCGATACTAGCACTTCAAACAAAATCGAACAGTCCATCCCCACACTCCTTCATGCAGAAACGAAACTGTCCACAACAACAAAATCTAAAAATTACTTATTCTATATTTCCTATGAAACACTCCAACACCCTTCGTCTCTTCCAACACTGGTAATATAATTTCTTTTTCTTCTAAATAAGAAATGATTGCAGAAAGATCAAGTTTATATGGCTCCACGAACGGGTTTGTTTTTAATTCAGCGTATGACCATGGTTCACCTTTTGTTCGCATAATGTTAAGTAGATGTTCAGCCGATGCTGCTGCCCTATGATTAATCACATAGTCCATTGCCAATATCATTAATTGGATTTTCTTCTCCATCTCTTCCCTACTGTCGATGAACTCTTCATATAACTTATAGATTTCTAAATCTATATTTTTAACTTGATTCCATACAGTCACTTCAGGGTAGTAGCCTTTTTCTACAACCGCAAGCCTTGCTAAGTAATGTAAAGAATAAAACACCTTACTATGCGCATCTTTATAATTCTTGGAGGTAAATAAAGCTTTTGCTTCGTTATAACTTTTTACCAACTTACCAAATTCAATAGCTTTTCTAAGATTTCTTTGTTGTAGTGGAAAATCTCTTAGTTTTCTCTTCAAATCACTAATATATTCATTTCTGTCATAAACGACTCTTCCATTAATCACCCACTCTACCGCTCGTCTGGAAGAGCTTGTATCAATCCAGTCCATTAACGTACTTTCTTTAACAATATGCATTGCTGCTGTTTCACCAGCACTCTCATAATGTTTCACAAACCATTCTTGTTCCGCTTCTTTTACAATAATAAGTAGAATGATATCAAAATTATCTGTTAGAGGACTGTTGGGATTAGTTTTTTCCATCATTAGAATACCTAATGTTTTCGGGTCACTTGCACGTTCTTGATAAATTGGCCTTAAGAAATTCTCCATCTTACTTCCTCCATCTTTCTAAAAATTACCTATACATAGAAACAACCACTCTATTCTATCACCAAAATTCGACAAAATTAATTTCTAACTATAATATTTCGTTATAAATAAGTGAAATCCTCTTTTTGAAAACGAAATATTTAAACATATATGCTATACTACTAGTGATATATGAAGGAGGTAGATTATGTCCGAACCGAAATTAGTCTATTCAAGCAAAATTAATAAAATCCGATCCTTTGCTCTTATTCTTATATTTGTAGGGTTTCTTTTTATGTATGGGGGCATTTTACTGAAAAAGATAGAATGGTTAATGTTAATCTTATTTGCTTTGGGCGTCCTAGCTATTGTGTTTAGTTTAGTTGTATATGTTTGGATTGGTACCTTATCACTTAGGTCTGTGCCGGTTGTTTGTCCAAACTGTAATAAGCCAACGAAAATGCTAGGTCGTGTCGATGCTTGTATGCATTGTAAACAGCCACTTACATTAGATAAAGATTTAGAAGGTTTGGATTTTGATGAAAAGTATAATTCCAAACGTTATCAAAAGAAAAAATAACAAAAGCTATCGCCAATTAAAAATAGGCGATAGCTTTTGTTTCCATCTTAATGTTTCTGACTAGCTATTTTCTTACATTCATCACAAATACCATATACTTCTAACCGATGATGACTTACATCAAATCCAGTTACCTTCTCCGCTAGGGCCTCCACTTCATCTAAAGGTGGATAGTGAAAATCGACTATTTTACCACACTCATTGCAAATAATATGGTAGTGATCAGATGTATTACAATCGAATCGACTAGATGAATCTCCATAGGTCAGTTCGCGAACTAGTCCTACCTCACGCAATACCCTTAGATTATTATACACAGTTGCAACACTCATATTTGGAAACTTACCTTCTAGTGCTTTGTATATTTCATCTGCAGTTGGGTGTATCATAGAATTTAATAAGTATTCTAGTACTGCATGACGTTGTGGAGTGATACGGACGCCTGATTTCTTTAAAGTATTAATAGCTTTTTGTAATCGTTCTTCAGACACAGCCATCCACCTCACTTTCCGTCTCAAAAATGTATTCTAATAATATTATTAAATTATAATCTTTATAATTAGTTTACATTCCCAAAAGGACATCTGTCAATATAAGTACTCTGCCCACTAAATAGTATTTCTTTTTCATTATTATTATTCCCATTTTTATTAGACATCAGTCTTCAGATGTTGTGAAAGTCTGTAATACCTTAATACCCCCTTGTTAAATCGATTGGATTAATATAATTATCCCCATTTCTACGGAAGACTTGTAAATTTTCCTCAAATATATCCAATGCTCGATTAGTATATTCCGGTGAGACCCCTGATATATGCGGTGTTATTGTAATAGTTTCTTCTGTCCAAAATGGATGTCCTTTTGGTAATGGTTCTTCTTTTACCACATCCAAAATAGCGTGTTCTATTTCCCCTGCTCGTATTGCTGCCAATAAATCTTCTTCCATTACTGCATCGCCACGTCCCATATTTAAGAAGACAGCGCGGTTTGGCATCGCTTTAAATTGTTCATATTTAAAAATATCTTTTGTCTCCTTTGTACTTGGTAACACAGATATAACAAAGTCAGCTAGAGATAGTGCTTGGTTTAACTCACTAATTTTATAGTTTTCATTAAAGTGCCCTACTTTCTTTCCACTTCTAGAAACCCCAATCGTATACATTCCAAAAGCCTTACCTAGTCTAGCAACTTCACTTCCGATAGCACCTGTCCCAACTACCACCATTGTTTTTCCAGTAATTTCTCTTAAGCTTATACCCTGATTATCCCAAACTTGATTTTCCTCATTTTTAATGACGGATTTTTCTTGACGATAAACTTGTAGCAGCATTGATATGGCATATTCGGACATTTGAGTCTTATGTATTCCCCGTACATTTGTAACGCGTATTCCTCTTTCCCGGATACTAGCAAATGGTAGATTATCTACCCCTGCAGAAAGTACATGAATCCACTTTAAACTCACTGCCTTTTTAATAAATTCTTCATTAATATCACTACCAAACGTCACATACACTTCTGTATCTCGAATGTATGTATTCACCTCTTCCATCGTATCGCAATAAATAAAATTTTCATTTGGGAATTTTCCTTTTAATCTATCTTGATACGATTCTGCAAGCTTTCTAGAAAAAACAATCATCACTATTCCTCCTACAATTTTCAAGTTATTATTATTTTACATAAATAAAGTGAACTTTGGGAGTTATTTTTCCCTTAAGAAAATAACGTCCGAAGTTGCAGTAAGAATCTTAAATCAGAAAAAAGATGGAGCGTTAATCATTTTATGCTCCATCTTTTCTATAAAATTACTGTAAGTTTTCCTTAATATAAGTCAAAGCATCTTCTACATGTCCATCCACTTTAACCTTACGATATTCTTTCTGTAGAACGCCTTCTTTATCAATGATAAATGTTGAACGTTCCACTCCATAATATTCTTTACCAAAGTTCTTCTTCAATTTCCATACATCAAATTCTTCTGCTAGCTTATGCTCTTCATCTGCCAACAATTCAAATGGTAGATCATGTTTTTCGATGAATTTTTGATGGCGTTCAACTGGGTCTGGACTTACACCAAGAATTACGGCATTTAATTCTCCGAAACTTTCATGATGATCACGGAAATCACAAGCCTCTGTCGTACAACCAGGCGTCATATCTTTTGGATAAAAATATAATACAACGTTTTTTCCACGAAAGTCCGATAAACTAACTTGTTCACCATTTTGATTCGGTAATGTAAAGTCATTCACAGCTTTTCCTACTTCAACTGACATTAAAATCCCTCCAACCTCATTTTCTATAACAACTATAACATAACGTAGAATTGCATTCACTCATCTCTACTTCGTTCACCCATTTGGAATAACTTCATCACAAAGGCTGTCGGTAACACATAACCAATTAGCGCCTCTGTTATCGCTAACAGCCTTCCTATACCAACTGGCGAAATATCACCGTAACCAATCGTTAGTAATGTTACCCCACTAAAATAGATAGAATGAATAACAGAACCAATTAATGTCGGTTGGCGTAATTCCCCATATTCTACTAAAATAATCCCTTGAAACGACAAAATAAAATAAATCATTCCAAACCCAAGTATAACAATCACATAAATAACTAATAACGCCATAAATAGTTCACTAGAAAACCGGCTATCCCTCAATTCCAACTTCACATGGATTTGCTTTCCAGTAATAAAACCAATAATACTTTTCACCAACACATAACAAATCAAAATAAATATAATCCAAGGAATTAGAAACATATCCCCTACCCCTTTAAAATACTTATCTATAAAGATATATGCATAGATGAATAAAGGCTTGTCTTTTATTTTTTTTAAAACCATATTCGTTCCATCCATTTATACCGAAGCTACATTCATCGTCTTTTCTAATATTTTTTGGTATAGTAAAGTTTGGATTTAGTTTAGGGAGGAAATACGATGCAGTTCACAAAATCAGAACAACTACATAAAGAAGCATTGGAACATATTGTAGGTGGGGTTAACTCACCATCCCGCTCCTATAAGGCAGTTGGTGGCGGTTCTCCAGTCTACATGGAGCGCGGACAAGGAGCGTATTTCTATGATGTAGATGGAAATAAATATATTGATTATTTAGCGGCATACGGTCCCATTATTACTGGACACGCACACCCACATATCGCAAAAGCCATTTCTAACGCGGCATCAAATGGTGTATTGTTCGGCACTCCAACACAATTGGAAAATAAATTTGCAAAAATGCTAAAAGAAGCAATCCCTTCATTAGAAAAAGTTCGTTTCAATAATTCAGGTACAGAAGCTGTCATGACAACCATTCGTGTTGCTCGAGCATATACTGGACGTACGAAAATTTTAAAATTCGCTGGTTGTTATCACGGGCATTTCGATGCGGTACTAGTTCAAGCTGGATCAGGACCATCTACATTAGGAACTCCTGACTCTGCTGGAGTTCCTACTTCAACAGCAGAGGACGTTATTACGGTTCCATTTAATGATCTAGACGCTATGAAAGAGGCACTAAATAAATGGAACAACGAAATTGCTGCAGTATTGGTAGAACCAATCGTAGGAAACTTTGGTATTGTAGAGCCACATGAGGGATTTTTACAAGAAGTAAATAATTTGGCACACGAAGCAGGCGCACTGGTTATTTACGATGAAGTAATTACAGCATTCCGCTTTACTTATGGTAGCGCCCAACAAGTGTATGGGGTTGAGCCAGACATGACTGCAATGGGTAAAATCATTGGTGGAGGACTTCCAATTGGAGCTTATGGTGGTCGTAAGGAAATCATGGAACAGGTAGCACCATTAGGTCCAGCATATCAAGCTGGAACAATGTCGGGAAACCCAGCTTCCATGGCTTCAGGAATTGCTTGCCTAGAAGTTCTTAGCAAAGAAGGTGTCTATGAAAAATTAGACCAACTTGGTGAACGATTAGAAAAAGGAATTCTTGAAAAAGCCAAAGAACATAGTATTCACATTACGATTAATCGACTAAAAGGGGCACTAACGGTCTATTTTGGAGTAGATCAAGTTACCAATTATGCTGAGGCTGAAGCAAGTGATGGTGAAGCATTCGGACGATTCTTCAAGCTCATGTTAAATGAAGGTGTTAACCTTGCCCCATCTAAGTATGAAGCATGGTTCTTAACTACCGAACATACAGAAGAGGATATTGACCAAACGATTGAGGCAGTTGGCCGTGCATTTGCACAGATGTAATTTAGTTCACTTAAGTAGTTTATTGGAAAATATTTTAAAAGGCGGTTCGAATTCGAACCGCCTTTTATCATGTCCAGCTCAAGCGCCACGTTACTAAGCGGTCGCTTTCGCTTTTCCTTAATCATTATCCAAATGCTGTACTTGATATAAATTATAATAACTTCCTTGTCTTTCCATTAATTCATCATGTGACCCAATCTCCACAATTTCTCCGTTTTCAATAACAACAATTCGATCGGCATGAGTGATTGTTGCCAAACGATGCGCCACAATAAATGTTGTTCTGTCAGATGCTAATTTTTCCATTGTTTCTTGGATAAGATGTTCACTTTCCAAATCTAATGCAGAAGTCGCTTCATCAAAAATGAGGATAGGTGGATTTTTTAAGAACACGCGCGCTATTGCGACACGCTGCTTTTGCCCACCAGATAACTTGACGCCACGCTCTCCTACAAGTGTATCGTAACCTTGGGGTAGATTCATAATAAACTCATGGGCGTTCGCTGCCTTTGCTGCAGCAATAACTTCTTCGTCGGTTGCATCAGGATTCCCCATACGGATATTAACAGCAATAGATTCACTGAATAAAATATTATCTTGCAACACCATTCCAATGTTGTTTCTTAATGAACGCGCATTGACATCACGAACATCGATACCATCTACTTTAATGGAGCCCTCTGTTACATCATAAAATCGAGGTATTAAACTTACAATGGTAGATTTTCCTCCACCACTCATTCCGACAAACGCAATAGTTTCCCCTTTTTCTACATGAAGGGATACATTTTTTAATACAACATTGTCTTCTTCATCATAACGGAAAGATACATTTTCGATATCAATATTTCCTTCCACTCGTCCCAATTCTTTAGCATTTTCTTTATCCTTAATATCGTATTCTTCATTCATAAACTCCATCACACGATCAATCGATGCAATTGCTTGAACAAGCTGTGTTGATGAATTCATTAATCTTCTTAATGGACTGTATACCCTTTCTAAATATCCAACAAATGCCACTAATGTCCCAACACTAATATTTCCTACAATTACTTGATAACCACCAAATGCAACAACTAAAAGTGGTGCTAAATCGGTAATCGTATTCGTCACTGCAAAAGTTTTCGCATTCCAATCAACTTGCTTCATGGCTCGATTTAAGAATTCATCATTTCTTTTTCCAAATTGTCCTTGTTCATATTCTTCAAGGGCAAAACTTCGGATTACAGGAATCCCCTGTACTCTCTCATGTAAATGACCTTGTACTTCCGCTAATGCTTGTGACCTGTCACGGGTTAATTGTCGTAGTTTCCCGTAAAAGTATTTAATCGAAAAACCAAATATAGGAAAGAGAATAATAGATACTATAGTCATCTCAATATCCATTGTCATCATAATTCCAATGGCGATTAAGATTGTAATAAGGTCTAACCAAACGTTCATTAATCCAGTTACTACGAAGATTTTTGTTTGTTCGACATCATTTATCACCCGGGAAATAATTTCCCCGGTTTTTGTCTTAGAATAGTATTTCAAACTAAGTTTTTGTATGTGGTCAAACAACTTGTCCCTTATATCATATAGGATTCTATTCCCCACCCATTGACCAAAATATTGTCGAAAATATTCAATTGGCGGCCTTACAATAAGGAAAATTAAGAAAGCAATCCCCATTAACCAAGCTAATTCTGTTATTTTTTCTGCATTTGTCATATCTGTAGGAGTAATTATATCATCGACTACATATTTTAATATTAGTGGCATTAAGAGAGGAATACCGAATTTAATGATTCCTATAATAATAGTCCAAAATATTTTCCAAATATAAGGTCTTACAAATTGCATATATTGTCTTATAGGACTCATATTTTCAAACTTCCTTTTTTGCATCGTATTTTAATTGGAAAAATTGACATTTGCCAAATTTTAGGTAAATATCTTTGTTGTACCTACCTAAGTTGGATAAGAAGTTTATACCATTCTTATCCGACAATAGAAAAACCTTGTTACCTTTTGTAACAAGGAATTTTATTTCTACTAGATAAAGGGCCAATCGTCTTGGCAAGAAATTCTTCTAACTAAATGCTCATTGTACGTATTAGAAATCCACTTGCTCCCCTCCGTAATTTATCTTTTAGGATAAACCTAATTATAGGGTGGGCTAACTACCGCAAGTAAAGATGAGATCATTTAGCGATACGTTAAAAACCTTTCATACCAATTATCAATAAAATCTGGTGAGAATGGACCTTTTCGTTGCCGAACCCATCTTAGTAAGTACTCCATATTATTTCGCAATATTTGATCTAACACTTCTGGATAATTCATTAGTCTCCTATGTTCTTCGTATTCATCTTCATCAAGAAGATCGTACGTCATATCGGGATACACTTTTACATCTAAATCATAATCAATATACTTTAATCCTTCATCATCATAAACAAATGGTGAGCTTATATTGCAGTAATAGTATATACCATCATTTCGAATCATTCCGATTATATTAAACCAATATTTAGCATGGAAATAACAAATAGCCGGTTCCCTAGTAATCCAAGACCTTCCATCACTTTCAATGACAGGTGTTTTATCATTGGCCCCAATCACAACCAATTCATTTCCCTTTAAAACTAATGTATTCTGCCAAACTCTATGTAGTTGCCCATTATGTTTATAGCTTTGAATTTTCATTTTAGACCCTGCATTAGGAGCAACCATAGTATTCTCCCTTTCTAATTTCCAATAATCCTTGCATACATTATATAGATAAAAGAAATAAAGATAAAGTATTACGACCAGAAATAGAAAAAGAGCACCCTATGTGAATAGAGTACTCTTTTTTCTTAGGAAGGAATTTATTTATTTTTTGTTTTGTTGGGACTTTTGGTTTTGCTTTCTTACTTCTTGAGCATTTGTTTCAGAAGCAAACTCTGTACCAAATTGCCCAGAACCTTGTGCTGCTTGTTGGTTTTGTTTTCTTACTTCCTGAGCATTTGTTTCAGAAGCAAACTCTGTACCAAATTGTCCAGAACCTTGTGCTGCTTGTTGGTTTTGTTTTCTTACTTCCTGAGCATTTGTTTCAGAAGCAAATTCTGTACCAAATTGTCCAGAACCTTGTGCAGATTGTTGATTTTGTTGTCTCACTTCCTGAACGTTAGTACCAGCAGTTGTCTTTTTAGGATTTTTAGCCATCAATATCACCTCCGCACTACTTAATTTGTCCAAGAATTCTTTTGTTATCCATTTATTTTTAAATATTTATAACCATCCTTGGAAAGAAGTCCCGCGGTAATTTAAGCTGATTATACACAAATTAGTAATGATCGGAATTTTTATAGGGGGAAAAAACATGGATACTCTTAGAGATTTTTCCGAGCTTACAATGATGAGTAAAAAGAAGTGGAAAGATGAAGAATTAGACTATTATCAACAGGCCCTGTCCCAAGTTTTACCATATATTAACTCAGAAGGATTGTCCAAATTACACGAAATAAATGAGGAAATGTATAGTAGAAATTTAAATAATGACGTGTAGATAAGTTTGTAGAGGGCTTAGGTATTTCTAAGCCCTCAAGAATTAGTTTTGTTAAATGGCTTTTCACAATAACCATCTACAAAAATTTCATCATTTTCTGATGTGACACAGGAAATGGGAATTCCTCTATTTCCTCTTTTGAAACAAATTTCAATCGTGAATCTTTTACTTTTTCATTAACAGTTACTGCTTCATAAATACTTAAATCCCATTTAATATGGGAAAAAACATGTGTCAAATGATCTATTTTATCTTTAACACGAACAGAAACACCATATTCCTTTTGTACCCATTCAGCAGCTCCCTCTAATCCAACTTCTTTCAACGAAATCATTGGGAATTGCCAGAGGTTTGCTAGCAAACCTTCATTTAGTCGCTTCTCAATCAAATATTCATCCTTATTATTTTTAACTAATAATACCATATAGGAAAGTGTTTTTTGCTTTTTAGCCTTTGTCTTTATTGGTAATTCTTCTTGTACTCCCTCTGCAAAAGCCTGGCAATACTCTCCAACTGGACAAAATAAACAAGCGGGTGATTTTGGGGTACAAATGGTTGCACCTAAATCCATGATTGCTTGATTAAAGGAAGAAGGATCTTCTTTTGAAATAACTTCCCGTACCAACTCCTCAAACTTTTTCCTTGTTTTCAATTGTGCGATATCATCTTCTATCTTGAACACGCGAGAAAAAACACGCATAACATTTCCATCCACTGCCGGTTCTGGCAGGTCATATGCGATGGATAGAATTGCCCCTTTCGTATACGGTCCTATTCCTTTTAATGAGCCTAATTCTTTGGGGTTATCCGGAACTTTCCCATCATACGTTTCTACAACTTCTTTCACCGCAGACTGTAAATTCCTTGCACGTGAATAATAACCTAGCCCTTCCCATGTTTTTAAAACTTCTTGTTCATCCGCTTTTGCCAATTCATACACCGTTGGAAATTTTTCCATAAACTTTTGAAAATATGGAATAACTGTATCCACTTTAGTTTGTTGAAGCATGATTTCAGAAACCCATACTTTATAAGGATCTTGATCTTGTCGCCAAGGTAAATCTCGCTTATTCTCGTAATACCAGTCAAGTAAATCATACTGAAATCCAAAACTGTTAAAGTTTTTTAAAATTTGTGTTATCATAATGACACTTCCTTTATGGTACAATAAAAAATATAAATAAAAATTTTCATTGAGGTAAAAGTAAACATAGTGATACTTTTTAAGCGAGAGGAGGATATTTGAACTTGGATACAGCAACGCACATAGTAATGGGAATTTCATTAGGTGGTTTAGCAACAATTGATCCAGTAGTTCATAATGATGCAACCCTATTTTACGCTGTTTTAACTGGTACAATCATAGGTTCACATGCCCCTGATTTTGATACCATTTTTAAACTAAAAAATAATGCGACGTATATTCGTCATCATCGTGGGGCATCCCATTCGCTCCCAGCTATCGTACTATGGGGATTAATCGTGTCCGGATTAATTTACATGTTTGTTCCAGAAGTAAGCTATCTACATCTCTGGTTTTGGACAGCACTTGCTGTTATTATACATGTATTTGTTGATTTATTTAATGCATATGGAACCCAAGCATTCCGGCCGTTCTCGAACAAATGGATTGCACTTGGATTTATCAATACATTTGACCCTTACCTCTTCTTAATTCACCTTGGAGGTATTGGTGCTTGGATGTTAGGTGCACATCCGGGATATACATGGTTATCCATTTATACCGTAATTGTTTTATATTACATCAAACGCTACATGGATAAAAGAGAAATTGTTAGAGAAATAAAAGATTATATACCAAACACAATCGAAATTGCCACTTCTCCAACATTAAAGCAAAACTTCTGGCGTGTCGCCATCACGACGGAAGATAAGTTTTATGTAGCCACCGTTGAGAATGGGCATATCGAAATTGTGGATGAATTTAATAAAATTCCGTTACCCGAATCACCAATTATTGAAAAAGCATTTGAAGACAAAAATGTCGCTTCTTTCTTAAATTTCTCTCCTGTTTACCGTTGGGAAATTAATGAATTTGATCAATACACAGAAGTTCGCTTTATAGATTTACGCTATCGTTCAAAAGAATATTATCCCTTTGTTGCAATCGTACAAATCGATCGTAACATGGAAATTATCAGTTCCTATACAGGTTGGATATTCTCGGAACATAAGTTGCGCAATAAACTTGTTATTGAAGACAACTTTGTATAGCAACATGAAAAAGACCAATTTCAGAGACTGGAATTGGTCTTTCTTCATGTTTAGCTCAAGTGCTAAAGTCATAGCGAGAACATCGCTAAACGGACGCTTTCATCTTTCTATATCATTCCATCACTTTTTTTCCAAGCAATGAAATTGGAATAGCTTCTTCTTTTTCATATACTTCTTTTAGCAAGTTTACTCGATGACCCCATGCAAAAACTCCATTAATATAATTGATTTTAAACGTAAATCCCGGATCCATTTTTAACTCATATTCTTCGTTTGAACCAAAGTCTTCTGGATTCATTGTATAGGCCAGCGCAACTTGCATTTTTCTTTCATTTATTTGTACTTCTGATATGTTTCCGAGCTGCTCCGCTTTCTGAGCCTTTTCTTTCAACTTACCTATTTCTTTATATAACTCTTCAACCGAGTAATCACTATATCTGTAATTCATCCCTTTTCCCCCTTACACCTTTATTTTACACCGGTTTCTAAAAAAGAGAAACTTATTTAGTAGGAGTCCCCTTCCAGAAATTCAGCCAAATAACGATTTATGTACTCCACCTGAAATCCTTTACGGTACATTGCTTCTTTTAGCTTTTGCTGTAGTATGAATCCTTCATACTTTTTACTATATTTCCGTAATAGCTTATCTCCTTGATATACAATGGCATCCCATTCCGCTTCCTTGTCTTCTCCTTCATTCATTTGGGATATGGCATCTGAAATAACAGCCTGGCTAAACCCTTTTTGGAGTAGGTTTGCCTGAAGTTTTTGAATTTGTTGCTTATAGGATTCTCGCTTGCCGGCATTTATTTTTTTCTCCAACTTTTTGGATACCTTCTCGAACTGTGCTTCATAAGGATATAAATGAATAGCCTCCTCCGCAATCGCACTAGTAACTCCTTTTTCTATTAATTCCTTTTTAATAAGTAAAGGTCCTTTACTTGACGTATTCATCCGCGTCCTGACAAACATTTCCGCAAAAAGTTTATCATCAAGTAATTTTTCTTTTATTAATCGTTCCATAATGATCGTTATTTGTTCAGGAATGACTTCTTTTTTCGCTAAATATTCCCGCATTTCCTTTTTTGTCCGCATACGATAGCTTAAAAAATGAATCGCCAGTGTATAGGATTTTTGAATGGAGTCCTTTTCCAACAACATTTCAATCATGGAATCACTCATTTCCAATCCTTTACGAAGATTAAATTCAACTAAAACGGCCTCATCTACACTAAATGCATATTCTTCCTGATCCCCATCCGTTAGAAAAATATTATATCTGTTCTTTGTCCGCTTCTGCGTTGTAATCTTAGCTATTTTTTTCATGGCACACTATCCCCCTATTCTTCATATATTAACATGGAAGTTTATCTATCTATAAGCAATTGTATTATATTTCTTTAGGAAAAAATTTCATACAAAATAAACAAAAAACCATTTCTTTTTTAAGAAAAACATTGTAGAATGAAACTACCAAATTACGAAAGAGATGAAATTTAAACCAACCGTTTATCCCACTAAACGAGCAGTAAGACTCTCGCCTCAAGCTTCTAGGGAAACAAAGAAGGCAGATGGGAGTCTGGCTGCCCGTAAAGGTCTCATAAGTACGACTAGTCATCAGTGGTGGATGAAAGTAACCCCCCACTTATGAAAGTCTTCTTTATCGGGAATGAAATATTAATTTGAAATTAAATAGGGAAGGCAAATGGTGCGCCACCAGTTTTTACTGGTTCTAGTGGGTTCGATTCCCACCCCGAATTTTTGTTGAAATCTAAAATAAAAATTCGAGGGTGGGTCACTCACACAATCCTTATGCCTTTTCGCGTTAGGACAGTACCCACCTGGAATGAGGAGGGTATTTTTTATGTTAAAAACTCGTGATCTACATGAAGTTCCTGTTTTATTTGAATTAATGTCGCATCCGGAAGTTTTCCCATACGTAAGGCATAAAGCCTATTCTGTAGATGAATTCTACTTTATGACAAAGAAAATGATGGAAGATGAAGAAAATGGAAAGTTAATTTCACGAACCATTCTTGACGAGTACCAACAACCAATTGGAACAATCAATCTTTTTGATATAGAAGATAATTTTGGTTTCTTAGCAACATGGATTGGGAAACCGTATTTCGGAAAAGGATATAATAAACCGGCCAAAGAGAACTTTTTCGATGAATTATTTTTCTCTAATCAAATTGAGGGAATCTTCATGAAGGTGAGAAGAACAAATACCCGCTCCTTAAAAGCCGCATTGAAGTTACCTTATGTTGCACTTGCCAATACAACGTATCCGGAAGTATATCAAAAAGTAAATAAAACGGAAGACATTTATGATTTATTCGTCATTACAAAAGAACATTATCTTTCCTATAAACAATTTGCGTCAGTTGAATCAGCCTCTACTGGAGAAGAAGTTTCTTAGAAGAGGTTGGGACAAAAATGTTTTATCAAAAGGGAAATCCGAACTTTACAGAAGTTATGGAGTAGATAAACCGCTACGGAAATATACTTCGCTTTCCGCGGGCGGCTGGTGAGCCTCCTCGTGCTAACGCACTGCGGGGTCTCACCCAGGCCTTTTTCCCCGCAGGAGTCTACGTATATTTCCTCCACTAATTTTGTAGGATTGTTCGTCTTTTGAGTTAAACATTTCGTTATGTCCCATCCTCTTTCTTTTGCTAAAAATAATGATTTTTCCAACTATATGTAAACATGAATAATCTCCTAACCAATGGGTAAACTATATTTAAAAAGTGAGGGATGACTTATGCCAAAGCATAGATCCGAACACCGCGGCAAAATACTGAATAGTACACAAGAAGTTCTTTACCAAAAGGAATTTAAGCGTGCAGATCGTATTTATAACCAATTATCTCAAAAAGGAAACCGAGGCTAATTTGCTTCGGTTTTTCTTATTACTCCGTTTATTAACATTATTATGCATAACTGATTTGGAAACGGGCAGTAAGACTACCACCTTAAGCTTTCCGACGGGAGATCAACTATTGCCCTTTCGATGCATCTGTTATTGGTTTCTACCTTATTTCAAAAAACTTTTGAAATAATTTAAAACTCTTTATCCACCATATTGCTTTTACCTCCTGCAAAATCTATACTTAGGATGGGGAGGTTTGATAGTATGGTAATGGTACTGTCTATAATCACTGTAATCACTGTAATAATAGCACTTATCGCAACTATGTATATTTTTAAACAAGAAGAAAATAAAGCAAAAAGATATGAAGCAGAAGGCCAAACAGCCGCGAACGAGCTAAAACGCTCTCACGAATATGAAACAAAGTCCGTATCTTATAATATAAAAAACCTATCTTGGATTTATGTATTAATGATTCTCCTATCCTTTATCGGCTTAGCTATTTATATGTACAATTTATAGAACCAAAGGCGGAAGCGCCCGTTTAGCAACGTACAAACTGGAACACTACGCAATGAGATAAAGGAAACACGGTGAGGTACGAGCCGATGTTGACTTTCACCACAAGGGTATAAGTGCGACTAAGCCTCTAGTTTCACCAATCGGCAAGTCTTCTTTATCGTAGTGGAGGAGTGTGAAGTTTGGGACTGCGCTAACGCTCGCCCCACCAAAAAGATCTGCTAGTTGCTGGGCGCTGGAGCCGGACGTGGCCTTTCTTAAGACAAGAAATATTAAGAATTTATACATTCCCAACACAAAATAAAGCGAAGCACATGCTCCGCTTTATTTTGTGTTGATAATGGTAATCCTTCTTGTAAATAAATAGGATAATGCGTAAAGTACTATTCCTATACCAAACAATTGTAAGAAAAACATTAAATCTAAATCAGAGAGTAATCGAGCGAAGAAATCAAACACCGACCCTTTAGCTATTCCTAGCAGAAGAAGAACTACTAATATTGCAGCAACACTTCCGCCTCCAAGTAATCCTGTATTATAGAAAAGTAAACCAAACAAAAACATGATTGTTAGTAATAAAAACATAACTGCTGTATCAACCATGATTCTATTTAACCAAGTATCACTAACAAATTCTGCCAAATGTATAAAGTTAAACGTACTAATCCCCGCTGCTTCCGTAAATGCTACGGTAATCGATTGTAAAGTACTACTTACTACCGCCTTAACAAATGCAATTCCTAGAAAAAATAAACCAGTCGCAATAAACAAATTTCTCCTTGTAGCTCCCATTTTTAACGCAAATGGAATACCTTCTTTTACAGTTAAGAAGCCTAAGAACATGCAGTAAAAATAAGTTGCGTTTGGAAAACCGAAGTAAAATACTGCATCCTCTACCCCTAATAAAAAGTAAGAGATACTAAGCGATAATACTAAAACTCCAAATAAGATACTCCAAAAAATTGTTAATGAAAAACGAATATCCGTTACAAAGAAATATAATAACCCCTTTAATTGTTTACCCATGAACTACGCCCCTCTTTTCTTTTCCGTTAAATGAATCATTAATTCTTGTATTGGAATTCCTTCCACTTGAAGCCCGCTTTGTTTAGCCTCTTCTGCATTTCCATATACATAAGCGGTCATCATTCCTACAAGTTGTTTCGAATCCAAGATGTCTTTCCCTGTTATAAATCGTTCTACTTCTTCTATCGTTCCTGACACAGCGTACGTATTTCTTCTTAGTGCATCAGCCTCTTCTTTTAGTACAAGTGACCCTTCGCTTAAGATTAAAACTTCTTCAAACATTAAACTAACTTCATCGATTAAATGTGTAGAGAAAATAATGGTTCTTTTTTCCGTTTGATATTCTTCGAGTAAAATTTCGTAGAATCTTTTTCTTGAGGGTGCGTCCAGTCCAATATATGGTTCATCAAAAATCGTTATCGGTGCTTTACTCGCTAAACCAACAATAATTCCTAAAGCCGACTCCATTCCTTTCGATAATGCTTTAACTTTAGTATTTAAATGTAAATGATATTCCTTCAGCATATAATCTGCTAATTCCTGATCCCAATTCGGATAAAAGTAAGAGTATATCTTTAGGACGTTTCTTACCTTTAAATCTTTCTTAAAGTTATTTCCCTCTTTAATTAAACAAATCGATTCTGTCAAACGTTGATTATCGAATGGATTTTCCCCATCAATTAAAATCTCTCCACCACTTGCTAATATTTGACCAGATAATATGTTCATGAATGTTGTTTTTCCTGCTCCATTTCTGCCAAGTAAACCATAAATCTTCGGCTCATCTAAAGTAAACGAAACATTCTCTAACGCTACTTTATCCCGATACTTTTTCGTTAAATTTTTTACTTCAATTTTCATTCGTTGTCCTCCCTTTGTACCATTTCAATTAATTCATCCGTACTCATCCTTAATTTGTGAGCTTCCATTTTTAACGGCAGCATATAGCTTTCATAAAACAGTTTCTTTCGCTTTTCAATTAAAATTTCTTTAGCATTTTCCGTAACAAACATTCCAACACCCCTTCTTTTATAAAGAATCTCTTCTGCAACTAGTTCATTAATGCCTTTACCAGCAGTGGCTGGATTAATATTATAAAACTTTGCAAATTCATTTGTAGAAGGCGCACGATTTCCTGCTTTCAGATTCCCATCTATAATGGAGTCTTCGATTTGTTCTTTAATTTGAAGGAATATTGGTTTATTATCATCTAGTGTATTTTTCATTTTACGCTCCTTCGTTAATCGGTTAATTACTTATGTAACCAACTATAAACCCAATCAAGATGTTTGTCAACTTAATTTTCGGAAAATAATAAAAATGCCTATTAAGGTTTGAAAACTAATTATATTCATAGAACGTATTATATTAATACATATAAAAACTGCACCTACATTGGCTAAAACAATGTAGGTGCAGTTCTTATACCGGATATCTTATTAAATTATCTGTCGGGTCTCTACTCGGAAAAATAAAAAACCTTTTCCCATTTGTCCTTATAATAATATCTCCAAAAGACGCCGTAGAATAAACATTTGCTTCTATTCGGTCTAAATTTTCTACCACTCGTTCAACAGGATGGCCATAATCATTATCAACACTAAAGGTTAAAATAGCGATTTGCGGATTTACTTCTCGTAAAAATTCAAGCGATGTACTAGTATCAGATCCATGATGGGCCACTTTCATGATTTCCGATTGAATATCATACTTTTCCATTAATTTTTTTTCTTGTTTTATTGTTGCATCACCCATAAATAGAAAATCCATTTCATTGTAAGTCATCTTTAATACAATGGAAGACTCGTTATTGGATTGGTCCTTTTGATAGGCATTTAACACTTGAATGGTTAAATCTGAATCAAGCTGAATACGTTGATTAGGTTTTGCAACTTTCTTCGGAATTCCTTGTTTACGAATTTCAGCAGCGTATTTTGCAAAAGCTCTAGTTAGGTGGATTTTGCCTGTATCAAGAATCTGCTTTACTTCAAAAGATTTCATTACATGTATAAGTCCACCTATATGATCGTAATCTGGATGAGTTGCAATTAATAAATCTATTTTCTCTATCTTTTGTTTCTTTAAGTAGGATACAACCTTATTCCCGGCTTTCGGAAGTCCACCATCAATAAGGATTGTTTTATCATTAGGTGTTTCCACCAAAATACTATCCCCTTGACCTACATCAATAAAATGCACTTCCATAAATGGAGGTGCCTCAGCATTGATATTAGGTGGCACTACAGTTATAAAAAATAAAATAAAAGTAAGAGCTACATTTAGTTTCTTCATAAATCCACCCTTTTTATCAAGTTTTGGTCTTATTAGTTTGGCTAAAAAAGGGTGAATTATGATTGCTTTCAGATGGCGCTATATGTAAAAAATCCCACCAACCTAAGTTAGTGGGATTAGAAGATTATTTATTACTTACTACGATTTCTCCATCGGCAACATCAACTTTTACATGATCAACTTTCTCTTCTTCTAAGATTAAATCAGTAAGTTGGTCTTCAATTTTATCTTGGATAACTCTACGTAAAGGTCTTGCACCAAATCGTACATCGTATCCAAGTCGTACAAGTTCTTGTTTAGCTTCTTGTGTAATATCAATTTTAATATTATTTTCCTCGATTGTTTTCTCTAATTCATGAAGCATTAGATCCACAATTTCTAATAAATTATCTTCCGTTAATTCATTGAACTTGATAATAGCATCAAATCGGTTTAAGAATTCTGGTTTGAAGTAATTGCTAAGTGTTTCTAGTGTTGAAACAGATTCATGTTTTGCTTGATTAAAACCAACACTAACCTCTTTCACACCAGTACCAGCATTACTTGTCATGATGATAACTGTTTCCTTAAAGTTAACAGTACGACCTTGTGAATCCGTTAAATGACCATCTTCTATGATTTGTAGGAACATATTTTGTACGTCTGGATGTGCTTTTTCAATTTCATCTAAGAGAATAATGGAATATGGATTGTGACGTACTCGTTCCGTTAATTGACCTGCTTCTTCATGACCTACATATCCTGGAGGTGAACCAATAAGTTTAGACACGGAATGTTTTTCCATATACTCACTCATATCAAGTCTGATAAGTGCATCACGAGTACCAAACAATTCTTCTGCTAAAGCTTTGGTCAATTCTGTTTTACCAACCCCAGTTGGTCCAACAAATAAGAAGGAGCCAATTGGGCGATATTTCGATTTCAATCCCGCACGGCTTCGACGGATAGCTTTTGCAACTTTTTGCACTGCTTCGTCTTGTCCGATAACCTTTTTACCTAGGTTAACACCTAGATCCTTCATTTTTTGTTGTTCATCGGATTGCATTTTCGTTACAGGAATACCTGTCTTTTCTTCTACAATCAATTGGATATCAGATACATCAACATCGAGGACTTTTTCTTTGTCATCAGCTTTTTCCAATTGTTTTTGTAGTTGAATTTCTTGATAGCGTAAGTTTGCAGCACGTTCGTAATCTTCTTTTTCAGCCGCTTCTTGTTTTTCTTTAACAACTTCATCTAGACGAGCTTTAATAGTTTTGGAATCCCCTTGCGAATTCCTTAAATTCAAACGGGAACCTACTTCATCCATTAAGTCTATCGCTTTATCTGGTAAGAAACGATCTTGGATATAACGATTAGATAACGTTACGAACGCTTCGATCACTTTATCGGAATAGCGTACTTCATGGAATTTTTCATAACGGTCTTTAATTCCATTTAAAATTTTGATTGCATCTTCTAAAGAAGGTTCTTTTACAATAATAGGTTGTAGACGACGTTCTAATGCTGCGTCTTTTTCAATTTGACGGTATTCTTTTAGAGTTGTTGCACCAATTAATTGTAATTCACCACGTGCTAATGCTGGTTTTAAAAGGTTACCTGCGTCCATTTGTGAATTTTCTGCAGTTCCAGCACCTACTAATAAATGAATTTCATCAATAAATACAATCACATCATTACGTGTTTTCAATTCTTCTATTAGTTTTTTCATTCTTTCTTCAAATTGACCACGAATACCAGTGTTGGCAACTAATGATGCAACATCAAGCATATAAATTTCTTTATTTAACAATTTAGTAGGTACATTTCCTTCTACAATCTTGAGAGCTAATCCTTCTGCGATTGCCGTTTTACCTACCCCTGGTTCCCCAATTAGTACAGGGTTATTTTTATTTCTTCTATTTAAAGTTTCAATAACACGTTTAATTTCAATATCACGACCAATTACTGGATCAATTTCACCAGCTCTTGCGGAATCAGTTAAGTTTTTACCTAATTGATCGATAAGGCCTTTTCTCTTTGTAGTTTGTTGTTGTGTTTTTGTTGTAGTAAAGCCTTGATTTTGACCATTTCCTTGATTAAAGAAATTAGAAAAAACTTCTGCATTACCTAATGGGAAACCGGAGAAAAAGTCAGATTGATTAAACATTTGACTTTGAATTTCTTGAAAACATTCATTGCAAAGGTGTAATTCCATCTTTTGATTGTTCATTTGCATTGTTGCATTAATGTTCGCTTCATTTACACCACATTTTTGACATTTCATCGTTCCCATTCCTCCTTGAAATAAAAAGATTTTTAAGATCATAAAGCCATTTTTGACTTTGACTATCTTTGACCTTATGACTTCATTATACTCTGACCTTTTTTGACTTTCAAGGGTTTTGATCAAATTTTTTTATCCTTTTCTTAACGTTACGCTGTTATTCAATCTGAAGCTGAATCACTTCCTATTTAGACCAAAAGCTTATGAGTGACCATTTGACGATTGGATTGCCTCATTCGGGCACTCATTTACCTTATGAGTGACCGTTTGACAATTCGGCTGCTGCATTTGGTCACTCATTTACCTTATGAGTGACCGTTTGACGATTGAATTGCTTCATTCGGGCACTCATTCATCTTATGAGTGACTATTTGACGATTGGATTGCCTCATTCGGGCACTCATTTACCTTATGAGTGACCGTTTGACGATTTGGTTGCTTCATTCGGGCACTCATTTACCTTATGAGTGACAATTCGTTGGTTATTTTTCTGTATAAAAAAAGCTTGGATAAAATCCAAACTTTTCTTCTATTCAATACTCCTCCATAATGTTAAGGAAGCATAACTACGGTAAGGATACCATTCCTGACTTATTTCCTCTAATACTTCTTTTGTCGGCTTTTGATCCATCGCCAAGAATTTTTTCACTGCATTTTGAATCCCGATATCAGCTTTTGGAAATTGATCTTCCCTTCCTAAGCCAAACATAAGCCAGTTTTCGGCTGTCCACCTACCAACTCCACGAATTTTAATCAGTTCCGATAAAATCTCTTCGTCCGCTTTCCCTTTTAATTCGTTCAAATCTAATTTCCCTTCTGCAATCAATCTCGATGTATCAATCACATACTCCGCTTTTCTTCCACTAAATTGCAGCTCACGCAAATCTTCTACTTTTATACTCGCTATTCTCTCAGGAGTCGGATAGAACCATACACCCTCAACTTGTTCTCCGTAGCGCTCCACAAAACGAGTAGATAGGACATAAGCAAATTTCATATTTAATTGTTGGTGAATGATTGTTTTCATCAAACTATAGTAAAGGTCAAATTCTCTTACAATTGGAGTTCCGGGATATTGATTAAAAAGTGAAACCAAATTAGTACCAATAAAATGATTTTTAATTTTAGCTAAATCTTTCTTCCATTGAAATAAATCAACTATAAATTCTAAGATTTCATTTTTTCTTTTAGCATCTTTACTTTTTACAATAAAACGAGGCTGTTTCGTTGATCCAATTGCTTGAACATGGATAATATGTTTTTCATTCCCCATAACAAAAGGAATAGAAACGAATCTTTCCTCTATTTGAACTGATGCAAGTGGATCGAATGAGATACGATATAAAGAATAATCAAAATCATAAATGGTATTTAATTTTATTTCTTCTTCCCACATTCTATATGTCCCCTTTTTCCCTAGAATACAAAATCTAACGAAAAAAAGCGAGGTAAACATACCCCGCTCTAAAATCCAGGAAACCCATCCGGCAACATATTCTTAACTACTAGATCGTCTAAGTTTTTAAATTCATAACCTTCTTTTTTCAAATCTTGAATGATTTTCTCTAAAGCTTGTGCGTTATCAGAAGATACAGCATGAAGTAGGATGATAGCCCCTGGGTGGATTTGTTCCATCACACTGTCATACGCATATTGCCAGCCTTTCTGATTGGATGTATTCCAGTCTTTAAATGTAAGGGACCAGAATACATGGGTAAGGCCTAGTTCGTTCGCCCATTTTAGCGTTCTTTCATTAAACATCCCACGTGGAGGGCGTAAAAATTTAATTTCTTTTTGATCTGTCACTTCAGCCACCGCTGCTTCTAGTGTCTTTAATTCCTCCGTCATCGATTCCTTACTAACAATCGTAAAATCTGGATGGTGGAAAGAATGATTTCCTACTATATGACCTTCGTTTACCATTCTCTTTACCAAGTCCGGGGAACTTTTAACATAGTGACCTGTTACAAAAAAAGTCGCTGGAACCTTTTCTTTTTTTAATACATCAAGTATTTCATCTGTATAACCCTCTTCATAACCATTATCGAACGTTAAGTATACGACCTTATCCCCTGAAAGATCTGCATAATAAGCACCGTACTTATCCAACATTTCTTGGTATTTACCAATATCCGGAACTTTATGATCTTTATTCTTCTGATATCCCCATCCGTATCCACTTGCTTCTATTTGTACTGGATTCGCCCATGCAAGGAAAAAGGCAAGAGAAAGAATAATCGTTGTGAAAACATGTTTTTTCATAACAACCCACCTACTATTTTTCTCTTACCTTTCCTCAAATCAAATTAAATTATTCTAAAGTATAAGGGATGCAATCCACCCAAAAACAAACAACGGAATATTAAAATGAATAAACGTCGGAACAACCGTATCCCACATATGATTATGGTTTCCATCCGCATTCAGCCCTGATGTTGGACCTAATGTACTATCGGATGCTGGTGAACCTGCATCCCCTAATGCACCTGCAGTACCAATTAAAGCTGTTATAGCTAATG
Organism: Oceanobacillus caeni; assembly: GCF_019037185.1. Classification (GTDB taxonomy): domain Bacteria; phylum Bacillota; class Bacilli; order Bacillales; family Amphibacillaceae; genus Oceanobacillus; species Oceanobacillus caeni. The sequence goes on from NZ_JAHHXM010000028.1 coordinate 23,435, forward strand.
GTGAGAAGCCAGCCGCTAAACAAATCGGTACATATAACGAAGCTAAAATAGGTACCGTTCCGAAAGAAGTGCCAATTCCCAGTGTGATTAATAAACCTACTAATAGTAATACAAAAGCAATAACTGCTTTATTATCTCCTATCATACTAGAAGATGCTTCAACTAAAGCGGAAACCGCACCTGTTTCTTGTATGACAGTAGCAAATCCTGATGCGGATAACATAACAAACGCAATGAATCCCATCATTTTAATACCATCTGAAATAACTTGATCTCCCTTTTTAAACGGAATAACAAAAAATAAAAACATACAGATTAGTCCAGCTAATGCTCCTAAAATCAAGTTACTTGTCACAATCTGTACAACGAAAGCGGCAAGGATGGAAATTATAGTTAGCACATGTTCTTTATTAAATGTTACATTCTGATCGTCTGCTTCACCTATTATAGTTCCTGTACCACCTGCTCCTTCTACAGCATCTCGACCTTTTCGGTACGTAATAAATATAGCAATGAATAAACCTGCTACCATTCCAAGACCAGGGATAATCATCGCTAGTACAATATCTCCCATTTGTATAGTTAACCCAGCATCAACCATTGCATTATAAATCGTCTCATGGAATAAAAGACCAAATCCAGCCGGTATCATCATATATGGAGTTGTCAGGCCAAAAGTTAAGGCAACAGCTACCGCTCGCCGATCCAATCGCATAGAATCAAATAATTTTAATAATGGCGGAATTAATATTGGAATAAAGGCAATGTGAACCGGAATTAAATTTTGCGATAAACATGCTACGCCCGCAATTACAAGTAGTAACATCGTTTTCTTCCCAGTTAATACACGGATTAAGAATTTAACAAGTAAACCGGTAATCCCTGTATAACTTATCGTAACTGCAAAAGCCCCTAATAAAATGTAGCTTAATGCAGTACTAGATTGACCACCCATTCCACTAACAAATAAATCAATTGAATCTACTATTGAAAATCCTGACATCAATCCTGCAGAAATAGCAGCAGCAATAATGGCTATTATAACGTTCACACGTAATAAACTAAGAACTAACATGACTAGTACGGATATAACGACTACCCATTCCATTTTTACTTCACCTCAAATTTTTCCTTACTCTTTAATACTTCACCATGATAAAGCATTAAAGAGAATAAATCAACCCTTTTTAATGAAAAAATAACCCTGATTGATAACCAGGGTTTCTAACACTATTTAATTTGAAATGAAAAGGAAACATGATCCTGAATCGGAATCCAGCCTCCGATACCTTGTTTCGTTACATTCTTAATGATTAAACCTTTATTACTACCTTTTAACTGAACATATACTTCCCCAAAGGTTACTTGTCCCTTTTCATTGACCGCGGGCGCGAAAGCATTCAATACACCAAATTTTTCTGCAGGAATATTATAGGAATTTTCCTTTTTTGTATTTTTACCAATGATGGTTTGGTAAGATAGTGGTAATTTTGTTTTTTCCTTCGTTGCTAAAAGCATCATTTTTTTTACATCATCTGGATTTTTTATTTTGTTTGTTAAAGCACCTTTAATTTCCTTTTGTTCTTGTTGAACATAATTCATCACCTGGTTAGCATCCCCACCAAGATTGTTTAGTTCATTTGTATTAATTTTTTGATATTCCCAGTTTATATTTGTTTCTAGTGACTCATAATTTAATGGCCAACGTCCCAAATAAATCATTCCCCGGTAACCAATTGCAACTGGAGATGGGTCTAAAGTGGATTCATTCAACATTTTTATTAAATCCGGATTTTTTATCGGGATGTCTGTTCCCTCCATTAATTCTTTTGTTAATTCACTAGGCTCAATAACTTCCTGATTTTCTGTCGTATTTGGATACGTATTTTCTTTGGAAATATCTAATACGTGGCTAGGAATTTCAAAAGGATCTTTACTCTTTTTAGCATCTTTTTGTTCTTCAGCGGAGCTTAGAATCGGAAAGATTAATGCATAAATGCAAGCCATTAGTATAGTAAGTTTTCTTCCCTTCATTTCAGTTTCATCCTTTCATTTTTCCCTAGTTTTTTCTTATAGGATAAAAATATACGTGACTGAAATTAAATATTAAAATAAGACCAAATCACTCAAGATTTGGTCTTGTAAAAGGGTATAAAAATTCAGCTTAATAAATCTCGCCATAAGGAAGACCATGTCAAGGACAGGCGACAGGGCGCTTCCGCTTTTGTTCATTAAACATACTTACTATAATGACTTTCTAATCTTTCCTGCATGTAACCAATTAAGATACATATAGGCCAATAAATAAGCGCAACTAATATATACATCGTCATGGCATCAAACTCTCTACCGGCAACGATTTGTGTTTTTTGAAAAAGCTCCGGTACAGTGATGACAGCTGCTAATGATGTTGCCTTCACAACATCCATAAACACATTGGTTAGAGGCGGAACCGCTATACGAACAGCCTGGGGCAAAATAATCGATCGTAATGTCGTTCCGTAACTTAACCCTAATGACCTAGCAGCTTCCCATTGCCCTTGATCTACAGAGCTTAAAGAGGAACGATTGATTTCAGCGATATAAGCAGCACTATTTAAGCCGAACCCTAATATAGCTGCACTAATTGCATTTAATTTCATCCCTACAACTGGTAATCCAAAATATAAAATAAATAAGAAAACAAGCATCGGAGTTCCTCTCATAAATGATATATATAAACGTGCGGGCCAGCGTAACCCCCTCATATTTGAACCTCTAGCAAGCGCTAAAAATAGACCAAGGACTAACCCAATTCCCATTCCTACTACCGAAATTAGAATCGTCATAGGTAATCCTTCTAAAACAAAAGGCAAGCTCCGTATCGCTAGTTCTACATCAAATAATCCTTCAAAATCAAAGCCATTCACATTCATTGTACTCTCCTTACAGATCTAACCCTTCAATTTCCTCAATTTCTCCCTCTGGTTTTTGGGAGGCATCTTCTTTGTAAAATTGATTTGCTAATTTCGATAATGTTCCGTCTTCACGCATTTCATTTAAGGCTTTATTAATTTCTTCTGTAACTCGATCTGCATCTTTAGGTAAAATAACGCCTTGTTCTGTTGGGTGGAACTTCAATGTCGGATGTAAATGAATTTCGAAGTCAGGGAATGCTGCTACACCAAATTTAGTTAAGAAGTAATCGTTTATAACAACATCCGTTCTACCGTTATCTACATCTCTTAAGTATGCCTCATTTGGTGCATTTCCGTATGTAACTACTTCCGCTCCGAAACGTTCTGCAATTTGACTATAAATCGTAGTTGCTCCACCACCAGCTTTTTTTCCTTTTAAATCTTCCAATGATTCAATTCCAGAATTATCTTCTTTTCTTACAGCCATCGTTGTATAAGAATACTTATATGGTTCACTAAAATTAAATTCTTCTTTTCGTTTATCTGTAATTTCAATGTCATTCGCTGCCATATCGATTCTTCCACTCTTAATTGCTGGAAGCATACTATCGATTCCCATTATTTCAAAAGAAACATCTAACCCTAAGCGCTTACCGACTTCACGCATTATTTCAACATCATAACCTGTTAAATTTTCATCTTCATCATAATAAGAGGAAGCAATTAAAGTTCCGGATGTCCCGACAACTATTTTTCCCGTATCTTGAATTTTCTCCCACACCTTATCGTCAGACGCCTTTTCTGTATCACCACAAGCAGATAAAATGGTAATACACAAAACGAACAACAAAATTAAACTACCTTTAAATTTATTCATCCTAATCTCCCCTTTGTTATAATTTGTTATCCGTATTATATTGTAACAGCATCAACATGGTTAATCCACCAAATCATTAAAAAAGACATCCGTTTATGATAACGAATGCCTTCTGTAATTTATGATGCTGTAATGATTAAAAAAATGTTCCTCTTTCTTTCTTAAACTCACTAATGACAGAGTTAATAATTCCGCCTATAATAATAATCGCGCCAAGTAGATAAAACCAAATCATTAAAATAATAATTGCACCTAGACTTCCGTATTTAACGGAATAATTTGCAAACGTACTTACATAAAAAGAAAAACCATAGGATACAACTTGCCATGCAATCGTACCAATAATCGTTCCCCAAATTGCTTCTCCAAAAGAAATATGTTTATTCGGGGCTAATTTATATAAGAAAAGTAATACGATAAAAAATATAACGGTAGATAACACCCATCTTAATGTGTGCCACAATTGTAAAAAGCTATCCGATAATCCAACAAATGCAAAAATGTATTCACCAATAATTTGACCAAATACAGGGAGTAGTAAGGAAACAACGATAACTAATACCATTGCAATTGTTAAAACAATTGCAATTAGCCTTGTTACAAAGAAAGAACGGTCTTCATCGATATCATAGGCACGGTTAAAAGCTTTCATAATAGCATTAATGGCGTTAGAAGCAGCCCATAAGGTCCCGATAATCCCGATTGAAAGTAACCCTCCATTTGTTTGGCCCAATAATTGATCTAAATTCGATTCAATTAATGTCATAATCTCGTCCGGAGCGTAAAAGTCCATGATTTCCATAACCGATTCCACATTAATTGGAAGATATCCGATTAAGTTAAGTAAAAACAGTAAAAACGGGAAAAGCGAAAGTAAGAAGAAATAAGCTAGTTGTGCGGCCAATCCAAAAACATCCACATCATCCATGCGTTTACCCAACTGCTTACCCATAATGATTAAATTACCCAATTTCCTCTCTCCTATTTTCAAAGGAACTTTTCTTTATTCAGAAAAAAATCGGCTTTTCGCCGATTCCCTTCCCTTTACATTATGTAAATTACCCACTATTTATTATTCGTAAACTTATTTATTGTTTCTTCAACTTGCTCTAAAGCGTTAATTGCATTATCCGCCCCACTAGTTAATGTTTCATTCCAACGATCAACTGTTGTACGGAATGTTTGAACTGCTTCAGATGGATTCTTAATATAATGAGAAGAACAAGATTTTACTGAATTCAAATGTGTTTTTGCATATTCTCTCGTATCCTTATCAAGTAATGCAACAATAGCTCCAACTGTTGCACCTGCAACCACTCCTGTAATCAATCTAGCTTTACCCATAAGTAATCTCTCCTTTTACAATGAATGTTCCATTTTAATATAGTTTAATAATTGGGTGCAACCCTCTAACACTAACTCATAAGCGTAATCAAAATTCCCAGTAAAGTAAGGATCCGGCACATTTTTTTCTTTAGGATTCTCTATAAAGTCCATTAATTTTCCAGTGGTTGCCTTATGGTTATTAGCATTTCCTAAATCCTTTAAACCTTTCATATTTTGATCATCCATTGCAATAATATAATCAAAATCCTCAAAGTCATGTACATTTACTTTTCTCGCAACCATGCCTTCGTACGAGATATTCTTACTATCTAATATATCTCTCGTACCTTTGTGTGGTGCTTTACCAATGTGCCACTCACCTAGACCCCCAGAATCCACTTCAATTTTATCGGCCAAGTTTTCTTTACAAACCATGTCTCTAAAAATAGCCTCTGCCATTGGCGATCTACATATATTCCCTAAACAAACAAATAAAACACGTATCATTTAATCACCTATTTTACAACTATTGTTATTATAATCAACTATTCCTATCATAAGCAATATTAATCCATTTTTCCAGAAGTTCTCCTTAAAAAACTTGGCATTTGTTTTTAAACTTATGTAATTGGTTGAATACACATTTCATCATTATTTATTGCAGCATTCACATAAGAACCTACATTATAAGCTGTCAATTCTTCCATCTCTATTGAATGTATAAATTCATGCGCTTGTTCGGGATGAAATTTAATAGGTGAAATCCATTCATTTTCCTTCTCTTTTGGTAAAATAACTGGCATCCGATGATGAATATTTCGCATAAATGTATTAGCCTCTTTTGTAAGGATTGTACATGTAAATAAGACCTTATCGTCCTGCACCCACTTATCCCAAAGACCGGCAAATGTGAAAATGTTCCTGTCTTTTACTTGAATTCGCTTTGGTTGCTTTTCACCATCTACCTTTTTCCATTCATAAAAACTGTCTGCTACAATAAGACATCGTTTTTGTGACATTAATTTTTTAAAACTCGGTTTTTCATGTGCAGTTTCGCTTCTTGCATTTATCATTTTATACCCTATTTTTTCATCCTTCGCCCATGACGGAACTAATCCCCAGCGCAAATATCCCGCTCGCTTTTTCTTTCCATCATGAATAATAGCTAATACATTTTGACCAGGAGCGATATTATAACTAGGTTGATAGGAATCAATTGGTTCATCGATATCAAATTCTTCAAGAATCTCTAGTTCATCTTTAAGCAACGTATACCTGCCACACATGTTCAATCACCCCTTGTAGAAAACCTTGCATTCCCTTTTCCTTTAAACGTACGATAAGCCCCTTCCATACATGCTACTATAAACGCAAAAACTTTTGAATTACTTTGAATTGAGAATGGGACTTCAACATTCCTAGACTTGATTATCATTCCGAGTTTGATAAGTGGACTTAAACCTGTAAATATAATTGCAGTTACCAAACCATTGGAAAGGATTCCCCGAAGCTAGTTGATCTGAAGCTTATTAATCAACCTGATTAAACAGATATTAGACAACTACTTTTTGGGCATATTATCAATATCTTTATCATTCATTTTTGTCCGAAGGGAGAAGATCAGATGGATTTTTTTCACGGTCAAGAAACACTTACGGCCATGCAATGGGTTTTGAGGGCAGTAGTAAGCTATTTTTTTATGCTTATTATCACAAAATTAATGGGACAGCGCTCCATTTCACAGCTTAATTTACTTGATTTTGCGATTGCAGTGATTATTGGTAACATAATCGCCCACCCTTTATCTGACGAAGGATTAGGCTTAAAAGGAGCTATGATTACGATGGGTTCACTTGTCATTTTATATGTATCAAGTGTTTTCATCGTATTAAAATCAAAATATATAAGAAAATTTGTTTTACCAAATCCAATGCCATTAATTAAAAATGGACAATTTGTTTATAAAAACTTAGCAAAGGCAAGAATTTCAGTGGATTACATATTATCAGAAGCCAGAAAAGAAAATATTGATGACCTTAAAAAGCTCTCGTTAGCTTTATGGGAGCCTAATGGAACGATTTCATTTTTTGTTAGTCCTAATTATCAGGCTATTACTCGGGGGGATTTAAATATTTTAACGAAGCCTTTTGATTTTCCAAAAGTTGTTATAAGAGAGGGGAATATAGAAAAATCTGTCCTACAGCAAGCCGGAAAGGAGGAAAGCTGGCTGCTATCAGCATTAAAAACAAATCATAATGTTGTACTGGAAGATGTGTTATTAGCTACTATAGATAAGAGCTATCAGTTAAAAGTTTTCTTATATCGCTAATGAAGGTACTGATTACTCACATACTCCATTAGGAAAAGCCATCATTATCATTCCGTTGTAGAATTTTTCTTGAATAGCAGATGAAAAAAACAGCACGAAACCAAATGTTTATCCATTCGATTTCATGCTGTTTATTTGTTTTAAAAAAGTTTTGTTCCAGTCTTATTTACCAATAAATTGTTGTGTCCAAAGGTTACCATTTTCTACATAACCCACACCGATGTGTGTAAAGTTTCCGTTAAGGATATTAGCACGGTGACCTTCACTGTTCATCCAAGCATTTACCACTTCTGCTGGAGTACGTTGACCTTTGGCAATGTTTTCACCTGCAGTACTGTAGCTAACGCCGAATTTCTTCATCATATCAAATGGTGAACCGTAAGTTGGGCTATTATGATCAAAGTATCCATTCGCTGCCATATCACGAGATTTTTCACGAGCTACTTTACTCAATTCATTATCTACTTTTAGTGCTGCTAAACCATGTTTTGCTCTTTCTTGGTTTGTTAAAGTAACTACTTCTTGTTCAAATTGGCTTAATTGATTACCTTGTTCTTTTGTAGCTTCTTTTTCAGCTGGTTTTTGAGTTTCCTTCGTTGGTTGTTGTACTTTATTATCAGCTGGTTTTTCTACTTCTTTTGCTGGTTGATCTGCTTTATTTTCAGCAGGTTTTTCTACTTCTTTTGCTGGTTGGTCAGCTTTATTTTCGGCTGGCTTTTCTACTTCTTTTTCCGGTTGATCTGCTTTATTCTCTTTTGTTGGTTGTTGATTGTTGTCATTACAGTTTATCTTATACTTGTTCATTGCTTTCTGAACTAAATCGTGAATCTTAGCTTGATCTAGATTTTTATTGTTTAGGTTAACTTGTTCTCCATTAATAGAGTAATAAACTTTATATGAACTATTTGCATTAGCGTTTGTATCTGCATGTGCATCTGCGGAATCAAATGCTCCCCCAAAGATAATTGCAGCCGATAGTGCTGTTACAATACCTACCTTCTTAAACATATATATGTTCTCTCCTTTTGGTTTTTATTTTTGAAAAGCCCTCGTGTGACTTACAAAATCATCATAGCACAGGTTTTTTGTAATAATTTTGGCTCTAATTTCCAAATGAGAGATTTAAAATAAACTAGATTCATAAAAAAAGAGAAAACCTTGATTTATCCATCAAACTGAAAAATCCTTGATTTAGAATAAATGGATAGGGATGCTTCTTCCTACAAAATTTTCCATAATATTAATGTTGACACTTTTTTTAATGGCGTCATTTGTTACAAAACCACCTTTTTTGTAAACAAATTGTCACTTGATTTGTTCTCTATTTCGGATTATTTTTATTAATATGCTTTTCACTATTAGATATATATAGGAAGTTTCTAAAATCTATTAAAGGGAAAAATTAAAACTATTATACAACCCCCATAAAAAAGTAGAATTAGAAGTATTACTATATAAAGTCTGACTTCATTGGAGGAACTTAAATGTTTTCAAATGCTGAAATTGGAATTGATTTAGGAACAGCTAACATCCTGATCTATTCAAAATCAAAAGGTATCGTACTAAATGAGCCATCTGTTGTGGCAATTGACATAAATACAAAACAAGTCGTAGCCGTTGGGGCTGAGGCAAAAGAAATGATCGGAAAAACTCCTCAAAACATCGTACCTATCCGCCCCTTAAAAGATGGCGTTATTGCGGATTATGACGTAACCGCGCAAATGTTAAAAGTTCTCTTAAAAAAGGTAAGCAAAAAAGCAGGAATTTCTACGAGGAAACCTATTGTTGTAGTCTGTACTCCATCTGGAAGTACTTCTGTGGAGAGACGCGCAATCCACAATGCAGTCACTAGTTACGGTGCAAAGAATGTACATTTAATAGAAGAACCAGTTGCTGCAGCAATTGGTGCTGACTTACCGGTTGATGAACCTACTGCAAGTGTGGTTGTTGACATTGGTGGAGGTACAACCGAGGTTGGAATTATCTCATTCGGGGGTGTAGTTGCTTGTAATTCAGTACGTGTAGCAGGCGATCGTTTGGATGAAGAAATCATTCTTCACATTCGCAAACATTACAACATTTTAATTGGGGAACGTACTGCTGAAAGTATTAAAATGGAGATTGGCCATGCAGATTCGGATCATGAAGAAGTAAATATGGAGGTTCGTGGACGTGATATGGTTACGGGGTTACCAAAAACCATTACAATCTCATCTAAAGAAATTCACTCTGCTCTTAAAGAATCTCTAGAACAAATCCTTGATACAATCCGTGCAACATTAGAAGATTGCCCACCTGAACTAAGTGGAGACATCGTAGACCACGGTATTGTTCTAACTGGTGGCGGAGCATTATTAAATGGAATACAAAAATGGTTGTCTACAGTAATCAATGTTCCCGTTCATATTGCACCTAGTCCACTAGAATCAGTTGCAATTGGAACAGGTCGTTCTTTACAAATGATTACAAAATTACAAAAGGCTGCAAAATAATCCTCTTCAGTTCATGTATTTTTTTAATGCATGAACTGTTTTTTTAATCATAATAAAAAATATTTAGAAATTAACGATAGAAATCGTTTACAAATGTTTTACTTTGCTTTATAATACTAATTAATCAACCGTGTTCATTCACGGTTAAAACCTACGAATAAGTTACTGCCTAGTCTGTTCACATTCCTTTATAGGTCTGTTCCAACAGATGTAAGCCATTTCAAAACATTTGAAATGGCCTTTTTTTATTCCACCTAAATGGGCAGTAAGAAGTCTTCTTTATTATATTCGAAACGAACAACATTAAAAAACCTGCTTCACATAGCAGGTTACATTCTAGCAGTCACATTCTATCAGCATTAGCACTCTTTTATATTTACTCCACGTTTTGCCATTTCTTTTATATACAAATCCCCAGGAACTATTTGCTCTGGAGGTAGAACGCCTTTATCCTTGATCGTTCCATTTCCTATCATTTGTGCAACAACAGAAATCGTATTAGCAGTAGCGCGAGCCATTGCTGTTGTTTTCTTTTCTTTATAGGTCACCATTTCATATTGACGTTTGCAAGGTTTCCCGTCTTTTAAACCTGAGACAATAACCCGAAGTAATACAACATCGTCTTTTTCTCCTAATTCTACGATTGGATCCAGCACTTTTAAAAATACTTCTCTCGGACTTACCTTCATTCCGTTGATATCTACTTTAAAGCCTTTACGCGTTAAATTTAAATCAATCAAAAACTTAAATTTTTCTGCATGGCCTGGGTAGCGTATGGTTTTATATTCTAATTCCTCTAGGTTAGGAAATGAAATCGACAGAGTAGATGTCCCCCCCGAAGTATGAAAGGCTTCTAAAGGTCCAAATTTTTCAAAATGAATTTCCTCTACTTCAGATAAGGAAGGAATCTCTTGTTTCACGCCATTTCGTATAATAAAGGATGGGTCTGTATAATGATCAAAAACGCCTTCCATGGAAAATACATGATTATACTGAAATGGAGGCTCTGGTCTTAATGGAATTCCACCAACAAATAGTTTAATAGACCTAACGTTATCTAGTTTACTACCCCCATAGCCAGATAAAATATTGATCATGCCAGGAGCAACACCTAGATCCGGAATGATTGTAATTTTAGCTTTTTTGGCTTCCTCAGCTAATTTTAATACTTTATCCGTTATATGACCGATGTGTCCTCCTAAATCAACAGAATTTACCCCTACTTTAATAGCCGTCTTAGCAACTGTTTCATTAAAAGTATAAAATAATGCATTAATAATCACATCAAACTGTTTCATGAAATTCTCTAATTCATTAAGATTATTCGCATCAACTTGATAGGCGGTTAGTTTAGCCGATTCAAGTTGTTCACATACCTTTTGAGCACGATCTAAATCCACGTCAGCCAAACCAACAGCTGAAACATTCGGACTCGTTACTAAATCTCTTACCACTTCTTTCCCCATTAACCCAGATCCCAATACACCAACTTTCATACGGTTACCTCCAGTATCTCAAAAGTTGTTTACTTTCATTGGCAGGTACCCCCTGCATAAGTGCAACTAAGACATTCGCTAAAAGCATGCGAATGTCAAGTTTTCTAAGTGTCTTCATTAGTCTACGTCAATTTGGGCACGTTGTAATTTACCACTATAATCCACATAAACCGCCTTCCATTCTGTAAACACGTCCAGTGCCTGAACACCTGAATCACGATGACCATTTCCCGTTCCTTTTGTACCGCCGAATGGTAAATGAATTTCCGCTCCAGTTGTTCCTGCATTCACGTACACGATACCAGTATCTAAATCACGTTGTGCTTGAAATACACGATTTACATCTTGAGTAAAAATAGAACTTGATAGACCAAATGACACCCCGTTATTAACCTCAATCGCCTCTTCTAGACTTTGGACAGGAATTAACGAAACAACCGGACCAAAGATTTCTTCCTGCGCTATTCTCATATCTGGTTTAGCATCTGTAAACAAAGTTGGAGCAAAGAAAAATCCACCCTCAAAACCAGAGCCGCTTAATTCATATCCACCTTCGACTAATCTGGCACCTTCCTTTTTACCAATCTCGATATAATCTTTAATTTTATTCATACCTGCCTGATTAATGATAGGACCAACTTTTATGTTTTCATCTAAACCATTGCCAATTGTTAATTCTTTCATTTTTACTAATAACTTTTTCTCAAGCTGCTCTTTTACTGCTTCATGCACAATAACACGGCTACATGCTGTACAACGCTGCCCACTTGTTCCATAGGCGCTCCACAATATTCCCTCGACCGCTAAATCTAGGTCAGCATCATCCATAACGATTACTGCATTTTTTCCCCCCATCTCTAGTGAAACCTTTTTTAGTTGTCTACCACAATCAGCCGCAATATTTCTACCGACATCATTAGATCCTGTAAACGAAATCACTCGAATATCGTCGTGATGGACCATCGCATTTCCAACAGTCGCTCCACTACCAAAAACAACATTTATTACTCCTTTTGGTAGACCAGCTTCTTCAAAAATTTTAGCGAGTTCATAAGCCATAATTGGCGTTTCCGAAGCTGGCTTCCATACTACTGCATTTCCAGCAACAATTGCCGGGAATGATTTCCATGTTGCGATTGCAATCGGAAAATTCCAAGGGGTAATTATCCCAACTACTCCAACTGGAACCCGCTGACTCATAGCAAACTTACTTTTTAGTTCTGCCGGGGTCGTCTGTCCAAACATCCTTCTACCTTCTCCTGCCATATAAAAGGCCATATCGATTCCTTCCTGCACTTCTCCCCTTGCCTCTTCAATTACTTTTCCGTTTTCCATCGTTAGCAGTTTAGATAAATGTTCTTTTCTTTCTTCTAATAAATGACCAACTCGATATAAAAATTGTGCACGTTGTGGAGCTGGTACAAGTGCCCATTCTTTTTGAGCGTTCTTTGCCGCAAAAACAGCATCATTTACCGAATCTTGACCGGATAATGGAACTTGAACAATCTCTTTACCGTTCGCTGGATTAATAACAGCTACTGTTTCTTTCACCTCCACCCATTTTCCGTTGATGTAGTTCTTTAATTTGTTCGTATCTAAAGAAACTGACATATAAGCATCCCCTTTCCCTTTTTTAAAGAGAGACTCATACTACTTCTAAATTCATCTGACACTATATTTTATTAAAAGGCCAATTGTTTAAGAACATTTGTTTACATGGATATGCTTATGTTATACTTATAGAATTGTAAAGCAGAGATATACAAAAGAGAGGACATAGTTTCATGCAGAAAAAACAACAATGGACATCACGTTTAGGATTTATCCTTTCATCTGCTGGTGCTGCCATAGGCCTTGGTGCAATTTGGAAGTTTCCATATATGACCGGTACTAATGGCGGAGGAGCATTTTTCTTATTATTTATCGCTTTTACCATCATTATTGGATTACCTATTCTAATTGCAGAATTCATTATTGGTAGGGGGGCTGGTACGGAAGCTGTTCGTGCCTATAAAAAGCTTTTACCAAATGGTATTTCTAAATATATTGGTCACTGGGGAGTTGTTGGGGCTTTTTTACTTATGTCATTTTATTGTGTCGTTGGTGGATGGGTTCTCATATATAGTATTTTGTCTATTCCTGGACTTATTGTTCAAGAAGGCGCTAATTATAATGAACTTTTCTCCCAAATCACAGGCACTCCATGGGTTACCCTCTTAGGTTTTGCACTATTTCTTCTAATCAATATGATAGTTGTTTCTTTCGGAATTCAAGATGGAATAGAAAAGGCTAGTAAAATATTAATGCCGCTATTATTTATCTTTTTTATCATATTAGTGATTCGCGCTGTCACGTTTGAAGGTGCTATAGAAGGTATCCGCTTTTTCCTTGAACCTGATTTTTCAAAATTAAATCAGGAAAACATTTTATATGCATTAGGACAATCATTCTTTTCCTTAGCAGTTGGAATTTCGGTTATGGTAACATATAGTTCCTATTTAGGTAAGGATGTAAGTTTACCAGTATCAGCTGGTTCTGTTTCGATTATGAATATTTTAGTTTCCTTGTTTGCTGGACTAGCTATCTTCCCTGTTGTATTTGCATTTGGATTGGAGCCAGCAGAAGGACCTGGGTTATTGTTTATCGTATTACCAGAAGCTTTTAGCAGCATGCCATTTGGTGAATTGTTCTTGAGCTTATTCTTATGGTTGTTTTCATTTGCGGTCTTCACTTCTTCCTTTAGCATGCTTGAAATTATAACAGCAGCATTTATGAATAAAAACCGTTCGCGTAGAAAAGTAGCAAGTATTTCAACTCTATTAGTATTCATCGCTGGTATTCCAGCTGCACTTTCTTCCAATATACTTAGTGATTTCACAATTTTCGGTTTGACCGTATTTGATGCTACAGATTTCCTTGTTAGTAATATTATGCTACCGGGTGGGTGTTTGTTCATCGCTTTATTTGTCGGATTTAAAATGGATCGAACTTTAGTACAACAAGAATTTCTAGCTGGAGGTCAATTTGGGATTAACACGTATCACGTATGGTACCAACTTATACGCTGGTTAGTTCCGATAACGATTATTATTGTGTTCTTAACAACACTTGGAATCATATAAAATAAAACAAGGCTCTGGAACTCTGGAGCCTTGTTTTATTATTTATAGTTCAAACTATAGACGTGAAAATAATATATTATTTTCTAAATGAATGCGTTGGAACGTATCCTCTTCTGATTCTGCTAAGCACGCATATGTGATTTGATAAGAACCACATGCATCTGCTGGCGGTAAGAAATCACCAGTAATGATTCTCATTTCTTTCAACAGATTTCCTACAGCGTTATGTTCATCTTCTAATCCACCATTTGCTACCCGAATCTTTTCTAGCAGTTCTTTACTTTGATTGGCCTCATATTCCTTGATAAGCGGGAATACTTCATTATTTTCTTTAATCGTGTGTTGCTTCAAACGTAGAGAGTGGGTATCATGGACAAAAGATACTGGATTTTTATTTCAAACGTCCGTGAGATCCTACACCTGCTTCTGTCAAGTAGACAGTACCAAAGTGTCTCAAAAAACTTTTCACAATACCTTTGTTTCCGATAGTTT
>NZ_JAHHXM010000029.1 GCF_019037185.1 Oceanobacillus caeni
AGCGCCTTGAGACGCTGGTCGGTAGTATAGGCTTATAGCCGTTGTGCAAACCACCCGTTGGACGGGTGGTCATGATTGGCGGTTAAGAAAGCATAAAATCTTTCCCGTCCGCATAAGTGCAACTAAGGCATCCGCCTACCCTAAAGCGGATGCCAAGATTTTTAAGAGAAACGTGGAGTCTAGAACAATGGATATAAAGCCAAAGCGACGATGATTCCAGTCAGTCCACCGAAAAAGACTTCGCTAGGTTCATGACCAAGTAATTCCTTTAATTCTTGACGTTTTTCATAATCTTTTTTTCTATTCCAGTCTTTTGCGTGTTCAAAGAATAATTGAAAATCATTAATTAACCGATTTAATACAACAGCGTGCCTTCCTGCATGTCTACGAACACCTGAAGCATCGTACATGGTGATTACACTAAATATGGCGGATATTGCAAACATAGACGAAGATAAGCCTTCAACTATACCAATCGCTGTGGTGAGGGCGGCTACTGCTGCTGAATGACTACTTGGCATGCCACCAGTACTAAATGCAATACTCGGCGTAAATTGCTTAGTTACTAAAAACTTTATTGGGATTTTTATGAATTGGGCAAAAACGATTGCTGATAATGCCGCCCAAATAGGGAAATTAGAAAATATCTCCATCTAAGTTTCAACACCTACCTAATTATTTTAGTGGTTAGGAAATTTAAAGTTTCCCAACTATATTACCTGCTTAGTAAAGAAAAAGCTTTTAAATATAGATTATGTAATTGTAGTAATTTTAACATAGGTGAAAACTAGGTAAAAGAATTAGCTAAATAAAAGAGAACCTAAACGTGCAGTAGACTCCCATCTCAAGCTTCTTGAGAAACAAAGAAGGTAGGTGGTAGATCAACAGCCCGTAAAGGTCCGATAAGTTCGACTAACCATCAGTGAGGGATGAAGGAAAACCCCCATTGATGGAAGTCTTCTTTATTGAATGATGGTATCTAAAGCGATTTCCATCATGTCATTAAATGTTGTTTGTCTTTCCTCAGAAGTCGTTTCTTCGCCTGTTAAGATATGATCTGAAACGGTTAAGACAGATAATGCTTTTCGGCTATACTTTGCAGCAAGCGTATACAGTGCCGTCGTTTCCATCTCAACAGCTAATACTTGATAGCTTGCAAGCAGTTCATTAATTTCCTGTGCATTTTCACGATAAAAAGAATCGCTCGTAAAGACATTACCTACTTTTAAGTTCAAACCTTTTTGGACCCCATTATCGTAGGCGGCTTTTAATAAATGGAAATCTGCTAATGGTGCATAATCAATTTGATTAAAAATCATTCGATTCGTTTGGGAATCAGTAGTTGCCCCTTGTGCTAAAATGACATCTCTTACTTTTACATCTTTTTGAAGAGCACCACAGGTTCCAACACGAATTAGTTTCTGTACATCATATTCTCGGATTAATTCATTTACGTAAATGGATATGGAAGGGACACCCATACCTGTACCTTGAACAGATACACGTTCCCCCTTATAAGTTCCAGTAAATCCTAACATTCCCCTAATTTCATTATATGGATTTACATTTTCAAGGAAATTCTCTGCAATAAATTTTGCACGCAATGGATCGCCCGGTAATAAAATTTTATCTGCAATTTCTCCCTTTTTTGCGCCAATATGGACACTCATTATTTTATCCTCCCTTAACGAATGGTGTAAAATAACGGTATCATATTATAAAAAGGAAGACAAATGTCATTTACAAACGGAACAAGGCTTAAATGGGGAGGTGAGTATGACACTTTAATGAGTTGTCTTCACAGCAAACTTCTTTCACGAATGATGTCGTTTCGTTTGATAAATATATAAAATTGTATATAATAAACATAGTTAACTCGTACAGCTTAAATAGTGTTCGAGTGAATTATAGGAAGAAGGGTGAAAAAATGAAATCACAAACATTTAAAATCACAGCTGAGTCTGGAGTGCATGCAAGACCAGCTACATTATTAGTTAATAAAGCTGGACAGTTCGAATCCGAAGTAAACATTAATTACAAGGGTAAATCCGTTAATTTAAAATCCATTATGGGTGTTATGTCTTTAGGAATCCCTGGTGGAGCAGAGATCGAAATTTCTACTGAAGGAAATGATGAAGAAGAAGCATTAAATGCATTAGCTGACGTAGTTAAAGAGCATTTAGGGGAATAAATAATATTATAAAAAGCTAGAGGGAGACAAATTTTCCTCTAGCTTTTTATGTTATAATATCGCTTTTTATAGTTGTTTTCTTCCAAACGGTTTAAAGTTAGTATTGCTTGTTGGTTATAAGGGGTATCCTCTTGTAAAAGCTTTTCTTTATATGTATGAACCGCGACTTTTAAAGAATCCCCATACGAAGGTACTTCTGCATCGTAAGGATGAACAGCAGGTTTTTTTACATTCATTTTTTCTTGATAGAATAAAGCTTTTCGTTCATGAAAAAATACACCCTCCACTTGTCCAGGATTATGCAGATCCCCTTGCATTGGATGCTTTAGCACAGCTAACACTTCTATTAGATAGTTTTTACCTCTATCTTCCTTGACTTTTCCAATGTAAGTTCCTGAATGGTAATGAGCTTTTACAATATCTCCAATGTTTACTTCAGCCATAACATATCACCTCTAAGTACATTGTGCCAAAAAAAGTAAAATTAAGCGAATAATATGGAAATAGGTTTAGTAAATAAGCTTATTTTGCTATAATGAACATTGGAAGGAAGGCGATAGAATGAATTTATATATATTAATGCCATTTTTATATTTTCCAGAAGATAAGACTGAATATATTCCAGCTGTCATCTCGTTAATCATTTTTATGACATTAGCATGTGTTGCAATGTATATCTTTTATAAGAAGTCGAAGAAGGATGAAAAGGAATTCAATAAAAAATATAGTGAACAGTTGCAACAGGTTGCTAAGAATAATAACGAAAAGTAACATCAAAAGGAGCATTACATAAGTTGCTTCTTTTTTGTTTGATGCAAATGGGTCTAAGTTGATTTAACGTTTGTATATTTTACTACAAGAAGTGAATAATAACGCAAAATGCACTAAAAAGGGGAAAGCTACATGCGTTTATTATTCATAATCTTTTTTACTTTGGTCTTGGCATCGTGCGGTAATGGGGAAACTGAGTCCACAAGAACAGTTGATATGTATAATGCTGAAGGTGATATGGTTGGAACAGCGACATTAAATGAAATGCCGGATGGGGTTCAAGTGAAATTAAAACTAGAAGGACTGACACCGGGATTTCACGGTATTCATGTTCATGAGTATCCCCAATGCAAGGGTCCTGATTTTAAAAGCGCTGGAAGTCACCTCAATCCTGAAGGGAATGAACATGGCTTAATGCATCCAGAAGGGGCCCATTTGGGTGATTTACCAAATATAGAGGCGGATAGTGACGGGTTAGTAGATGCGGAACTAATGTTGAGTGGAGCTACACTAAGAGAAGGGAAAAATTCCATTCTCAAAGGGGACGGTACTTCACTAGTTATACATGAATCACAAGATGATGGAGTTAGCCAGCCTGCAGGGAATTCCGGGGCTCGAATTATGTGTGGGACAATTAAAGCGGAACCTAAGAAAAATACGGAAACTCCTACAGATCCAACCGAGACAAATGAAGAGCAAGAAGAAGAAGGATGAACAAAATAACCACG
This sequence comes from Oceanobacillus caeni, assembly GCF_019037185.1. GTDB lineage: Bacteria > Bacillota > Bacilli > Bacillales > Amphibacillaceae > Oceanobacillus > Oceanobacillus caeni. The sequence goes on from NZ_JAHHXM010000029.1 coordinate 3,691, forward strand.
TCCCTTTGCTGACGTGGTTATTATTTTATTATCTATTTTTTATTGCTTCGATAATTCGTTTTGTCCCTTCTGCAATAGTAGCACGGGGACAAGCTAAATTCATACGCATATATTGTTTACCTTCTTCGCCATAATCAACACCTGCGTTCAGCCCAACCCTAGCCTTATGAATCATAAATTCCTTTAATTCTTTCGCATCAAGACCTAGTGAGCTACAATCAATCCAGAGTAGATAGGTCCCTTCAGAAGGCGTAACGCGTAAGTCTGTGTTATGTTCAAGTTCTTTCGTAACATAATCTCTATGACCTTCTAAGACGGTGAGAAGTTCATTTAGCCATGGCGATCCATAATTATATGCCGCTTCTAAAGCAGTATTTGCCATCGTATTTAATCCGTTGCCATGACCTTGTTTTTGAAATTCTTCTATTAATTTTTTACGTTTTTCCTTATTTGTAGTAATAACGTAAGATGCCTCTAGTCCTGCTAAATTAAATGTTTTGGAAGGAGCCATACAAGTTATCGTATGATTTGCAATCTCTTCAGACAAAGAAGCAATAGGAATGTGTTTCTTTCCAGAAAACACAAGATCGGCATGAATTTCATCAGAAATGATAAGCACATTATATTTCAAACATAGTCTAGCCATTTCCTCTAATTCCGCTTTCTTCCAAACTCTTCCTACAGGATTGTGAGGGGAACAAAGTATAAAAGCTTTTACTCCAGATTTTAACTTTTCTTCAAAGTCATTAAAGTTAATTGTATAATAATTATTTTCTTCTATTAATGGGTTTTTAACAATTTCTCGATCATGGGCTTGTATAACATTGTAGAACGGTGTATAAACGGGTGTTTGTATTAAAATCTTATCTTGAGGCTCCGTAAATGCCCTAATAGCCATATGTAAGCTTGTAACAACGCCTTTACTGAAAGAAAGCCATTCACGATTTATTTCCCAATCATGTCGAGTTTTTACCCAATTTACGATAGAATCTTTCACGGCATTATCTACAACTGTATATCCATAGATTCCATGTTCTGCACGTTTAATAAGTGCTTCATTTACTTCACGTGGAGCCTGAAAATCCATATCAGCTACCCACATAGGCAGAATATCTTCATTTTGAAAGATAAACTCTCTTAAGTCCCACTTCATTGAACGTGTGTTTAAACGATTATGTACTCTATCAAAAATACTCACTATGATTAACCTCCTATCTTCATTATTGTTATTATATCAAATTAGCAGAAATATAAAGGAAAAATGGCAAAAAAAAAGCAAAGCGTTGTAACGCCTTGCATACAGGGGGAATACGAGAAAGTCTTACAATATTAGTTATTCCCCGGTATAAAAAATATAAACTTCTTTTTTTAAAAAAGTAAAATAAATTTTTTATCATTCTTTCTCATTGAATTCTAATCGTTTTCTTAGTACAATTTTCATTCAGACATTTATTATAAAAATGGAAATAAAGAATAAAGGAGAAGGAAATGTATGAAAAAAATAATAGTATTTCTAATGATTTTGGGAGTTTTAAGTGCCTGTGGTAATGCGAGTTCTCAAGACGCAGAACAGCCGAATACAGATGTAAAAGATGAAACTATTACCACTCAGAAGGATACGGAAGCGAATAAAGAAGAAGCCGAAACTGGAATGGAAAATAATGAAGTAAATAACGAGAACACTGAAATGGAAAATAATGAAATAAATAATGAGAAAACGGAAGTGGAAAGTGATGAAGTGAATTATGAAGAAATGGCAATTTGGGAAGAAGTAATACCTACTAATAATTATTCGCTAAGGGTTGTTGAAGATAATAATCATAAACGTATTGTACTCTTTGAAGATGAAAATGGTCATGTTTCTTATAAAAGTATTTACATAAAAGACAAGGATCGTTTAAAAGTAATAGACACAGATACTGATGATGGATTATTATATAACGATAAAATATAAAAAAGCAAAAAGCACCCCTATTGGAGGTGCTTTAAACTTATCCCACCTAAAACGGGCAGTAAGACTCCTACCCCAAGCTTTTGGAGAAACAAAGAAATCAGCTGGGAGATCAACTGCCCATAAAGGTCCGATAAGTGTGACTAACCATCAGTGGGGAATGAAGGAACCCCCTACTGATGGAGTCTTCTATAAGCGTTTTTCTAATTCTTCTTTTTGACTTTCAAAACCAGGTTTACCAAGTAAGGCAAACATGTTTTTCTTATATGCTTCCACACCTGGCTGGTCGAATGGGTTAACACCTAATAGATATCCACTCATACCACAAGCTTTTTCAAAGAAGTACACAAGATAACCGAACGTATAAGCATTTATCTCTGGGATTTCTAAAATTAAATTAGGTACGCCTCCATCTGTATGAGCAAGCATGGTACCTTGGAATGCTTTGTCGTTGATTTCTTGAATGGTTTTACCAGCTAAGTAGTTCAATCCGTCTAAATCATTTTCTTCAGCTTCTAACGTTAAGTCAATTTTAGATTTATTAACATGAAGAACCGTTTCAAAAATGTTACGACGACCTTCTTGAATATATTGACCTAAAGAGTGTAGGTCTGTCGTAAAGTTTGCTGAAGAAGGATAAATACCTTTTTGGTCCTTTCCTTCACTTTCTCCAAATAATTGTTTCCACCATTCAGAGAAGTATTGTAGGTTAGGTTCGTAGTTGATTAATAACTCTGTAACCTTTCCTTTATTGTAAAGGATATTACGGACAGCAGCATATTGATATGCCGCATTATTTTCTAGAGACGGATCTGAAAAATCATTCATTGCGTCTCTCGCACCCTGCATCATTTCATCCGTGTTAACACCACTTACGGCGATAGGGAGTAACCCAACTGCGGTCAGTACAGAATAACGACCACCGACATCATCAGGGATCACAAATGTTTCATATCCAGCTGCATCTGCAGAAGTCTTTAAGGCACCTCTTGCTTTGTCAGTAGTTGCAAAAATACGACCTTTTGCTTCTTCTACACCATATTTTTCTTCCAAATACTTTTTAAATATACGGAAAGCAACAGCAGGTTCAGTTGTAGTACCTGATTTTGAAATAACGTTAATGGAGAAATCTTTATTTTTTAATACATCAAATAATTCACTCATATAAGTGGAGCTTAAATGATTACCAACAAAAATAATTTGTGGTGCTTTTCTTTCTTCTTTAGAAAGAATATTTTGGAATGAGTGATTCAACATTTCTATAGCTGCACGAGCGCCTAGATAAGAGCCGCCAATACCTATAACCAAAAGAACATCGGAATCATTTCTAATTTTTTCTGCAGCTTTTTGAATGCGTGCATATTCTTCTTTATCATAATTTTCTGGAAGGTCAACCCATCCTAAAAAGTCTTTTCCAGCTCCAGTTTTATTATGTAACATATGATGAGCAGTTTTGACAAAGTCACTAAGGTTGTCTATTTCGCTTTGATTAAAGAATGACAAAGCTTTATCATATTTAAAAGATACATGTGTCATGCTGTAATTCCTCCTAATAAATAAAGATATGATTATACTTTAACTAATTAAATATTTTACATCAAGATTGAAACTTTTAGAAGTAATAGACTTTTCAAAAGGGCTGTATATGAAAAGGGCATGTCCAGTTCGCCTGTTCATGCCCATCCCTAGCTAGTTTTTAAATGTTCCTTCACGTTCCTCTGATTGTTCAATCCACTCTTGTAGTTTATCTTTAAGCGTATTAAATCCTGATGTTGCTTCTTCTTGTTGTTGTTTTGGTTTTTGCATCTTTTGGGGTTTAGTAGTTTCTTTTTTTGGTGCTTCCTCAGTTGCTCTGATGGAAAGTGATACTTTGTTATTTTCTTCATTTACGTTCAAAACTTTAACTTTTACTTCATCGCCAACGGATAAATGATCATTAATATCTTTAACAAAACCGTGAGTGATTTCAGAGATATGAACCAAACCTTGAGTTTCATCATCTAATGCAACAAAGGCACCATATGGTTGAATCCCTGTAACTTTACCTTCTAATACTTGACCAGCCTCAAATTTATTTGTCATGCCGAACATCTCCTATTTTTTCAATTCTTATTAGTACGTGTACAAAAAGGAGGATGAAAAGAACGGAGCATTTCACGTGAAGAACGGAAAAGCAAATCAACGAGTTACCACAGGATGTGGGTGACTTCCACGTTCGTCACAGGACGTGACAGAACCTAGTCGAAGATCCCTAAAACTGAAGCGTCTTTTTCACCGGACTTTTTGAACAACCTCTATTAGACAATAAATAATTTTATCACACATTAGTTTATCAAGCAAAGAAGTTTACCAATCTGTTATAGATAATAAGATATCTTCTTTTTTTATAATAAAATCTTGGGAGGGATGAATTTGATATTGATTATTTCGTATAATTCCAAGAAGCAGATGTCCTCTTTTTAATAGTTTTTGCGATACGTCGAGAAAAGACAGTTCTGTTAATTCCACTGGACATTTGGAATGAGAAAATTGCTTTTGTTTTAAGAGGTTAGTAATGTCTTCAAATGGAGTAGCTGTTTTTTTATGTGACAATTCATGAAAAAATAGGATACTCATAAAGTTATTGGAACGAATAATGGTTGTAGCTCCAGCTCTTAATGCATTCTCAATTTGTACTTTTGATAAAATTTCCGCGACGATAGGGACATCTTTGTTATTACCTCTAATAGCTAGTGTTGCTAGGATGGTCCAGTTATCCGAATGTCTTTCACTTTTTAAGTCATTTGCTGAAATTAATACCCTTGATGCATGCTTGATATTAGCCATGTGTAACACATAATCTTCGGTTGCATCTCCATTTATAAAATGGACGGGATAATTTTGATACGATATCTTTTTTTCCGAATGGTCAATTAGAACAATTTCCAAATTGGGAAAAATATCTGTAACAATTTCAATAAGTTGTCTAGTTCTTTCATTCCATCCAATAAAGATAAGATGATTTTGTCCTTTGAATTTTAGTTTCCCCCTTATAAGGTCTTGTTCTTTTCTAACGGCACGAGAAGAAACGGCTGACACATAAAGAGCAATAAAACTTCCGCCGGTTAACATTAATAATATACCTACTATTCGACCTTCTGTAGTTAGGGGAGTATAGTCTCCATATCCAACGGTTGCTGCTGTAACAAATGCCCACCAGATCCCATCGAAAATAGTCGGAAACTGCTTAGGTTCAATAAAATGGATAAGGATTCCGTAAAATAACATGACAATGATAACAAGTAAAAGCAATTTAATCAGTAAGGGAAGACGTAAATAAAGATATTTTATAAATTTGATAGTCATACGAATCACCTATTAAGGTTTTTCTTTCTAGCTTCAGCGCTCAACTCTTAATAGTATGGACGAAATGTCCGCATTATAATACATGCAAAATAGAAGAAAAAATGGCATTGATTAATCAATACCATTTTTTCTTCTATTATTTATTTAATGCATTTTTGATGCTTTGGTAAACTTCAGGGCGGAACTCTGTTTTTTCTTGGAATGCTTGATGCATAGATTTATACAGTTCTTTTGATTTTTCTTCAAAATCTTCCGCATCTTTTGATGGTAAACTAGCTCTCTTCTCATCCACAAATTGTTGAACTACATCCGCACGTGGTCCCCATTTAGCGAATTCGTTTCCATCTTTATCAATAAAAATAAATATAGGAATTGATCTTGACTTACCATTTGTTAAATACTGATCCATTAAGTCTAAATTAGAGTCTCGAAGAAGCATACGAACATCAATATTTGCTTTTTTAGATAATCTTAATAGAATCGGGATGTTAAGCATTGCGTCGCCACACCAATCCTCTGTAAGTACGATAGCACGGAGACTTTTTTCTTTTATTTTTTCATAAAACGCTGTATCCTCAGGTGCTTGAAAGCTTTCATAAATATCAAGAAAACCTTCTTTGTTTTTTTCCATACCCTTTATGTACTCTTCCGGTGACATTGCCTTTTCAAACCATTGATTTAAATCCATGTCATCCCCTCCATTTTTTTCTTTATTTTACCTATTAAATCAGAATGGGTAAACTTAAGTGCTCTATACTTTTATTTTTGCTATGATAAATCTATTAAAAGGTTGTCATTAGGAGGAATGCTTGGATGAATTGTAATAAAGAATTTCTATTGGAGCTATTAACAACACCATCACCTTCTAGTATGGAGATGGAAATTCAAAAGAAATGGATTAACTATGTAAAAGAATTTGCGGATGAAGTCATAACAGATAATGCAGGAAATGCAGTTGGTGTTTTAAATCCAAATGCTGAATTTAAAATATTGCTAGCAGGGCATTGTGATGAAATAGCACTTGTTGTTAATCGAATTGATGATGGGGGATTTTTACACTTTGATAAAATGGGTGGTATTAATCCGAAAGCAGCAGTAGGAATGCAGGTAACTGTTTTAGGTTATGAAAAAACAATCACTGGAGTAATTGGAGTTAATGCCCAACATCATGGCGGTTTAAAAAGTGATTTTGATTTGGGCGATTTATTTATAGATTGTGGTTATCAATCAAAAGAGGAAGCGGAAAAGGAAGTACAAATTGGTGATTTATGTGTATATAAAGTGAATCCCGAAATTTTAAAGGATCGTTATATTACAGGTAGGGGATTAGATAATCGGACTGGGTTATTTATCGTTGCAGAAGTATTAAAACGATTATCAGAAAAGGATATAAATGTCGGTGTTTATGCGGCAAGTACGGTAAATGAAGAAACGAATATGGGTGGTGCGTATTTTGCTGCTTCAGGAATTAATCCTACAATGGCCATTGCCTGTGATGTGACATTCGCAACCGATTACCCTGGGGTAAATAAAAATAAATATGGAGATGTAAGATTAGAGAAAGGTCCTGTTTTAGCTAAAGGTGCGCCGATTAACATTAAAATGAACAAATTATTAGAAAACGCCGCTAAAAAACTGGATATAAATGTTCAATACGAGTTAACGCCAAGAATGACTGGGACGGATGCTGATAAAATGAGATTTACCGGTAAGGGAGTTCCGATTGCATTAGTATCATTACCGTTACGTTATATGCATTCGCCTGTTGAAACAGCTAGTTTTATCGATATGGAACAGGAAATGGAGTTATTAGTAACGATGATTGAAAATATGACAGGAAAAGAGAGTCTTAATCCTTTGGAAGATTAGTAAATAACTCTTTTCAAATTAAAAAATAAGATGTATACTATACATAAATAATTTAATAATCGATTTCAATCTTCGGGGCAGGGTGTAATTCCCGACCGGCGGTAAATAGCTGTTCGCTATAAGTCCGCGACCCACAGTTTATTTAGATTGTGGTTGACCTGGTGGAAACCCAGGACCGACAGTTAAAGTCTGGATGAGAGAAGATGTCGAGCCTGATTAGGTACTTTTTTTGTACCATAATTTTGCTATACTTTTGTATATTAAACCCTAAAGCGCCCCAATTAGGCCTTTAGGGTTTTTATGTGTAAATATAGCATTTTTATCAGATTTAGGCTTCTCCTTCACGACAAGATAGAAATCGATCATATTGAAGGAGGATAACAAATGGGAAAATCAACTAAGCAATCATTAAGTTTAGTTAAATTAATTATTTTGGCATTATTAGGGACAATTTCATTAGTATTATTTTTCTTAAACTTTCCTTTGCCATTTCTACCACCTTACTTAAAAATAGATTTTAGCGAAGTTCCGGCTTTAATGGCGGGCCTAATTTTTTCTCCAGTCGCTGGTGTTATCGTCGTAGCAGTGAAGAACTTATTGTATCTTGCAGTTTCAGGTGCAGGTGATCCAATTGGAGTTGCGGCAAACTTTTTAGCAGGTCTTATGTTTGTTTTACCGGTATCCATTTTTTATCATCGATTTAAAAAAGGTGTGAAAAGTGTTGTTTCCGGACTAGTAACAGGAACAATCATTATGACAATTGGAATGAGTGTTCTAAATTACTTTATTGTTTTACCAGCGTATGGTTGGTTTATGGGTTGGGAAATGACACCAGAAGTAATTTGGTCCTCTGTTTTAATAGGGGTACTTCCATTTAATGCAATTAAAGGAATTATAGTGGGAATCTTATTCGTTCCTTTATTTATCAAGATGAAGAACTGGGTAGAACAACAACAAGCAAAATTTATATAAATAAAATTCACAGCTAGCCTCTAGGGGTTAGCTTTTTATGTAAATAAAAAAGAAGCAGCAAGTAAACTGCTTCTCCGTCCTTCATCTATTTTTTCTTTGAAACAATTCCTATTGTACATCTTGATATACATATTAAAGCATCTTCTTCGTCCGTTAGGCGTACTTCCCAAACGGCGGTTGTTTTACCACTGTGGATAGGTTTTCCTTTTGCGGTAACTATTCCCTCTCTTTTACTTTTAATATGATTGGCGTTAATCTCAATACCGAAGACATTACATTCATTGAGATCGACATTCATTGCTGCTCCCATACTTGCAACAGTTTCAGCGAGTGCGACAGATGCGCCACCGTGTAAAAAACCATATGGTTGACGAGTTCGTTTATCTACTGGCATAGTCATAATTATTTCATTTTTATCTAAAGAAACGATTTCAATCCCTAGATTTTCGATCAATGTATCATTTAATAAATCTTCCATCTCTATCCCCTTAAATAAAATGACTTATTAGTAATGATATACCTAAAAGTAATCCATATATCGTATTCGTTTTTCCAGTTTCCTTCATTGCTGGCATCATTTCTAGAGGTTCTGTTTTACCACGGAAATTTTTAATTACTTTAATCGCTATAGGTATGCTTGCAAATGTTATGATAGACCATAATGGTAATATATTAAAAATAATATAAACAGCAGTTAGAAGGTAAGCAATAAAAAATAAAAATGCCATAACCGTTATGGATTTTTCCCTACCTAAAAGAACTGGTATTGTCTTTCGTCCGCCTTTCTTATCTCCATCTCTATCGCGAATATTATTTGCCATATTGATACTTCCAATAAGAATCATGACGGGAAGTGATATAAATACGACTCGTCCTGTTAATACATCCGTTTGAATAAAGTAGCTTATACCAATAATAACGGATCCCATCATTAGACCGGATGCTAGCTCACCAAAAGGTGTAGACGAAATTGGAAGAGGACCACCAGTATATAAATATCCAATTGCCATACATGCAAGTCCAATTACCATGATCCACCAACTAGATACATAACAAATATAGGCCCCAATAAACATAGCTAAAATATAAAGGATAATGGCGAGGTTTTTTATTGTTTTTGGCTTAATTCCATCACGTACGATGGAACCGCTAATTCCAACAGATTCAGTTGTGTCTAAGCCTCTTTTAAAGTCGTAGTACTCATTAAAAAGGTTTGTGGCCGTTTGTATAAGTATGGAAGCTACGAGCATAGCAAAAAATAATAGCCAATCTATCTTACCATCAACGTAAGCAAGCATCGTTCCTACGAATACAGGAACAAAAGAAGCGGTTAACGTATGTGGACGAGTCATTCGCCACCATACATGGAAGCCGTCTTTTTCATTTAAGGCATGCTTTATATTATTATTAGTCGACTGCATTCAAGTCTTCCCCCTGACGTCATTCAATATGATAATTTGTTAGATAAAGAAGTATTTCTTAGAACATCATTCTAATTTTAGGTGAATCAGTATAGGGTGTCAATGTTTTATCCTATTCTAAGAAAGTTCTCAAAATCATCTTTTCATCAGTTTCCTAAATGAAAGAAAAGGGCTTTTCTTGAGAAAGATAGCAAAAGGGCATAAAATATATATGGACGTTTTTGCCATATCGGAGGTTTACGTAAAATGATTGAATTAAAAGAAGAACAAGTTGAAACCATTCTTGAAAAAGCGATTGAAGGCATAAATAGTGATGATGACTATCAACTTGTTAGCATGACTAAAAAGATAAAATATAATAATGCTCTTTCATTTTTTGAAGCAGCGAAATATATAAAAAAGAACCGTACGTTTTGGATGAGCTCGGAGGAAGATTTTTATTTAGTCGGGATTGGTCAGGCGTACGAAATTATAGCAGAGGAGTCGCGCTTTGAAGAAACAAAAAAGGCGTGGAATCAGTTGTTGGAGAAAGCGACAATCTATAATCCTTATGAACAGCCCGGGACAGGGATTGTTGCATTAGGTGGATTGTCTTTTGATCCCAAAAAGCCAACCACACCGCTATGGGAAAATTTTAAACCTAGCCATTTTACAGTTCCCGAATTTTTAATGACAAAACACAATAGAGAGTGTTATCTCACGGTAAATATTTTAGTAAGGAAAAATGATCATCCCCGTCAACTTGCCAATGAATGGAGGGATTTGGAAAACTCACTTTTTCAAAAGGCAAGCATAGAAAAGCAAATGTTAACAATTACAGAAAAAAAAGAAATAGAACCGACGGAATGGAAAGAAACCGTTCGGAAAGCTAAAGAAAAAATTAACCATTCAGATATAGAAAAAATTGTTTTAGCTCGTGAAATGTATTTACGGTTTAATGAAAATGCAAATATAGGATCTATTTTACAGAAATTATTAGATACCCATCCAAGCAGTTATATTTTTGCTATTGAAAAGGATGAAGATTGTTTTCTCGGTGCTACACCGGAAAGACTTGTCAAATTAGAGAAGGATCATTTACTTTCTACATGTTTGGCAGGGACCGCGCCAAGAGGGAAGACGAAAGAAGAAGATCAAGCAATTAGTGAAGGTTTATTACATGATCAAAAGAATCGAGAAGAACATGATTTTGTTGTGAAAATGATAAAAAATGCAATAAAAGATTGTTGTACACATCTTGATGTGCCTAATGAACCAATCATTTATCCTTTAACAAACTTACAACATTTATATACACCTGTAACTGCAACACTAAAAAAGGAGTATAGTTTATTTGATATCATTGAGAAACTTCATCCAACACCTGCTCTAGGCGGTACACCAAAGGAAGCTTCTCTTCAGTTTATAAGAGAATATGAACGTTTAGATCGCGGGTGGTATGGGGCGCCAATTGGATGGCTAGATAGTAATCAGAATGGAGAATTTGCTGTAGCTATTCGTTCAGCTTTAATTAAAGATACAGAAGCTTCATTATTTGCAGGTTGTGGTGTTGTAAAAGACTCCAATCCTGATGAAGAATATGAAGAAACCAACATCAAATTTTTGCCGATGTTATCTGTTTTAGGAGGTTAAGTAAATAATGGAGCGCATTGAAATACTAACGAGATATACTGCTAATTTTGTAGACGAAATTGTACAAAGTGGAGTGACGGACGTAGTTATTTCACCTGGGTCAAGGTCAACACCTCTAGCATTAACATTCACGGAACATCCAGACATTAAAGAATGGGTTTTAGTCGATGAACGTTCTGCAGCATTTTTTGCGTTGGGAATGGCGAAAGAACAAAGTAAGCCAGTTGTACTAGTTTGTACTTCTGGAACAGCCACAGCAAATTACTTTCCTGCAATTATAGAAGCATATTATAGCAGGGTGCCACTTATCGTATTAACAGCTGATCGTCCGCATGAGCTGCGGGACACTGGAGCACCACAAGCGATTGAGCAAATTAAAATGTACGGTGATTATGTGAAATGGTTTCACGAAATGGCGTTACCTGAGGCGACACCAGAAATGTTAGAATACGTCCGTAATAAAGCCAGTCGTGCAGTTTATACGGCAAATGAGGGGAATCCTGGTGTTATTCATTTGAATTTTCCGTTTCGTGAACCATTAACACCAGATTTTGCGATTGATAAACTATGGGAGCCTATTGGTTTACCACATTGGAAACAGATTGATCAATTAGTATATGATGGGGAGAAACAACTTAGCTCCCGTGATTTAAAATCGATTGTAACCCAGTTAAAGAATTTAAAACGAGGTTTAATTGTATGTGGTCCACAAATGGAACCTCGTTTAGCTGAGTCAGTAGCTAATTTGGCACTAAAGTGGGGAGTACCGGTCTTAGCAGATCCATTATCACAAGTTCGTTCAGGTCATCATCCTCTAGATAATATTATAGAAGGATACGATGCCATACTAAAAAATAAAACTATCCGAGACTTACTAAAGCCTGACTTCATTATTCGTTTTGGGGCTATGCCAGTATCGAAACCCTTTTTATTTTTTATGAAGGAAAATAAAGATGCAGTACAGTTTGTCGTGGAAAATCATGCCGGTTACAGGGAATTTACAGGAAATAGAACGCAATTTATTTTTGCTAATTCTTCGCAGCTATGTGAAAGACTATTTCAAGTAACTGATTTTAAAATGGATCCATCATGGTTAAGAAAATGGAAAAATATGAACCATATTGCTAAAAAACATATCCTATCTAGTCAGGAAGAAAAAATGACTGAAGGAGAGGCGGTACGTAGTCTATTCGAAGTTACTCCAAATGATAGCTATGTTTATGTTGCGAATAGTATGCCTATCCGCGATGTTGACAGTTTTATGCTGAATACAGAAAAAAATATAACTGTCTTGGCGAATAGAGGAGCTAATGGTATCGATGGACTTATTTCAAGTGGAATGGGTGCCGCAACTTCGAAAAAGCCCGTTACTATTATTGCTGGTGACCTATCTTTCTACCATGACATGAACGGTCTATTAGCCGCTAAGTTCTTTCAATTAAATGTTACGATACTTTTAATCAATAACAATGGTGGAGGTATTTTTTCCTTTTTACCACAGTCCAATAGTAATAATAAACATTTTGAAGCTATATTTGGCACTCCACTTGATATAGATTTCAGATATGCCGCTTTTATGTATGGTGGTAAATATGCAATAGCAAATACAAATGATGAATTAAAAGAACTATTGCAAACTAGCCATAATCAAAAAGGCTTACATGTTATTGAAATTAAGACAGATCGAGCGGAAAATGTTGTTTGGCATCAAAAAATTTGGAAAGTTATTGAGAAAGAAATTATAGAACGTTGGGGATGATGAAGTGTACATTTCATTAGAGGACGGTCATTATTGGTATGAGATCCACGGTCAAGGGATTCCTGTTGTGTTATTACATGGGTTTACCGGAAGTACTGAAACTTGGAATCATTTCTGCCATTCTGTGGAAGGGCTAAAAGTAATTACAATAGATTTACCAGGTCATGGAAAAACGAAACTGAAAAATCCACGCTTAATGGAAGACTGCTGTAAAGACCTAGATACTATATTTGAAACTTTAGAGCTAGATTCCTTTCATCTTTTAGGTTATTCCATGGGGGGTAGAACAGCGTTATCCTATGCGTGCCTATATCCTCGGCGATTACAATCATTAATATTAGAAAGTGCGTCCCCGGGTTTATTAAGTAATGAAGAACGGACAAATCGAATGGAAAAGGACGGGCGTTTAGCTGAAAAGTTAGAAAAAGTGGGAATAGAGTCTTTTGTGGATTTTTGGGAGGATATCCCTCTTTTTGCTACCCAAAAAAGTCTTCCTCAATCGGTTAGAAAAGCAATACGAAAAGAACGCCTTAATCAGGATGCATTTGGTTTAGCGTCGTCACTTCGATACATGGGCACTGGAAAGCAACCATCATGGTGGAATCATCTTTCGAGTATTCAACTACCAGTTTTCTTATTAACCGGTGGAAAAGATGAGAAATTTGTTCGCATTAATAAAAAGATGCAAAAATTATTTTTTTCATGTAAGCTTAAAGTATGCGAAAATGCAGGACATGCAGTTCACGTGGAAAATCCTCAAATTTTTGATAAACTAGTAACGGAATTTGTAAAAGAGGTACATAATAGTAGATGATGAAGGAGGAGTAAAATGGCTGCTGAATGGAAGAAGTCAAAAGAGTATTCAGAAATTATTTATGAAAAATATAATGGAGTTGCAAAAGTTACGATTAATCGCCCCGAAAAACGTAACGCATTTACACCGCTTACGGTAAATGAAATGATTGATGCGTTTACGGATGCTAGAGATGATTCTGAAATTGGTGTAATTATTCTAGCTGGAGAAGGGGATAAAGCATTTTGTTCTGGTGGAGATCAAACCGTAAGAGGACATGGTGGATATGTTGGGAGCGACCAAGTTCCACGATTAAACGTACTTGATTTGCAAAGATTAATCCGTACGATTCCAAAACCAGTTATTGCAATGGTATCTGGTTATGCCATTGGTGGTGGACATGTCCTTCACGTTGTTTGTGATTTAACAATCGCAGCGGACAATGCCATTTTTGGACAAACAGGACCAAAAGTGGGTAGCTTTGATGCGGGATATGGTGCAGGCTATTTAGCCCGTCATATTGGTCATAAACGTGCAAGAGAGATTTGGTACTTATGTCGTCAATATAATGCGGATGAAGCATACGAAATGGGAATGGTAAATAAAGTAGTACCACTTGAACAATTGGAAGAAGAAACATTACAGTGGTGTGAAGAAATTCTAGAAAAATCACCTACTGCAATTCGTTTCCTAAAAGCATCATTCAATGCAGATACAGATGGATTAGCTGGTTTACAACAGCTTGGCGGAGATGCAACATTGCTTTATTACACAACAGATGAAGCAAAAGAAGGTAGAGATGCCTTCAAAGAGAAAAGAAAACCGAACTTTAAAAAGTTCCCGCGTTTTCCTTGATTCATTGAAAAAAATTACTATGATGAACCCTTTGCTTGTAATAGCGAGGGTTTTTCCTTTGTATCGTTAATTAATAGAAAGGAGCATAATCATGTCGGAAACAATTCCACATTGGCTGACGAAACAAGCTGACATTAACCCAAACCAAACCGCAATTGAATTAGAGAACGGGGAAACTTATACGTTTAAACAATTAAAAGAAGCTAGTCAATGTTTTGCTAGGAAATTGGCTGCACTAAATGTACATGAAGGGACGCATGTCGGAATTTTATCCGGCAATAGCATAGAAATGATTGTTGCTATTCATGCGTTAAGTTATTTAGGAGCGGTTGGAGTACTTTTAAATGTGAGACTTTCACGACCGGAATTAGAGTTTCAATTAAAAGACGCAAATGTTTCTATCGTTTTAACCTCGGATAAGTACAAAATGAGTGCAAGCCAAATTCAGGTTTCGATGGTGAAGAGTTTTTCGGAAATAAATGTATTGCAAGAAAAATACAATATACCTTTAAAAACGGAGCTTAATTTGGAAGATGTTTTTACAGTTATTTATACCTCTGGTACTACAGGTTTTCCAAAGGGGGTACTCCATACGTACGGTAATCATTGGTGGAGTGCGATTGGCTCTGCTCTGAATCTAGGCTTGAATAAAGATGATAAGTGGCTTATTCCTTTACCGATTTTTCATGTAAGTGGTCTATCCACCTCTATAAAAAGCCTAATTTATGGCATGCCTATTTACGTATTAGAGAAATTTGACGTGAAAAAAGTTCATGATGCTATCATGTCCAAGGGTATTACAATTGTTTCTGTCGTTACGGTTATGGTACAAAAATTATTAAATGAATTAGGGAACAATCGCTATCCTAATACATTACGATGCATGTTGCTTGGTGGTGGTCCAGCACCAAAGCCATTATTAGAAAAAGCGAAAGAAAAGGGAATTCCTGTTTTTCAATCCTATGGAATGACGGAAACTTCATCACAAATCGTTACATTAAGTCCGCAAGACGCTTTAAAAAAATTAGGATCAGCGGGAAAAGCCCTTTTTCCAGCGCAGCTTCGAATTGATGGAGGCAATGAAGACTCTATAGGAGAGATTATCGTCAAAGGTCCGATGGTAACAAAAGGTTATTATAGAAATGAAGAAGCAAATAAAAAATCCTTTCATAATGGTTGGCTTAGGACAGGTGATATGGGATATTTAGATGATGATGGATTTTTATATGTAGTGGATCGTAGGAAAGATCTTATCATTTCTGGGGGAGAAAACATCTATCCTTCCGAGATTGAAAGTGTATTGTCTGGAATGGAACAAATTAAGGAAGTGGGGGTAACAGGTTTAGCAGACGAAACATGGGGGCAGGTTCCAATTGCTTTTGTCGTAAAGATAAAAGATGTAACGGCATCTGAGGTTTTCTCATTTTTGCGACAAAGATTAGCGAAATATAAAATTCCGAAAGAAATTCACTTTGTAGAAGAATTACCGAGGAATGCTTCGAATAAACTAGTAAGAAGTAAGCTACTTGAATTGCGGAGATAATAAAAATTGGCCTTTACTTTGAGAACAACCAATCTTTTAGAATACTTTCCTAACAGGAAGCCAAATTAGTATTAGGAGGTGTTCCTGATGGAAAAAAACAAATATTATGTAAGCTTGGTGGAGGGTGAGATTTCACATCGTCCACATGATCGAAATGGTTATTTAGAGATAAGTGCTACGGAAACAGAGTTAAGTAATCTACGTAGAAAATTCGAAAATATGCATGATGCTGGAGTAGTTACATTTTTTCGTGCACATTTACCGTTTGTAGAATATCATCATGATGATTCAAACGACAAATACGACTCCAATATGCTAGAGGTGTATCAAATGCTTTATGAATTAGGAAATAAAAAAACACGTGAGCATATTGAAAGTATGGGAATTTTAAATGAAAATGATATGTAAAAGACAGAGAAAATATGTTATTGTTTAATAACAGACTTATCTGTTAATTTATCCCACCTAAATTGGCAGTAAGTCTCCCGCCCCAAGCTTCTGGAGAATAAAGAAGATAGGTGGGAAGAACAATACCCGTAAAGATACGATAAGCGTGACTAACATCAGTGAGAGATGAAGGAACCCCCCACTTATGGAAGTCTTCTTTATGATTCCTGCATCTTCATTTGTGTTTAACCCCTTAGATAAAAAGGAATAGTAAAAATAATAATGCTAAGGGGGATACAATATGAAGAAAATAGCTATATTTATAGGTGTTTTAATCACGGGGATAATTGTGCTTCTTCTGAGTATTACGAACGAAAACCTTTTACCTGTTTCAGCTGAAGGTCGGCAATTTACTCTGTCTTCTGAGTATATGGAAACAGGAGATAAAATGGAGAATAAACAATTAACACATGAAGATATAGTTTTTTTAACGAATGAGTTTATGGATATATTAGTACAACCAACAGATATAAATGGAAGAGTAATTGACTTTCATACTAAAGAGGAATTGTTAAAAGAATTTGAAGGAATCACAACAAAAGAAGTTGCAATGCCGTATGTTGATTTTTACTACAAGGAAAAAGGGGATGGGCTTTATATAGTACCTACAGAAACCCCACCTTGGTTTGTTGCTAAAAATGAATATAAAATCGATCAAATAAATGAAACAAAGGTAATACTAACTCAGAAAAATCAGGTGGATTTGTATGGGGATTACACGATTGAAATAGAATTCACTTATAATGGGGATTGGAAAATTAGTAGTATTACACATCGTTAGTAGGTTATGAAAAAAGGCAGTTGAAGTTTTTGAAAACATTTAGAGATTTTTATAATAATGAAGTTACCTTTTCCTATGAAGACCATCCATTTTCTAAAAATCCCAAGCACGTTTGGATTATATGTCGTTATAATGACCAATGGCTTTTAACTAGACATAAAGAAAGAGGGCTAGAGTTCCCAGGTGGCAAGGTTGAAAAAGGAGAAAATGCACAAGAAGCTGCTATTCGTGAAATTAAAGAAGAAACAGGCGGAATTGTGAAACATATAAGTTATGTCGGTCAATATTATGTGGATGGTAAAAGTGATTACGTGATAAAGAATGTGTATTTTGCTACTATAGAAAACCTAGTTGAACAAAATCATTATTTTGAAACAGAAGGACCTGTACTTTTAATTGAAATTCCTTCAGATGTTAGAAAGAATAAAGAGTATAGTTTCATTATGAAAGATTCTGTGCTGGATTCTAGCTTAAAATGGATTCAGAATCATTTTTAACTCACCTAAACGGGCAGCAAGACTCCCACCCCGAGCCTCTTGGGAAACAAAGAAGGTAGGTGGGAGATCACCTGCCCGTAAAGATCCGATACGTGCGACTAACCATCAGGGTGGAGAAGGTAAACCTTGCACCGATGGTTAGTATTTTTTAAAAGATAGGAAAAATTTAGCTTATTAAATCTTGTCATAGGGAAGACAACATCCAGCTCCAGCGCCCAGCGACTAGCGAGACTTCCTTCACATCCGTACGATAAGTCAACATCGACTCACTCCGCTCGTCGTGTTTCCTTTATCTCCTGCGGTTCAGTCCAGTCCGTACGTCGCTAAACGGGCGCTTCCGCTTTTGTTCAGTGGGCATGTTTTATTAACCATCTTTCTATTCCTTCCACTACTTTGTACATGATTGCTGCAAGAATAGCGATAAGCACAAGGCTAGACATTACAAGGGTGAAGTCAAATACTTGGAATCCATAAATGATTAAATAACCGAGTCCTTGCTTCGAAACTAAATATTCACCAACAATTACTCCGACCCATGATAATCCTACATTAACTTTTAGCGTTGAGATCATAGTTGGCATGGTGGCTGGAAATACAGCTTCTTTAAAACATTGCCATCTCGTTGCACCGAAGCTTTTTAATACTTTGGAATAATTTGGATCTACTTCATTGTAAGCCGAGAAGATGTTTATGGTGGTTATAATTACGGATACAAGGAACCCCATTGCTATGATGGATAAATATCCTGGTCCAAGCGCTACGATAATGATTGGCCCCAGCGCAACTTTAGGCATTGCGTTTAGTACCACTATATAAGGATCCATAATTTTAGAAAAGCGTGTAAAAGACCATAGTAATGTTGCCAGTAAAATTCCGCCAAGAGTACCAATGATGAAACCTAATATAGTCTCAAATAACGTTACTGATAAATGGGAAAACATTGATCCATTTGCAAATCTACCTATTAATGAGGTGAAAATCCGACTTGGTGAGCTAAATAGTAATGGATCAATCCAATACAAACGACTTGCAATTTCCCATAATGCAAAGAACATGATGAGAATGAAAAATTGCCATATCAACACAATTTTCTTTTCCTTTTTTCTTTCCTTCAGATAGCTATCGAATAATTGTTGATCGCTTTTCATTTCTTATCACCTTCTCTACTGTCAAGCTCCTCCCATATTTTATCAAAAAGTGGCTGATATTTAGGATGTTTTCTAGCGTCGAGTGGGGGATTTTGACGAATTTCAATTGGGACTTCAAATACTTTAGCAATACTTCCTGGGTTCGCATTCATTACTAAAATTCGGTCACTCATTGCTATTGCTTCACCGATATCGTGAGTAACAAGAATAGCTGTTTTATGATAATTTTTTAGAAGTTTGCCAACTAAATCCTCTAATTTAAGCTTGGTTTGGTAATCTAACGCCGAAAATGGCTCATCTAGAAGGAGGATTTTAGGGTCATAGATAAGCGTTCTAACAAGTGCTACACGTTGTCTCATACCACCGGATAATGAAGTTGGGTATTGATCTTGAACTCCTTTTAAGCCAACTTCTTGTAAAAGTTGAATAGCGGTTTCCTTTAATTCAACTGTTGGTTTATTATGGATTTTAGGACCGAGCAACACGTTGTCAATAATATTTTTCCACGGGAAGAGATAATCTTGTTGCAACATGTATCCAATAGCAAGTGCTGATTCTTGAATATCTTTATTTTCAAGTAGGACTTTACCTTGTGTTTGTTTCATAATGCCAGCTATAATGGATAGTATGGTTGATTTTCCACAACCACTCGGTCCAAGCAAGGAAACAAACTCACCTTCCTTTAAGGAAAATGATATGTCATGAAGTGCTTTAGTATAGCCGTCTTTAGAAAAGTAGTGGTGTGATACATGATCCAATGTTAGAAATGACACGCTAATTTCCTCCTTAGTCGTTTATTACTTTTTCCGCAAATTCCGTATTCACCAACTCTTCATAAGGGACATCTTCGGGTAGCTCACCTGCTTCGTCCATAATTGTTTTCAGTTGTTCCCATTCTTCTTTATCCAAAAGTGGGTCTGTTGCAAAAGAATCTTGGTTTTTATAACGTTCAATAGATGAAGCTAATAATTCGATATCGGTATCTTCAAAATATGGCGAAACAATTTCTGCGAGGGTCATTGCATCTGTTTCTTGGACCCAGGCCTGAGCTTTATACAATGCTTTCGTGAATTTTAATACCGTTTCTTCATTTTTGTCCATATAACTTTGCTTAGCCATGAATCCTGTATAAGGGACAGTGCCAGATTCTTCACCAAAGGAAGCTACAATATGTCCGGTTCCTTCCCGTTCAAAAACACTTGCTGTTGGTTCAAATAACTGTACATACTCGTAATCACCAGAAGCAAAAGCACTTGGTATGTTTGCAAAATCGACACTTTGGTCTAAATTAACGTCTGCATGCGGATCCACACCGTGTTTTTTTAACACATATTCTCCAACCATCTGAGGCATTCCACCAACTCGCTGTCCGAGAAAGTTTTCTCCTCTTAAATCTTCCCACGTAAAGTCAGGTTTTACCTCTTTTGCTACTAAAAATGTACCATCTGTTTGTGTGAGTTGGGCAAAGTTAATCGCATAATCCTTTGAATCTTGTGCATATACATAAATGGACGTTTCGGCACCCACTAAAGCTATATCGATTCCATCAGATAATAACGTGGTCATAGTCGTGTCTCCGCCCCATGTAGTTTGCAGGTCAATTTCTAGACCTTCTTCTTCAAAAAAACCTTCTTCTACCGCTACATACATAGGTGTATAGAAAACAGATCTCGTTACTTCACCGATACTGATTTTGGATGTTCCACCTGTACCACAAGCCGAAAGAAAGATAAGTAAACCGATGGACAACAAAATAAAGCCTTTAATCTTTCTCATAGTTCTCGACCCTTTCATTTAAATTATCTTCCTTCCACAGTTTATGCCTAGGAGAAAATTGTGTGATTGCCTATTGATTTAAAGTTTTTTTCAAACGAAAAAAGCCGATCTCCTAAAAGAGACCGACTTTTTGAATTTTATTATTTAAATAGTGGACCCGCATTCTTAATTTCATCGGATGCATGAGTGAATTTCTTGAAGTTTTCGTGGAATTTCAAAGCTAATTCTTTTGCCGCTTTGTCATAAGCTGCTTTATCACCCCAAGTTTGTTTTGGAACTAACACTTCATCAGGAACCCCAGGAATATGAAGTGGAATATTTAATCCGAATACTTCATCTTGAACGGTTTCTACATTATTAAGTTCACCTTCTAGTGCAGAGTGAATCATTGCACGAGTATAAGAAAGTTTCATACGGTTTCCTACCCCGTAGGAACCACCTGTCCAGCCAGTATTAACTAAAAACACTTTGGCATTGAATTGATCTATTTTATCTCCTAGCATTTCAGCGTATTTAGATGGAGCTAATGGTAAGAATGGGGAACCAAAGCACGCTGAGAAAGTTGCTTGCGGTTCTGTCACACCACGTTCTGTACCAGCAAGTTTACTAGTATATCCACTTAAGAAATGATACATAGCTTGCTCTTTCGTTAATTTACTAATAGGTGGTAACGTGCCGGAAGCATCAGCTGTTAGGAAAATAATTGCATTTGGATGGCCCGCAACACTTGGTGTAACAATATTATCGATATTCTCTAAAGAATACGCTGCCCTAGTATTCTCAGTAAGAGAGGTATCGTCATATTCTGGTGTTCTTGTATTTTCATCTAATATTACATTCTCGAGTACAGATCCGAAGCGAATCGCGTTGTATATTTGTGGCTCTTTTTCTTCTGAGAGGTTAATACATTTTGCATAACAGCCACCTTCTATATTAAATACCCCATTCGGACTCCAACCATGTTCATCATCCCCAATTAATCGGCGGTACGGATCCGCAGAAAGCGTAGTCTTACCTGTACCAGACAGACCAAAGAATAAAGCAACGTCACCTTCTTTACCTACGTTAGCAGAGCAATGCATGGATAATACATCCTGTTGTGGAAGAAGGTAGTTCATAACAGAGAATATAGATTTCTTAATCTCTCCGGCATACTCCGTTCCACCAATAAGAACAATTCTCTTTTTAAAAGAAATAATGATAAAGGTTTCGGAATTTGTTCCATCAACACTAGGGTCAGCTTTAAAATTAGGTGCAGAAATAACAGTGAATTCACTTTGATGGTTCTCTAATTCGTCTTGTTGTGGCTTAATGAATAATTGACGAGAAAATAGATTGTGCCATGCAAATTCATTAATTACTTGAATTGGTAAGCGATATTTTTTATCTGCTCCAGCAAATCCTTTGAAAGAATAAATTTCATCTTTTTCTTTTAAATAATCAATCACTTTCTCATATAGACTATCAAAATACTTCTCTTCAATGGGTTGATTTACTGCTCCCCAATTAATAGTAGCTTCACACACTTCATCACGAACAATAAATTTATCACCAGGGGATCTTCCTGTATATTTTCCAGTTGTTGCTCGAACCGCCCCAGTTTCACTTAATGCTGCTTCTCCCCTGCCCAATATACGTTCCACTAATTGTGGTTCGGATAAATTCTCTTTGATGTTTTCATGTTGATGAAGTAAATCTTTCCATAATGTTCTTTCCACCATTTTCATAAAAAAAATCCCCCGCTTTATAATAAATTACTGATGAAGATAATTAGAAAACTTGGCATTCACTATAGGATAGGTTTAGCGAATGCGTTAGTTGCACTTAGCAGATTTATACAGTGGGGCGGGTAATCGGTACCCCAAACGAGAAAGAATCTATACTTTCCTAACTGCTAAAAATTGTACTTTTCATTACATTCGATTATTAGTATAACACATATACAAAAATAATCCATACTATTTATGTTTCAATTTAGTAAAATTTGCTATTTGTTAAATTAACGGAAATAACTACAATATTTCTATCCCACTCAAGCCTCTAAGGAAACAAAGAAGGTAGGTGGGAGATCAACTGCCCGTAAAGATCCGATCAGTGCGACTAACCATCAGTGGAGAATGAAGGAAAACCCCCAATGATGGAAGTATTCTTTATTTGCTTCAACCATCATATGTAGAGGAAAAGTTATTGACATTACTCACACATTTCGTTACGATAACAATGGACGGAAACTCTCTTATTCCGAGTTGGCGGAGGGACAGACCCTATGAAGCCCAGCAACCTCACACGCTTGTGAAAAGGTGCTTACCTGAAGCAAGGATCATTCCTTGAACAATAAGAGTGAAAGGACCGAACCCTTTCCTCAATGTAGGATAGGGATTTTTTTGCTTTTAAAGAAGAAACAGTTCCTTTTATCCCACCTAAATGGGCAGTAAGACTCCCTCCTCAAGCTTCTGAAGAACAAAGAAGGTAAGCGGGAGATCAACTACCCGCAAAGGTCCGATAAGTACGACAGTGGGGAATGAAGGAAAATCCCCACTGATGGAAGTCTTCTTTATTATATAAAAAGCAATGGTTTCTTCAATGCTTTTATATATAGAATATACAAAGATCTTTAATCGAAATAATGAAAAGAGTTCCGTAACACCAATTAAAGGAGAGAATGAGCCTTATGGCTGAAAAACGTCGTTTATTCACATCTGAGTCTGTAACAGAAGGGCATCCAGATAAAATGTCAGATCAAATATCAGATGCCATTTTAGATGAAATTATAAAAAATGATCCCAATGCAAGAGTTGCTTGTGAGACTACAGTAACTACTGGTCTTGTTTTAGTAGCTGGTGAAATTACTACTAGTACGTATGTAGATATTCCTGCAATTGTCAGGAAAACGGTGAAAGAGATTGGCTATACAAGAGCTAAATATGGATTTGATGCAGATACCTGCGCTGTCTTAACAGCAATAGATGAACAATCTCCAGATATTGCGATGGGAGTAGATAAAGCGCTAGAAGCACGTGAAGGCAAAATGAGTGACGAAGCAATCGCTGCAATTGGAGCGGGAGACCAAGGATTAATGTTTGGTTTTGCTTGTGACGAGACAGAAGAGCTTATGCCTTTACCAATCTCATTAGCACATAAATTATCTAAACGATTAGCAGATATTCGTAAAGAAAATATAGTAGATTATTTACGTCCAGATGGAAAAACACAAGTAACTGTCGAATATGATGAAAATAATAATCCGGTTCGTATTGACACTATTGTTATTTCTACTCAACATCATCCAGAAGTATCTCAAGAACAGATTGAAAAAGACATGAAAGAACAAGTAATTCTTCCTATAGTGCCTAAAGAATTACTAGATGACCATACGAAATATTTTATAAATCCAACTGGTAGATTCGTTGTTGGGGGACCACAAGGCGATGTTGGTTTAACTGGTCGTAAAATTATAGTAGATACGTATGGCGGATATGCAAGACATGGCGGAGGGGCATTTAGTGGTAAAGATTCCACAAAAGTAGACCGCTCTGCTGCTTATGCAGCCCGTTATGTTGCAAAAAATATTGTTGCAGCAGGACTTGCGAAGTCTTGTGAAGTTCAGTTAGCTTATGCAATTGGTGTAGCGGAACCCGTTTCTATATCTATTGATACATTTGGAACTGGTACAGTACATGAAACTAAATTAGTGGATGCTGTTCGTAAAGTGTTTGATTTAAGGCCTGCAGGGATAATTAATATGTTAGACCTAAGAAAACCAATCTTTAAAAACACAGCGGCATATGGCCATTTTGGTAGAACAGATGTTCAGTTCCCGTGGGAGAAATTGGATAGGGTAGATGAATTAAAGGATTTAATAAAATAAAATAAAATAAAGTAACACCATGAAAGCTGCCAGCACGGAGATGTGGCAGTTTTTTTGATTTTATCACTGAAGTATTACAATTATGTTACAATATGATTTTTTTGTGATATAATTATCCTAGATTTCGAATCACTTATTAAAGATTCCAATAAAAAGGTGCTCCAGACTTTGGTAGAAAATTAAACAAAAAGCCTGTAGATAATTAGTGGAATTATCCCAATTCGAAACGCAGTCTTTACTTTGTAATTGCTAATGAATTATTTTAATAGAAAGAGGTAACTATCATGTGTGGTTTTATTGGAATGGTATACGATTATCCAACTGATGTAGATGAAAAAGACATGGATTCATTAAGAAGGAAAAATAATATTATTGCTCATCGTGGTCCAGATGATGAAGGTTATTTTGTCGATGAGTACATATCTTTTGGTTTTAGGCGTTTAAGTATAATTGATATTGAAAGTGGAGTTCAACCATTAAGTTATGATAATGATAAAATTTGGCTTGTTTTTAATGGAGAAATCTATAATTATGTAGAACTTCGTGACGAATTAAAACAAGATGGTTATTCATTTTCAACAGAATCTGATACAGAAGTGATTGCCGCTTTATTTTCTAAATACAAAGAAGATGCATTTCAATATTTAAGAGGAATGTACTCTATTCTAGTGTGGGATAAAGATGATAAGACACTATATGGTGCACGAGATCCATTTGGAATTAAGCCATTATATTATTATCGTACGGAAGACGGAATTGCTTTTGCTTCGGAGAAAAAAAGTCTTGGACTAATGCTTGAAAAAGAAGAAGTAAATGTTGATGCATTACAGCACTATTTAAGCTTTCAATATGCGCCAGAACCAATGACATTGGCTCAAGGGATTGAAAAGGTAGAACCAGGACATTATTTTGTTAAAAAAATAGGCGAAGATATAACATTTACTAGATATTGGCATGCAACCTTCCAACCTATTTTTAATAAAGATAAAAAAGATTGGATAAATCAAATTCAAGAAGTTATGTATGATTCTGTAAAAGTTCATATGCGAAGTGATGTACCTGTAGGATCATTTTTATCCGGTGGTATTGATTCTACTCTTATTGTTTCCATTGCTAAGGAATTTAATCCAAATATCAAAACTTTTTCTGTTGGTTTTCAAAGAGATGGCTTCTCAGAAGTAGATGTTGCTAAAGAAACAGCTGATAAATTAAAAGTAGAAAATATTTCTTACACCATTACTCCTGAAGAGTACGTAGAAAATTTACCTAAAATTATGTGGCATATGGATGACCCATTGGCTGACCCAGCTTGTGTACCATTATACTTTGTTGCTAGAGAAGCTAGAAAACATGTAAAGGTTGCCCTTTCTGGTGAAGGTTCTGACGAATTATTTGGTGGATATAATATATATCGAGAACCAGAATCTCTTAAAATATTTAATGCCATTCCTCGGCCAATAAAGGGATTATTAGCCAATGTAGCAAAAGCACTCCCAGAAGGTATGAAGGGGAAAAGCTTCTTGGAACGTGGGATAACCCCGCTTAGGGAACGTTATATAGGAAATGCAAAGATGTTTGAAGAGAATGAGAAACGTGAACTTTTGACTCATTATATAGAAAATAACAATTATCAACAAATCACAGATGGGTTGTATGATTTTGTAAAGGATTATCCATTAGTGAACCAAATGCAGTATATAGACATTCATACTTGGCTACGTGGTGATATTCTATTAAAAGCAGACAGGGTGACAATGGCTAATTCATTAGAGCTACGTGTTCCTTTCTTAGATAAAGAGGTCTTTCGTGTTGCTAGCGGTATTCCTGTAGACTTAAAAATTGCAAATGGTACAACAAAGAGTATCCTTAGAGAAGCTGCAAAAGGAATCATTCCTGAACATGTCTTAGATCGTAAAAAATTAGGATTTCCTGTTCCAATTCGCCATTGGCTTAAAAAGGAACTAAATGGCTGGGCAAAACAACTTATTGCCGAAAGTGAAACGGACTATCTCCTTAATAAGAAATATGTACTAGATTTACTTGATTCCCATTGTAAAGGTAATGGGGATTATAGTAGAAAAATCTGGACAGTCCTTATGTTTATGCTATGGCATCAAATATTTGTGGAACATAAATATGACTTTGACAACTTTACAATAGATAAGAATAATAAGAAAGGCTCTGAGTTAGTAGGAGCATAAATGAAAAACAGGCACTTCTATCAAATGGATAGTAAGTGCCTGTTTTATAGAAATTGTACCAACTTTTCTTTGAACAATTTTTTAAAGATTGGTGTGGTTTTTATAATATTTTCCTTTATCTACATAAGATTTTCTAACGCGTTCCATCTCTTGGTAATCTTCTTCCGTTAATTTGCGGACAACTTTCGCAGGGCGTCCCATAACGAGAGTATGGGGTGGAATCTTTTTTCCAGGTGGAACAAGGCTACCCGCACCTACAAACGCACTTTCACCAATCTCTGCTTTATCTAGAATAATAGAACCCATTCCAATTAGAGCATTTTTTCGAACAATCGCGGAATGTAATGTTACTTGATGGCCGACCGTAACATCATCTTCAACAATTAAGGGATTATTAGGGCTCTGATGTAGCATGGATAAATCTTGAATACTTACCCGTTTACCAATATAGGTTGGTGCAACATCTCCCCTGATTACTGTTTTAAACCATATATTAGATTCCTTATCAATTGTAACATCACCAACAATGACAGCATCACTAGCAATAAATGCTGAATCATGGATGTTTGGTTTACTCCCCATATATTCTCCAATCATAAACTTTCCCCCATAAGTTATTATTTTTATTTTGTTTGTCCATGTTGATATAATAAGTATAACAAAGAATGAATGGAAAAGTGAACGGAGGAAATGTAATGTCTCGCATACCAACAAATTCATTAAGATTAATGACCATTGTGTTTCTGAAAATATTTCCAGCTGTAAATGCGGAGTTACAAAAATGGGAAGCAAAGGCAGAGCAAATTCCGAATAAAGAGTTAAGAACACAAGCACTTAATAGTATTCATTCTAAACAATTTCATTGCCTTGGCGGAGCGGTTTTTTCGCTTCTTGCCAAAGATAAATGGAAAGAGGCTCTTCGATTTATAGTCGCTTATCAAACCATTAGTGACTACCTTGATAATCTATGTGATCGAAGTACCTCGCTTGATCCGGATGATTTTGAACTTTTGCATAAGGCAATGGAAGATGCCTTATCTCCCGAGAATGACTGTAAGAATTATTATCAATTGCGAAAAGAACAAGATGATGGAAGTTATTTAAAAGACCTTGTGCGTACATGCCAGGATGTTCTAGCTAAAGTAGAAGAGCCTATTTTAATAAATGTACAATTAGAGGATTTGGAGACAATGTATCAAGCATTACAAATACATAAACATGTAAAGGTGAATGAACGTATACCAAGACTTACTACATGGTTTAATGAAAATAGAGAAAAAACACCTACACTAAGGTGGTATGAATTTGCTGCTGCAACAGGTTCAACGTTAGGGATATTTTGCCTTATTTCCTATGCTTTATCAGATTGTATGACAAAGGAATTAGCTGAAGAAATTTATCATAGTTATTTTCCGTATATGCAAGGGTTACATATTTTATTAGATTATTATATTGATCAAAAGGAAGATCAAGAGGAAGGGGATTTAAACTTTTGTAGTTTTTATGAAAATGAGCAAGAGTTGAAGGAACGTCTTGTATATTTTATAAAACAAACAGATGAAAAAATTCAAACCTTACCTCATTTATCATTCCATAAAATGGTATACCGTGGATTAGTTGGACTCTATTTAGGAGACGATAAGATAAAGACATTGCAAGATGAAGAAAAAATAAAAAAAACATTGTTAGATTATAGCGGAATGACAGCACGGTTCTTTCATTGGAATACAAAAATGTACTATAGATTTAACAAAAATCATCAAGTGGGATAACTAAATGGGGAAATATAGAAAATGAGATGTAACATAACATCTCATTTTTTCTGTATTGCAATAATAAATGGAGGGGAGTTTTTTTGATTAATAAAACCGTATTGTAAAACGTTATATTCTTTCTGATCCAGTCTAATAACGTGTTTCAATATCGCCTCTTTTTCTTCTTTGCCACCGTCATGTCCGTGATAAACGACTAAAACCATAAGACCATTTTGTTTTAAACGATTTAAAATAGTATCAATAGCTGTAATGGTTGATTCTGGTTTTGTTATAATCTTTTTATCACTTCTAGGTAAATAGCCAAGATTAAAAATAGCACCACCTATTGTTTGATTTTCTTCTTTCGATAAATAGTCCTCCAAATTAGCGTGACTATCATGAATAAGGGAGACATTAGAGATTCCATTATTTATTAATGTTTCTCTAGTAGATACAATAGCCTTTTCCTGAATATCGAAAGCAAGGACATGGCCATTTTTTCCAACTATTTCACTCAAAAAAATCGTATCATTTCCATTCCCACATGTTGCGTCAATCACTAATTCGCCAACGTTAACGGATTCTTCTAATAAATGATGAGAAAATTGAAGAACTCCTTTTAACATATAATCACCTCACCGTAACTCATTAATTTCGATTCCTAATAAAAACTACCATATATTTTAGCATAAAAGTATATATTTTGAATGTATTGACAAAGATGGTAGTATTCTTTATAATTTCGATATAATATGACAATAACTAAAAGAGTGTGTTCAAAAAAGAGGATAAAAAGGACCGAGAAGTTCGAGGCGGCGAAGCTTTGAGTACCGGAACGTATGCAATTAATACGTGAGGAACGGAAAAGCAAGCCAACGAAGAAATTCGAAGTGTCATTTTTACCGGACTTTTTGAACTACCTCTAAAAGAAGGATTAGTAGTAACTGTTTTTAAGGCGTAGAGAGGTAGTGGTTGGTGAAAACTATCGCTTAAAACTTTATGAACTCGCCTTCTTTGTTGTGGGTGCGAATGAAGTAGTAGTCCCTGCCGTAACTCTGCGTTAAAGACTAAAGTGAACGTTAAACCATTTATACGTTAATTTGGGTGGTACCGCGGGAAAGCCGAGCTTCTCGTCCCTGATTTAAGGGATGAGTGGCTTTTTTTATTGTATATATAAGGAGGAATGGATTTTGAGTTTTGATCATCGGACCATTGAAAAGAAATGGCAAACCTATTGGGAAGAAAATAAAACATTTAAAACAGATACATATTCTAAAAAAGAAAAGTTTTATGCATTAGATATGTTTCCGTATCCATCGGGAGCTGGACTTCATGTAGGACACCCTGAAGGATATACAGCGACAGACATATTATCACGAATGAAGCGTATGCAAGGGTATGAAGTACTTCATCCGATGGGGTGGGACGCGTTTGGGCTTCCAGCTGAGCAATATGCGATTGACACTGGAAATAGCCCAGCAGAATTCACAGAGAAGAACATTCAAACATTTAAGCGACAAATTCAAGAACTTGGTTTCTCTTATGATTGGGATCGAGAAATTAATACGACAGATCCCAACTATTATAAATGGACTCAGTGGATTTTCCTTAAATTATACGAAAAGGGTCTCGCTTATATCGATGAAGTACCAGTAAACTGGTGTCCAGCTCTAGGAACGGTACTTGCAAATGAAGAAGTGATTGATGGTAAAAGTGAACGAGGTGGACACCCAGTTATTCGTAAGCCGATGAAACAGTGGATGCTTCGAATCACCGCTTATGCTGACCGTTTATTGGAAGACTTGGATGATCTAGATTGGCCGGAAAGTCTAAAAGAAATGCAACGCAATTGGATTGGAAAATCGGAAGGTGCCGAAGTAACATTTAAGATTGATGGTCATACTGAAAAAGATTTTGTTGTATTTACTACTCGACCGGATACATTGTTCGGAGCAACATATGCTGTACTAGCACCAGAGCATCCATATGTTAAAGAAATCACTACAACCGAACAAAAAGAGCAGGTTGAAGCGTATTTAGAAGAAGTTCAAAAAAAATCAGATTTAGAACGAACAGATTTAGCTAAAGACAAGACTGGTGTTTTTACCGGTGCATATGCGATTAATCCAGTGAATAATAAAAAAATTCCTATATGGGTAGCGGATTATGTATTAATGTCTTATGGTACAGGTGCTATTATGGCGGTTCCAGCTCATGATGAACGAGACTACGATTTTGCCAAAAAATTTGATCTGCCAATAATAGAAGTAGTTGCTGGAGGCGACATCACAAAAGAAGTATACACTGGTGATGGAGAACATGTGAATTCTGATTTCTTGAATGGGTTACATCAAGACGAAGCGATTACAAAAGCAATTGAATGGCTGGAGGAAAATGGTAAAGGTGAAAAGAAAATAACGTATCGTCTACGTGATTGGTTATTTGCTAGACAACGTTACTGGGGTGAACCAATTCCTATTATTCATTGGGAAGATGGGACAACGACAGCTGTTCCGGAAGAAGAATTACCATTGGAATTACCGAAAATGTCCGAAATTAAACCATCAGGAACTGGAGAATCTCCACTTGCTAATAATGAAGAGTGGGTCAATGTAGTTGATCCAGAAACAGGTAAAAAAGGTAGACGTGAAACGAATACAATGCCACAGTGGGCTGGAAGTTCATGGTACTTCTTACGATACATTGACCCTAATAACTCAGAAAAATTAGCTGACTACGAGGCTCTAAAACAATGGATGCCAGTAGATGTTTACATTGGCGGAGCGGAACATGCTGTGCTTCATTTACTATATGCTCGTTTCTGGCATAAATTCCTTTATGATATTGGTGTGGTACCTACTAAAGAACCTTTCCAGAAGTTATATAACCAAGGAATGATCCTTGGTGAAGGAAACGAAAAAATGAGTAAATCAAAAGGAAATGTAGTTAACCCAGATGATATCGTAGGTTCCCATGGAGCAGACACATTAAGATTATATGAAATGTTTATGGGGCCGTTGGATGCTTCTGTAGCGTGGTCTACAAATGGTTTGGATGGAGCAAGACGTTTCTTAGATCGGGTATGGCGTTTATTTGTAAATGATGATGGTACATTATCAGAGAAAATTGTGGATGATGAAAGTAATGTTAACTTAGATAAAGTCTATAATGAAACTGTAAAAAAAGTGACAGTAGACTTTGAAAATTTACATTTTAATACTGCCATTTCACAAATGATGGTTTTCGTTAACGAGGGATATAAAGCGGATAAATTGCCCAAAAAATATGTGGAAGGTTTTATCAAGCTTCTTTCACCAATCGCACCGCATATAACAGAAGAACTATGGGAGAAATTAGGTAATAATGATACTATTGCTTATGCAGAGTGGCCTACCTATGATGAGTCTAAATTGGTAGAGGAAGAGGTAGAGGTCGCACTTCAAGTAATGGGGAAAGTTCGTTCTAAGATCCAAGTTTCTAAAGATATTTCTAAAGATGATCTTGAAAAACAAGCACTTGAAGATGAAACAATCCAAAAATGGCTAGAAGGAAAAACAATTCGAAAAGTAATCGTAGTTCCTGGAAAGCTAGTTAACATTGTAGCTAACTAATAAAATAAAAAGGATTTCTTCCATTTGGGAAGGAATCCTTTTTATTTTTCTTAGTAGGCGGGGAAGTATTTTACATATTTTCCATATAAGTACAATGGAGTATTCGAGCAAAGTTAATCGAACGAAAAGTTAACGATTTGAATCTTTCCATTCCGTTTGTAAGACTACCCATTTTCCGTCAGTATAATACCATAAGGATTCTATTGTACCTAAATGATCTTCGTTAGAAATACCACCTACCTGCTTATAGCTACGTAAACCATAGCCCTTATTATCTGTTAATTTTACAGGCACATAGTAGTCTGGAGTGTTTAATAATAATGATTTAGATTTTTTTAATTTACCGTCTTTACCATATACACCGGACTGAATATAAGCATCTGAACGGTTTTGTAGATTTATTTGTATTGGTTTTGCATTAGGAGTTATTTTAAGATCTGCTTTGTAATCATCTATAAATTTACCAGAAATATATTTAAGTTTAGGAAGCGAAATCTCTAATTGTTTATTGGAAGCAAAGGTATGCAGTTTTTGTTTACCTAGCCCTTTTTTGTTAGAAGAACTCTGGTACAAAATATCTTGCACATTATCATGGTTTGCGTCAATAAACTGAATCTGTGGTTCATAGCCATCGCCATAGTCAACTCTCCATCTTTCGTCATCCTGGTCTTTACTTCTAATTTCGGCCCATATATTATGATAATAGTCTCCATCTTGGGAAAATGGAACTCCCATTAAATCGATATCCTCTAATAGACCATCACCAGTAACATCCGCTTGATATGTGTTTATAAGCACGGCATCCTTTTCTTTTGCTAATCCATTAGCAGTAAAGGTTGGTTGAATGGTTAACATCGTGATTAATACTAACTTTAAGAATGTCATTTCAGTTCTCCTCTTTCTATCATAATTAGGTGAGAGGACCCCATCCTCAAGGAATGTGTAGGGTGTAACTATGAGTACATGGGGGTGAATCGTCTTTTTATATTGATGAACACGGTTGGTGTGGTGATATATTTTTGAAAAATGATCATTGAAAATTAAACATGCTAGGTTGTGGCGAGAATCGTTGATTTGCCACGTAAAATGTTATGTTAGTCAAACATGTCGGCTGAGCCACATAAATGTGTGAAAAGCTGAAAAGTAGTCCCAAAGGCATAAAGATAAGACCAATGGATAGTGAGGGTGGGTGTTTACGGTACACCACTGTGTCAACTACGCTATCGTTTAGTGTTCATTAATGCTTAAAAGTTAGAATCCCCTACTTTAAATCTTTGTCAGCAATTATTGGCAGGAGTATTTATTCTTATATTAGATTGTGCTTAGATTTACAATCCTATACACATGGTCTTTTTATAATATAATTTGTTGTTTTTACCAGTATAAATTTATTCCACCTAAACGAGCGGTAAGACTCCACCTTAAGCTTCTGGGGAACAAAGAAGGTAGATGGGAGATAACTGCCCGTAAAAGTTCGATAAGTACAACTGACTATCAGTGGGGGATGAAGTAAAGCCCTCATTGATGGAAGTTTTCTCTATTGACTTTATTTAAGGGGAATAGTATTATTGTTTTACAGTCACTTTGAGCGACTAAATACTTCATAATAAACAGTAAAAATATAAAAGTTTTAAGCTATTGACTTTTTTTCGACAAAGTGATAAGATATATTACCTAGTATGAGTGACCTATTAATTCTGCTTAATAAATAGTGTTTGACATTAGTTGGTTATCATGCTATACTTTAAAAGTTGCTCTTTGAAAACTGAATTAAACAACCAGTATGTTAAGAAAAAGGAAACTCGTTTTTCTTTTAAAAAATAGAGGTTTTTCCTCTAAAAGCTAAGAACTTCAAATGAATTTTATTTATTTGAAACAAACTTTTTTGGAGAGTTTGATCTTGGCTCAGGACGAACGCTGGCGGCGTGCCTAATACATGCAAGTC
>NZ_JAHHXM010000002.1 GCF_019037185.1 Oceanobacillus caeni
GGCTCCACAGGTAGGATTCGAACCTACGACCGATCGGTTAACAGCCGATTGCTCTACCACTGAGCTACTGTGGAATAGTGAAATGTTAATATTTAACAACGATATAAAATTTACCATGTATTTTTTCGTTTGTCAACACTATTTATTAATCTCGACAAACATAAACAACGTCTATTATAATATCACCTTTTATTCTTATTTGCAATTAAAAAAGAGAAGGTTTTATCCCTTCTCTTTTATTTTAATCATGATGACCTAAAACATACTCAGCAATGTTCACTGCGTGGTCACCAATACGCTCTAAATTACTTATGATATCAACAAATACTATACCTGCTGAACCACTGCAAAGCCCTTCATTCATACGAATAATATGTCGCTTACGATAATCTCTTTCCATCTTATCAATTTCTTCTTCTCGTTGAACAACTTCTAAGGCTTTCTCTCTATCAGACTCACTTAAAGCATCTACAGCTTGTTTAACAGTCATATTAGTTAAGTCAAACATAGTGTTTAACTCACCCATCGCCTTATCTGAAATTTGGACTTTATTAGAAATTTTGTAATCCACCAACTCAATTAAATTTTCAAAGTGATCCCCTATTCGTTCAATATCACGGACGGAGTTCATTAATGCTGTATGTTTTTCACTTTCCTGTTCAGATAGAGATCTTCCTGATACCGTCACTAAATATTCTGTAATATTACGATCTAGGTTATTTATGGCTCCCTCAATTTGCATAGCCATATCTGAATGTTTTTGAGAACTTGTAGTTAAATATCGATTGGATTCTTCTAGACCTTTACAAGCATATTCTCCCATTCGGGCTATTTCCTTTTTCGCTTGATCTAAAGCTAAAGCAGAAGATCTCTCAATGAAAATCGGATCCAAGAATTTTGGTTTATATTCAATAGTCGTATCTTTACCCGGGATTATTTTCGTAACAATCCATGCCAATCCAGCTATAAACGGAAATTGTATAATCGTGTTCATAACATTAAAGCTTCCGTGTGCAAATGCAATCGTCATTTCTGGATTCAAATTTAATTTTGTCTGTAAGAATGATACAAAAGCTACAAATGGAATTAATAATATAAGAAAAATAATAGAACCCATCACATTAAAAATTACGTGAGTCAACGCTGCTCGTCTTGCCGCAACAGAAGCGCCGATTGCTGCTAACACCGCAGTAATTGTTGTTCCAATATTATCACCAAATAAAACAGGAATAGCTGCGTCTAAAGCTATAGCTCCTTCAGAAAATAGTCCTTGTAAAATACCAACCGTTGCACTTGAGCTTTGTACGATTAATGTAAAGACTGTTCCGATGATAACACCAAGAATTGGATTATCACTCATACTTACTGTTAATTCATGAAAAGCCTCAAGTGAACGTAAGGGTTTCATACCACTACTCATTAACTCTAAGCCATAAAACAAAGCACCAAAACCAAAAAGAGCTTGTCCTAGTGCAGTAATAATTGGTTTCTTAAAGAAAAAGATTAAAAATGCACCTACTGCAAGAATTGGTAAAGCATATTCACCAATATCAATACCAATAATAAAAGCGGTAATAGTTGTTCCAATATTCGCTCCCATAATAACACCAATTGCTTGTCTTAATGTCATAAAACCTGCATTAACAAGCCCTACTGTTAATACGGTCGTACCTGAACTACTTTGAATTAACATCGTTACAACCATTCCGGCAAGCACGCCAAGGAAAGGATTACTTGTAAATCGATCAAGTATATCTCTTAATCGATCACCTGCAGACTTTTGTAAACCATCTCCCATAAATTTAATACCTAAAAGGAAGATCCCAAGTCCACCAAAAAATTCAAAGAGTAGTGTCTGAATATCTACATCCAATGATATTACATCCTTTCATCCGATTATCATTAATTAAAAAACCCTACTCTATCTTAAGGTTAGGTTAATTCCTTGTAAAGATATTTCGTCATAATTTTACATTAAATTTACAATCATCAACAAAAACGAATTATTACTCTACCTTCAAAAATAACAATAAAAAAGACTGTTATGTCAAGATCCCAAATACACTTCTCTTTAGGACTCTTAACTTACAGTCTTTTACGTTGTTACGATTTGATTTTTTCAACTAATATTTTTGTCCCATCAACCTGAATTACTTGTATATGGGTATTTTTCTCGATCCATTGTCCGTTAGATACCGCGCTATAATCCTTTTTATTTACTTCGATTGTTCCAACAGGGCGTAAATCTGTTTTGGTGATTCCACTTTGACCTAAAAGTTTTTCATATTCCTTGTTCAAGGAGTTATATCCTTCCTCACTTGTTAATTGATCCTTTAAAGCTATTTTTGTCCACATTTCCCGCTTCTTAAAGACTTTTAAGAATAAAAAAGAGCCTGCAGTACCTAAAATTACTCCAAGTACAGCGTACAACCCCGAGGTAAATGAAGGTGCTACTAAAGCAACGGAAACTAGCATAATGGCTACACCAATAGTCGCTAATGTACCATCATTTAGAATTTTTCCATCAATAATGATTAGTATTAGTCCTAAAAAGTATAAAATAAGCATAATTATAAAGAAACTTGTTTCTACAACATACGCACCAAAATAAATGGTAATAAAACCAATTCCCAATAAACCAAAAATTCCTCTAGCATTTACTAACACTTCACCGATTAAAAACAATGACCCTATACCTGTTAAAACAAAGCCAATCCATACTAATTCAAAAATTTCCAATTACACCCCTCCTTTATATTTATTATACGAAAAAATTGAGATTAAGTTTCATTTTAAAAATCCAAGCTCTCAGGCAGACAACGAAAAACAGTTTTCTTAGGTATTAAAAAAGGAGAAATTAAATATGTCCTTTTCCAAACGATTAATTCTATATATGTTCATTATACTGCTAGTAGCAAGTATATATAAAGATTTATCGTTAGGAGATGATATGATTAATCAGTACCAAGATATAGAAACTTTTATAACAAAGGATAGTCAATACACGATAATAAAAGTAAAAGTTGAATGGGGGGACACTGTATTATCTATTATTAAAGATTTAAATGAAGGAAAAATAAAAGTACCTTTTGAAAAAATTATAAATGATTTTCAAGAATTGAATCCCAATATAGATCCAAATTCCATGGAGCCAGAGAATTACTATTATTTTCCGCTATATAAATAAAAATGGAGACTGTATTTAGTCTCCATTTTTAATCTAAACGAAAGGCAATATAAATAAGGTTACTAATATAGAAATTGC
This sequence comes from Oceanobacillus caeni, assembly GCF_019037185.1. Classification (GTDB taxonomy): domain Bacteria; phylum Bacillota; class Bacilli; order Bacillales; family Amphibacillaceae; genus Oceanobacillus; species Oceanobacillus caeni. The sequence goes on from NZ_JAHHXM010000002.1 coordinate 3,266, forward strand.
TCCTGCAGCAATTGCAATATTTCCTAAAGTATCAGCACCACGGGCTCTAGAGACAAACCCTAAAATGATACCTGCTGCACCTAGAACGATTGGCCAAACAAAGAAGGAAATAATCGATAAAGCTAGACCAATCCATCCATACATACTATTTACATCAGCATCGTCATTATCATTTACAGCATAATCATCGGCTGTAAACTCTGCAGCAAATTCCTCATTTCTAGAGCTATCAGGTTCTATTTCAACAAAATCCTGATTTTTAGCCTCTTCACCGCGTCTTGGAGCATTTTCTATATCTTTATAATCCGCCATGGGTAATGACCTCCTTTTTTAGTCGAGGTGCATTTATAGTGTATGGAATCCCCTCAAGTTTATAATGTTAGTTTGTGGAAACATAGTTAAAAGGTAGTTTTATTTCATAATACAAGTTTATTTTATCTTAATGAATGCATATATAGTACAACAGGTTCTTTTTAAAGGAGGTACGAAAATGTCCATTATCATCAAAGAATTAGTACGGAGGAAGCTTAAACAAATAAGTTATAACGATTTATTAGATCACTCTCATCAGTACGGTTTCTCTATTTCAAAGGAACAGGCTAAGCAGATATCCCACTATTTAAAACATTATAATGGTGATCCATTTAAACACGATGATCGAGAAACGATGTTTAGGGAATTAGCAAATATTACTGATATAGAAACAGCAAGGGCAGCAAGAAAATTACTTAATGAACTTATTAAGTCTTATGGATTAGAATATTTATTTGAATAAAAATAGGGCTAACCTTAGGTTACCCCTATTTTTATTAACTATTTTGTATTTTTTCCTTCAAGTTTTCTTCAAAATGGCCATTTTTAATCATTTCAATTTCAAATCGATATGGAGCCTTTTTATTTTTCTTATCTTCACCAACATACGGAGTTTCTAATATTTTAGGCAACTCTTGAAACTGGGGGTGGTGGATAATATCATGTAACGCTTTAAATCCAATATGGCCGAAACCAATATTTTCATGGCGGTCTTTATGAGCTCCTTTCTCATTTTTACTATCATTTACATGTACAACTTTTATTCTTTCCACACCGATGATTTTATCAAATTCATTTAAAACCCCATCAAAATCATTTACAATATCATATCCGGCGTCGTGAATATGACAAGTATCCATACAAACGGATAATTTTTCATTCAAGGTAACCCCATCGATAATTTGAGCAATTTCATCGAATGTACGTCCAATTTCAGTTCCTTTACCGGCCATAGTTTCTAAAGCAATCTCTACATCATTATTTTTTTCAAGAACCTCATTTAACCCCTCGATGATCTTTTTAATTCCATTATCAACCCCCGCTCCTACATGTGCACCGGGGTGTAGAACAATTTGTTTCGCTCCAATAGCCTCTGTACGTTCGATTTCACTTCTTAAGAAGTTAACACCAAGTTCAAAAGTTGCTGGTTTTGTCGTATTTCCAATATTTATAATATAAGGCGCATGTACGATGATATCAGTGAGACCATTCTTTTCCATATGTTCTCGACCAGCCTCAATATTCAACTCTTCTATTGGTTTCCTTCGCGTATTTTGGGGTGCACCTGTATAAATCATAAAGGTATTTGCTCCATAGGATGTAGCTTCTTCACTTGAACCTAATAACATTTTTTTACCATTCATTGATACATGTGATCCAATTTTTAACAATATTGATACACTCTCCCTCTTCATTTCATCTCTGTTTATTTCTATTTTTTATGCTTCGTATTTTTTTGCAATTGTTTTTTTATAGAGACTTGCTGCTTTTTTAGTTTTTTCTTATAGCCGGGTTTTACTTTTTTAACTTTCGGAACCCTTTTCCAAGCTTCTTTTTCAAGATCAGTGGTTGTATTCTTTCTTAATTGACGGTCATTCCATGATTTAGCTTTCGTCCATTCGCCATTTTTAACATCCACATATTGGAATGAAAGACCTTTATCTTCAAGTTTTTGGATTAGTTTTAAGTCGGCTTCTTGGTATAAACTTATAGCCGTACCTTCCATACCTGCTCTTGCGGTTCTTCCAACCCTATGAATATAAAATTCTTCTTCTTTCGGTAGGTCTGCGTTAATAACATGACTAACACCCTTAATATCAATTCCTCTTGCAGCCAGATCAGTGGCAACAATGTATTGGTACCGAAGATTTTGGATATCTTTAAGTACTCGTTTTCTTTCTCTAGGTGTTAAACCACCATGAATAATCCCTACGTCTATACCTTTTTCTTGCAGTTCAGATGCAAGTTCATCTGCTTGTTTCTTACCATTCGTAAAAATAATGCTAATATAAGGATTGATTGCTTTTGAAATTTCCAAAATAATATCCGCTTTTTCTTTATGCTTAACCGCAATTAATAAATGCTCCATTGTTTCCGGTGAAAAATGATCATTTATTTTGACATAAATCGGATTTTCTAAATACTTTTTAAAAAAGTGCTGTAATCGTACAGGGATTGTAGCTGAAAATACCAATAATTGGATATCCCTTTTTGCTCGTACCAAAAGTTGGTCTACATCGTTAATAAACCCTAGATCTAGCATTAAATCCGCCTCATCTATAACAAAGGATTTTGCGGAATATATCGAAAGCGCCTCTTCTTTAACTAAATCTAAAATTCTCCCAGGCGTTCCTACGATAATATGTGGAGGCTGCTTTAATTTTTCCATCATTTTTTGTTTGTCTGTTCCACCTACTAATAACTTAGCTACCAATTCTCCTTCTTTATTAGAAAATTGGATGATTTTCTTCACTTCATCATAAATTTGCATTGCCAATTCTCTAGTAGGGGCAGTAATGACAAATTGTACTTCCCTTTTTGTACTATCTAATTGATTAAATAGGGGTAGTAAATAGGCATGGGTCTTACCAGATCCTGTTCTCGATTGACCTATAACACTATTTCCTTTTATAATGTTTGGAATAATTTTCTCCTGAATTTCAGTAGGCTTCTTAAATTTTAAATGATGGATGACTTCAAGTATATTAGGTTTCAAATCTAATTGTTCAAATTGATTTTCTGTCATATAATAAATGCTCCTTTTTTTGATACTTTGCTATTAGCAAATGCCTTAGTTGTACTATTACAGGATAAGAAAGTTTTTATCTTCCTAAACAAACTGAAAGGGATCGGTGTTTGTTTCAGACATAAGAATTTCTACAGAAGGATGATGTTTTAATTCATTTTTTAAATAATCCACAGTATGTTTTTTCATAATATTTTCTATATAATGGCCAGCATCAATGACAGATAACCCCATTTGCCAAGCATCCTGTGCTGTATGGAAAGACATATCTCCAGTAATATAAACATCCGCACCTTTTTGTTTAGCTGTATGGATATATTTCTCTCCACTTCCACCTAACACCGCAACCTTCTTAACTTCTTTCTGTAAATCACCAGTAACCCTTAATCCTGAGATATTAAGAGATTTTTTAATTTGAGAACATAACTTTTCAAGGGTTATTTTTTGAGGTAACAGACCAACGCGACCAATCCCAAAACGTTTTCCACTGTTTTTTAGAGGATATATATCGTATGCTGGCTCCTCATATGGATGAGCCTTTAATATGGACGAAATGACTTTATTAAGTTTCTCTTCGGGCAGAATAGTTTCGATTCGAACTTCATCTACTAACTCTAATTGATTAGTTGTACCAATATAAGGATTTGTCCCCTCCAATGGTTTAAATGTTCCTTCACCTTTTGTTTGGAAAGTACAATGACTATAATTCCCAATATGTCCTGCGCCGCTATCAGATAGGGCATTTCTAATTTCCTCTTCATGGGTCTTTGGAACATATACAACTATCTTAAGTAAACGCTGTGTGAATGTATCTAGCAAATTACTTGTGGATTGTATTCCAATTGATTGGCAAAGCATATCATTTACACCGCCAACAGCAGCATCTAGATTAGTGTGAGCCGCGTATACCGTAATTTGATGATCAATCAATTTTCTGATCAATCTTCCTTGTGGGGAGTCAAAATTAATTTGCTTGATAGGTTTAAATAATAAGGGATGATGGGCAATAATTAAATTTACCCCTTTCTGGATCGCCTCATCAACAACTGTTTCTAATACATCTAATGTAACCATTATTTTATTCACATTTTGATGATACGAACCTACTTGTAATCCAACATTGTCCCAATCATATGCTAAATGTTTGGGTGCCCATTTCTCCATTAATTGAAAAACATTAGAATTATTAATTGGATGCTTTTTCATCTTATAGTTCCTCCTCCATCCATACTAATTCTTTTTCAAACTGTACTATTTTTTCAGTGTTACGTACCTTTGCACTTTTCATTTGTGCTACAACTTGTTGCATTTTTTCATATTCATGCTGCCACTTCTTATAAAATTCACTTTTTTTGTTTCTTAATAATATTGGACCAAATAATAGTTCTTTTTCATTAAGTATGTCCATTTGTAAAGATTTTGTTTGTTCAGCAACAATTATTTCATAAATATGGCCGTTTTCTTCTATAATGGATTCATTTATAATTTTAAAATTATTACTTACAAACCATCGCCGTACATTTCTAGCATCGATATTGGGCTGGGCAATGATACGTTTAACATCAGTAAGTTTTTTCTTACCTTCTTCTAAAATCGTTTTAATTAAGGATCCACCCATTCCAGCAATAACAACATGATCAATGTTATCATCTTGTGTTATGATCTCCAAACCATTCCCTAATCGCACTTCAATAACATCATTGAGTTTAGTAGCACTTACCATATTCTTCGCACTATTAAAAGGTCCTTCATTTATTTCTCCAGCAATGGCACGAGCTGTTTTGTCTTTTAGGCATATATAACAAGGTAAATAAGCATGATCTGAACCAATATCTGCAAATTTTGCACCTTTATTAATAAAGTTTGCTACTTCAGTTAATCGACTGGATAAATTTATCGTAATTGTCATGGTTCTCTCCTTCCAAGCTAGTCCAGACTTTTAAATTTAATCATTATTATACTTTCCAAACAAGCAAAAAGAAAAGCTTTCTGATTATAACAGAAAGCTTAACTTTATTATTATTGTTTTTCACTAAGCCAATCAGATAGTAATTCTATTTCCTCTGGGGCAAGTGATCCACCAAATGGAGGCATTCCTCCATCTGTACCATTTTGGATAATTTCTGAAATTTCATCAGCACTGTATTTAGACCCAATTGTCGTTAACTCCGGACCTGCTCCACCGGATAAATCTGCACCGTGGCATGAAGAACAGTTAGCAGAAAAGATTTCTTCAGGATCCGTTGATGCTTCTCCTTCTTCAACAGCTTGTTCTCCGCCTTCTTCTGCCTGTTGAATCGCTTCTCGTTGATTCACCCCAATAAATGAAATAATAATGATAGCTAGTACCCCTACTACAGCAATAATTGCGTATGGTATGACTGGGTTCTTTTTCATTACGTTTCCTCCTTATGTAATCCCCTTTTTTCTTTAGTAAACAGAAAGTTAAAAAAACTCCTATCTACATAAGTGCAACTATGACATTCACCAAATACTTGGCGAATGCCAAGTTTTTAATGGTTTTTATTAAGGCTATATATAGTTTACTCGAAAATCATCTAAGTTTAAAGAATTTAGATAATAAATTTTATAAAATAATATAAAATGGCAAAAATCAGGCCAATAATACTTGCATATTTTAAATACTTTAACTGTTTTATATAACCCAAAAAGAACCAACAAATAAAATTTAATAAAATTGTAATATAGACAAAAAAATTACCACTTGCCAAAGTTTTTCCTAAATGAATACTAAACAAAAGCATAATAAATAAAGCGTTTACGAGAGCTACATGAGACAAATTGTTTGTATGTTTCTTTAAGGATTTAAAACACCATATTGCGTAAATAAGAAAAAGAAATAAAATCGTGAGTTGCAAAACATCTTCAAATCTCGTAAAATATATCACAAGAAAAGAAAACGGTAACAGTAACGTACATAGTACGAGTTGCAAAATTGGAATCACCGTTTGAAACGAGCTTGATTTAGAAAAATCATCGCTCTCTCCCTTCGTATACAATGCTAAAAGGTAATCGCAGTATGTATCGGGCAGCAATTTATTACGCTTCCAATAATTTATTTCATTAACAATGATATTGATACGATTGTTGTCAGGCATATAAAGTCCTTCCCTGAAAAAACAAAATTAACAAAGAGAAGAGCCATTGAAAACTAAAGTCGTTTCCAATGACTACAACTATTTAGTCCATAAAGTCTTTTAGTCGCTTACTGCGGCTAGGGTGTCTAAGTTTACGTAAAGCCTTAGCCTCAATTTGACGGATACGTTCTCGAGTAACACCAAAAACTTTTCCTACTTCTTCAAGTGTTCGAGTACGTCCATCATCAAGACCAAAACGAAGTCGTAAAACATTCTCTTCTCTATCCGTAAGCGTATCAAGAACATCTTCTAATTGTTCTTTAAGAAGTTCATATGCAGCATGATCTGATGGCGAAATAGCTTCCTGATCTTCAATAAAATCACCTAAATGGGAATCATCTTCTTCTCCAATAGGAGTTTCTAATGAAACAGGTTCCTGAGCAATCTTTAGAATCTCTCGGACTTTATCAGGTGCTAGTTCCATTTCTTCGCCGATTTCTTCTGGAGTTGGTTCCCTACCAAGATCTTGTAAAAGCGAACGTTGCACTCGAATTAATTTATTAATCGTTTCAACCATGTGAACTGGAATACGAATGGTTCTAGCTTGATCCGCAATTGCTCTAGTAATGGCCTGACGTATCCACCAAGTAGCATACGTACTAAATTTAAAACCTTTTCGATAATCAAACTTTTCAACAGCTTTCATCAGACCCATGTTACCTTCTTGAATTAAATCGAGAAATAACATTCCACGTCCAACATATCTCTTAGCGATACTTACAACCAGTCTTAAGTTAGCTTCAGCTAGTCTTCTTTTTGCTTCCTCATCGCCCTCTTCTATGCGGTTTGCAAGTTCAATCTCTTCTGCTGCGGAAAGTAAATTAACACGGCCAATTTCTTTCAAATACATTCTTACGGGATCATTTATTTTTATTCCAAGAGGTACACTTAAATCCTCTACATTGAATTCTTCTTCTTTAGCAATTTCCTTCATATTAGGATCATCTTCAGATTCACCTATTACTTCGACACCTTGTTCTTCCAATTGTTCATAGAACTCATCCATTTGATCTGATTCAATCTCAAAATTAGATAAACGGTCCGCAACCTCTTCATATGCTAAAGTTCCCCGTTTTTTTCCTAATTCCATTAAACCCTCTTTAATTTGCTCAAGAGTTTGTTCAGTTTCTTTAATTTGTTGTGATTGTTCTTTATCAGCCATGAGTCCCCCTCCTTCCAATTCCATAGAAAAAATTAATTTGTGCGTTTCGATTGCTTTTTAATTTCAATAATTTGCATTGCAATTTGGGCAGCTTTTAATGGATCACTTTGTTGTTCAGCTAATCTTTGTTCCTCTTTTAATGTTTGAATATGAACATAATCATCATTTTGAACCTTAATAATTCGTATATAATCACTAATTTCTTGATCACTTATGTTCTCCAATGTAGGATACATGGCTATCTCTGATGCTAACTTTTGTAATTCAGGTTCTTTCAATCTTTCTATAAATAAACTAACATCTGCCTTATGACCCTCTTCATAAAAAGCATATAAATGAGTGGCAATGATTTTATGCATATCTAAATTAAATCTTGCCCCTAAATCTTCCTGAACTTTTTCAGCAATTAATTCGTCTTGGAGCATGTAGGCCAATAACTTTCTTTCGGCATTTTGATATGCCGGTAATAGTTTCTTGTTGTTATGTTGAATATTTGCTCTATTATTATGACTGTATCCAGATGAATTATCCTTATTTCGAGATTGGTCTTTATATCTCCTTCTCTGGATTTCCACTTCTTCTGTAAGTGATTCCATAGAGATATTAAATTCATTATGAAGGTCCTTTAAATAATATTCTCTTTCGACCAAACTATTAACGGTTGAAATTTCCCTTATTACTTTTTCTATATAATCAATGCGATCTCCTTCCACATGAAGATTATAATCTTTCTTCAGATATCGCATGTAAAAACTTAAGTAGGTTTCACTCGTATCCAATACTTTGTTTTGGAAAGCCTCTCCCCCATTAAGTTTTATATAACTATCTGGGTCTAAGCCTTCTTTTAAATTAGCTATTTTGACTTGGCATCCTACACTTTGAAGTAATCGAACTGCTTTATATGTCGCTTCAAGTCCAGCTTTATCCCCGTCATAACAAACAACTACCGTATCAACATATCGTTTTAATAATTTAGCCTGTGTTTCCGTTAATGCGGTACCTAATGTAGCAACTACATTTTTAATTCCTGCCTGATAAGCAGCAATAACATCCATATACCCTTCAAATAATATTACTTCATTTTCCTTACGAATATGTTTCTTTGCTAAATCAAAATTATATAAAATTTTTCCTTTTTGGAATAACTCACTTTCCGGACTGTTCAAATATTTTGGTCCACCGTCTGCTAGTAATCTTCCTCCGAATGCTACGGTTTTGCCTAGGTGATTGCGAATAGGAAATATAATTCTTCCTCTAAATCGGTCAGTTACACTATTGTCATTTTGTAAAGAAAGTAAACCTTCTTTTACCAGTAAAGCTTGATTGAATCCCTTTTTCTTCAAAAACTCTGCGGTAAAACTTTTTGCAGTCGTAGCAAAACCTAACTGAAATTCATCAATTGCGTGATCATTTATTCCTCTTTCAATTAAATATTGATACCCTTCTTTACCATCCCTTGTATATCTCAATAAATGATGATATAGTTTCGTTAACCAATCATAAGCGGTTAATATATTTTGACTTTCTTGGGATATAGTAAACTCGTTTTGACTGCTTGTAATAGGAAGATTTATCCCACAACGCTCGGCCAAATGGGTGATTGCTTCAATAAAGGAAAACTTCTCCATTTCCATCATAAACGTAACGACGTTTCCACCTTTTCCACAACCAAAACAATGGAAAATTTGTTTATCTTGTGTCACGGAAAAAGAAGGTGTCTTCTCACCATGGAATGGACAGAGACCAACAAAGTTTTTACCTTGTTTTTTTAACTGTACATACTCTCCTATAACATCCACAATATCATTAGACTTACGAACTTCCTCAATCATTTCCTCTGGGATTTGATAGGCCATTTGAACCACCATACTTTAAGTATTCGACAAAAATTATAATATCCCTTCATATTTCGACATTTTTTTCTTAAAACTAGAAAAAAATTTCTACCCTAGTTGAGTGAATAATGAAAGGATAGTAAATAATCTATAAGGAATCCCTTTAATTGACTTATAATATATTTCTACATAATCTTGTAAGATTCCTTCTTTATCATAGATGTTTTATTTTTCAGAATATGTCTAAGTAAACTAACATTACTATATATCTTTACACAAATTATTATTATAATACAATTTCAATAGAATTTCTATAAAAATCTTTAACTTTTTTTAAATCAGAAGAAAAACATTCTACAACCGCCATGTGAGTAGAATGTTTTTCATCAATTATTTATTATCATTACTTGTGGATCTTTTGTAAAATCACATTTGCAGTTTCTTCAACTGCTTTATTAGAGACGTCTATTACGTTACAACCTATTCTTTCCACTATTTTATTAAAATAGTCAAGTTCTTGAGAAATTCTATCAATATTTGCATATGTTGCTTGATTTCCCAAACCTAATGCTTTTAAACGTTCTTTTCTAATTTCATTAAGTTTTTCTGGTCGGATTCTTAAACCGATGCATTTGGCTGGATCCACCTCGAACAATTCTTCTGGCGGATCTACCTCAGGTACAATTGGTACATTGGCAACCTTTAATCTTTTATGAGCTAAATATTGTGACAGTGGAGTTTTGGAAGTACGTGAAACCCCGATGAGTATAATGTCGGCTCTTGCAATCCCTCGTGGATCTCTACCATCATCATATTTCACAGCGAACTCTATTGCCTCTACTCGTTTAAAATAATCTTCATCAAGTTTATGAACTAATCCAGCTTCTAGTCTAGGCTCTTTTTTAAAAACACGTTCCATCGCGCTAATCATGGGTCCCATAATATCAATTGCTTCTATTTTTAGCTTTCTTGCTTGATCATTTAAATAATTTCTTAATGTTGGATTAACCAAAGTAAAACCGATTAGGCCATTATTTTCTATGGCTAATTGTAACGTTTCGTCAATGGTTTGTTGATCTTCTACATACGGAATCCGTGAAATTTTATAATCTTGACTATTAAATTGACTTAAACCTGCTTTCACTACTAATTCAGCAGTTTCCCCAACAGAATCCGATATAACATAAACAAGTCGTTCGGAACTCATAACTACCTCTCCATTCATACAAATTAAACAATTTTTGCTGAAGCGAGCTCAACAAAAACTCTTGTAATCGTTGTTTTTGTTACTCTTCCAACAACTGTTAAGCCTTTTTCATCGTCTTTTACTACTGGCATTCCATCAATTTGTTTATTGATTAGTTTCTGCGCAACATCGATTAAAGAATCATCTTTTCGACAAACCGTAATGTTAGGCATCCTCGTCATAATTATGTGGACAGCTACACTGTTAAGATCTTGTTGTCCAATGCTTGCGCGTAATAAATCCTTTCGAGACAAAACACCAGATAAGCAACCTTTTTCATTTAGTACAAATAGGGTTCCGACATCTTCTAGAAACATCGTAGAAATTGCATCATAAACAGAAACATCTTCTTTTACGACAATAGGAATTTGTAGAAATTCAGCTACTTTATATTTCTTTATTTTCTCTGATAATAATTCAAATCCAGTTTTGCCTGTGTAAAAATAACCTACTCTCGGTCTTGCATCGAGAAATCCGGACATTGTTAAAATGGCTAAGTCTGGACGTAATGTTGCGCGAGTTAAGCTTAACTTTTCCGCAATATTTTCTCCGGTTATTGGGCCATTTTCTTTAACTATCTCAATAATCTCCTCTTGCCTTTTCGATAATTCCACCCTTTCACCACCTTACTAATAAAAAAACACACTAATAAGAATAATTATATACTATTTAAAATAGAAAGGGAATTTAGGTTATCATTAATTCACTAAGAAAGTCTAAATTAAATATTTTCTTAAGAAAGACAGGCAGGCGTTGCGTTCTTAGCCTGTAAGAGCACTGCCGCCTTTATTTATTGATGTTGTTTCCACTCAATTAATGTTAATTCAGCGTAATTTTTAATCATATTTGCAATATGATTCACTAATGCCAAACGATTATTTCGGACATTGTCATCATCAGCCATTACCATATTGTTATCGAAGAAATCATGTATTGGATTGGATAAATGACTTAATTGTAATAACGCCCCATCCGCATCAAAGTTGTTTAAAGCGTGATTGTAATCTGTAACAATATTTTGGTACGTTTCAAATAAAACTTTTTCAGACTCTGTTTCAAACAACTTTGTATCAATATTCATATTTTCCGTTTTGCCAGCTAAGTTTAGTACTCGCACTAATGCTTCTTCAATCGATTTGAAGTTTGGATCATTTCGTTTTTCGGATAGTACTCTTGCTTTTTTCTCTGTAAATACATAAACACCAATTCCATTATCTGTTACAGCTTGAATGACATCAGACTCAACATTGTTTTCTTTTAATAGATAAGAAGCACGATGTTGGAAAAACTCTTTTAATGTGTGTGTAACTTCTGCTTTATCATGAATTTCAATTTCAGTATTTTTATAGGTAGATTTAGCTATTTCTAGAAGAGATTCTAAAGAAATGTTCCATTTTTTATCGCTTAAAATCCGTAATATTCCTGTAGCTTGTCGACGTAAACCATAAGGATCTTGAGAACCAGTTGGTACTAAACCAATTAAAATACAACCTACAATGGTATCTAATTTATCAGCTATACTAACAATGGATCCTATTTGAGTTTCTGGTAAATCTCCGTTAGCCTGTTTTGGTAAATAATGTTCTCTTATCGCCTTAGCTATTTCTTCATCTTCACCAAAAATAGTGGCATATTTTTCTCCAATAATTCCTTGAAGTTCTGTAAATTCATCTACCATATTCGTCATTAAATCAAATTTGCTAATTTCAGCTACCCTGATTGCTTTATTCATCGTTATTTCATCCAGATGCAATTCATTACAAATCTCTTTTGTAAGGGAAACAACACGATTAACTTTATCCGAATAGGTTCCTAATTTTTCTTGGAAAACAACACGTTGTAATTTCTCTAAATAGAAATCAATAGATTGTTTTTGGTCTTCTTCATAGAAAAATTCAGCATCTGATAATCTAGCACGCAGTACCTTTTCATTTCCTTTAACTACTGTGGAAATGGATTGGTTATCCCCGTTTCGAACACCTATGAATTTTGCTAATAATTCATTGTCATTAGACATGACAGGAAAATATCTTTGATGTTCTTTCATAGAAGTAATTAATACTTCAGACGGCAATTTTAAGTATTCTTCCTCAAATGATCCTACAAATACGGTAGGATACTCTACTAAATTACGTACCTCATTTAAAAGGTCTTTATCAATGGGAATCATAACATTCTCTTTTTCTTCCATGTTCTTTATTTGATCTAGTATCATTTGTTCACGTTCATTTGAATCCACAATCACATATTCTTCACGTAATAAAGATTCATATTGTTGTGGTTCTTGGATAGTTATTTCATTTCCTAGGAACCTGTGACCAAATGTTTTATTACCTGTTTTAACTGTCGCCACCTCAAACGGAACCACTTCCTCACCGTATAGTGCAACAAGCCAACGAATAGGACGAGCATATCTCATTGTTTGCGTAGACCATCGCATATTCTTTCCAAACTGAATGGACGTGATTATATTTTTAAATTCTGGAAGTAATTCGAAGGTTTTTTGACCTTCAATATGTTTTTTCACGTAGATATAAGAGATCCCATTAACTTCTTTAAAATAAATATCGTCTACCGTTTTTCCTTGACTTTTTGTAAAGCCAATAGCTGCTTTCGTCCAATTGCCTTCTGAATCTTTTGCGATACTTTCGGATGGACCTTTCACTTCTTCTTCAACACTTTCTTGAAATTCTTCCATGTTTTGAACTAAAACAGCTAATCTTCTTGGGGTAGAATATGTTTTAATATTATCTGAGGAGATGCGTAAATCCGTTAACCATTTTGCTGTTTTTTCATATAATTGCTTTTCAGCATCATCAATAAAGCGAGCGGGTAATTCCTCTAAACCAATTTCAAATAATACATTTTTCGCCATTTATTTCTCCTCCTTCTTTAGCATAGGAAATCCAAGACGTTCACGTTCAGCAACATATGCTTTCGCAATTTTTCGTGCCAAATTACGAATTCGTGAAATATAACCTGTACGTTCCGTTACAGAAATGACCCCTTTTGCATCTAATAAATTAAAAGTATGGGAACATTTTAGTACATAGTCGTAAGCTGGAAAGACAAGTCCTTTTTCCATTGTTGCTTTTGCTTCTTTCTCATACATCGTAAACAAATCGAATAACATTTCTGTATTGGATTCTTCAAACGTATATTTAGAATGTTCGAACTCAGGCTGATAAAAAATATCGTGAACCGTAACACCATTATTCCATTCGAGTTCAAATACGTTTTCTTTATTTTGAATGTAAGAAGCTAATCTTTCTATCCCATAGGTTAACTCTACAGCAACTGGATTTGCTTCTAAACCGCCAATTTGCTGAAAATAAGTGAACTGGGTAATCTCCATTCCATCAAGCCATACTTCCCATCCTAAACCAGCAGCACCTAATGTAGGATTTTCCCAATTATCTTCAACGAAACGAATATCATGTTCTAATGGATTAATACCTAATGCTTTTAAAGAGTCTAAATATAACTCTTGGATATTATCGGGAGATGGTTTCATAATGACTTGGAATTGATGGTGTTGGTACAATCTATTTGGATTTTCACCATAGCGACCATCATCGGGTCTCCTGGATGGTTCCACATAAGCTACGTTCCAAGGCTCTGGCCCTAAACTTCTAAGTAAAGTCATTGGAGACATGGTTCCTGCACCTTTTTCTACATCATAAGCCTGCATTAAAATACAATTCTGATTCGACCAATATTTTTGAAGCGTTAATATCATATTCTGGATATTCATATCGATTCATTCCTCCTAAAATTAGTAAAATTAAAAGCCGTCCCTATGCCTTATTCATAAGACATAGGGACGGCTTTCACCGCGGTTCCACCCTATTTGCTCAAACGTTTGAGCCACTTTATAAAAATGCTCCGGAGCGCCTTTCTCTGTACCCCTATTATCCAGCTTACACCAACCTGGACTCGCTTAAAATAGGCGATAACAGATACTCCTCTCCATCTCTGCACGATTCACTTTTTTATCGAATTATGTACAAATCATACTGTATCATGATAAACTTGTCAACTTTCACCGAATTATTTCAACAAATCCAATTGGTTTAAAAATTTTCTTGCCTTGATATAGTATCCACCATAACGATCATAGTAATTATCTAGAATTTGTCTCATTATATTTTTATTTTCATCCTTAACTGAGATATTATTCACTCTTTCCAACCCGATTTCGGAAAAAATGTATAGTAGTTTAGGCAATGGTTTGGGTAGAAAAGTTGATTCTGGATCTATATGTCTGCAACGAGAACATAATAGACCTCCTTCGTTTATAGAAAAAGCAACAAGTTCCTCTTTTCTGCCGCAATTGACACAACTGTCTACCTTTGGTGCAAATCCACCTTTTTTATATAATTTCATTTCATACATAATAACAGGTATCTCACAAGCCTCATTTTCTGCAATATAATCCATTGTATGTTGTAATTGCTCAAAAATATAGGGCTCACCTTGTCGATCTTCCAATATTTTATCTGTTAACTCCATAACATAAGCAGTATAGGCCGTCTTTATAATATCTTCACGAATAGAACGATTTGAATTAATAATTTCGCCCTGTTGAATGGTACTTAAACCTTTGTTAACGTAAATAAAAAATTGGGCAAATATGAATGGCTGGGTCACCGCAGCCATTCTACTTTTTGGCTTTTTTGCACCTCTGGCCAATGCAGTAATTTTTCCAAACTTCTTACTAAAAATGGTTACTATTCTATGTGTTTCGCCATAATCTTTGGATTTCATTATAATTCCATTAATTTTTTCAAGCATATCAATTCACCATCTCCAAATAGATATGCCGAGAACGGATCTAAAACTAAGGTTACATTATAAATTCGATTCTAACGATGATTCTTTATCGTTTTCCATTTGACCGAATTCATTAGAATCATGCTGGTCGTTTTCTAGCTCCTTAAACAATAAATACGATTCAATACTTCCAGTTTCTTTAAAGAGTTTCCATGTAAGGTCAATCACGAAAAAAACCACCTTTCAGTAAGTTTGTGATAATGTAACGTATACTTAGGTTGACCCAGACTCAAACAATCATAAGTATTAAAATTTACCATGTATAAGGTCGTTCAAAAAGACCGGTGAAAATGACACTTCGGTACTAACGATACTCATTGGCAAGACTCATCGCTATGTGTAGGGCTAGCGTGGCAATAGCATGTAGCGCATTTTGCCGATCTCGGCCCTTTTTGAACGCGCGTTTACCAATTCAATTAGTACTCATCTTTACGGAATCCAAATTCATATAATTGACTTTGTTTATTTCGCCAATCCTTCTTAACTTTCACCCATAATTCAAGATATACTTTTGATCCTAGTAAGGCTTCGATATCTTTCCGAGCTTTCTTCCCAATTTCTTTTAGCATACTTCCTTGTTTACCAATAAGGATTCCTTTTTGTGTTTTCCTTTCCGTAACAATAGTTGCTTGTATAAAAACAGCGTTTGATTCCCTTTGTTCCAGGTTTTCCAATACAACTGCGATAGAATGAGGTATTTCTTCTCTTGTTAATTCCAACACTTTTTCTCTTATTAATTCCGTTATAATAAACCTTTCTGGGTGGTCAGTAATTTGCTCTTCAGGATAATATTGTGGTCCCTTAGGTAAATGGCCTTTTAATACATCTAGTAAATGTGTAACATTATTTCCTTGTAAAGCCGAGATGGGAATAATTTCATCAAAGTCGACTTTATCCTTATATTCATCGATTAAAGGGAATAAATCATCTGGATGAATTAAATCAATTTTATTAATAACTAGAAACACGGGAGTTTTTGCCTTTTGTAGCAAATCCATAATAAATTGATCTCCTCTTCCGTACCCTTCTTTCGCGTTAATCATAAAGATAACTGCATCTACTTCATTTAGTGTGTTCTCAGCTACTTGAACCATAAAGTCGCCTAAACGATGTTTTGGTTTGTGAATTCCCGGTGTATCAATAAAAACCATTTGTGCATCATTCGTAGTTAAAACACCTTGAATTTTATTTCGTGTTGTTTGCGGTTTATCACTCATAATAGCAATTTTTTGTCCAATGACTTTATTTAAAAATGTTGATTTTCCAACATTTGGTCGACCTATTATAGCAATAAACCCCGATTTGTAATTATTATTTTCCATGTTGCAACCTCCACGAACGTCAGATTTATACATATCATACTATAACTTGTGCAATCTTTCATACTTTATATTAGAAAACTTGGCATTCGCTATTAGGTTGGGCGAATGCCTTAGTTGCACTTATGTAGACGGGAAAGATTTTTATACTTTCCTACCTGCTAAAGAAAACTTCCATCAGTGGGGGTTCTTCATCCTCTCTGATGGTTAGTCGTACTTTTCGGACCTTTACGGGCAGTTGGTCTCCAACCAACCTTCTTAGCTTGAGGTGGGATAATTTTCTAGTTTTTAATCGCTAAAAAATAAGCCCTATAGAAAAGGACTTATTATCATAATAACTTATATAAACTTGGAATAAAAATAATTGTACCAATGATGACCGCAATAATTACAGAAATAAGAACTGCACCCGCTGCAGCATCTTTTATATATTTGGCTTGCGGGTGATATTCCGGTTTTATGTAATCAACTATAGCTTCGGTTACACTGTTAATCATTTCAGTAACTAATACCAAACCAATCGCGAAAAACACAAACATCCATTCTAACAATGAAATTTCAAATATAAATCCGCAAACGACTACAACAAGGGTGGCCGCCAAATGAATACGAAAATTGTATTCATTTTTTACGGTTTCCTTAATCCCATTCCACGCATGCGAAAAACCAATCTTTTTTTTCTTATCTTTCAAGACCAAATTCACCTAGGATTTCTTCTTGCCTTGCAAACATTTTCTTTTCATCTTGTTCATTCATGTGATCATAACCGAGTAAATGAAGAAGTCCATGTACTGCGAGAAAACCTAATTCTCTTTCATAAGAATGATTATATTCTTCTGCTTGCTCTTTCGCTTTCTCAATAGAGATAATGATATCACCAAGCGTTTCTGGGATATCCATATCTTCATCGATAATCTCTAATTCGCCTTCAACGGACTCCTGCATTGCAAATGAAATAACATCAGTTGGAGTATCCTTACCTCGATAATCTCTATTAATTTCTTGAATTTCTTTATTAGTAACAAAATTAATCGAAATCTCGGCCTCTTCGTTTATATTTTCCTTTTCTGCTGCAAATTGAAGTAAACGTTCTAGTAAATCAATAATCTCTTTGTCCATATTCTGCGTATTATCTTGAAAATCTATATTCATTATTTTTCCTCCTCTTTTGGATATTGAATTCTGGAATGAAATATTCCTTTTAATGTATCGAATAACGTTTGTTGAATAATTTTTAGTTCCTTTAGTGTAAGAGGACTTTCATCTAGTTGCCCATCAGACATACGATCATGAATAATAGACGTGATAATATCCTCTATTTTTTCTTCCGTTGGTTCTTTTAATGAACGGACTGCTGCCTCCACTGAATCACATATATTGATTATCGCTGCTTCTTTCGTTTGTGGTTTTGGACCAGGGTACCTAAAGTCCAGTTCTTTCACATGATTATTTTTTTCCTTTTCTTTAAAATAAAAGTATTTTAATAAAGATGTTCCATGATGCTGTAGTGCAATGTCTATGATCTCTTTAGGCATTTTATATTTTTTTAAATAGTTTGCACCGTCATACGGATGACGAATTATGATTTCTGCACTCTGCTTTGGACTAATAAAATCATGTGGATTTTGAATGGATAATTGATTTTCTACAAAATAATGAGGTTTCACGGTTTTGCCAATATCGTGATAGTATGCACCGACTCTTGCCAATAAACCATTCGCCCCTATAGCTTCACAAGCTGTTTCACTTAAATTAGCAACCATAACTGAATGATGGTACGTACCTGGTGCCTCAGTCAATAACTTTTTTAATAATGGTTGATTAGGATTAGACAGTTGTAGTAATTTCACATCAGATAGCATATTTAATCCCGCTTCAAAGAATGGAAGTAATCCAATCGTAAGCACAGCCGATAAGAATGCAGCAAACATAGCAAACCCTAATTGAATAAAAAGATCTTGTATGGAATATTTTTCAAAAGACAAAAATATAAATAGAAGTACGGTCATCGTATTTACAACCATAATCCCTAGCCCAGACTTTAGAATTGCAGTTCTATCTTTCACATTCATCAGAAAGTATAAACCCGCGACCTGTGAAATTAATATGTAAAGACCCGCTTCCGCATTTAAATATCCCGTGATTTTCCCATTGAAAATAAAGCCAGCTAAAATCGCATAAATAATAGCCATTACAAATGCCATTCGTTCATTTATTAAAAGTTTTAATAATAAAGCACTAGTCGCAATCGGTACGATATAAAAAATTTCATTATACTCCTCCGTATATAGACTAACTATTTTCATTAGGGCAATCCCAATAACGGTAACGATAACAATCGTAATTATTTTATTATTATCCAAATTATTATCTTTGTTCATTCGATACATTTCAAAACCGATTACTAGTGAAATAAGAACAATTAATAACAACATACCTAATAGAGGGAAAATATTCCTCTGACTGTCAAGAACACCAACTAATTCAAGATTCTCATAGATTTGATTAGTAATAGTTTGTCCCTCACGTACAATAACTTCTCCAGCCCTAATCATAACTGGATCAACACTTCCTGCAGCTTCCTTCCTTGCTTCCATCGTTTGTTCCACGTCAAAGAATGAATTTTCCACTACAAGAAATTTAGTTAGTTCCGTCAGTGGTTTTTTAATATTATCGTTTAGGGTAGAATATTTAATTTTATCCTGAACATTAGCAATGGCGGTTTGTAAATTCTCAGTTCTCACTCCATCATTCAACGTTTCACGGAGAGCTTGGATTAATAATGTAAAACCTTTTTCCCGGTCTTCTTTAGAAGCCTCAATTAATTGTAAAAAAGTTTGGTCCTTTACCGACATAGAAATATCTTCTGATAACAATTGATTTAATTTTTGAACCTTTTCTTGTCCTGTCATTGGTTTATTATCTGTAACTTCTTTGCCTTCTTCATGAAGCGTATGTATCGCTTCTCTTATTTCTTCTGCAAAACTAATTCTTTCTTTCGTTACTTCATCAGATACAAGATATCGATCGGAAACAGATTGAACCGTCTCCCTTGTTTTTCGTTCTGTTTCTTTTTCATCCTCTATCGTAATTGGGGAACGAATCGTTTCTTTTGCTGTACTAAAGCGAGTAATATCGTATGTCTTAGTGTTTACATTATCTAATGTAATAAAAAAGAAGAAAATACCTAACAAGACTACCGATGGAATAATGAAAAGTCCAGAGGTGTGCTTTTTAAATAGTGAACGAAACCATTTCTTTTTCAATTGTATCACCCCTAAATTCATTCATGATACAGAAATAAGACCCATGGATGCGAGGGTCTTACATCTTATTGTATATCATGAATCGCTTTTTCATAGGCTTCAATTATTTTCTGTACCAAAGGATGTCTAACTACATCTGATTGTTGTAAATATACAAACGAAATATCTTTGACATCTGTTAATAAGTCTTTAGCAACTTTTAATCCAGATGTGGCCCCTTTAGGTAAATCAATTTGTGTGATATCTCCTGTAATAACCATTTTGGAACCAAACCCTAACCTCGTTAAGAACATTTTCATTTGTGCCGTTGTTGTATTTTGTGCTTCATCTAATATTACAAATGCATCATCCAATGTTCTTCCTCGCATATACGCTAATGGAGCAATTTCAATCGTTTCCCTTTCGACTAGGCGCAAAGTATGTTCTGCCCCTAAAACATCATGTAATGCATCATATAAAGGACGTAAATAAGGATCAACTTTTTCTTTCAAATCCCCTGGTAAAAAACCAAGGCTTTCGCCAGCTTCAACTGCTGGACGAGTAAGGATAATTCGTTTTACTTCTCCTTTTTTTAATGCATGTACAGCCATAACAACAGCTAAATAAGTTTTACCAGTTCCAGCTGGACCAATTCCAAATACCAAATCTTTAGATTTAATTGCTGAAATGTAATTCTTCTGACCAAGGGTTTTAACTCTAATCGATTTACCGTTTGCATTTTTTGTGATTTCATCTTCAAAAAGCGTTTCTAATTGATTAATTTTCCCTACCTTAGCTAAATCAACAGCATAAACGATGTCACGTTCAGAAATAGTAATTCCTTTCCTGACAATGGTTAATAGGCTTGTTAAAATTTCTTGCACAAGCTTAATTGCGTAATCATCACCTGAAACCCTAACAAGTTCACCTCTTGATACAATAGAGACCTGTAGTTTCTTTTCTATTAATTTCAAGTGTTTGTCATTAGTACCAAATAAAGCCAATGCTTCATTAGGATCTGCAACATGCAAATTAATTTCTGTTAAATGTTCAGCCATAGCTAATCTCCTTGATTTATCACGTCTTAACTGTCCGCAATACCCCATTTATCGGGACAGGCAGCCAGTAGAGCCCTGATAAGTTCAACTAACATTCAGTCAGGATAAGATCCCCACCTGAGTGTGTTTCACTTTATAGGTTGTACACGTGCAATATTTTCCTCAACTGTAAATATTATATTCATTTTAACTTTACCATTCTCCATACGTTCATGCAAAACTTTTTCTGACATTATTTTGGCATCTTTTCCTAACTTTAACAATAATTCTGACCTAGCTTGTTCCATTCCTGTTTGGATTGCTTCTTCTTTTGTTCTTTCTCCTTTATAGGATACCTTCTCACTTAGAACGGTATCTACAATTTTTATCGGCAATTCCCACTTCAAAAAATTAATCGAACTTACTTTCGTATCATAATGAATTTGTTCATATTCTGGATCTCCGAAACCCCAAACCGGAAATTTAAAATCCGCAATTTGAATATAATATTTGGTTTCTTTATTGCCTGTCAGTTCTTCATAACTATATTCTATGGGGGATGCAACTTTTACTTCATACCAAGTCTCAGCAGTAATTTCTCCTTCTGCGGCAACATAATTAACTTTTTTCTCCTTCTCTTTCTCACTTTCTTCCTCTTGATCATTCGAACTAATTTTGCCCGATACTAGTAAATCTCCCGGTTCAACATAATCATTTACTTGAACCATCGGAAGTCCTTTAGCTACATACATTTTTTTTATTACACCCTTTTTTGTAGCTATAAGATTTCGAGGCCCTTGTTTTTCCTCTTCCTTAACAATTAGTTTTTCTACTCCTTCAAGGGAATAGGTTGTCCCTCTTTGATTTACACCAACCCATAAGAGTTCAGGAACATCTTCAACTAATTTTTGCTGAATTAAATTAGGTTGGTCTATGGAGAACATCCAAGCACCTCGATGAATTCCATATTCATCTAATTGTTTAATTATTTTTTCTTCAATATCTTTAGGTACACCGGTAATCTCCACTTTCCAAAGAATATTAGATAAGAAAAAAGCTAATAAGACACTTAAAAAGATTGCTAATAAGAGGGGTCTTTTCTTAATAAATCTATTGAAGATAAAAGGGTAACCTTTCTTATTAATAAAAGTTAATTTATAATGTGTGCCCCTAATAATTAATCTTAAATGACTAATATCTTTCAATCTAACATTACCTTCACAAGCATCTTGTTCAACTTTTCTTATATTCCAAACGGTTATCCCTTTTTTTGTACATTCTTGGAAAAATAATTCAGGATAATTTCCTTTAACTAGAATCGTGACATACCCGCTAAAAAAAGTCCCCTGTACCTGTCTCATTTCCTCCTCCTATTGCTACAACAAAATTAATTGGATAAAAATTTAATATCCGTTATGGTGCCTTCTAATAAGATTTCTTCGGGTAGCATCATTTTTAAAACAAATGAATTCCCTTTAATCTGAACATATCCTTTATTCACTTTTAATTTTAATTCCGTGTCAGAATACGTTACCAACCCTTGGTGATTTTCTATATACACGTGAATCTGTCCAATTACTGTAATCCGAGGTAACTCAAGGATCACATCAGAAGGAAGTGCAAAAGAATTAATTAATAATGATTGGACACGTTGCCTGAATTTTTTCACGTATGCATCCCCCTCTCATTTCCATCTTATGTATCAAATAAATAGTTAAGAACTTAACTAATCCATTAATCAAGAAATTAAAAAAGCCACCAGCTATAAATAATTTCTTCGCTGGTGGCATTCTTCATTATTTTATTTTACTTTTCTTTCCTTTATAACAGAACGGTAAGGTTTCTTTGAACGCGGTGAACCTAATACTTCGGACAAAATAATACCCTGAACTAGGTCATTGCTTTTTAATTGCATATTAAAATCTGAACGTTTCTTGATCTTCTTGGTTTTCAATATTTCAGAATTTGAGAAGCTCGGACCTTGTTCTATTGTTCGACCAATTTCTTTATTTGTATTAATTTTTTTGGCTAAACGTTCCATTTGGGCTTTTTGTTGTTCCCCAATAGAAGGCTGTTGTACGGATTCTTCCATTGTATCTTCCATTTTGGAAGTGTAAACAGGTCTTTTATTCGTTGTTTGTGTCTTCCTTGAAGAAGTTTGGACTGTTTTCGGTATAGTTTTTGGCTTATTAGGCTTTTTATTTTTCTTTTGTTCTTCAGCATTCTTTTTAAAAAAACTAAATATTCCTGAGAGGATAACTAGAATTAAAAAGAAGTTACTAAAAATCGCATCTAATATTGCATCCATGTTACCCTTCCTTTCACATGGAAGTGATTAATTATTTTCATGATCGTCATCATTTTCTTTAGACAATTTACCAATAGAATCGCGCATATCAGTATCTGCATTGATATTTTGGTAATTTAGATAGTCCATGACACCCATTTTTCCAGAGCGAAGTGCTTCTGCTAATGCTAGCGGTACATCTGCTTCCGCTTCTACTACTCTAGCACGCATTTCTTGAACACGGGCCACCATTTCTTGTTCTTGAGCTACTGCCATTGCACGACGTTCCTCTGCTTTAGCCTGTGCAATATTTTTATCTGCTTCAGCCTGGTCAGTTTGTAAAATAGCTCCAATGTTTTTACCGATGTCCACATCTGCAATATCAATGGATAGGATTTCAAACGCTGTTCCAGCATCAAGTCCCTTTTCTAATACAGTATGAGAAATAGAGTCAGGATTTTCTAGTACTTTTGCATGTGTTTCAGAACCACCGATTGTACTAACAACCCCTTCACCTACACGAGCAATGATGGTTTCTTCGCCGGCACCACCGACTAAACGATCAATATTGGCACGAACAGTTATTCTTGCTTTTGCCTTCACTTCTATACCATCAATAGCAATACCAGAAATAAAAGGAGTTTCAATCACTTCTGGGTTAACACTCATTTGTACCGCTTCAAGAACATCACGACCTGCTAAATCAATTGCTGCTGCCCTTTCAAAGCTAAGCTCAATATTCGCTCGGTGTGCAGCAATTAACGCATTAACAACACGGTCAACATTCCCACCTGCTAAATAATGACTCTCTAGTTGGTTAATTTTCACATTTAATCCTGCCTTATGAGCTTTAATTAATGGGTTAATAACCCTGTTCGGCACTACTCGACGTAAACGCATACCAACTAACGTGAAAATACTAACTTTTACCCCAGCTGCTAATGCGCTAATCCAAAGTGCTACTGGAATAAATGTAAATAATATAACTACCGCAATGATAATAATTGCAATGATTATAAGCGGCATTAAATCGTAAATCAACATCTAATTTCCTCCTAATAATTGTTTTTTTCTCTTACAACAACTCTTACACCTTCTACCTTCACTACTTTTATTTGACTTCCTTTGTCAATAAAGCTACCATCTGAAACAACATCAACACGCTCATCTTCAATATCAGCTATTCCTGAGGGTCTTAAGGAAGTTACGGCTATACCTTCTTTATCTACAAGCTCCAATCGGTTGGAATAGGAAACATACCCTAATTCAGTGGATGTACTATCCTTAAGAATGATATGTCTAAAAACCCCCTTATCCATACCTATTCTTCTAAGTAAAATGATACTTGCAATAACGGCTACCAAGAACGCAATTCCAACACTTATAGACATTTGACCAATATCATAACCAGACATGAATAAGGAAACAAGAATAGCTCCTATACCAAGTATTCCAAGTATACCACCGGGAACGAAAAGCTCTGCAACAATAAGAGCAATACCTAATAACAATAATATAATTGCTTCCATTCCTGCTAACCCAGCAACGATATGTCCATAGAAAAAGAGAAGTAATGCTGTTAAGCCCATAATACCAGGAATACCAAAACCCGGTGAATATAATTCAACAATAAGACCAAGACTTGCTATTGATAGTAATATGGAGTATACAATAGGATTCGTTAAAAACCTTGCTACTTCTTCCGCTAATGTAGGATTTGTTTCAATAATTGTAGCGTTATCCAAACCTAAATGATGGAGTAGTTCCACCCTATCGTTTACTATTCCTTCCGCATAACCTACTTCCAATGCATCCGTTGGCCCCAACGTTAAAAATGAACCTTCAGGAGCACCGTACTCTGGCAAATCTATACTAGAATCGGCCATAGCTTCTGCATAGATTGGATCCCTACCTTTTGATTCCGCTGCTGCTGCCATTCTTTTTTTCCAAGCTGACTGTGCCTTTTCATCAGCAGCAGTACCATCTCCATTTATTACCCCACTCGCTCCCATTGTCGCATGTGGTACAAAATAAATTTTATCTGTATTTAATGCAATGTAAGACCCCGCGGATAATGCTTCATTAATAATAAACGAAGTGGTAGGAACCTTTAAATCCTGTAGTATTGTACCAATTTGACCAGCTGAATCAACTCTTCCACCAGGTGTATCAATTTCAAAAATAATATGATCTGCACCCGATTCCATTGCCTCATTGGTTGTTCTTTTTAGAAAAGCTTCTAAACCACGTTCTACCTCTCGTTCGATTGGAATGACATAAACTGTTTTACCACTTCCATCATCTTTATTCGCATGAACTACTTCTTGTACGTTGAAGAAAGAAAAAGAAAAAACAATCCCTATCAGAACTATGTATAATTTTATGAAGTTATTCCGCAAATATTATCACCTCCTTTAATAAGTAATACGGAAACTATTTCAAAAAGTTTCATATAAAGTAAATTTTCATCAGTAGGGGTTTTCCTTCATCCACCACCTTACCTTCTTTCCTAGAAGCTTAAGAAGAGAGTCTTGTTGCCCATTTAGGTGGAATATATAGGGTTTACCCATATAATTGGAAATCGTGGCATCAGCTATTAGGTTAGATGAATACTATAGTTGCACTTTTGTAGACGAGAAAGATTTTGATTCTTTCCTAACTGCCAAAAAAGGTTCCTATCTAAAGATAAGAACCTTTTTCTTAATTTAAATATTTTAAAACAATATCTTTTATCTGGGAACCGTCAGCTTTACCTTTCACTTTCGGCATTACTGCGCTCATGACTTTCCCCATATCTTTCTTAGTTGTTGCATTTACTTCCTGAATCGTTTGCTGAATTATTTCTGAGAGCTCTCCCTCAGAAAGTTGTTCAGGCATATATCTTTGAACGATAGAAATCTCTGTTTCCATTTTTTTAACAAGATCATCGCGTCCAGCAGATTTAAATTCTTGGAGGGAATCTTTTCTTTGTTTTACCTCTCTAGACAAGATGGTTAAATCTTCATCTTCTGTTAGTGTATCTTTTCCAAGTTTAATCGATTCATTCTGTATTGAAGCTTTTATCATGCGAATGACGCCTAGCGTTTCTTTATCTCTATTCTTCATCGCTTGCTTCATATCTTCGTTTAATTTTTCGAGTAATGACATGAGTCCGCACCCTCTTTAATATTTACGCTTTCTAGCAGCTTCAGATTTTTTCTTACGGCGAACGCTAGGTTTTTCATAGTATTCACGCTTACGATATTCTGATAGTGTACCACTTTTTGACACACTACGTTTAAAGCGACGAAGAGCATCTTCAAGAGACTCGTTTTTACGAACGCGAGTTGTATTTGACATGCTAATTTCCCTCCCTCCGAAGCAAAGAACCAAAAATTTAATGACATGTATTATTTCATATATGCCACTATAAAGTATAATATAATAATATTAATAGGTCAACTGATTATTCACATGTGTATGAATGTAATATTAAGTAAGATGGGCAATCTTATTAATATCCATCCACTCCTTCATTCCCCTTTAAAATCTCCACACCGGCGCTAGCACCGATGCGGGTTGCACCAGCTTCTATCATCGCTTTCATCGTTTGTAAATCTCGAACACCGCCAGATGCTTTTACCCCCATATCTGGGCCAACTGTTTCACGCATTAACCTAATATCCTCAATCGTTGCCCCACCATTCGAAAAACCCGTTGAAGTTTTAACGTAGTTAGCACCGGCTTCTTTTGCAAGTTTACATGCCGTTATTTTTTCCTCATCCGTTAAAAGCGATGTTTCGATAATCACTTTCGTCAAAGCATCCCCTTTAGTCGCTTGAACTACAGCTACTATATCATTTTTTACCTTTTCTAAATTTCCCGATTTTAATTCACCAATGTTTATGACCATATCCACTTCTGTAGCACCATCTTTAATTGCTTGCATTGTTTCAAATACTTTCGTTTCTGTAGATGTTGCACCTAGAGGAAAACCTATAACTGTACAAACCTTTACCGAAGTATTCTTTAGTCGTTCATAACAATGAGCAACCCATGTAGGATTAATACATACAGAAGCAAACTCATATTGTATTGCTTCTTCGATAATTTTATCAATTTGTTTTTTTGTTGATTCTGGTTTTAATAGGGTATGATCAATATATTTTGCAAGATTTGTATTCATATTTACCGTCCTTTTCGACTTTTTATTGTTCTTCAAAATGGTAGGAAATGGCGGATAACGCATACAATGGTGCCGTCTCCGTACGTAATATCCTTGGCCCTAATCGTATTGGATGAAAATCGTTCACTTTTAATATATTAGCTTCTTCCTCTGAAAAGCCACCCTCTGGACCAATACAAACCAATAATTTTTGATTCGAATTTATTTGTTTCAAAATGGAACCAAACGTATGATAGTTATTTACTTTAGCTTCTTCCTCATAGGCAAATATTTTTAAATCATATTGCGAACTTTCCTCAATTAATTCTGTTATTGACATTGGGTTACTTATGGTTGGCACATAGGAACGGTGACTTTGTTCACTAGCCTCTTTCACTATTTTATTAAAACGTTGTAACTTTTTAGCCCATTTTTTCTTATCCCATATGACAATAGATCTTTCCGATTGAAAAGGTATATACTTATGTGCGCCAAGTTCAGTACCTTTTTGTAACACAATCTCAAATTTATCAGCTTTTGGTATACCGTGAACAATTGTCACTTCAATTGGTAATTCATTATTTTCTTCTAACCAATGAAGTATAGCTACAACGACAAAGTCTTTATCGATTTCCAAAATTTCACATTGGGCAGCTACGCCATTTTCATCATTACAAATGATTTTTTCGCCAACTGTAAAACGCATTACTCTTGTTATATGGTGTACATCGTCACCAGTAATCCTAATTCTATCGTCATACCATGCTTTTTTCGGAATAAAATACCGTTGCATTTATACACCTACTTTATTAGAAAACTTGGCATCTGCTATTGGCCCGGAAAATACTTTAATTCATTTATCCCACCTAAATGAGCAATGCGACTAACCATCAGCGGGGGATGTGGAACCCCCTCATTGATGGAAGTCTTCTTTATACAGGAAAGAAAGTTTAAGCTTTCTTTTCCCGCCTAGAAACGCTAACTATTCTTTTTAGCAACAATAGAAATCCAGCCTTCCATTTCATTCATTGCAATAATTTCAAAACCTTTTTCCTTTAATTTGTCTTTAACCAGTTCTTTCTTATTTTGAATAATACCTGAGGTAATAAAAAATCCGCCTTTTTTTAAATTATTCCATGCTTCTTCTACAAATCGAACTATAATTTCAGCCAAAATATTAGATACAACAACATCAACTTTCATATCAACATTATCTAATAAATTATTTTGTTTAGCTGTAATTTTATTTTCTAACCCATTTAACTTTACGTTTTCTTCTGTACTTTTAACTGCAACATCATCTAAATCATACGCGAAAACTTCTTTCGCACCCAATAAAGCAGAGGCTATGCTTAATACACCGGAACCACTACCTACATCAATTACAGTATCATCTTTATTAACATACTGCTCCAAAGACTGAATGCTTAATACCGTTGTTGGATGGGTTCCTGTACCGAAAGCCATACCAGGATCCAATTCAATGATGACTTCATCACTAGAAACTGGTGTATATTCTTCCCAAGTTGGTTTAATGGTGACTTTTTGAGAGATTTTGACTGGATGATAATATTTTTTCCAGGCGTGAGCCCAGTCCTCTTCTTTAACTTCACTAATAGTTACTTTATTAGGACCAATATCAATATCATAAACTAATAAGTTATTAATGGCCTGTTTGATTTCCTCAACTGTTTCTATTAAAAAACTATTTAGTGGTAAATAAGCTTTAATCCGTACACCTTCATCTGGATAGTCATCTGGATTTAACTCATACACTTCACCAAATGGCGCATTTCTAATTGCATCAAAATCCTGAGAATCTTCAATGACTAATCCACTTGCACCCGTTTCGTGTAATATGTTAGAGATTGGTTCTATTGCTTCATTGGTTGTATGAATACTTATTTCAGACCATTTCATACGGATCACGCACCCATTCTATAAAGTGAAACTTATTCAATCCAATATAAATTGAACTAGTTTTTAAAAGCATTTCTAAAACGTTTAAAAATGGAATTATCCTGTTCTTCTGTTGAATCGTTCCCACCTAATTCATTAAATTCTCTGATTAAGTCTTTTTGCTTTTCCGTTAAATTCATTGGAGTTACTACCCTAACTTTGATAATTTGATCTCCTTGGCCGCGTCCACGTACATTTGGCGCTCCTTTTCCTTTTAGGCGAAACATCTTTCCTGTCTGGGTTCCAGCAGGTACTTTTAATTTCACTTTTCCATGTACAGTCGGTACCTCTAACTCATCGCCTAACGCTGCTTGAGCAAAATTTATTGGTAGTTCACAATGGATGTCGTCCCCTTCACGTTCAAAGAAGTCATGATCCCTAACATGAATAACGACAAATAAGTCACCTGCAGGACCACCATTAATTCCTGGTTCCCCTTTTCCAGCTACACGTATTTGTTGTCCTTCATCTATACCTGCGGGGATATTGATATGGATTTTTTTATTTTTCTTCACACGACCGTTTCCACCACAAGTATTACATTTTTCCTTAATCAACTTCCCAGAACCATTACAATAATGACAAACTCTGCGGTTTACGACTCTGCCAAAAGGTGTATTCTGTTCTTGGTTCAATTGACCGCTACCATGACAATGGGAACAAGTTTCAACTTTTGTCCCAGGTTTTGCCCCTGATCCATGGCACGTTTCGCAAGTTTCTTCTTTTGGAACACGTATATCCATTTCTTTACCAAAAATGGCTTCATGGAATTCTAACACGACGGAGTACTGTAAATCATTTCCTTGTTGTGGCGCATTAGGATCTCGTCTTCTTCCACCACCAAAGAACATATCAAAAATATCACCAAAACCACCAAAGTCTTCTGCTCCTCCAAAGCCTCCAAAACCTTGACCGTTAGTCGCCGAATGGCCGAATTGATCATATTGGGCACGTTTATTTTCATCACTTAAAACTTCATATGCCTCTTTTACTTCCTTGAATTTTTCTTCAGCATCTTCTTCTTTACTTACATCAGGGTGATATTTTCTTGCTAACTTCCGATAAGCCTTTTTTATTTCTTCTTTTGATGCGCCTTTGTCAATTCCTAATACCTCATAATAATCTCGCTTACTCACAGTAATTCACTCTCCCGACACACTTTAGCATAGATTTTATATTATCATCATTTTGCTTATAATGGCAAATATCCTATTTTAAAAACTTGGCTTCGCTATTAGGCTTTAGCTAATGCCAAAGTTGGACTTATGCAGATCTGTACGGTGGGGCGTGTAACCGGAGCCCCAAACGGGAAAGTTTCTATACTTTCCTATCTGCCTAAAAAAGTCAAAGCCAAGATAGCCCTGACTTTGACTTTTATTTAAAATAAATATATTACAAATTACTTATTGTCTTTATCATCATCAACTTCTTGATAATCTGCATCTACAACATCGTCATCTGCGTTATTTGAGGTTTGTTCACCTTGACCTTGAGCCGCTTGTGCTTGAGCTTGCTCATATAATTTTACAGAGAGTTGTTGTACTTTTTCTTGTAACGATTCTTTCTTCGCTTTAATTTGCTCTAAATCATTTCCTTCTAAAGCTTTTTTCAACTCTTCCTTAGCAGTTTCAGCTTCTTGTTTTTCACTATCAGAAACTTTATCTCCAAGGTCTTTTAATGTCTTATCTGTTGTAAATACAAGTTGATCAGCCTCGTTACGAAGATCTACTTCTTCACGACGTTTTTTATCTTCTTCTGCATTTTCTTCTGCTTCTTTTACCATACGATCAATTTCTTCATCAGAAAGACCAGAAGATGATTGGATAGTAATAGACTGTTCTTTATTTGTTCCTAAATCTTTCGCACGGACATTAACAATACCATTAGCATCAATATCAAAAGATACTTCGATTTGAGGTACACCTCTTGGTGCAGGTGGAATATCAGTTAATTGGAAGCGACCAAGCGTTTTGTTATTAGCTGCCATTTCTCGTTCACCTTGCAACACATGGATATCAACAGCAGTTTGATTATCTGCAGCAGTTGAAAATACTTGTGAATGGCTTGTAGGGATTGTTGTATTACGTTCAATTAATTTCGTAAATACCCCACCCATTGTTTCAATACCAAGTGAAAGTGGTGTAACATCTAGTAATAATACGTCTTTCACATCACCTTGAAGTACCCCACCTTGAATAGCAGCACCTAACGCTACAACTTCATCAGGGTTAACTCCTTTAGATGGCTCTTTTCCAATCTCATTTTTAATTGCTTCTTGCACTGCAGGGATACGAGTTGAACCACCTACAAGAATAACTTTATCAATATCACTATTTGAATAACCAGCATCAGATAAAGCTTTGCGAGTAGGGACCATCGTACGCTCTACTAATTCAGAAGATAATTCTTCAAATTTTGCACGAGATAGACTCATTTCCAAGTGTAAAGGTCCAGCTTCTCCAGCTGTAATAAATGGTAATGAAATTTGCGTTTGGGTTACACCAGATAAATCTTTTTTCGCCTTTTCTGCTGCATCTTTTAGACGTTGAACAGCCATTTTATCAAGGGATAAGTCAATTCCATTTTCCTTCTTAAATTCTTCCACTAAATAATCAATGATTACTTGGTCGAAATCATCTCCACCTAGACGATTATCACCAGCAGTAGCTACAACTTCAAAAGTTCCATCTCCGATATCAAGGATAGAAACATCAAATGTACCACCACCAAGGTCAAAAACTAAAATTGTTTGATCTTGATCATCCTTATCAATACCATATG
Source organism: Oceanobacillus caeni (assembly GCF_019037185.1). Lineage (GTDB taxonomy): Bacteria > Bacillota > Bacilli > Bacillales > Amphibacillaceae > Oceanobacillus > Oceanobacillus caeni. Next base: position 35,330 of record NZ_JAHHXM010000002.1, read on the forward strand.
CTAAAGCTGCGGCAGTTGGTTCGTTAATAATACGTTCTACTTCAAGACCAGCAATTCTACCAGCATCTTTTGTTGCTTGACGTTCAGAATCATTAAAATACGCTGGTACAGTAATAACCGCTTTATCTACTTTTTCACCAATATAATCTTCAGCATACGATTTAATATGTTGTAAGATAATAGCTGAAACCTCTTGTGGCGTATAATCTTTTCCTTCAATGGTTTCTTTATAATCTGTTCCCATATGACGTTTAATGGATTGGATAGTATTTGGATTCGTTATCGCTTGACGTTTTGCAACTTCCCCAACTTGTCTTTCTCCATTTTTAAACGCCACTACAGATGGAGTTGTACGGTTTCCCTCAGGGTTAGGAATAACTACCGCTTCTCCTCCCTCCATAACAGATACACATGAGTTTGTTGTTCCTAAGTCAATTCCTATTATTTTGCTCATTGTAATATTTCCTCCTTAACTACTAGAAGCTTATTTATTTACCTTTACCATCGCAGGTCGAATCACCCGATCATTTAACATATAGCCTCTTTGCAATTCTTCTACAATTTTATCCGATTCAATAGAGTCATCTTCTACTTGCATGACAGCATGGTGAAGATTCGGATCAAAGTCTTTTCCTTCTGTCTCAATTATTTCCACACCCTGGGACTTTAATGCTTCTATGAGTTGCTTGTGTACCATCGTAATCCCATCAATTAAGCTTTTTGTTTCCTCAGTAACTTCTACTTGTAATGCACGTTCAAAATTATCAATAGCAGGTAATAGTTCTTGAACTAAATCTTGAGCTTTATATTTTCTATCTGCTTCACGTTCTTTAAGCGTGCGTTTCTTATAATTATCAAATTCTGCTTGCAGTCTTAACAGTCGATTATATATTTCTTCTTTTTCTGATTGTAGTAGATTAATTTTTTCTTCTAATTCGTTAGTAGATTGTTCATTGTTAGTCTCAACAGGTTCATTATCAACTTGTTTATCTTGTTCTTCCACTAATTCTGCATCCACTGCATTATTCTTTTCTTCCATTATTGCCACCTCCATTTTTAAGATTCCATCAGCTGTTTTTGTTCAAAAATCACACTAATGTAAAACAAATTTATTTTTATATTTAAATAATCATAAGCAACCACAAGGAATGTGGCAGGTATACCCTACCACATTCTAAGCAAAAATCCTATTCAGAAGTCTTATACCATTTATAAAGAGCTTCTGATAATTCCTTAGATAAACTTGATAATAGTGATATAACCTTTTTATACTCCATTCGAGTAGGTCCTAATAGAGCTATAGTCCCCATTTGGTCTTTACCAAGTTGATAGGTTGCAGTTATTAAACTTAGATCCTTTATTGCTTCAACCTTATTTTCGTTACCAATGGAAACACCGATACCATCTTTTTTACTTTTTAATAAATTAGCTATTTCATTTTCATTTTCAATCATGGAATAGAATGATCTTATTTTATCAACATCATTAAATTCTGGTTGCATTAATATATTAGATTTTCCACCAATATATACTTTCACTGGATTACTTTGTGAAATAATAGCCTGTAAATAATGCTGAGAAGATCCAAAGTCATCTATATAACGTTTTAAAAGACCAACTATCTCCTTTTGAAAAACTTCCTCTAATCGAATGATAGGAACACCTTTTAATCGATCATTTAAGATATTAACTACTTTTTCTAGATCAGACAAATCAATTTTCCCTGGGACTGTAAAGGAACGATGCTCTACATGCCCCGTATCTGTCACTAAAATGGCAACAGCTGTATGGGTGGATAAAGGCAATATTTCCAATTGTTTTAATTTCGTTTCACTTAATTCTGGACCTAAAATAATAGAAGTATAATTGGTTAATTCAGATAACACCTCAGCAGACATTTGAACAATTTGTTCAAACTCATAAATACCCTCTTTCATTATGTTTCGGATAATCCTAATATTTTGTTCACTCGATAAAGGAGCGATAAGATGATCCACATAATATCGGTACCCTTTTTCAGAAGGGATTCTCCCTGAGGATGAATGTGTTTTCTCTAAAAATCCCATATCCTCTAGATCTGCCATATCATTTCTTATTGTAGCAGCACTGTATGGAATACTTCCTTTTTTAGATAGGGCACGGGAGCCAACCGGATGGGCAGTTTCGATGAAGTCATCAATAATTATTTGTAATACTAATAATTGCCTTTCTGTTAGCATTTTGATCACCCCTGTTAGCACTCGTATCATTTGAGTGCTAATACTAATAATAAATTATCAAATCCCATATTTTTTGTCAATAAATCCGTTGTAAATCAGAATCTTCTAACATAAATTCTTCAAATACTTTATTTGCTAAAAGTAGACCACTTTCCGTTAAATATAGTGTTTCATTGTTTACGTATAATAAATCCATTTTAATAAACTTTTTTATTTGTTCTTTAAATAATAAATCTAAGGTGAACCCAAATTTAGCCTGGAATTGTTTTTTACTTAATCCTTCCATTCTTCTTAGACCCAAAAATATTTCTTCCTCAATGTTTTCCTTAAGCGTAATGCGTTCTTCTTCTAAAATTGGATGTCCATCTTTCATTGCTTTCTTAACATAAGCTGGCAAAGGACGTAAATTGGTTATTCTTCTTCCAGGCAAATACCCATGCGCGCCTGCACCAAAGCCATAATAATAGTCATTACTCCAATAATTTAAATTATGTTTACTTTCAAACCCAGGCTTTGCAAAATTACTAATCTCATATTGGTGAATACCGTTTCCGTTCATTGTACTCCTAAGAATCTGATACATTTCTATTTCGGCTTCTTCGGTTGGACGGTTGAGTTGTCCTTTTTTATGTTTTAAATAAAAAACCGTTTTTGGTTCAATTTGTAACCCATAAGTCGCATAATGCGGTAGGTCAAATTGTAATGCTAAATCTAATGAATGCTGAAACTGTTCGACTGATTGATTTGGTAATGCATACATCAAATCAAGGCTTATATTGCTAAAATGATATTGGCGGAACAAATCTACGGTTTTATAAACATCTTTGACACGGTGGACCCTACCAATTTCCTTTAGTAGTTGATCGTCCATTACTTGCACTCCAAAAGAAATTCTGGAAACACCATTTTCTTTTAATAATTTTGCCTTTTCTTGATCGATATCTCCTGGATTCACTTCAATTGTAAATTCCTCACAAGAATCCATGTCAAATTTTTTGTTTAAAAACTCAAGTAAAAATTTCAATTGCTTATAATTTAGCGCTGTAGGTGTACCACCACCAATATATAATGTCCGTACGTTATTATATTTCCCTTTGATATTCATATTTATTTCATTTATTAACGCATCTATATATTCCGTTGCCAACTTTTCATTATAGAAAAACTTAACAAAATCACAATAATGACAGATTTGCGTACAGAAAGGAATATGAATATATACGGATTGAACTTCTTGTTCCATTTTTATCATCTCCTAATTAACAAAGACAAAAAGGAAAACCTAGTCCCCTAAGTTTTCCCCTTCGTTAGACCTTAATCTTCTCCCATTTCGAGTACCGCCATAAACGCTTCTTGCGGTACTTCAACGGAACCGACCATTTTCATCCGCTTTTTACCTTCTTTTTGTTTCTCCAACAATTTACGTTTACGTGAGATATCTCCACCGTAAAGTTTTGCAGTTACATCTTTTCTTACTGCTTTAATGGTTGAACGTGCAATAATTTTATTCCCGATAGCAGCTTGAACCGGAACTTCAAATTGCTGTCTCGGAATTAATTCCTTTAATTTATCTACTATTTGTTTCCCACGAGTATAAGCAAAATCATGATGAACAATAAAGGATAAAGCATCAATCGTATCACCATTAAGTAAAATGTCCATTTTAACTAGTTTTGATGGTTGATAGCCGATTAACTCGTAATCAAAGGATGCATATCCTTTTGTTTGTGATTTCAATTGATCAAAGAAATCATACACTATTTCAGAAAGCGGAATATGGTAAATAACATTGACACGAATATCATCTAAATACTGCATATCGATGAAGTTCCCGCGTTTTTTCTGGGAAATCTCCATTACTGCCCCAACATAATCATTAGGAACCATTATTGTAGCTTTAACATATGGTTCGCTAATTTCTTGTATTTTTTGTGGATCTGGCATTTCAGATGGGTTATCTACAGAAATCGTTTCACCGTCTGTCTTCTCTACTTCGAAAATAACGCTTGGAGCAGTTGTAATTAGATTAATATTAAATTCCCTTTCAATACGCTCTTGGATGATTTCCATATGCAATAATCCTAGGAATCCGCAACGAAAACCAAATCCTAACGCTTGTGACGTTTCAGGCTCATATTGAAGTGATGAATCATTTAACTCTAGTCGCTCTAATGCTTCTCTTAAATCGTTATAATCATTTGAATCAACAGGATAAAGGCCACAATATACCATCGGATTTAAACGACGATACCCAGGTAAAGCTTCCTCTGCGGGACGATTGGCATTGGTAATCGTATCCCCAACATGAATATCCCCTACACTCTTGATGGAAGCTGTTATAAATCCAACATCCCCTACTGTGAGTTCATCACGTGAAGTAGCTTTCGGTGTAAATACTCCGACTTCATTTACTTCATATTCCTTATCTGTCGCCATCATTTTTATTTTATCACCAACTTTAATGGACCCTTCTTTTATACAAACATAAGCAATTACACCACGGTAAGAATCATATAAAGAATCAAATATAAGTGCTTTTAGAGGTTCATTTTCATCACCAGCCGGTTCTGGAACTACTTCTACAATTCTTTCTAAAATATCCTCAATACCGATATTAGCTTTTGCTGATGCTAAGATGGCATCGTCACCATCAATTCCAAGAACATCCTCTAATTCTTGTTTAACTCTATCAGGATCCGCGCTTGGTAGGTCGATTTTATTGATTACTGGAATAATTTCTAAATCATTTTCCATTGCTAAATATACGTTAGCAAGTGTTTGTGCTTCAATTCCCTGTGCTGCATCGACTACAAGAATGGCACCTTCGCAAGCTGCAAGGCTTCGAGATACTTCATAAGTAAAATCGACGTGTCCAGGTGTATCAATTAAATGAAAAATATATTCTTCTCCATTTTTACTGAGATATTTAAGCTGTACTGCGTTTAATTTAATGGTAATACCACGCTCACGTTCCAGATCCATCCCATCGAGAAGTTGTTCCTTCATCTCTCTTTTAGAAACAGTTTGCGTGTTTTCTAAAATTCTATCAGCCAATGTAGATTTTCCATGATCGATATGCGCTATTATTGAAAAATTACGTACCTTTCTTCTTTTGCTCCCCATTCTATTGCTCACTCCTACAAATTCTATAGAGGTTCTTCATACAGTTTTTAAAACATCAGACTCTTAAAAAACTTGGCATTCGCTATTTAGTTCGGCGAATGCCTTGGTTGCACTTATTCAGTAAGAAAGTTTTATACTTTCCTATCTGCCAAGAATAATCAATAAAGTTGATTATAGCAATTGAATGTGGGATATTCAATCAAGAACATACATTAGCCTCCATACATTTTAGCTTTATCAAAAAAATATGTCAGCTACATGATACATGATTCCGACTACCACTTCATAAAACCCCTGAACACTTGTTTCAAGAAATGAAGCTGTTTTCTGGGTTAAGTGGAATTCGTTTTCCATCATCATAAGGTCCTGATCTACTGTTGGTGTCACATTCTCTTGCTTTACTGTTTCTATATCTTTTTCTGTAATTATTTTTTCTTCTACTAATTTTTCTTCTATTTCATTTCCATTTATTACATTTTCATTCGATGCCATACTTTTTTCTTCACCACTTTGATTTATCCCATATAACGTTCCAGATAGGAAAAAAACAGCCAATAGTAACACCGTTATAAGAACACGGACCATTTATACTTCCCCCTTAAGAATCCCCTTCAACGGACTCAGCATCCCAATAATATTTACTAAACACTTCTGCAAAAGCATCGGCTGAACGATACATTTCATCTAAATTATTTTCCGGTCCACCAAATTCAATTAATAGTGCATTTTCTGATAAGTCCTGGTTGAAGATTCCATTTGTCCCTGATCCACCTTTTCTTAGTACACCGCGACTCAATCCTGGGTATTTCTCCTCTAATAAATAATGCAATTCAGTTGCTAGCTGTAAATTCTTTTCAAATTTAGGGTGGTCTTCACCAACAACAAAAATAATTCTTGCGTAATCTTTTCCTTCCATTTCCTTTGTGGTGTGCTTTCTATTCAATGCATCTCGATGTAAATCAAAAGAAAATTGTATATCTTTATTAGCAGCAAATGCTTCTTGAACAACACCTCTAGAAGCTTCATAGGATTGCCAGTATTCCATTCCTTTTTCATCTAAAAGATTTCCTATATCTTTATCTTCTACTTCTGCACCTATTCCTTTTGCCTCTAAAGATTTAGCCAATCTATCACTTACCATAGTAATATTCACTTTGGAATGGTGTGCTTGATCAGGATCGTTTACATCTGGTAAATGAGGTAGAAAAGATTCTCGGTTATGTGAGTTATAGATATAAACGACTTTTCTATCACCTGTTGATTGTGAATTCTCCTCTTCTTTTACCTCATCTTCTTCCGTCTCTACAATTGCCTCTCTATCTTTTAATACTTCTTCTAATGGAGGAGAAGATTCATAAGGGAGGTTTGTATAATCTGTTCCTTCACCTGCAATTAAGATTTGACTATCATAGATGGAGAAACCAGGAATTTCATTACCTAATAAGCTTCTCGGATCCTTTGGTTTAATACTTGTTGCTACTTGAAATAACGAAGATGACCAACTAGGTAATGGGGTCTCTTCCGGAAAAGCCTGATTAAAAGCTCTATTTTCCATTCCAAGTAAATGGAGAAAAACAGAGCCATCTATATCGTTTGTCCATTTTGTTATCGTACCTGAAGATATACGATAAGCTGGTTGAATAGTAGTTAATAATCCAATTAGCACAAATAAAACGATAACACTCGTTAGATATAATCCACCTTTTTTATAAAAACGAAACGGACGGTTCTTTGGAAATTTACTTTTGGAACTCATTCTTCCACCTCTTTCTAATGGCACTCCTAGTAAAATCTATGAGAACCAGTTAGAAAGTAGAACACTTTTCGTATCCTTTCTATCAAAAATAATAGGGAGATCATTTATCATCTAGAGTACTGGGCGAAATTAGTGACATCTACTTTTTCATGTAATGCAGCGTTAATTCCTTCTGCAATAAGATTTGCCATATCAATCATAAAACCATCTACTTCTTTTGGGGTAACCATAAGATTATGTCCTAGTGGAGTTAATACTTCTTGAATTAATTTACGTTTTTCTTCCTCCGATAAAGTACCGACAATCCCCATAAAGGTTTGTCTTTTTTGTTCATCTGGAAGATCCTCATCCGTAAATTCCTTTCCTCCAAATGTCATTCCAGCTGGGGCTAATGCTTTAGATGGTCTATCTTTTTCATTCCACTCTCTACCAAAATGTTTTAAAATAAAATCTATCGTATCACTAGTTATTGTAACGGCATCTACTACTGTTGGTACACCAACCGCAATTACCGGAACTCCTAGAGTTTCTTTACTCAATTCCTTACGTTTATTACCAACACCAGATCCGGGGTGGATACCTGAATCTGAAAGCTGTATCGTCTCATTAATTCTTTCAATCGACCTGGAAGCTAACGCATCAATCGCAATAATAAAATCTGGTTGAAACTTTTCTACAATACCAAAAATAATGTCACTTGTTTCTATACCTGTAACCCCCATTACCCCTGGTGTTACAGCAGCTACTGGACGATACCCTTCTGCAACAGATTCAAATTCAAGTCTAAATAAATGACTCGTTACTAACGCTTTTTCTACAGCCATCGGTCCAAGTGCATCGGGTGTAACATTCCAATTACCAAGGCCAACAATTAATCCCGTTCCATCCCTTGGGATTTCATTTTTTTCTACTAATGTTTCGAGTTCACGAGCAAGGATCTTTGCTGCAACTTCCTGACGTTTCGTATCCTGTCTTTTGACCCCATCAGCATATATAGTTACATAAGAACCGGGTTTCTTACCTACTAATTTTGCTCCCTCTTCATCAATATCAACATAAGATATTTTAACACCCTCCTGATCTCTTTCTTTAAACGTTACGCCTTTTATTTCTTCTGATTTTTTTTTCTGTTTCTTTTTTTGCTCCGACTTTACATACATATCTCTCGCTTCAACAGCTAAATCTGTTCTTACCTGGTATACTTGTTCTTGTTCATTGTTATTTCGCATACGATGACATTCCTTTCCCATTTTCTTATTATTAGAATGAACAATTTAGCAAAAACAATACGATTTCTTGTGAAGGGTTGTTTAATATAATTATTAAAATTTTATCCGCATGTAAGAAATTTATTGAAAAGAGAGAGTTCCTTTGGTAAAATATCATATGTTAACCTGCAAGTAATAAATGGTAGACTCTATAAACATAAATTTGAAAAATGAAAGTCTTACCGTGTCCTATTTAGGAGGTGAAATACATGGCAAATATTAAATCTGCAATTAAACGTGTTGACATTAATAATAAAAAACGTTCAGCTAACCAATCTCAAAAATCTGAAATGCGTACTGCTATTAAAAATGTTGAAAAATTAGTAGAAGCTAAAGATATTGATGCTGCAAAAACAGCACTTACAGCTACTGTTAAACAAATTGACAAAGCTGTACAAAAAGGGATTATCCATAAAAATAATGGAAACCGTCAAAAATCACGCTTAGTGAAAAAAGTAAATAGTATTACTGCTTAACTAAAAAAACGATCCATCTGGATCGTTTTTTTAGTTAAGCATTTATTAAATCATATAAAAGAAGTTCAAACGAAAGTTGTTTATCCATATTCCCTTGTTTCATCACAGCATCTGTATTCGCTAATTTGTCTATAATACTCTCTAATTTTTGAACCGAAAATTGTTTTTCCCTGCTTAAAGCAATCTTAATAACATAAGGGTGAGCCCCTAACTGCTTCTGCATTTGAAATTGGGTATAGCCTTTTTGCTTTAACAATTTCACGCGTAATATCATTCTAAATTGGAATGCAAGTAACCCAATTAACGCGATAGGTTCTTCATTCATTTTTTCTAAATCTTTAAAAATAGAAATTGCTTTATGTAAATTTCTATCTATAACGGCATCAACTAATCTTAAAGAGGAAATATTCGATGTATGGGAAATGAGATTTTCTACTACTTCTTTTGTAACAAGACCTCCCTCACCGACAAATGTAGAAAATTTCTTTAGTTCACTTTCCAATAATTGCAAATTAGTTGATAATTCGTTTTCAATCATCTCTACTGCATCACGTTCCATTGTAATATGAAATTGACTCGCTAAAGATTGGATCCAACTTGATACATCTTTTTCTTTAATGGCTTCACAATTTACATATTTAGCGTGTTTTTTAAGTACTTTACTAACTTTTTTTCGTTCATCTATTTTTTCATACGGAGCAATTATTACAAAAATGGAATAGTCAACTGGATTTTCCAGGTAGGTTATAAGGCTATCCAAATCATGTTCAAAAGGGGTCTTATCGGGTTTTGCTTTTAAAAATACCGGGTTTGAAGCAATAATTAATTTTTTTTCACCAAAAAAAGGATATGTTTCAACATCCCCTATTACTTCTTGAATTGGAACTTCCTCTAAATCATAGGTAGATAAATTTTCCTTATCTTCTCCAAGTACCCGAATGATAATTTCTTTTTTAATATTTTCAATAAAAAAATCCTCTGATCCATATAGCAAATATACTGGAGCTATTTTGTTCGTTTTCAGTTCTTTTAATACTTCTAGATATGACATTTATATACACCATTACTTTCTAAAATTGAACTTTTTAAGTTTTTATTTGAATACTTATATGGTAAATTGTATATTAAGTTATATCAAGAAGTAAATGGAGGGAAATATTTTTGACCATAATTCTTAAGCAATTTCCCTCCAGAATCTATATCAACGTTTAACATATAGCTCTAGAAACTATATGTTAAACGATATTTGTTTAAAGATGATGCTCAATCACTTATAGCATATGTCTTCTCAAAAATTATATAGATGTAAAGTCTTTCTAATTTAAGTAATAAAGTAATAATTATGTTAAAATTGTTATATATGGAAAATTTTTATAATGATAAGTAGATTTTTTCAACTTATTATTTTATACTAATGATGGTAACAGGAGGGGTAAAAGTGAACGAATTCGAAAATAATCCACAATCAAAACATAGTAATGATGTTGTAGATTCCATCAAGGGATTTGTTGGCTCATTTGTTTTCTTCGTAGCCATTTTTGCAATTGGAGTTATTATTAGTGTAGTAGCAGGTTAATAAACGTATCGTTTGGAAAAGAGACTGAATAACAGTCTCTTTTTTCATGGTTTAGGAATTACAAAATTTGCTTCATATGGATAATTATTCAGAATAGGCCACGTCCGGCTCCAGCGCCTTTGTTCTTTTTTTAAAATCAGTGCTTAAAACCATTACTCGCTATTATAATATGGCAAAGTAGTTGAAAATGTTCCAGAATTTCCTTTAAAGTGATATTGAACGGCACCATGCTCATCTGTTCGAAAAATAATGGTTTCATTATCCTTAATCCTTTGAATGATTTCATCGGATGGATGTCCATAACGGTTATTTTTCCCAACAGAAATTAAAGCAACCTTGGGATTAATTTGATCTAAAAATTCTGCGCTTGTTGATGTATTACTACCATGATGACCTACTTTTAACACATCTGCTTTTAAATTGGGATAATTTTTAATTAAATTTTTTTCCGTTTCTATCCCCATATCCCCGGTAAATAACCATGTTAAACCCCCAATTTCTGTAAACAATACGACAGAATTTTCATTCGGATCATTGGCATTTTTTAACGGTCCAAGGACATGGAACGGATGACCTTTTATATTCAGCACGTCTGAACCTTTGACCTTTACTATTTTCTTATCTTTCCATTGTTCCTCTTCTATTTCATAATAAGCATGCACATAAATTCGATCTACATCCATCTCCTCCACGATAAACGGCGCACTTCCGACATGGTCTAAATCTTCATGGGTTAAAATTAATGCATCTACTTTTTGAATGCCTTGTAAATATAAATATGGTTTAATAATTCGTTTATAGATATTTTCGCTAACTGTACCATCAGAGAAGGAAAATGTAGCTCCAGCATCTATCATGATGACACCTTTTCGATAAGGTAATTCAATTATATAAGCGTCACCTTGACCAATATCCAACATCGTCACCCTTCCTTCAGGAGATAGATAGGGTTTTGCTACAAGTAAAAATAACAACAAAGTGATTAATATTCCTATTTTAAATCCCTTTATTGATTCATTCCATTCAACTTCCATCATCATTATTAAAAAGAGAATAAAATATAAACAAGTTATACTTATAGAAAATGTGCCAATTACCCATGGGGTATCGGCAATTTTATCAAACCAGAAAATAAATTGTAAAACGAATTGATGGATGAACATAAAAGCTTGATCTAAAAATTTAACAATAGGGAAGGGTAATAATGTAAGGGGAAGTAAAATATACATAAATGGGATCACAAATAAAGAGAAATAAGGAATAATTATAACATTTAATATAATGGATAACGGTTGAAAAAAGGAAAAATAATTAAATTGTAAAGGTAAAATGATCATTTGTGCGACAAAACTTATTTTCAAAGCTTGCATAGAAGGGTTTTTATCGGCGGATAGCCATCTTCCGGAGAGTAAGATACTAAACGTAACTAAAAATGAAAATTGGAACCCAACATGATAAATTAATAAAGGATCCCATACAATCAATAGAATAAAAACGATTGCTAGTACGTCTGTGACACTATATTTGCCCTTTGTTTTAAGGAAAAGAATAAATATAATAGCCATGATACTAGCACGCCATATCGATGGTTCTCCACCTGCCAAAATAGCATATATAGGCATAAAAAAAATAACAAACCATTGAGCTTTTTCCTTCGTTATAATGGACAATTTAATTAATACGAAATACATGAAGGTAAGTAAGATTGACACATGTGTACCTGAAATAGCGATAATATGCGACAGGCCCCATTTACGAAACAATTGTACCGATTCATCATCTAAAGATGAATCATCTCCAAGAACTAGAGAGTTTAGCCACGAAGCACTAAACGGTGTCAATTCATTTTGAATATTAGCAAGGAGCTTGGAACGTACGGAATATAATTTATCGAGAAATTTAAATCCGTCACAATGAATATGATTCATGGAAGATAACGTTATTTGTACATCAATTCCCTGTTTCTTCAAGAAATCCCGGTAATCAAATTCTCCTGGGTTTCTCCCTTCATTCGGAATTTCTTTCTTTCCATTAACAATACAGGTTGCACCATATTTTAAAAAATGAGTAGAGAACTGTTCTTTTTCATTAGGAAAATAAATCACAACTATTCTCTCTCCTGTAATGGATTCTTTAAGGATAAATTCGACTTTCTTGTCGGTTTTGTCAATGGGACTTATTATCTCTCCATATATTGGGTTAGGGGTTACAGAAGTCTCTTCTTCGGAGGGTAATGTACTTGTTTGCGGGTAGTGAAGCAGAAAAAATACGAGGAAGGTTAAGGAAACAATCACATGGAGTTTCCTTAACCGCTTCAAATAATATAAAATTCCTATCCAGATCAAAAATACTATAATAAAAAGAAAATGATGATAATGAATAAATAATATAGCACATATTGCGGTAAATGCAACGATATGCCAGTAACCTTTCATCCGCTCACCCTATTCTATTTTTTCATAAACAGTCTTTGTGCTTGTTCTTTTATCAAGGTTATTTCTTGCTCGTCTCTATCGGTATTACTTTCCAACTTATGGATTAATTCATAAACAAATTCATTCTTTTTCTGAAAATTAGTGTCGACTAATAAATAGTCTAGTTCGACTTTTCTCGTCTTAACGCCAGCTTCTTTAAATAACGTTATTGCATATTCATTATTATGATAATCTTCTGCATAATAAACATTCTTAATCCCACTTTGTATAATTTGCTTACAACATTGCAAACAAGGAAAATGTGTTACATAAATATCTGCGTTATCCGTAGGTACTCCAAATTTAGCGCATTGTAATAGTGCATTAGCCTCGGCATGAACGGTTCTTACACAATGGCCATCTACTACAAGACACCCTTCATCAATACAATGAACGCCTCCTGAAACACTTCCATTATAACCACCAGCTATAATACGTTTATCCCGTACAATGGTAGCACCTACCATTAGTCTTGTACATGTACTTCTTAATGAAAGAAGATGACTTTGAGCCATAAAATATTGATCCCAAGAAATTCTATCCATATATATCCCCTCTATCTGTAATATTACATGTTAAGTTTACATTTCGTTACGAAAGCCCGTCAATCATCATTTTGAAAACCACCTGCTAAAAAGGTTGTCGTTCAAAAAATGATTACGGAATTTGAATATTATCTTTCATGTTTTCTAACGTTTTTTCACCGATACCAGAGATTTCAAGTAAATCCTCCACAGTTTGAAATAATCCAAACTCTTCACGGTGTTGAATGATTGCTTGTGCTTTAGAAGGTCCTATGCCTGGTAATGTTTCAATTTCATCTTGTGTGGCATAGTTAATTCTAACTTTACCATCTATATTACTACTTACAGTATCCGCGGTTTGTCCTGAATCTACATTTAAATCTGGAAGTTCCGGTACCATTATAATCATTTCGTCGTGCACCTTTTGTGCTAGATTAACTTGTGACTGATCCGCATCCTTGGTTAATCCGCCAGCTTTTTCGATAACATCTTTCACTCTATTTTCTGTAGTCATTTCATAAACTCCCGGTTGTTCAACAGCACCTTTTACGTCTACAAATATTGTATCTTGCTGGGATGCTGAATCATTTAAAACTTCTTTCACCGGAATTTCACTATTTAACGTAGAGGCTGAAGATATTAATTCTTCGTCTTTTGGTATACTTTCGTCTTTAGAGAAGAAAAAGATAAAAATAATGACAATGGAAATTAAAATAAAGAAGGAACTCTTTTTGAGAAGATCTAACAAGTGGAACCACATCCTATTTTTATTATTAGAGGATGAGAATGGATAGAACGTGGGATATACATAACAATATTCGACACCGAATAGAAATTTCCTTTAAAAAAACACGAGATTAATTAAAAATCTCATGTTTTTTCTGCAACAAAGAAAATTCTTTCTGATTGGTCATGTAGATGTTCCGGTTCTAAAGAAAAATCGGCATAAACCTTGACGTTGGTAAATCCCACTTCTTTTAGTGTTTTTTTATAAAACGAAATAGGATATGTCCGCTCATGGTGATACTCATCAAATCTTACATATTTACCATTATCTAAGACAAAAAAAGTTAAATCGTGAAACATTTCCCCGGTTTTCTCACCCTCGGAGCAAAACCAGATATAAGACATATCTTCTAATACGTCAGCAAAGGTTTGATTTTTATAATTTTGTTCCACTTGAAAAATAGAATGAACGTCAAATATAAACATACCACTTTGATTTAAACTGTTATATGTTCGCCTGAATACCTCTTTAATTTGAGCTTTGCCGGTAATATAATTTATGACATCGCAATAACTTATAGCTAAGTCTATACCTTCTAGACCTTCCATTTCTGTTAGATCTTGATGTAACCAAGTGACAGAAACGTTTTTTTCGTTTGCTTTACTTGCCGCATACGTTAACATATCTTCTGAATAATCTATTCCAATTATTTCAAAACCTAGCTCTCTCAACCTAATTGAGATTTCTCCAGTTCCACAACCTAAATCAGCAATTCGTTTTATTTGACGATCTCCTAGAACACTTTGTGTAAAATGAACCCATTCATCATATGGTGCATCTGCCATAAATTTATCGTATACATATGCCATTTGTTTATAAACCATATCTTATCCCTTAAGTTCAATCTCCAAAGGTAATTTTTCCGCATCGCCCCATAAACGTTCAAGATTATAGTAGTTTCGTTCCTCTTTGTGGAATACATGACAAACAATATCTCCTATATCTACTAAAATCCATCTTGCTTGTTCGAACCCTTCCATTCGTTTTACATCAATGTCCATTTCATCCATTTTATCTTTAATTTCTCGTGCGATTGATTGTACCTGTCTTTCATTATTTCCATGACAAATAACGAAATAGTCAGCAACAAGTGATACATCCTTCATGTCTAAAGCAATAATATCCTCTGCTCGTTTATCATCACATGCTACTGCAATCTTTTGTACAATTTCATTACTTTCCATATATTCCATTACCTCCGTTTGTACGTTTAGTTAAATCATTATATGCATAAAATGTATCAGGGTATATTGTTGCATTTTTTTTCATTAAAAAAGAAATGGTATTTTTAGATGCCATCCAGCAAGCTAGAGCTAGATCTTTTTTTGCGGTTTCACGAACATCGACAACCCCAGGAAAATCTCTACCAGGTTCTATATAATCAGCTAGAAAAATAATCATTTCCAACTTACTCATATTTGCCCTTCCAGTCGTATGTGAATAGATTGCTTGTTTAATTTCACCATCATCTATTCCATACTCTTGATCAATTAAAACGGATGCCACAGGACCATGCCATAGTTCATGATGGAAATTTAACAAATCTTTTGGCAAAGATGTCGTTTTAATAATCCTTTTCATTTCATCTAATGATCTGTACTTACAATAATCATGAAAAACAGCTGCTAATTCTGCTTTCTCTATAGATTCATCGTATAATTTTGCCAAATTTATTGCCGTATCTTTAACTCTAAGTGTATGTTCGAATCTTTTTTGAGTTAAATGAGGCTCTACTATCCGTATTGCTTCATCTATTTTCATACAATTTATACTCCCTAATATAACGATATACAGGATCTGGTAACATATATTTTACCGATCTCTCATTAAAAATTCTCTCTCTAATCATGGAAGATGAAATATCCACCATTGGTATATCTACTGTAATAATTGGATAAGAAGTTTCCAATTTATAACCAAATCTCTTCACACCAATAAAGCGAATTAATTCAATTAATTCATCTATCTTATACCAATTTGGTAAATATTCCACCATATCTGCACCAATGATAAAGCAAAATTCATGGTCAGAATACTTCATCTTTAATTCTTTTATAGTTTGAAGGGTATATGACTTCCCTTTTCTTTCCAGTTCTATTGTGTTTAATTTAAAATATTCATTGTCACGTATTGCCAGATCCAACATATTTAAACGATCTGATGCATCTATTTTTGATTCGTCTTTATGTGGTGGTGTATAAGTTGGAATAAACCAAATTTCTTCTAATTCCATTGCAATACGAACTTCTTCTGCAATCCATAAGTGACCTAAATGAGGTGGGTTAAACGTTCCACCTAAAATTCCAACTCGTTTCATATTTATGGTAACTCCAACTGTTTATTTTCCTTTGACTCTTTATATAAAACAATATTATTTCCAATGATTTGGACTAATTCGGAATCAGTTCCATCTACCAACTGTTCGGCAACTGTATTTTTGTCTTCCACGCAATTTTGTAAAATACTAACTTTTAATAGTTCTCTCTTTTCTAAAGCTTCACCAATTTGCGTTATCATGTTGTCATTAACCCCATCTTTTCCAACTTGAAAAATAGGCTTTAGATGGTGTGCTTCAGATCGTAAAAAACGTTTTTGTTTTCCTGTTAACATATTATCTTCCTTCCAAAACTTGTTGTAATTCTTCATCCATATTATTAATATCTACACTTAAACCTGTCCATATTTCAAATGCATATAAGGCTTGGTATAAAAGCATTGTATGGCCATAATGAATTCTTGCACCTAAATTTTCAGCTTCCTTAAGGAATTTCGTTTTAATTGGCTGATATACAATATCACTTACAATTACATCTTTCTTTATAGAGTTTAAATGAATAATAGTGTTTTCCGTAGTAGGTTTCATACCAACAGAAGTTGTTTGAATTATAATATCATATTTCAATAAATTATTTTCTGCCTCTTTAAGCGTTAATATGTCTGTATTCGTTAATTCACTTCTTAGCTCTGCGATTTCCCATGCTTTCTCTGTTGTTCGATTCGCTATATCGATATTAACATATCCTGCAAAATCTAAACCACAATATATGCCACGAGCTGCTCCGCCGGCTCCTAATATTAAAACATGTTTAGACTTTCTTTCCTTCGTCAATTCTGGATATTTTGTTTCTAAAGCACGAACATAACCGGTAGAATCTGTATTATAACCTATCCACTTTCCATCCTTATTTAAAACGGTATTAACCGCCCCAAGTGTCTTAGCATTCTTATCTAACGAATCTAAATACGGTATGATTTTTTGTTTATATGGAACAGTAACATTAAATCCATTTAATTCTTTATTATTTTTCATTTCCATTATTTTTTCTTCAAACGAATGTTGCGGATCTATTTCATTAATTTCATAAGTACCTTGTAAGTTAGCCTTGCTTAAAAAGCGTTCATGTATCCATGGTGATAATGAATGCTGTATTGGATAACCAATTAGTTGAAATTGTAAAGACATTGTTTCTCCTCCAGCCCCTCTATATCATTTAATATCTAAATTAAAGAATTTCGTTTAGTTACTGCTACTCCCTTTGGACTATGCGCTCGAACAGTCGCACCCTCTCCAGACAAACTCACCCAACCTAATCCTGGAAATACGATGTCTGTTTTTTCTCCAGCTACTTTAAACGTACTTTCCGTTAGCTCAGGCAAAATTTCTAGCGTTTTACTATTTGGTGGAGTTAATAAATCCCCTAAATGCTTGCTGTATAAGTTATTAGCATTTTCCAGTTTTGTTCGATGTATTTCTAATAAATTGGAAAAATAACAGATAAATGATTGTCTTTCACCCTTTATGAAATCCAATCGAGCTAATCCACCAAAAAACAAAGTTTGTCCACTATTTAACTGATAGACCTTTGGTTTTATTTCATTTTTTGGTGTGATTATTTTCATATCTTCCTCAGAAATGTAATGAGAAATTTGTTGCCTATTAACAATTCCAGGTGTATCAACTAATGATGTTTTCTCATCTAAGGGAATTTCTATAAAACCTAATGTCGTTCCAGGAAAATAGGAGGTTGTAATTACGTCATTAGCTCCAGTTGACTGTTTGATCAAACGGTTTATGAAAGTTGACTTTCCTACATTCGTCGTTCCAACAATAAATACATCTTTGTTATTGCGATAATGTTCTATCTGACCTGATAACTCTCCTATTCCATGGCCTTTTTTGGAGGAAATTAAGAAGACATCTAAAACTTTAATCCCAGCATCTTTCGCTTGGGATCTCAGCCACTGTATTAATTTTCGCTGATTCGTCGATTTAGGTAAAAGATCCACTTTATTACCAACTAAAATAATTGGGTTATCACCCGTTATACGCGGTAAACTCTTGATTAAACTTCCATTCACATCAAAAATGTCGATAAGATGAACTACTAACCCATTTGCATTCCTAACAGAACTAACCATCTTTAAAAAGTCATCATCCGTTATGGAAACATCTTGTATTTCATTATAATGTTTTAAACGAAAACACCTTTTACAAAGAATGTCTTCTTTCCCTAATGATGATTTTGGCGTATACCCTGGTTTGTCTGGACTTATCGTTTGAATTTGTGCCCCACAACCTTGGCAAAATATTTCTTCCAACTCTATTCCTCCCAGCTGATTTTCCCTTGATTTCTTAACTTTTTCAATATAATACGTTCAATTTTTCGATTTATCCTTGTAATCTTCCCATCAGTTTGGACAATTGGAACAACTAAAATAGTATATAAACCTGCACTATTTCCTCCAAGAACATCTGTTAAAACTTGATCGCCAATGACAACAATCTCTTCTTTTTTTAAGCCCATATTTTTTTGAACTTTTTTAAATGCTCGCTTTAATGGCTTCCTTGCACTATAAATAAATGGCGTATCTAATGGTTCTGAAAAAACCTTTACTCGATCGACATTATTGTTTGATATAATCGTTATTTTAATATCATGTTCCTTCATTAAGTTAAACCACTCGATTACTTCAGGTGTCGCATGTTCAACATCCCAAGCTACCAATGTATTATCTAAGTCGGTAATAATCCCCTTGATTCCCTTATCTTTTAATGATTCAGGTTGGATATCGAAAATACTTTTTACATACTTATTTGGTAAAAATCTACTTAGCACCTTATTTCTCCTTATCGTGTTTTAAATATAATTGTTGCTCGTCGCTTTATTCAAATTCTTCTCGTTAACGTTCATACAGCTAATTAAGAAGTAATACACTAATCCTACAATAATTTACCATATAATAAAAGTTCTATACTATTCCTTTTTTTGTAAAGCTATTAAAAAATTTGGCGTTCGTCATTAAGTTTGGCGAATGCTTTGTTGCACTTATACAGGAGATGAAATTTCATAATTGAAGAAAATAGAAATTATATGCTAAATTTCATGAAAAATACCCAATTTTTCGATAAAAAATCAAGAAATCGTTCGACAAATTTCAACACATTCCGAGTTGTGGATAACATTACTAACATTTTCAACAGTCGTTACACTTTGTAATACAAGGAAAAATCCATTATTACCCACAACTTATCTACAGTCCATTGTAGATAAGTTGCGTCTTGTCCTAGTTTAAGAAACATGTTAAATTATTATTAACTTAAAGTTAAGTAACTTATTATTCGCTATTAGGTTGGGCGAATGCACACCTATGCAGATTATAAAGTTTATACTTTTACTTTGACAATCTGCTAAGAGAGTATTTTTTGAAGGATGGCGCAATAAAGTATTTTTTAGGAGGGCTGCGAATGGAACATTTATCTGATGAACTACTATTAGAATCATACTACACAGCCAACGATTTAAATTTAAGCCCTGACTTCATTTCCTTAATTGAAGAAGAAATCCATAGAAGAAGTCTTTCACACAAGATTAAACGAATTAAATCTAGTTAATCCTTAACGTGAAATTCTCTTGTTAACTTTTCCTATTATCCTACCTTATTTATAAGGTAGGATTTTTTTTACAAGTATGGAAAGGTTTAAAATCTTTCCAGTTTGTTTAGGAACGATTAAGACATCCGCCCAACCTAAAGCAAGCGGGAAACTTTTTAATCGAGCCAAAATTAATGTTCCTAATTTAATTTCTATGGACAGGCACGAAACAAGCTACCGCCTCATAAAGATGTTATATAGGCAAATACCCAAGCAAGATCGATGGATTTACCACTTTAGGAGGTGCATGTGTTTGTCTGGAATATTAACCGTTCTTGCTCTTCTTGTTAAGGAAGTACTCTTTTTTGTATCCTATGTAAAAAATCATGCCTTTCCTCAACCTTTACCACCGGAAGAAGAATTAAAGTATATTAAAGAAATGCAAGATGGCAGTAAAATTGCACGTAATAAACTTATTGAGCATAACTTACGGCTAGTAGCTCATATTGTAAAAAAATTTGAAAATACCGGGGAAGATATAGAGGATCTAATCTCAATCGGTACAATAGGATTAATCAAAGGGGTAGAAAGTTTTTCATTAAATAAAGGTACTAAACTAGCAACATACGCAGCACGTTGTATAGAAAATGAAATTCTAATGCATTTGAGGGCATTAAAAAAGGTTAAAAAAGATGTCTCCCTACATGACCCGATTGGCCAAGATAAAGAAGGAAACGAGATTAGTCTTATAGATATATTAGAGGCAGAAAACGAGAATATCATTGAGTACATCCAGTTAAATATGGAAATTGAAAAAATGCAGGAATATTTTACTATTCTAGATAAACGTGAGCGTGAGGTTATCATTTACCGATATGGCTTAAACAATACTAAAGAAATGACTCAAAGAGAAATTGCAAAAAAATTAAATATTTCACGAAGTTACGTATCCCGAATTGAGAAAAGAGCATTAATGAAAGTGTTTCATGAGTATTATCGAAAAGAAAGAGATAACTCTTAAAAGACATAATGAAACTTATTCAGTGGGATTTCTTTCAACCCCACTGAATGTAGTTGAATCTGAACATTTATCACACCTAAACGGGCAGTAAGACCCCCTACATCAATCCCAAAAGAAGGTGGTGGGAGACCGACTGTCCGTAAAGATTCGATATACGACTAACCATCAATAAGATATGAAGGAACTCCCCATTAATGGTAGTCTTTTTATTTACAGTCTCTTTATCATTAACATAATTAATTCAGCAGCATGTTTAGCAGCTTTATCAAGGAATTGGTCAAAAGAGATAGATGATTCTTTCCCCGCAATATCTGATAACGCTCGAATGATAACAAAAGGTCTCCCATATTGATAACATACTTGAGCAACTGCAGCAGCTTCCATTTCTGCAGCAATCATTGTTGGAAATTTTTCCCTTACGAGTTCTACCCTTTTAGAATTATCCATGAAAGAATCTCCCGTTGCAATAATCCCTTCCGCATAATTCAATCCGATTTCTTTGATGGCTTCTATTGCCGATTGAACTAAATTTTGATCAGCTTCAAACATTGGTGGTTGACCAGGAACTTGTCCATACTCATAGTCAAATGCAGTAACATCCACATCATGATGTACAACTCTATTGGAAATAACAACATCCCCAACTTCTAATTGTTCCGAAAATCCACCCGCTGAACCAGTATTGATAACAGTAGTTGGAGAAAATCTTTCATGCATGATGGTTGTCGCCATTGCCGCATTTACCTTACCAATTCCGGATTTTAATAATACAACTTTTTTTCCTTGTAATTGACCTTCAACAAAGAAACAACCAGCAACAGTATGTTCACTTTTGTTAGTCATGTTTTCTAGTAATAAACTTATTTCTTCATCCATCGCTCCTATTATGCCGATTGTCATAAAAATGTTACCTCCATTTTACATTCGTTTACTGATATTTTTTCCAGTCATTTTCTTTTAATAATTCAATTTTTGTAGGTTGCCAACCTTCCCCATCTTTCCAAGATAGATATACACGATATACCTCTGACTGATTTGAATCCGAAACAGTAGCAACCACTTTTTGATCGCCACCATTTGCTATCCACCATTCTTGATAATTACCATCTACCAATCCTGTAGCGGATTGAATAGCATCTGTCATCTCTTTTCGATCTTGTGACCCTTCTGAATAATTTACAGTATGAGGTCCTTCTTGTTCGGTTCCAACCGGTTGCCAATCTCCCTCATATGCTTTAACTACATTATCATCTGAAGGATCAACTTCTTTTGTTGTAACCTCTTGATCCTCTTCTTGATTTTCCTCTTTATTCTCTTTATTCTCTTTCTCTAATTCTTCCCCATCATTTCCTTTATTTTCTGATGATGGATCTTCTTGTTTATTGTTCGTACTAGATCCTGTTTCAGTTGTTGTATCATTTTGTGCTTGTTCTGTTTCTTCTGTAGGAGTACTATCTCCACCACCAAACAACCAAATACTTATTAAAGAAATAAGAAGGATAATACCAAAAACGATTAAAAATGAAATTAACTTTGTGCTTTTTCGACGTTTATCATATTTATTAATACGTGAGCTTTTTTGTTCTGCAGTCACTTAAACTCCCTCCCTACTTATTCTACTATTTTATCATAATTGAAATCATTACTAATATTAAAGTACCATTAAAAAAACATGGCGTTCGCTTTAGGCTGGCGAATGTTTTAGTTACTCTGATCAAACAGGATAGAGCTTTCTGCCAAAACGAAAAGCAGGAGTAGACTTCTCCTGCTTCATTTGGCTATTCTACTTTAATTATTTTAACCTGTATGTCCCCACCAGGAGTTGATACAGTTACTTCTGAGCCAACTTCTTTTCCAATTAAACTTTTTGCCATTGGAGAATCATTTGAAATTTTTCCTTCAAAGGGATCTGCCTCAGCACTCCCTACTATTGTATATGTTTCTTCTTCGCCATTAGGAAGTTCCGCAAAAGTTACAGATTTACCTAATGACACGATATTAGCATTTGCTTCATCATTTTCAATAATAACAGCATTTCGGATCATTTTTTCAAGCTGTGTAATTCGTTGTTCAACAAACGCTTGCTCATCCTTAGCTGCATCATATTCAGAGTTCTCGGATAAGTCACCAAAATCGCGAGCTATTTTAATACGTTCCACTACTTCCTGTCTGCGATCCGTTTTTAAGTATTCTAATTCCTTTTCAAGTTTCTCTTTCCCCTCAATTGTCATGTAATAACTTTTCTCTACGGCCATTAAAAAACACTCCTTTTCGCACTAAACATATCAAATGAACGATACAAAACGTTCTAAATATTAGTAGTTATAAATATGCTAATCATAACTATGGCAGAATTCAAACAAATAATCAAGAGTTTTATTTGTTATTTTCATGCTTCTTTGATAATATATTCTCTATTTTAGAAGCCATTAAATCAATTGCGACATGGTTTTCTCCACCTTCTGGAATGATAATGTCTGCATAACGTTTCGTTGGCTCTATAAATTGTAAATGGGATGGTCTTACTTCAGTTAGATATTGTTCAATGACAGAATCCAAGGATCTACCACGTTCTTTAATATCACGTCTAAGCCTTCGTATCATTCGGATATCAGGATCCGTATCAACGAATACTTTTATATCCATTAAATTAAGTAATCGCTGATCTTCTAAAATCAGGATACCTTCGATAATGATAACATCCTTTGGTTCAACAAAAATAGTTTTATTTGAACGGGTATGTAACTTATAGTCATAAATCGGTTTGTTTATCGATTTATTGTCTAATAAATCATGCAAATGCTCTATAAGTAAATCATTATCAAATGCTAAAGGGTGATCATAGTTCGTCTTTAATCTTTCTTCAAATGGAAGGTGGCTTTGGTCTTTATAATAATAATCTTGTTCAATAACCAAAATGGTTTTATCCAAAAATTTATCACAAATAGATTTGGTCACGGAGGTTTTTCCACTACCACTACCACCAGTAACACCAATAATAACTGGTTTTCTTTTCATATGTATAACTCCTTTTATACCTTCTTACTACTAAGAGCGACTCCATCCCCTATTGGCACGATAGATGTATTAAATTCAGGGTGATTCATTAGAAAATTATTATACTTTATTATTTTTTCAACCATTTTTTCATATCGTTTAGGGGTGGCTTCGGGGTTAGCTACAAACCCTCTAAACAAAACATTATCCGTAATGATTAATCCGTCTGAATTCAACAACGGTAAAGAAAGCTCAAAAAACCGTTGATACTGGCCTTTTGCAGCATCAATAAATATTAAATCAAACTTATCGTCTGTATCCATTAATTCATTGAGTTTCTCTAAAGCATCTCCAAAAATAACATCGATATTCTTTTCTTTATTTAAAAGTTTAATATTTTGAATAGCTTGTTTATAGCGAACCTCATCTCTCTCCATTGTTACAATTTGAGATTTCGGACTTGCCTCTAGCATTCGTAGTGCCGAATAGCCAATTGCTGTTCCTATTTCCAAAATCCTTTTTGGTCTTTTAATTTGAATAATTTGCGTTACAAAATGCATACTAACCTGATCCATAATGGGAATATTATCTTCTATGGCTTGTTCTTCCAGCTCTTTAATCCAAATGTTTTTATCTGGAAGTGTATGTAACAAATAGTTATTTATTAAATCATCCATCTTAAGTACCTCTTTCATTATTAGAAACTGGGTATTCGCTAGTCTCTAGCGAATACCCTAGCTACATTACGCAGGAGAAGAAAGTTTAAACTTTCTTCACTAAAAAAATTAGAAATATGAATGAACATCTTATTTATTTCAAATATTTTTTTCTATTTTCATTATGTTCATCATAGGTTTTCGCATAATGTATTTTTCCTTTACGGTCATGTAAGAAAAATAAATAGTCGGAATCCTTCGGTTGCAATACCGCCTCTAAAGAGCTTTTAGAAAAATTCGCAATTGGACCGATCGGTAGACCTTTAATTCGGTAGGTATTATACGGTGATTCTACTTCTAAATGTTTGTATAAAGTAGTTTCTAAATGTTCACCAGTTGCATATGCAACTGTAGGATCTGTTTCTAATCGCATTCCTTTTTTCAATCGATTGTAAAACACACCTGCTATTTCTTTCCTTTGCTCATCATTACTAGCCTCTTTTTCAACTAGTGAAGCAAAAGTTAATACTTCATGGAGGCTAAATTCACTTTTTTCAATTTGGTCCATATAAGGTGATACAACATCTTGAGTTTGTGAAACCATCTTTTCAATTATAGATTGTATCGAAGGCTTCTCTTCATCATATCGATAAGTAGCAGCAAATAAATAACCTTCTAATGGTGAAATAATTTCATCCTTTAATATATCTTTAGGTAAGATAGAATATTTCTCCATCAGCTTAACTATAAAGTCTTTATCATTAGCGACTTGTAAGAATTCCTCTTTTGAAAAATTAAAGTTCTTTGCATAAATTTCAGCTATTTGATCAATATTTAACCCTTCAGGAATCGTAACAGTATATAATGCTGTAGTTTTTCCCTTTTGTAGGCTTTCTGTTATTTCATCCAAAGTCATAGATGGGGTGAACGTATAATTACCCGCTTGAAAATTAGATTCATTATTTACTTTTATATAAAATAGATAAATGAGTGCATTTTTGATAACACCATTTTCCTCTAAAATATTAGCTATAGTAGAAGAAGAAGAACCTAAAGGTATTTCTACGGTAATCTTCTTATCGCTGGTAGGATCTACTGGTTTTAAAGCAGATTTCACATAAAAATAGCCCGCTATACCACTTATACCTATTATTAAAACGATTGCTAAAATTACCAAAGATACTATCTTTCTAACCTTACTTGCTTCTTCATTAGTCGCAATGAGATTGTCCACAAACTCACCTTTGGATTTCTTTTTGGACATTCGGTTCCCCCCTCATTCGACTTATTATACTAAAAAAGACTAATATTATCCATGATTTTCACTATACCTACGAAACATAAAAAAACTGACACCAAAATTGGTATCAGTTTAGTTTCATTCACATTTTATGAATCCAATTCTTCATCAGCAAGAGTATTCAACATTTCTTCAACCATTTCCCATTCCTCATCAGATTCAATTGGAAATAACGTCAAATCCTCTTTTTCTGTTTCCTCATATTTAAAAGCATAAACCTCAACTTCTTCATCATCAGCCTGCTCAACAGGTACTACCGCAATATAAGAGTCACCTGTTTGATCAACATCAAAAGTAAAAAGAACTTCAAATAAATGTTCTTCTCCATTTTCGTCAGGGACAATGATACGTTCTTTTTTATCCAGCGACACACTCTCACCTCATTTTTGATCTAAATATCCTTGTAATATCATAACTGCAGCCATTTTATCAATCACTTTTTTTCTTTTTTTTCGACTAACATCTGCCTCTAACAGAATTCTTTCAGCAGCCATAGTTGTTAATCTTTCATCCCACATAACAGTTGGAATGTTAAAAGTGTCTTCAATATGTTCTGCGAAACGTTCAGATGCTTCTGCCCGCTCTCCTATTGTACCATTCATGTTCTTAGGAAGACCAACTATAGCCTTACCAATTTCATGCTCTTTTATTATTTTAGAAAGTTCGTCATCTGCAGATGTTATATTTGTTTCATCCCAATAAATGGTGGTTAAGCCTTGTGCTGTCCAACCGAGTGCATCACTTATTGCAACTCCAATCGTTTTGGAGCCAACATCAAATCCTATAATTTTCATTTAATCCGCCTTTTTTTGTTCCAAATAAGATTTTACTAGTTCTTCTATCACTTCGTCACGTTCAACTTTTCTTATTAGATTTCTGGCATCATTATACCTAGGAATATATGCTGGGTCACCTGATAATAAATATCCGACAATTTGATTAATTGGATTATAACCTTTTTCTTTTAAAGAACCGTGGACTGTGAAAAGTATTTCTTTTATGTCCTGTTCGTATGGTTCTTCAGAAAAGTTAAACTTCATTGTTTTATCGATTGAACTCATTTTGACACCCCGTTCTTAGAAAAACTATCATTTTCTTTAACTATTGGAAGCATACCATATGTTTATATAAAGATAAACTTATTATTTATTTAATTGTCTCCAACACGTAATCTTTTGCGGATTGAACAGCTTCCAAGATCTTAGCAGGATCTTTACCACCCGCTTGAGCCATATCTGGACGACCTCCCCCGCCGCCACCACAAATTTGTGCAGCCTGCTTAATTAACTTACCTGCATGGAAACCTTTCTCAACTAAATCCTTCGATACACCAGAAGCAAGTTGAACCTTTCCGTTGTTTTCTGTTGCTAATAAGATGATACAAGAACCTAACTTTTGTTTTAAATCATCAATCATATTTCTTAACTGGTTCATATCTCTCACATGAACTTGTTGAGCTAATAAGGTTACACCTTCTATGGTTTCAACCTGTTCCATAACCTGCGAACTTTCTGCATTTGCAAGTTTTGCACTTAATGATTCATTTTCTTTTTGCAATTGTTTCATTTCATGGAACATATTTTCAATACGTTCTGGAAGGCTTTCTTCATTTGATTTAAATAAATTAGCTGATGTATGCAAAATATTTAATTTTCCATTTAAATATTGATAAGCTTCTTTACTAGTTACAGCCTCAATCCTTCTAGTTCCTGCTCCAATCCCGCTTTCCGAAACAAGTTTAAATAGACCTATTTCGGATGTGTTTTTAACGTGGCATCCCCCACATAATTCTAAACTAAAATCTCCCATTTGCACGACACGAACAATGTCTCCATATTTTTCACCAAATAGTGCCATGGCTCCCATTTCTTTCGCTTCTTGTAGTTTTTTAAGACTTATTTCCACTGGAATGGCTTCCCATATTTTCTCATTAACAATTTCCTCGACTTTTCTTAACTCTTTATCAGATAATGGATTAAAATGAGAAAAGTCGAATCGTAATCTTTCTGGTGTTACTAAAGAGCCCGCCTGATTCACATGAGAACCGAGTACATCTTTTAACGCCTGATGAAGTAAGTGTGTTGCTGAATGGTTCTTAATAATAGAATTACGGAATTCAGAATCCACAGCCGCTTTCACCGTATCATTTACATTTAATTCTCCATCTTTGACTATAACACGGTGAATATTCTGGCCTTTTGGAGACTTCTGTACATCCTCAACAAGGGCAGAGGCATTATCAGTATAGATCCATCCCTTATCCGCAACTTGTCCGCCACTCTCAGCGTAAAATGGAGTTTTATTTAAAAATAGGAAAACCGTATCTCCTGTTTTAGCAGTATTAATCATTTCACTTCCGTCAAATAATGCAACAACCTTGGTATCAATCTCTAAATTATCATAACCGATAAATTCACTGTCAACTTCAATTTCACTTAATACAGTATCTTGAACTTGCATAGAGTCTACTTTTTGTCTTGCATTTCTTGCCCGGCTACGTTGTTTATCCATTTCTTTGTTATATCCAGCTTCATCAATAGAGAAACCATGTTCTTCCACATATTCCTCTGTTAATTCTTTAGGGAAACCGTATGTATCATATAAACGGAATACTTCCTCCCCAGGGAATACTTTACTTCCATTTGCTTTCTCTTTTTCAATAATCGTTGTTAATATCTCTAATCCATCATTCAATGTTTCATGGAATCGTTCTTCTTCCACTTTTACAACAGATCCAATAAATTCTTTTTGTTTTAACACTTCTGGGTAAAAATCTTTCATAATTTCCCCAACTGTTTCTACTAATTCATACATAAATGGCTTATTAATACCAATTTCTTTAGCAAATCTTACAGCTCTACGTATGAGTCTTCGTAAAACATATCCTCTACCTTCATTCGATGGTAATGCACCATCACCAACGGCAAAACTAACTGTTCGAATATGGTCAGCAATTACTTTAAATGCAGTATCACCTTCCATTGATTTCCCATACGTCGTAGTAGCTAATTCTTCTGTTTTCCGGATGATAGGTAAAAATAAGTCTGTCTCGAAGTTTGTAGGTGTATTTTGAATTACCGAAGTTACACGTTCTAATCCCATACCTGTATCAATGTTTTTCTTTGGTAAAGGCGTATAGGTGTGATCTGGGTTATGGTTAAATTGAGAGAAGACTAAGTTCCAAATTTCTAAATAACGGTTATTCTCTCCACCAGGATATAATTCAGGATCATTCGGGTCATTTCCAAATTCTTCTCCTCTATCATAAAAAATCTCTGTATTTGGACCACTCGGACCCTCACCAATATCCCAGAAGTTTTCTTCAATACGGATAATTCTTTCTTTCGGTAATTTAATATCATTTAACCAAAAATCATAAGCTTCATCGTCTTCTGGGTGAACCGTAACTGATAATAATTCTGGATTAAGGTTCAACCATTTCTCATCCGTTAAAAATTCCCAAGCCCATTCAATCGCTTCTTTTTTAAAATAATCGCCAATAGAAAAGTTCCCTAGCATTTCAAAAAATGTATGATGCCTGGCTGTATATCCGACATTTTCGATATCATTGGTACGAATAGCTTTTTGAGCATTAACCATACGTGGGTTTTCCGGTATAACACGACCATCAAAATATTTCTTTAAAGTCGCTACACCACTGTTAATCCATAATAGAGAAGGATCATCTTTAGGAACTAGAGATACACTTGGCTCCACGCGATGACCTTTCTCTTTAAAAAAATCAATATACATTTGTCTAATTTCTGCTGATGTTAACTGTTTCATACATTAATCCTCCAATATCGACTTATTAAATGATGAAATCTTTAAGAACAAAGGCGCAAGCGCCCGTTTAGCGACGTACGGACTGGACTGAGCCGTAGGAGATAAAGGAAACACGACGAACGGAGTGAGTCGATGTTGACTTATCGTACGGAGGTGAAGGAAGTATCGCTAGTCGCTGGGCGCTGGAGCCGGACGTGGCTATTTCTGTATCTAAGTGATCCACAGCCATACAAATTTTAGAATTCCTAGATAACTAAAAAAAACTCCTCTCTGCATGCATGCAGGGACGAGATTTATTCGCGGTACCACCCTATTTATGAACTAATTTTTCGTTCATCACTTAGATCATCATAACGGTATGAAACCGGCGAGTATTAATCGCACTCCAGTGTAGCTTTCCATGATTTTGAACTAGGATTTTTTTCAGCCAATGAAAACCCTTCTCTAGAAGCCAAATAATCATGTACTTTTCACCTTCAATGTTTTTATATTAATTTATTATAAAGGAGACTTCCATCAGTGAGGTATTTCCTTCATCCCCCACTAATGGTTAGTCGAACTTATCAGACCTTTACAGGCAGTCATGTGTCCATAACAAACTGAAATTCCTTATACTTTAATCCTTTAAAAAAGACAGACTTTATTAAAGTATAAAAAATATTAAAGTACTTGTCAATTACGAATAGGTATTGTAGAAATATGTGTTACAATCACTTTAATAATTGACATGACGGGAACTGCTAAAATCATTCCGATAACACCAAACAGTTGACCTCCTAATAAAAGGACAAAAATAATAGCAATAGGATGAATCGCCACGCTCCTACCTACTATGTACGGAGATAACAAATTTGCTTCTATAATTTGAATAACGAAAATACTAACAACGGCAAATAAGACTAATTTGATAGAATTTGTCGTTGTAAAAGCTATAATAACAACAGGTACTGCACCAATAATAGGTCCAAAATAAGGAATAATATTCGTAACTCCCATAATAACGCCTAATAACAAAGAGTAATCAATATTCAAAAACCTGAAAATAATAAATGCTGTTAAGCCAACAAAAAAGCAAACAATAAATTGTCCACGAATGTAATCCCCTAAACTATCATCTATCGCGTGAACAATTTTGGTTGTTCGTGTTTCATACTTTTTAGGAATGAATTTCTTCAAAAATAATTTGATTTTGTCATAGTCCTTTAAAAAATAAAAAACCAGTACCGGAATCACTGTAATGGTAATGACCATATCAAAAATTTTCGTATAACCACTAATTATTTTTGTTAATAATTGATCTAGTGAATCCTCTACATTAATAAAAAATTCATCCATTTTATCGTGTACGGTTTCCGGCATGAATGAGGTATATTCATATAAACTATAAATCATCGTTTGATACGTTTTTGTCATTTCTGGTAAGTGATTAGCCAAATCTTGAATTTGTTGGATAATTAAAGGATAAAGTTTATATACCAAATATCCAACCCCACCAAAAAACAAAATATAAATAAGTAAAATCGCTATTCCTCTATGAATGTTATAACTACAAAGCTTTTCAATAACAGGATATAGTAAGTAAGCGATTAAGCATGAAATTAAAAATGGGGTTAATAGCTTCCATAGGAAAACAAAGATTTTACCATAATAAGGAAAGGTTTTTATAAGTAAAAAAGCAAAAAGTATGAATAGTACTCCAAAAATAAGCCAGTATATAATTGATATTCTCTTTTCATCACGAAACATAATTAGAACCTCCTTAGCTTTATTTTTTATAACTAAGGAGTTCTATTGTAATCTTAGTTCTTCTTCCGAAAATAAATCATTTAATGAACTTAAACTACCATCCGCTTCGATTTGATGAACCGCTAATTCATTATTTACTACCGTCATTTCGATGAAACAAGACCAACAATAAAAATTCTGTGCTCCTATTTTTCCAATATCTTTGCTATTACAATTAGGGCAACGCATTATCATCTAAACACCTCTTTTTTTGATGAGTTTTCAATGATAGGCTTGCCCATTTTTTTCCAAAATATACTATTTAATCCATAAAATCATACGGAGATAACTCTTCATCGGTATTTTCAGATTCTAAGACTTGCATTTTTTCAATATCCAGTCTTTTAGAAAGTCGTTCATTTAGTGATGTATATCTCCTGTTTGTATCAATCGTTTGGATACCTTTTAAAAATGCGTTTTTTTCACCACAAATAATTAAAGAATCCTTACTTCTTGTAATGGCGGTATATAATAAATTTTTTCTTAGCATTCTATGATAGGTTGTAACTACCGGAAATACTACTATTGGAAATTCACTTCCTTGTGATTTATGGATGGAAATGCAATATGCATGTGTAAAATTCACATAATCTTTTCTAGGATATACTACTTCCCTATCGTCATAAGAAATCACTATTTGTTCTTCATTTTCCTTATTTTCATCAGGCTTAAAGATAGCCACAATTTCACCAATGTCTCCATTATAAACCCCATCTTCCGGTTGATTCACTAATTGAATGACTCTGTCGCCTACACGATAAATAACGTCTTGGAATCTAACTTCTCTTTTTCCTTTTTTCCTTGGGTTAATCAATTGTTGGAGCTGCTCATTTATAACGGTTATCCCCGCCTGTGAACGATACATTGGTGCAAGAACTTGCATGTCATTGTAATCGATACCTTTAGCATTCGCCTTCTCAAAAATAGTTGTTATCGCCTGAATCATCTGATATTCATTACATGAAATAAAACTGAAATCCTTCGCGTTTTTTAAAGATTCAACTGTACAATTATTATTTTTTATTTCATGTGCCAGTTGTATAATCTTTGATCCTTCTTTTTGTCGGTATACTTCATTTAAGCTTACAGAAGGAATATAACCACTATTTAATAAATCAGAAAGAACCTGCCCAGGCCCAACAGAAGGAAGTTGATCCTCATCACCAACTAATAATACTTGCATATCATTTGGTATAGCCTTAAATAAACTATTTGCTAACCAGATATCTACCATGGAAAACTCATCAACAATTAAAAACTTCCCGTCTAATTGTTCGTTTTCCCCTTTGTCAAATTCGTTCATACCATTCCAACCTAAAAGTCTATGAATGGTTGAAGTTGGAAGCCCAGTTGATTCATTTAGTCGTTTTGCAGCTCTTCCAGTAGGAGCCGCTAAAACAAATGGAAAATCGGCTTTGTTTTTATAGTCACCTGGGTTCAAAGATAGGTCAAATATAGCGGCATATGCTTTAATAATCCCTTTAATTACCGTTGTTTTCCCTGTACCAGGCCCACCTGTTAAAATCATTATTTTAGAATGGATCGCCTGATTAATTGCCTCAAATTGTTCTTTTCCATAACTCAATACTTCTTGTTCTTCGATGTCTCCAATAATTTTCATTAATTCAGCCACTGGGGTACGTTCTTCTGTTTCGTTTTGGATAATTCTATTTAAGTGGGTTGCAAAGCCATCTTCGGCATAATAAAGGGACGGTAAATAGACGTTACCACTTTGAATAATTACCTTCTTTTCTTGATTAAGTTCGTCTAATCTATCTGCTATAAGATTGTCTGTTAATTCAACACTTGAAGCAAGTAATTCCTTCACTTCATTCACACAGAGATCAAGCGGTATATATACATGACCATCTTGTACACTTTTTTGTAATACATAAATACATCCTGCACCAATCCGGTTAGGATGTGTTAATGAAAGTCCATTCTGTTTTGCAATCGCATCAGCTGTTTGAAAGCCAAATCCTTCAATATCAAATACAAACTGGTATGGATCCTCTTCCATATTTTCAATCGATGACTCTTTATAGGCGGCAAAAATTTTTTGTGCCATTTTTAAACCGATTTGATATTTTGATAAATAAAGCACGACGTGTTCGAATCCTTGATTTTCCTGAAGGCTCTGAACTAATTTGTCTCTAGTTTCTTTTTTCAAACCTTTTATATCCTGAAGACTTTCTGGATCATCCAATATTTTGGAAATAGCATTCGAACCTAGTTTTTTTACGATTCGTGATGCTAATCTTTTACCAATACCATGGAACAAATCGCTTGAAAGATAGGCTATAAGCCCATCTTCTGAATTAGGTACAAAGGTTTGATAAGAGACAACATTATATTGTAAACCGAATTTTGGATGACGTTCGAATTCACCATAAAAATAGTAGGACATTGCTTCTGTCAAATTCGAAAAATACCCTTTGATCACAACATCCTTTTCTCTAAAATCTTCATTTGTCTCGATAACTTTTATTTTGGCTATGGAAAAATGTTCATGCTCATTGTGAAAAATGGTATATAGTAGTTCACCTTTAATATACTTTTTGTCTTCTGAATTCTGAACACTTTCCATGGTAAACCCCCACTATTCGTTGCTGTTTTCTTTTAATAAGCTTTCCACATTCTTCTTCCCATTCGCTGCAAGTAAATGATCAGGTTGAATTCCTAACGCCTTATTAAAGCAATTCAATGCATCTTCCATATTTTCATTAAATAATTCGATTACTCCTAGATTATAGTAAGCATCGGAATGATTTGGATTTAGTTTTAACACATCCAAAAACACTTGTTTTGCATCATTGAGAATATTACTCTGCGCCAAGGCAAGTCCATACTGAAAAAGAATATCATCATCTTCATGGTTCAGTTCACTTGCTCTTAGTAAATATGGTAACGAAAGCTTAAACTGTTCTTGATTCATAAATGATAGACCTAACATAAAATATACATCAGCTTCATTTAGCCCTAACTGTTCCGCTTTTTGAAAGTTCGTTATTGCATGCTCAAATTGAGATTGTTCAAAGTAAAGATTTCCAAGTCCATAATAAGCTGTTGCACTATTGTTATCTAATTCAAGTGCTTTATTAAAAAAACGTTTGGCACGTTCATATTCTTTTAAATGCAACAACAGGTTACCAAAGTTTATATAACCTAATGGATCAATTGGATTTTCCTCGATTACATCATTAAATAACTTTGCCGCTTCTTCATATTTTTGTTCTTGCATATAAGCAATGCCTTGTGTATTTTTATCCATATAAAAAAACTCCTCAAACTAACCTACGTACGGAAGTGATTCATTATTTTTTATAATTTCATCTATCGTCCCACCACCAAGGCATACATCCCCATCGTAAAAAACAACGGCTTGACCCGGTGTAATGGCACGTTGGCTTTCATGAAAATCAACTTTTACTTTTCCATCTTCTAATAATGTAACTGTAACACCACTATCTTTTTGACGATAACGGAATTTCGCCGTACATGTAAACGATTTTTCTATATCATCCGGATTAATCCAGTTTAGATTTGTCGCTATAAGTGCTTCGGAGTACAATTTATCGTTTGAATATCCTTGTTCCACATAAAGCACATTTTCCTTAAGATTTTTACCTACAACAAACCACGGGTCCCCGGCTCCACCGATACCAAGTCCTTGTCTTTGTCCAATCGTATAATACATTAACCCATCATGACGACCTTTAACTTCTCCGTCTAGTGTTCTCATCTCTCCCGGTTGAGCGGGGAGATATTCACTCAAAAATTGTTTAAAATTTCGTTCACCGATAAAGCAAATTCCGGTAGAATCTTTTTTCGTTGCTGTTACTAATCCAGCCTCTTTTGCAATTTCACGTACTTTTGGTTTCGGTATTTCTCCTAGAGGAAACATTACTTTTCTTAATACGTCCTCCGATAATTGATTAAGGAAGTAAGTTTGGTCCTTATTATCGTCAACCCCTCTTAACAATTGAATCTTACCATCTACTTCCCTTACACGCGCATAATGACCGGTTGCTAAGTAGTCTGCACCAAGAGATAAAGCATAATCTAAAAATGCTTTAAACTTTATTTCCTTATTACACATCACATCGGGATTTGGCGTTCTTCCTGCCTTATATTCATCAAGAAAATACGTAAATACTTTATCCCAGTATTCCTTTTCAAAGTTAACAGAGTAATATGGGATATCCAATTGATTACATACTCGAACAACATCGTCAAAATCCTCTGTCGCCGTACAAACACCAAATTCATCCGTATCATCCCAGTTTTTCATAAAAATACCAACTACATCGTAGCCTTGTTCTTTTAATAATAATGCGGCAACAGAGGAGTCTACACCTCCACTCATACCTACTACAACACGTATATCTTTATTATCCTTCATTTATTTTCACTTTCCTTTTGTTAGTCGATTTACAATTTTCGCCACACGCTTTGCTGCGTCTTTAACATTTTCAACTGTATTAAAGTTTCCAAAGCTAAATCGAATAGAATTAGTTGTACAAGGATTTCCTTTACCGAACATAGCAGAAAGTACATGAGAGGGCTCAACACTACCAGCTGTACAAGCACTACCACTCGATGCAGCAATTCCCTCTAAATCAAAGTTCGTTAATAACTGCTCCACGTTCGTTCCAGGGAAACTAATATTAATAATAGAAGAAATCTGAGAGTCAAAATCACCATTTATTTCAAATTCAACATTATTTTCCTTAAGTTCCTGCAAGAACAATTCCTTAAATGATTGATATTGTTTCCTTCTTTCTTCTTTCTTTTCCATTGCCAACTCAACCGCTTTTTGAAAGCCCACGATACTCACTACATTTTCAGTTCCTGGGCGCCGTTTCCTTTCTTGTTCTCCACCAAATTGTAGCGTATGAATGGGTATCCCATCTTTTACATATAAAAATCCCACACCCTTAGGACCATATATTTTATGGGATGATACAGATAACAAATCAATTCCTAAATCCTTAACATCAATGTCTAATAGACCATAAGCTTGTACAGCATCTGTATGAAAATAAGCTTGATGATCTATCAACATTTCCCCAATTTCAGGAATTGGTTGAATTATACCAGTTTCATTATTCACATACATAACAGAGACGATTATAGTATCGTCTCGCAATGACTTTTCCAAATCTTCAACTAGAATTTTACCATCTTCATAGACAGGTAAATACGTTACATCAAATCCGCTTTTTTCAAGAAATTCAGCTGAATGTAGCGTTGCATGATGTTCTTGAGACGTAGTTATAATATGATTTCCTTTATCGCGATTAGCAAAAGCAGTTCCTATTAAAGCTAGATTATCTGATTCCGTTCCTCCACTAGTAAAGATAATTTCTTTTTCGTTAGCATGAATACTCTGAGCCATGACACGTCTTGCTTCATCCAACAATTGTCTTGCCTTTCTTCCAAATGAATGGACACTTGAAGGATTACCGAATGTTTGTTGGTAAATTGGGTACATTGCATCAATTACTTCTTTCTCCATTGGAGTTGTTGCAGCATGATCCAAATAAATTGCTTCCATTATCTTCTTTCCTTTCCTACAAAACGCTCGACATTGTTTTAACCTCGATTAAATATAAAACATATAAGCTTGTTGTTTTTCACCGTCGCCATAATTTTTAAGATCCTCTAGTGTTGTTTTATCTAATACCTCTTTTATCGCATCACGAATTCTTCCCCATAATTCCTGTTGAGCTGGAGGTTCATCTTCAATACCTTCGACTAGGGTAATTGGTCCCTCTAATACACGAACAACATCCCCTGCTGTTATATCCTTTGGGTCTTTAGCTAATACATAACCTCCGTATGCGCCACGAATACTTTTAATAAGTCCAGCATTACGTAATGGAGAAGCAAGTTGTTCTAGGTAGTGTTCAGATAAATCATTATCCTTTGCAATGGATTTTAATGAAGTAGGTCCCTCTCCATGCTTTTTAGCTAAATCAATCATAATCGTTAATCCGTATCTTCCTTTAGTAGATATTTTCATTTTATAGCACCTCTATTTAATAAATCTAATTTTTAGTTTCTTCCTTTTATTTTATACAAATTTTCCTTATTAAAAAACTGCGGATAATTTATAAGTAATCTTTTAAAAATATCATTTTAAACTAGTATGTCCGAATACACAATACTTGATATTATAGCATGAATAACATGTCTCTTGCATTTATGTCGAATTGGAATTAAGCTTTATACTAAAATATCATAAATCAAGTGGCATCAAAAGCGATATTATGGTGATGTTCAAAAAGGAGGATGAAAAGGACTTTTACGTTGCCCACAGGACGTGGCGGTCTTAGTAGAATTTCCGCTATCGCCAACAAGGAACGTCGAAGTTCACCGGACTTTTTAAACAATCTCTAAGAAAAAACTTATTTTGATCCACATTGGCAAGGGGGAGTATGGAATGAATCACGAACCGCTGGCCTATCGTATGCGCCCGAAAAATATAGAAGAAGTAATCGGTCAAAAACACCTAATTGGCGAGGGTAAAATTTTATATCGAATGGTAAAAGCCAATCTATTATCTTCCATGATTTTGTTCGGACCACCTGGTACAGGAAAAACCTCTATGGCAACAGCATTAGCTAGAACATTAAATCTTCCAGTTAAATTATTAAATGCTGTTACAGATAAAAAGAAAGATATGGAAATAGTTGTCGAAGAAGCAAAAATGCGGGGAAACATGGTTTTAATACTTGATGAAGTTCATCGCCTTGATAAAGCAAAACAAGATTTTCTTCTTCCCCATTTAGAAAGCAATTTAGTTACTTTAATTGGTTGTACGACAAGTAATCCGTATCATGCCATTAATCCTGCAATAAGAAGTAGATGTCATTTATTTGAACTGCATCCACTAACATTAGAAGATATTCGTACAGCTTTAACTTGTGCTATTCAACACACTGAAAGAGGATTCGGCTCAAGAGATGTACATATTAGTGAAGATGCACTTAATCATTTTGCTTTTGCTTCCGGGGGCGATTTACGTTCGGCTTTAAATGGATTAGAGCTGGCAGTTCTTTCTACACCTAGTGATAAAAATCATAGAATCGAGATTACCTTAGAAATAGCGGAAGAATGTATGCAAAAGAAAAGCTTCTCTCATGATAAGAATGGAGACGCACATTACGATGTTATTTCCGCTTTTCAAAAGTCGATACGAGGTAGTGACGTCGACGCAGCTTTACATTATTTAGGGCGCTTAATTGAAGCAGGTGATCTTGATAGTATTGCAAGAAGGATGATCGTAACTGCATACGAAGATATTGGTCTAGCTAATCCGCAAGCAGGACCTAGAGCAATAGCAGCTGTTCAAGCAGCAGAACGATTAGGTTTTCCAGAGGCAAGAATCCCTTTAAGTGTCGCTATTATTGAGCTTTGTCTTTCTCCAAAATCAAATACTGCCTATAAAGCGTTGGACCTTGCACTAGCTGATATTCGCAGTGGAAAAGCAGGTGAAATACCTGCACACCTTAAAGATTCACATTATGAAGGAGCGAAAAAGCTAGGAAGAGGTATAGATTATCTTTATCCACATGATTATGAAAGCGGATGGGTAAACCAACAATATTTACCAGACTCTATAAAAAACAAACACTATTACCAACCTAAGAAATCTGGTAAGTTTGAACAAGCGTTAAAACAAGTCTATGACAAAATTAATCAAGAAAAAGGAAATTAGAAAACTTGAGATTCACTTTTGAGCTGGTGAATGCCCTATTTACACTCTTATTCAAGTTAAGAAAGTTTGTACTTTCTTAACTGCCAAGGTATAAAACTATTTCTATCGGCAAGAATAATAAAAACCTCACCTCTAAGGAACTTTTTAAACACGGTGAGATTAATATCTTATTAGACTAATGATTCCGTACAGGTAGCAGTAACTGCAAAAGTACAAATCTATTGATTTATGTCGCTAGAAAAGGAGTTGTAAATAATGGCAAAAGTTAGACAAGATGCTTGGTCACATGAAGATGATTTATTATTAGCGGAGACGGTATTACGTCATATTAGAGAAGGTAGTACTCAATTAAACGCATTTGAAGAGGTGGGAGACAAATTAAACCGCACTTCAGCAGCCTGCGGATTTCGTTGGAATGCAGAAGTAAGGCAAAAATATGATAGTGCAATTGATCTAGCCAAAAGACAAAGAAAAGAAAAAAAACGTGCACTAGCAAAACGGACTGGACACTTCCAAAAGCCAATTATAGCGTTATCTTCTAACTTAAAAGAAGCTACTAATGAAAACACTTCCTATCAAACAGAAGAAACCGGCAATGAAATACAGGTACCGACAATTAATCTAGATATGGTCATACAATTTTTAAGAGAATTAAAAAAAGATTATCACGCTTCTAATCAATCAAAAGTATCTTTAGAACAAGCTCAAAAAGAAAACAATATGTTAAAAACACAAGTACAAGATTTAGAAAAACAGTTAGAACAAACTGAAAGTGAGATGAATTCGATTAAAGAAGATTATCAAGCTTTCATTCAAATAATGGAAAGAGCTAGAAAGATGACTGTTCTTGAAGACCAAGGAACGATTAAAGCCCCTACATTTAGAATGGACAAAAATGGTAATCTTGAGCAAGTCGCTCATGGATCTAATTAAAGAACAAAGGCGTAAGCGCCCGTTTAGCGACGTACGGACTGGACTGAGCCATACGAGATAAAGGAAACACGACGAACGGAGTGAGTCGATGTTGACTTATCGTACGGAGGTGAAGGAAGTCTCGCTAGTCGCTGGGCGCTGGAGCCGGACGTGGCCTTTTCTGAATAATTATCCACATGCAGCGAACTTTATAATTTCGCTAAACGACAAAAAAACTGTCTTCCAAAGAAGACAGTTTTTTTATGTATTTACTTAATCCCGATCATGCCGTCCATTTTATGTTTTGATCCCGCATTTAGCAGGTGGGTGCCCTATTTTATATTTATTATGGTTCCGTGTATTGTAACGGCATCCATGCAATATAAAAACGTAAAGCTCCCTTTTAAAATGTTGTTCGGTCAAAATACGTTAAATGAACAAACATATCAGGATTAAGCATGTTAAGACTTTGTAAATTAATATTATCATACGAATAAAACTTTTGCAATATTCAATCTGTTCTTAATTGAGAAAAATAATGGATTTTTTTAATTTAATTTCCAAAATTATTCATTTAGATGTATTCCAAGTTCATTTAACTGTGCATTACTTACTTCACTTGGAGCCTCTGTAAGCAGGTCAGAAGCTGAAGAAGTTTTAGGGAATAATATCGTATCTCGTAAGTTTGATCTTCCCGCCAATAACATAATCATACGGTCTAACCCAAGAGCAACGCCGCCATGTGGTGGTGCACCATATTCTAATGCTTCAAGTAAAAATCCAAATTGCTCCTGTGCTTGTTCTTCTGTAAACCCTAAAGC
This sequence comes from Oceanobacillus caeni, assembly GCF_019037185.1. Taxonomy (GTDB): domain Bacteria; phylum Bacillota; class Bacilli; order Bacillales; family Amphibacillaceae; genus Oceanobacillus; species Oceanobacillus caeni. Next base: position 76,406 of record NZ_JAHHXM010000002.1, read on the forward strand.
TTTAAACATTTTATTTTGTACTTCGCGTTTATGAATACGAACGGATCCTCCACCAAGCTCATAACCGTTTAAGACAATATCATAAGCGTTAGCATGAACATCTTGTGGTGCCGTTTCAAGCTTATCCATGTCACTTTCAACTGGCGATGTAAATGGATGGTGTGCAGCAGTAAATCTTCCTAATTCCTCATCATATTCAAGTAATGGCCAATCCGTTACCCATAAAAAGTTATATTTAGATTCATCAATAAGATTTAATTCATGTCCTAATTTTAGTCGTAGAGCTCCTAAACTATCGTATACAACACTACTCTTATCTGCCACGAATAAAAGAAGATCTCCATTTTTTGCATTAGCTCTTGCGATAATACCTGATTTTTCATCTTCACTCAAGAACTTCACGATTGGTCCTTTTAATTCGTCTTCTTCTAGTTTAAGCCACGCTAACCCTTTCGCACCGTAAATCTTTACAAATTCGGTAAGCTTATCAATATCTTTTCTAGAATAATTACTAGCCTCACCTTGAACGTTGAGAAGCGCAACTTTACCATCTGTTTCTACTGCATTCTGGAATACTTTAAAATTAGAATTAACAACAACATCTGTTACGTGAACTAATTCGAGTCCAAATCTCGTATCCGGTTTATCAGATCCATATCGATCCATCGCTTCTTGATAAGGTATTCTTGGTAGTGGTAATTCGATGTCGATTCCTTTCACTGCTTTCATCACATGTTGCATCATACGTTCTGTCATTTCCATAATTTCATCACTAGATAAAAATGACGTTTCAATATCAATCTGAGTAAATTCTGGTTGACGATCAGCCCTTAGATCTTCATCACGGAAGCATCGTGCAATTTGGTAATATTTTTCAAAACCACTCATCATGATTAATTGTTTAAATAATTGCGGTGATTGTGGTAAGGCATAAAACTCACCTGGATGTACACGACTTGGAACAAGATAATCACGAGCTCCTTCTGGTGTACTCTTCGTTAAAATTGGTGTTTCCATTTCTAAAAATCCTTCATCATTAAGAAAGTTACGTATCGCTTGTGTTGTTTGATGACGTAATTTAAATGTATCCTGTAATGCGCTTCTGCGTAAATCGATATAACGGTATTTTAATCGTAAATCTTCGGAAACATCTGTTTCATCTTGGATAGTAAATGGCGGTGTTTTTGATTTATTTAGAATTTCAATATCATTAGCTATCACTTCTATCGTCCCTGTTTTGATAGCTGAGTTATAAGTGGATTCATCACGTGCCACCACTTCACCTTTAATTTCTACTACATATTCCGATCTGATTTTATCCGCGACTTCTAAAGCATCTTTAGAAAAGTCTGGGTTAAAGACAACTTGGACGATACCAGAAACGTCACGAAGATCAGTAAAAATTAATCCCCCTAAGTCACGTCTTCTTTGTACCCAACCTTTTAGTAAAACTTTTTGACCAATATGATCTTCTGTTAATGTACCTGCTAAAAATCGTTTATTCATTTTGTTTGCCCCCTTTGAAGCTTCTCTTTCATTACATCGATTAATTTTTCTAATGGAACTTCTATTTGTTCACCAGATTCCATAGATTTGACATTTACGATGTTTTTTTCTAATTCATTTTCACCTAAAATTAAAACATATCTTGCCTTTAATCGATCAGCTGATTTGAACTGTCCTTTTATTTTTCGATTCTGATAATCTTTTTCTACCTGAATACCATTCATTCTTAATTCATGTACCAAACGTACTGCTTCATTAACAGACTGTTCTCCCACAGCAACAAAATAACAATCTAATTGTTCATCTATTGGAACTGTAATATTTTCGGCTTCTAATGCCATTAACAGTCTTTCCAATCCCATTCCAAAGCCAATACCCGGTGTACTTGGTCCACCTAATTCCTCTATTAAACCATTATATCTTCCACCACCGGCTAATGTCGTAATCGCACCAAAGCCTTCTGCATTACTCATAATTTCAAAAGCAGTGTGATTGTAATAATCTAGTCCACGAACTAAATTGGGGTCTATTTCATACTCAATTCCCATACGTGTTAAATGTGATTTTACTTGTTCAAAATATTCTTTGGAAGATTCATTTAGATAGTCTAATATTGAAGGAGCAGTCTCCATGGCAGGGTGTTCTCTATCTTTTTTACAATCTAATACACGTAGCGGGTTTTGTTCTAATCTTAGCTGACAATCTTCACATAGTTCTTCTTTATGTGGTGTAAAATGTTTGATCAATGCATTTCTATGGTTTATTCTACTTTCTTTATCACCTAAAGAATTAATAACTAATTTCAATGATTTTAATCCAAGCTCCTTATATACAGTCATAGCTAAATCAATAGCCTCTGCATCTACAGCCGGATCATCACTCCCAAGAACTTCCACTCCAAACTGGTTTAATTGACGCATTCGACCTTTTTGAGGACGCTCATAGCGAAACATTTGGGCAAAATAATATAATTTGACAGGTTGATTTGCTTCGCCAAATAATTTATGTTCTACAAATGCACGAGAAACAGGAGCTGTTCCTTCTGGTCTAAGGGTTAAACTTCTTCCCCCACGATCATTGAACGTGTACATTTCCTTTTGAACAATATCAGTGGTATCCCCTACACCGCGTGAGAATACTTCTGTATGTTCAAATACCGGTGTTCTAATTTCCTCATAATTAAATCTACTACATATATTTTTAATTTTCGATTCCACATACTGCCATTTCTTTACATCTTTCGGCAGAATATCTACAGTACCTCTTGGCGCTTTCATACTCATTCAAATACCTCCTCCAATTAATTTATGTATAAAAAAACTCTCGTCCCCTATAAATATAGAAGGGACGAGAGTTTACCCGCGTTGCCACCCTAGTTAATGCTTTTATGCATTCGCTTTTCACAGTTAACGCCTGCAAAACGTTCATACCTACTACATTCGATACAAATCCTAAGGAATGTCATTCATCAGTACGATCTGTGAAGATGTTTTCAGCCAAGACATCTTTTCTCTTTCCAGTCGTTCACTAATTACTCTTTCCCTCAATGGATGTAAACTATTTAATCTACTCATGAATGAATATAATAATAATCTCTAATTTTTGTAATGTCAAGAGCGATTTAATTTTTTCTTTAATATTTTCACTTCACCGATAGAAATCCCGAATTCCTCTGCTATTTCCATATAATTAGCATGTCCATCAAGTTCATTAAAACGATGTAAATCCACACCAAAAATATCTTTATTATTACCAGCAAACCACTGTTTATCCTGTAATCTCAATTCGTCTCCTCCTTTAGTTATTATAGCTTTGCCTAAAGAAGTGTATTTTATGATACGAATGGGAAAGATTATACAATATGTGTTCAAAAGTAAGGATGAAAGGGACCATAAGGCGGTGTATCTTTAAGTACTAAAAATAGCTTCTCCAATTTCACATCACACACTGAAAAAAATAGATAATTATAGGAGGATTAGATATTTGCACTTTTTTAATAAACTATTTTGTTTCTTAGTAGGTGTCTTCATTTCTTTCTTATTATTACCAACGCAAATACATGCAGAAAAAATTATCATTACAGATGATAACGTTAATATTAGAAGTGGTCCTGGAAGCGAATTTAAACCAATTGGCAAAGTTCATGCGAAAGAGGAATATAACAAAGTTCATGAACAAGGACAATGGATTGAAATTGAATTAGAAGATAGTAAAGGTTGGATTCATAAAGAATATATATCCTATAATAGCGGAGATAAAGTAAAATCAGGAAATAAGACGATTACGATAAATCAACATCATGTTCACTTAAGAAGTGGCCCGTCTAATGAATATGAAATTATTTCTTTTGCAAAAAAGGGTGAAAGCTTTCCAGTAATAGCGGAAACGAAGGAGTGGTATGAAGTTTCCAATAAAGGAAAGTCCAATTTTATATTTAAAGAGTTTGTAGAAACAAATAACGAAATCAAGCAAAATCCCTATGTATTTAAAAATCGGAATATAGTCATTGATGCAGGACATGGAGGACACGATGTAGGTGCAATAGGTGCTACTGGATCCTTCGAAAAAAATATAACTCATCTAACTGCAGATGAATTAAAGAAGGAATTGGAATCCCTTGGTGCCAGTGTATATATGACAAGAGATAATGACGATTTTATCTCTCTAAAATCAAGGGCGGCTTATTCTAATATGATGGATACGCATGTATTTATTAGTCTTCACTATAATAGTTTTCCGAAACAACCAGATGTTTCAGGTATTGAAACCTTTTATTATGGTGAACAACATAAAAAACTTGCCCAGTACCTCCAAGATGAAATGATTAGGACGACAAATTCAATAGACAGAGGAACTAGCAAAGGTAATTATTATGTTATAAGACAAAATTTTAAACCAGCAGTATTAATAGAGCTAGGCTTTATTTCAAATAAGGAAATGGATGTATTATTACACACCAATATATACCAGAAACAACTTGTTAATGGAATTATCAGTGGCTTAGGAAAATATTTCTCCTTAGAAAATTATCATTGAAGGTTGCCTCAAATGGGTCCATTAAGGCAACCTTCTCTTATTATTTATCCTTAGTATCTATAATGAAAGTTACGGGGCCAACATTCGTAAGAGAAACATCCATCATTGCCCCAAACTCTCCTGTTTGAACTAAGATTCCTTGTTCTTCTAGTTTTTTATTAAACTTATTATACAACTCATTTGCGATTTCTGGATTTGCTGCTTTTGTAAAACTTGGCCTTCTTCCCTTTCTTGTGTCACCGTAAAGGGTAAATTGTGAAATGGATAATATACTGCCACCAATGTCTAAAAGAGAATCATTCATTTTCCCATTTTCATCCTCAAACACCCTTAAATGTACAATCTTCTTTACAAGGTAGTCCATATCTTCCTCGTTGTCATCATGTGTTACACCTAAAAGAACAACAAATCCATTATCTATTTCTCCTATGACTTTTCCATCTACTTTTACATTAGCATTACGAGCACGTTGAATTACTGCCTTCATAAAAAAATCATACCTTCTTTACCTTTAATGTAATACTCTTGTTACACTATATACATCTTTGATCTGTTTAATCCGTTCTACTATTTTTCTTAAATGTTTTGTATTATGAATTAAAATCGTTATTTGAATGGTAGCTATTCGGTTACGGTCCGCCTTTCCATTCACATGAGTCATGTTCGTACGCATTTCGTTTACTGCTTGTAAGACTTCATTTAGTAATCCTCTACGGTCATAAGCAAATACTTCTAAATCAACATGATACGTCTTATCGACTGTCTTTTCATTGGTCCATTCAACCTTTAGAAAACGTTGTTTAGCTTCTTCCGTTTGTACATTTGGACAGTCTGCACGATGAACTGAAACTCCTCTTCCCTTCGTTATATACCCAGTAATTTCGTCACCAGGCACTGGACTACAGCATTTAGCTAATCGAACTAAAAGGTTATCAACACCTTCAACACGTACACCAGAGTCTTTTTTATTTAACTTCCAATCATTTGTTCCTGCTTTTGAATCATTTATTTTCTTTTCTAAATCCTGTTCTTTTTGTTGTGCTTCCCGTATCTTTTCCGTTAAACGAGTTGCAACTAAAGCAGCTGTTATCCCCTGATATCCTACCGCAGCATACATATCCTCTTCACTAATAAAATTAAAACGATCCAATACTCGTTGCAAATTATCCGGGGTTAGTACTTCTTTAGGTCGAATTCCTAATGCACGTATCTCTTTATCAACCGCTTCTTTTCCTTTGAGTACATTTTCTTCTTTACGTTGTTTTTTGAAAAACGCTCTAATTTTACTTTTTGCTTGTGATGTTTGAGTTATCTTCAACCAATCATGTGATGGACCATAAGAATGTTTAGAAGTCATTACCTCAATAATATCGCCGTTTTTCAATTTGTAATCCAATGGTTCCATCTTTCCATTGATTTTAGCCCCAACCGTTCTATTTCCAATTTCCGTATGAATTTTATAAGCAAAATCAAGTGGTACAGAACCTGAAGGAAGTTCAATGACATCTCCTTTTGGTGTAAACACATAAACCATGTCAGAAAACAAATCGACTTTTAAAGATTCAATAAATTCTTCCGCATCATGTGTGTCACTTTGCCAGTCAAGAATTTCCCTAAAGAGTGTTAGTTTCTCTTCAAAAGATTTTGTACCGTTCTTTACTTGTTTTCCTTCCTTGTAAGCCCAATGAGCGGCTATACCGTATTCGGCAATTTCATGCATTTCTTTTGTTCGTATTTGAACTTCTAGAGGATCACCTTTTGGACCAATAACAGTTGTATGAAGTGATTGATAAAGGTTCTGCTTTGGCATAGCAATATAATCTTTAAACCTGCCAGGCATAGGTTTCCAGTTCGTGTGAATAATTCCAAGTGCCGCATAACAATCCTTTATACTATTTACAATGATTCGCACAGCGAGCAAATCGTATATTTCATTAAATTGTTTATTTTGTTTTACCATTTTTTGATAGATACTATATAAATGTTTTGGTCTACCAGATATCTCTGCTTCAATATTAACCTCATGGAGTTCCTTCGTTAACCCTTCCATTACTTCCTTTATATAAGACTCTCGTTCTTCTCTTTTTTGTTTCATTAAATGAACGATACGATAATATTGTTGGGGATTTAAATACCGTAGAGCTGTGTCTTCTAACTCCCATTTAATTGTTGAGATACCTAATCGATGAGCTAAGGGAGCAAATATTTCGATTGTTTCTTTGGACTTGAGACGTTGTTTTTCTGGAGGTAAATGTTTTAACGTTCTCATGTTGTGTAAACGGTCTGCCAATTTTATTAAGATAACCCGAATATCTTTTGCCATCGCTACAAACATTTTACGATGATTTTCTGCTTGCAAATCTTGTTTTGACTTATATTTAATTTTTCCTAATTTCGTAACACCGTCAACTAGCATTGCAACCTCATGATTAAATTTTTTCTCAATATCGTCTAAGGAAATATCCGTATCCTCTACTACATCATGAAGAAAACCACCAGCAATCGTTTCCGTATCCATTTTTAAATCAACTAAAATCCCTGCTACTTGAATAGGATGAATGATATAAGGTTCACCAGATTTTCTAAATTGTTCTTTATGAGCTTCTTTCGCATATTCGTATGCACGATTAATAAAAGCTATATCTTTTTGATTAAGGTATTTGCTAGCTTTTTGGTTAATGTCTTCGATTGTATAGTTGCTGTCTTTTGGCATATAATCACCTTTATTTTCTAGGGGTTGTTCAAAAAGTCCGGTGAAAATGACACTTCGCATTTCTTCGTTGACAAGACTCACCGGTACTCACGTATTAATTGCATACGCTCCGTTCCTCAAAGCTACGCCGCCTCGAACTGCGAAGCACAGGACGTGCGAGTGTCGGCTTTGCAACAGGATGTTGCGCATTTAGCCGACCTCGGTCCTTTTCATCCTCCTTTTTGAACACGAATTTTCTAGGTAAAATCTTTCTATTAAAGAGGATTTAAATATAATCATCATTATAGGACCTTTTTCTAGCAGTGTCCACCATAAATTTTTAATAAGTGTTTATATATGAAATTTAGCAATAACTTAATGAGGCCTGACGCAATATATTTATCGTCAGACCTCTTTTTTAGTTAAAAAAATATAATTTTATCCAGCATACGTGCAACTAAGTTCACTAAAGCTTTGGGCGAACTCTAGATTTTCTAATATCTCATAAGCGTGAATACATCATAGTCTTTTAATTTATCCATTCCTTTAAGGTAACTTAGCTCTATTATGAATGCACAACCTGCAACGATTCCACCTAATTCTTCTACTAGTTTAATTGTCGCTTCAATGGTTCCACCTGTTGCTAGTAAATCATCCGTAATTAATACACGTTGACCTGGTTTGATAGCATCTTTATGAATGGTTAAGATGTCTTTTCCATATTCTAGCCCATAATCTACTTTTATTACCTCTCGAGGTAATTTACCTTCTTTCCGTACTGGAGCAAATCCAATCCCTAGAGCATATGATACTGGACATCCAATAATAAATCCTCTAGCTTCTGGACCGACTACAATATCTACCTCTTTATCTTTTGCATATTTAACAATATCATTTATGGCAGCCTTATAGGCATCTCCATCATTCATTAAAGGAGTAATATCCTTAAATACAATCCCTTCTTTCGGGTAATTCTGTACGATTTCTATATAGTTTTTATAGTCCACTGACAACTTCCTCCTTGGTGGTTTCCAACTGTTCCATACAGTTTGTAAACCAAGTCCTTAATTCCTCATAATTTGAATAGTATAACGTTTTTTCGACTTCTATTCTTTTCAATCTATCCTTATATGATGTTGACTCGGTAAGATCTCGTTTTTCTGGGTTTGGGTTTATTTGAATAATACCATTCTCTATTTTAACAAAATCCAATTCGAAAAACACTTTTGACATAAAGATGATTCTTTCTTTACTCCAACCCTTTACATTCATAATTGCCTTTAATTCTTGTTTTAAATCTACAATCTTACGTTTTTTTATGAAGGCATAATACCAAACGAACTCTTCTCTTTTTGGAAATGAGGTTAGATAAGCACTTTCTTCGACCGAATAACATGCATAAATTATTTTTGGTTTCGTCGCCTTAACAATCCTCTCAAGGATCTCTAAATTCGGTGGCAAATCACATATATAGAGCATATCGACTTCTTCTAAATTCATCGTCTCTTGATATTCTTCATGATAAATGGATGAGTCAATATTTAACTGTCCGTTACTTATGGCTAATATTTTTTGATTAGAGATTGGTTGAATTTGAATCTGTCTTCTACCTCTTTGATCAAATAACTGCCATGTGTCAATTTTCATATCTTGGATCAATACTTGAGCCTTTTTATTTCCATTCCATTCATTTATGCCAAGTTCCCCCACAACGGATAAAGGAGTGTTCGGCGAAATAAGATGATATAAGTGACCAAGGCCAAATCCAATACTCTCTATTTGTGAAGAATCCTTATTAAAATGAAGCTTAAGATGGTTTTTAGTACTTCCTATTTGACGAACATCAGTAGGTATATCTTTTATCTCAAAAACAGGTTTCGGATTTTTCATTCCAAATGGCGCAAGACGAGCGATTTCATAAATTAAATCTACATTTATTTCTGCAATATCTAATGTACTGTTTATCTCAATTTCTTGTTTAAAATCTTCTTCTGTTAATTCTTCTGTAATAAATGTATTTAATCTTTCATTTATAAGTTCTATATTTTCAATCGGTAATGTCATTCCAGCTGCTTGAGCATGTCCTCCAAAATGAGTGAAAAGTTCTCTAACCTTCATACAATGGGTAAAAAGATCAAAAGCTGGAATACTTCTTGCAGATCCCTTTGCAACTTGTAATTCAGGCTTAATGGTTAAAACAATAGCAGGTCGATCATATTTCCTTACTAATTTAGAAGCAACAATTCCGAGTACTCCTTCGTTCCAACCTTCTTTTGCAACAACCACTACCCCATTGATATCTTGAATAATTTCTTCGGCTTCTTTCACGATTTCATTAACAATTCTTTGTCTTTTTTCATTAAGGCTTTGGATTTCTTGAGCAATTTCCATTGCTTCTACGAGATCATCTGACATTAAAAGCTGTACAGCTAAGTCCGCATCCTGTAATCTACCAACAGCATTCAGTCTCGGTCCTATTGAAAAGCCAACATCCTCTTCTGTGACATTTCCCTCAATTTTGCTTACATTTTTTAAAGCTTGGATTCCAACATTTTTGGATATCGTTAATGCATGCAAACCAAAATAGGCAAAAATCCTATTTTCATCAACTAGCGGCACTAAGTCCGCTATCGTTCCAATTGCAACAAATTCAAGCAAATGTTTAGGAAAATATCCTAATAAACTTTCAGCAAATTTAAAAGCCACCCCTACTCCCGCAAGCTCTTTAAAAGGGTAATTGGGAGAACATTTAGGATGGATAATAGCAAATGCTTCTGGTAATTCTTCTTGAATCTCATGGTGATCAGTAATAATTAAATCAATCCCCAATTCCTTAGCAACAAAGGCCTCATATACTGCTGCAATACCTGTATCCACAGTAATAATCACCGAGAATCCTTCTTCATGCGCCTTTACAAATGCATCTTCATTGGGCCCATAACCTTCAGTAAAACGATTTGGTATATAAAAATCACAATCTGCACCAAGCTCTTGCAATGTTTTTAACATGACAGTCGTTGAACTGACACCGTCTGCATCATAATCACCAAAGACTAGTATTTTTTCCTTATTATAAATAGCATCATGAACTCGTTGGGTCGCTTTCCCAATAGAATCTAACCGTTCAGCACTATGTAAATTATTTAAATCAGGCGATAAAAATCGATTAACTTCCTCTTTTGATGTTATTCCTCTTTGTGCTAACATCTTTCTCAGAACCGGAGATAGGTCAGTGAATTCGTCCATGGACGGTACTGCTTTATCTTCCATTTCTACATATTTCCACTTTGATCTATTTTGTAACATACATTCACCCCTGACCAAACTATTATACTAGAGTGTGGTAGGGGTAGCAAATTAGAATTTTTTCACCGGTCTATTTCTGTTTCATCCAATTCAATATCCTTCTTTACTAGACCATTTTCTTTTAGGATCGTTTCCATGCGAACATTCTCTTTCTTTAATCGTTTTAGTTCTTTTTGGATTTTAAACATTTTGAGTGCACCAACTGTTGCTGTTATTAGTCCGCCCATTAGTACCGAAAATAAGATGACCAATATTAATGGGGAGAAACCTGACCAGAATAAGTAATTAACTTCTACTGGTTCAACATTCATGATGGCGAATACTGCAACAATAATTGTAAAAATAAGTGCTAATAGAACATAGGATTGTCCCTTCATTTTATTCCTCCTTATGGATTATATAGACTGTAACCTTAATTTACCCTTTTTTAAAAAATCAAACCCACATTGCAGGTAGCAACATGGGTTTTTAATAAAATGTATTTATACTTGTGGACCATCCACACGTTTTTTCTTTCTAAAATCGAGTGGGCGAGTCTTAATTGATTTACCGCGCCACACTAGCCATAACTGAGCTGCTAGGAACAGCGATGAATAGGTTCCTGCTAATAGTCCTACTGCTAAGGCAATAGCAAAAGTAGTAATAGATTGAGCTCCAAGGAATAGAAAGGCTAAAACAGCTATAAAAGTTGTTAAAAATGTATTTATACTTCTAGTAAAAGATTGTATAAAGCTTCTATTTACAATAGTAGCTAATTCTTTAAAAGATTTAACTTGTTTTCTTGCTCGAATATTTTCTCTAATTCGATCAAAGATAACAATCGTATTATTAATCGAATAACCTACAATTGTAAGAATAGCAGACACAATTGTTATATCAAATTCTATCTGTGTTAGGCTAAAGACCATTAGCATAATAAATACGTCATGTAACAAAGCAATTAGAGCCGTTATCGCAAAGAACAGTTCAAAACGAATGGAAACATAAAGAATAATAAAGATAGATGCTAAGGCAACTGCAAAAATGGCATTTTTCACTAACTCTTGTCCAACAATAGGAGAAACTACACTAATGGTTGGTTCTTTACCATATTGATTGATAAAGTATTTTTGTACTTCGTTTACTTCGTTTTCCGACAGCACATTATCAAACCTTGATACTGCAGTTTTTCCATTATCCCCGGATATTACAGTTGATATTGGATTTAAGCCGAGCTCTTCAAATCCTTTTTCGACATCTTCTACATTTAAGTTAGTTTCTGAAACTACTTCTATTCGAGTACCACTTGTAAAATCAATACCAGGATTAATTTGGAAGACGATAAACGAAACAATCCCTATAATGACGGTAATCGCAGAAAAGATAAAGAATTTCTTTCTGTGTTTAACAACATTAATATTCCGATTAAATAATTTTGGTTCCTCTTGTGAAGAACTTGTTATATCCTTAATTTCACTTTCTTTAACCGCTAACCAAGTCTTACGTTTAGTTAAGAATCCACTATCAACCCAAAATCCTAATAGAAGTCTTGTACCAAAAACAGCAGTTAGAAAACTAACAAAAATACTAATCATCAACATTGTTGCAAAGCCTTTTACAGAACTACTTCCAAATATAAATAAGACTACAGCCGCAATTAAGGTTGTTAAGTTCGCATCAAAAATAGTAATAAAAGAGTTTTTGGTTCCTGCTTTAAATGATGCTTTAACAGATTTTCCTAGACGCAATTCTTCTTTTATTCTTTCGAACGTAATAACATTCGCATCAACTGCCATCCCAATACCTAAAATGAGGGCCGCAATACCAGAGAGTGTTAATACGCCATTCATTAATTCGAACACAACTATTACAATATATGTGTAAATAAGAAGATTAATCGATGCTATAATACCTGCAAATCGATATACTGCAATTAAAAACAATATAATAATCGCTACTGCAATAATTCCACTATATACTGTTTCGTTTAAGGCTTGCTCACCGAATTGGGCTCCAACTGAGTTAGAATAAACTTCAGTCATATGTACTGGTAAAGATCCGGAGTTAATTACGTCTGCCAATTGTTTAGCAGATTCTACTGTAAAGTCTCCACTAATCATGACATCCGTAGTATTTAGTGTTTCTTTTACACTAGGTGCAGAAATGTACTTAGGATCTTCTTTACCGAATTCATTACTAAATGAATCCCCTTTTTCGTAATCCATCCAAATAACTAATAAATTATCAGGATATGGTGTTTCTGGGTCATTCATGTTCTTTATTTGAGTTGTTACATCGCCAAATTTTTTAGCATCTTTTAATTTCAAAGAAACGATGGGAGCATTAGTATTAGGATCAAAATCTTGGGAAGCACTGCCTTCTTTAATATCCGTTCCACTTAATAATTCATTATCATTTACATCACGAAAAGATAATTGGGCAGATGTTCCTATGAGTTCCCTTGCTTGTTTCTGATTTTCAACACCAGCAAGCTGTACCCGAATTCTATTTTCCCCTTCTATGTCAATGACAGATTCACTTATCCCCAATCTATTCACTCGATCATTGAGTGTCTGTACAGTACCTTCTAACAAACTTCTTGTTACTTCTTGGGATGAATCTACTGGTTCCACTTCATAGAGAATTTCAAAACCACCTTGGAGATCAAGCCCCAAATTAACATCTTTTGTTACTCCTGTGATCGTTGTTCCAATCGTTATCGCAAAAAGTAAGACGATTAGAAAAAAGGCAACGATTCTGCCTCTCTTTTTCATGGATTTATTGCCTCCTATAGTTTAAAGTCGTGTTCAAAAAGGAGGATGAAAAGTACCGAGGTCGGCTAAATGTTGGAACGACCTGGGACTACGATTGCTCGTCCCACCGTAAAGATTTGTTGCAACGCCGTCACTATTGCCAACTAAAGTGTCATTTTCACCGGTCTTTTTGAACAATCCTTTCAATTACTTACTATTTTTCTTTAGTTGCCCCTGTTAAAGCAGCGATGGAAGCCATTAAATCATCATTTTCATATGATTTAACCGTCAAATAGCTTAAATAAACATTCGATCCTAAATGAAGAATATCTTGTATCAATTCATGAATGCGTTTGTTAGGATTTCCCTTCCAAACCTTTGTCACTAAACAATTCCATACATCTTCAGCCGTTACTTGTGAATAGCCCATCGCTTGAAATTCATAAGCTTTACTTTCTAATATTGGCTTCACTTGCTCTTTCCATTCATTTACAGCATGTATTGCTTCCAATTCTTCCCCTCCTGTTATACGGAGATTTTTAGTGTCATGCTTGCCCACTGCTCTAGCATATACATTATTGTATATGAATTTTTATTTTTTGAGAAGGCGGGTCGACAAAAAATGACCAAACAAACATTTTTACAAGGTGCCCTTATTTTAATACTAGCTGGAATGATTACACGATTTTTAGGATTTATCAATCGAATTGTAATGGCTAGATTAATGGGTGAAGAAGGTATCGGTTTATATATGATGGCTTTACCCACTTTATTTTTAGTTATGACATTAACACAATTAGGTCTACCTGTTGCCATTTCGAAACGTGTCGCAGAAGCAGATGCGATTGGTGACCATAAAAAAATAAAACGTATTTTAGTCGTATCTTTAGTGATAACAGGTGTTACAAGTATATTATTTACAATTGTTATGATTATCGGTGCACCTTTTATAGCAAAAACTTTATTAACGGACGAGCGTACCATGTTACCTCTAATTGCAATCAGTCCAATTGTACCAATTACTGCTATTTCTGCTGTACTTAGAGGGTATTTTCAAGGAAAACAAAATATGAAACCACAGAGCTTTGCCCAAGTAATTGAACAGATTGTACGAATTACATGTGTTGCTTTATTTATTAACCTTCTACTTCCTTTTGGCGTAGAGTACGCAGCAGCTGGAGCTATGATTAGTGTAATCTTAGGAGAATTTATCTCCATGTTATACATGATTGGAAGCTTTAAACGCAGAAAGGTAGTTAAAATTCGGACAAACTTCTTTTCATACTTGAAATCAAGTAAAGATACGTTAAAAGAATTGTTTTCAATCGCACTTCCAAGTACAGGTAGTAAAATGATTGGTTCTATTTCTAATTTTCTTGAACCCATTTTAGTTGCCCAAAGTCTTGCCATTGCAGGTGTAGCAACAACTTTAGCAACCAAACAATATGGTGAGCTAACAGGGTATGTTTTGCCATTATTATTTTTGCCAACTTTTATTACTCATTCATTAGCAATCGCTCTCGTACCAAACATATCAGAAGCGGAAGCGAGAAATAATCAAAAATTAATCCATTACCGTATCCATCAATCGATCCGTATTTCTTTTGCTTCTGGTGCCATTGCAACTGTCATTCTTACATTATTCTCTGTACAAATATTATCTTATATGTATGGTACAGCAAATGCCAGTACATTTATAATGCTTATGGCACCCTTTTATATATTATTGTATATCCAGTCTCCTTTACAAGCGGCCTTACAAGCATTGGATCTTGCTAAACCTGCCATGTGGAATAGTTTAATTGGAGCTACTGTAAAATTTGCGGTTTTACTTGTATTAGCTTCCAACCCTAATTTTGGAATAATGGGTGTTGCTATCGCAATGTGTGTTGGCGTTGTACTAATTACACTATTACATCTTATTACCTTACAAAAAGCGATAAATTATTATATACCTTTTAAAGATTTAAGTAAAATGATTCTATTGATGGTATTAACGTGGGTTGTTGGTGATTTTATGAAAAACATATATGAATCACTCAATTCCAATATTATTACCTTCATGACTGTTCTTATTATACTTGTTCTAGTATACATCCTATTTTTATTCATTTTACGCTTTCTAACTAAGGAAGAGTTAAAGCAAATTCCCTTCCTCCAAAAATGGTTTTAAAAGTTTTGCAGTACATCCATAAAAATTGTACTGCTTTTTCTTTTTTATATAATTTTCTTCTAATTCTATATCAACATGAATATGATTACTATAGAGATGGACAAAGGCGCAAGCGCCCGCTTAGTGACGTATAGACTGGACTGAGCCGTAGGAGATAAAGGAAACACGGTGAGCGTAAGCGAGCCGATGTTGACTTATCGTACGGAGGTGAAGGAAGTCTACTAGTCACTGGGCGCTGGAGCCGGACGTGGCTATTTCTGTATCTAAGTTAGTCACAGCCATACAAAATTTATAATTTCCTAGACAAGGACAAAGGTTAAGGAGGAGAATGAATGCGTAAACAATTATTCCATGCACTGTTATTTGGCTGGATTACAGTATTAGGTTTAATTCTTATTTCTAGCGTTATCATTGCATTTTTACTTAAAGTAACGTCCTTAGATGAAAATTTACTATCTTGGATTGCTCTAGTGATTGGTATTCTATCTCTATTTATAGGAGGCCTAATTACGGGGTTAAAAGGAAAAGCAAAAGGTTGGATCGTCGGTGCTATTACAGGGATTGGATTTACTGTTTTTACGTTTCTAGTTCAGTATTTAGGTTATCAGCAAGGGTTTTCCATGGAACAATCCCTACATCACATCGGGTTCATTTTCGCCGCTGTAATCGGTGGAGTCATCGGGGTTAACATTATTGGGGATACGAGTGAATAAATGGTCAAAGGCGCTGGAGCCGGACGTGGCTATTCCTGTATCTGAGTTAGCCACAGCCATACAAATTTTATAATTTCATAGACAAGGACAAAAAGAAGCTGTCGTATAAACGATGACAGCTTCTTTTTATTGACTATGTATATTTCAAACTTAGCCTTGTTTTACTTCACGAATCGCTGAACGATCGTACGTAAGTTTTGTACCATTTTCGGTGATTAAAACAACCGTCTCTTCATCTAAACCATGAACTTTAGCATGTAAACCACCAATAGTTACTACGTCATCACCTTTTTGGATGTTATTTTGCATCTCTTGAACTTTCTTCTGCCTTTTTTGTTGAGGCCGAATTAATAGGAAGTAGAAAATAACAAACATTAAAATAATAGGTAATAATGAAACTAACATTTCCATAATTATATCCCTCCTTCATTAATATATTTTTAAAGAGGTTGTTCAAAAAGTCCAGTGAAAATGACACGTCGGCATACCACTACAAAGGGGCAGCATTGCAACAAATGTCTACGGAGGGGCAAGTAATCGGAGCCCAAGGACATTATCGCATTTAGCCGATCTCGGTCCTTTTCATCCTCATTTTTGAACACACACTTAAAAGTTCTTTGCATCTGGCTTATTAAAGCCATATTGTTCAAAGAATTCTTCTCTAAAATCTCCAAGTCGATCTTCACTTATCGCAAATCGTACTTGCTCCATTAATTTTAACAGAAAATAGAGGTTATGATAAGTCGTAAGTCTAAAACCAAATGTTTCATTACATTTTACTAAATGACGAATATAAGCACGGGAATAATTTTTACATACATGACAATCACAATTTTCATCAATTGGTCGGAAATCTCTAGCATACTTCGCATTCCGAACCACTAATCTACCAGTTGAAGTCATACATGTCCCATTACGAGCAATTCTTGTTGGCAATACACAGTCAAACATATCTACTCCACGTATCGCCCCATCAATTAAAGAATCTGGAGACCCTACTCCCATTAGATAACGTGGTTTATTCGCCGGTAATAACGGTGTTGTAAACTCTAAAACGCGATTCATCACATCTTTTGGTTCCCCAACAGATAATCCACCGATTGCATAACCAGGGAAATCTAAAGAGATTAAATCATTTGCACTTTGTTTTCTTAAATCTTCAAATTCTCCACCTTGTACAATACCAAATAGTCCTTGTACATCTTTTCGTTCATGTGCCTCTAAACATCTTTCTGCCCATCTTGAAGTTCTTTCTACAGATGATTTCATATATTCATGGGTGGCTGGATATGGTGGACATTCATCAAAAGCCATCATAATATCTGATCCTAAGGCGTTCTGAATTTCCATTGCTTTTTCGGGTGAAAGGAATAATTTTTCGCCATTCAAATGATTACGGAAATGTACACCTTCTTCTTTAATTTCCCTCATGTCACTTAAGCTAAAAACTTGGAATCCACCTGAATCCGTTAAAATAGCACCATCCCAGTTCATAAATTTATGAAGTCCACCTGCTTCGCGAATAATATCTTCACCAGGTCTTAACCACAAATGATACGTATTGGAAAGTATGATATTTGCATTCATACTCTCCAATTCTTCTGGGCTCATTGTTTTTACAGTCGCTAACGTTCCTACTGGCATAAACGTAGGTGTATCAAACGATCCATGGGGTGTATGAACTCGCCCAAGTCTTGCCCCAGTTTGCTTATCTATTTTAATTAATTCATATGTTATTGGTGTCAATTTCATACGTCCTTTACTTCCTCTTTTTTTAACACTTACTATAAGATTAACATTGCATCCCCAAAACTAAAGAAACGATAACGTTCTTCTACCGCTTCATTATATGCTCTTAGAATGGTATCCTTATCAACTAATGCACTGACAAGCATAATAAGTGTTGATTTAGGTAAATGGAAATTCGTAATTAATCCATCAATTGCTTTAAATTCGTATGGAGGATATATGAAAATATCAGTCCATCCACTTGTTTCAATAAATTTATCATGGTCTCTTCGTATCGTTTCCAGTGTTCTTGTAGAAGTTGTTCCAACAGAAATAATTCTTCCACCATTTTCTTTAACTTTATTTAACGTATCTGCTGTTTCCTTTGTCATCTGATAAAATTCGGAATGCATCTCATGTTCCTCTATTTTATCAACACTAACTGGTCTGAATGTACCTAATCCTACATGCAACGTAATAAAAGCGATTGTAACTCCCATCTCTTTTATTTCATCTAATAATTCGGAAGTGAAATGTAATCCTGCTGTTGGAGCTGCAGCCGATCCTTCCTCTTTTGCATATACCGTTTGATATCGATCCTTATCTTCTTCCGGTAATTGTTCTTTAATATATGGAGGTAATGGCATTTCACCGAGTTGATCCAAAACTTCATAAAAAATTCCATCGTAACTAAATTCTAATATTCTTCCACCATGTTCCTTAAAGCCCACACAGGTCGCTTGAAGCAATCCATCTCCAAAAACCAAGACAGTCCCTTTTTTCACCTTTTTGGCTGGTTTGGTGAGAACTTCCCATGTGTCTTCTTCTTTTTGGTGTAGTAATAAGACTTCGATTTTTGCCCCTGTTTCTTCTTTTATACCGTATAATCTCGCCGGAAGTACTTTTGTATTATTAAGTACGAGGCAATCTCCTGGTTTCAGATATTTTTTAATATCTGAAAAATGTTCATGTTTCACATTCTTCGTTTGTCTATCTAATACTAATAGGCGCGATGAAGTTCGATCTTTTAAAGGTGTTTGTGCAATTAATTCTTCTGGTAAATGATAATCAAAATCTTCTATGTTCATGCTAAAACTCCTTACTCTTGTTGATTTATCACAATTTCTTATCGAAAGCGGCCTATTATTGAGAATATTATCGTTAATATAATACTTATAACAATGGATGTTACAATCGGAAAATAAAAGGAAACATTCCCGACTTTAAAATGAATATCACCGGGTAATCTGCCAATAAAGGTCCATATGATGCCGATAACTAGGAAAATAATACCGAGTATAATAAAGAGTTTTCCCAAATTCACTTATCCTCATGCCCTTTCATACCAAAATGTTGATAAGCTTTATCTGTAACTACTCTTCCTCTTGGTGTCCGTTGGATAAATCCAAGTTGCAATAAATATGGTTCATACACATCTTCAATGGTCTGTGACTCTTCCCCAATTGTCGCCGCTATTGTATCTAGTCCCACTGGTCCACCCCGAAATCCTTCTATGATACCCTTTAGTAATTTATGATCGGTATGATCTAAGCCAACTTCATCCACTTGTAACATGTTTAAAGCTTGATTAGTCGTTTCTAAACTTATTTCTTCTTCCCCTTTCACCTGGGAAATATCTCGAATCCGCTTGAGCAGCCGATTTGCAATTCTAGGGGTTCCTCTAGACCGTTTAGCAACTTCGAATGCGGCTTCTTTCGTTATCGATGTTTGAAAAATTTCTGCAGTCCGTTCCACAATAGATTGTAAATGATTGGCATCATAAAATTCCAATCTAGAAAGAACCCCAAATCTATCCCTTAATGGGGCTGAAAGTAGACCCGCTCTCGTTGTTGCACCAACTAATGTAAAAGGTGGTAAGTCTATCCGAACTGATCTGGCACTAGGTCCAGTTCCTATTACAATATCTAGGAAGAAATCTTCCATAGCAGGATATAAAACCTCTTCAACCGTTCGTGGTAAACGATGAATTTCATCTATAAATAAAACATCGCCAGGCTCTAACGAAGACAAGATAGCCGCTAAATCTCCAGCTCTCTCTATAGCGGGGCCTGATGTGGAACGAAAATGAACACCCATTTCATTTGCAATAATAGCAGCTAATGTTGTTTTTCCCAATCCAGGAGGTCCATAGAGTAGCACATGATCTAACGGTTCTTCACGCATTTTTGCAGCTTTGATAAAGATTTGTAGGTTTTCTTTTACTTTATCTTGACCAATATATTGATTTAATCGTATTGGACGAAGACTTTGTTCTATGGATAAATCGTCATCTTGCATTTCACCTGCTACCATCCGTTCATCCACGTCGATTCCCCCCTGTTCTTAGCTTAGCCCTTCATTAACAATGATAATGCTTTCCGTACAGCTTCATCTACATTAAGATTAGGTTCCTTTTTAAGTTCTGGTAGAATTAATCTTATCTCTTTATCTGAGTATCCTAGGGATTTGAGTACTTCTTGTACTTCATTAATAGTTTGATAATCTACCTTAGCTTCCTCTGAATCCTGTTCTTGATCTATTCCAATAGAGAAGGATAAATTAAGTTTCCCTTTTAAATCTAAAATGATTTGTCTGGCTGTTTTCTTACCAACACCAGGAAATGTCGTTAAAAATTTATCATCTTCTTGTTCAATGGCACTTACGAACGCAGGAATATCTACTGATCCTAAAATACCTAACGCGCCTTTAGGTCCAATTCCTGACACAGAAATTAACTTAATAAATAAATATTTCTCATCTTCATTTTTAAAGCCATATAGTATTTGACTATCTTCACGAACATAATGATATGTATGAACTATTGCTTCCTTATTCATAAATGATTGAAATGAAAATGGATTGGCACAAATAATCTCATAACCAATTCCATTAACATCAATAACGACGGAATCTTCTTGTATTTTCACCATTTTACCTTTTATATAAGCTATCAATGACGTCCCCCCAACTATATTTTATCATGAATGAAATAATAGTGCGTGTTCAAAAAGGAATACTCCAGTATTTGTACATCGCACGCTGAAAAAGTGCTTTTCTTTTTCAAGGACGTGACGAAAATTAGTCGAAGGTCCTTAGAATTGTCTTTTTGAACAATGTCTAACACAATAAACTTCTATTTCTAAACTAGAAATAGAAGTTTATTGCTCAATCCGTTTCTTCTAAATTGTGATGGATATCTTGAACATCCTCATTATCTTCTAACGTTTCTATAAGAGTTTGCATTTTTTCAGCATCTTCTTCAGATACACTATTATAGGTTTGAGGAATTAATGTAACTTCACTATCCTCGATGTGATAACCTGATTCTGATAATTGATTTACAACTTCCTGAAAGTTCTCGGGTTCTGTAAATATTTCATAAGCCCCATCTTCCATTTGAATATCTTCCGCTCCCGCTTCCAGTGCGTCAAGTGTTAACTCATCTTCATCAATCTTACCATCTTCATTAGAAATAACTATATACCCTTTTCTGTCAAACATAAAGGATACACTACCAGTTTCCCCCAAGTTTCCACCATTTTTCTTAAATGCATGTCTTACTTCGGAAGCAGTACGATTTTTATTATCTGTAAGCGCATGAACGATTACCGCAACTCCACCTGGGCCATATCCTTCATACGTAATTTCTTCATAATTAGCTCCATCTAAATCTCCAGTAGCTTTTTTAATATTTCGCTCAATATTATCATTTGGCATATTATCTGCTTTCGCTTTATCGATTGCAGTTCTTAAAGCATTGTTAGTAGTTAAGTCGGCGCCACCTAACTTAGCGGCAGTGTATATATTTTTTGCATGTCGCATAAAAATTTTACCTTTTTTTGCATCTTGTGCGTTTTTTCTGCTTTGAATATTTTTCCATTTAGAATGACCAGCCATGGGGCATTCTCCTCTCTTGAAATTTCCCTATATACTATATCAAAAATTGCACATATATAAAAGCAAAACCTTTGCAAATGCAAAGGTTCTCAAGGTCGGCCACCCATACTTGGATGCTTATTCATTATTTTGTCTATCCTTCAATCTTGCATTATCATTCTTCCGTTTATCCCATTCAATATTATCTGTATAAACGACAATATCCTTTTTGGTATTTGGAACAATCTCCCTTACAGCATTTTCTACATCCATTCCGTTTGGTTTAGATTCATGGTTAAAATGTTGCTTTTTAAACATGACAGAAACAATGATGCGATCTTCTGTGGAAGCTACTTGAGCCTGCATTATTTCTTCCCGCTTCATCAATTCATTGTATATATGAACAGCTTCTTCATTTGTGTATGGGTCCGTAAAATTATCCTCCATATTAGTTTGTTCATTTAGTGGAGAACCATCTTGTTCTGGTGATAATTGATTGGTTAACCCTCTTCTTTCATTTTGCTCTTGTCGAGATTCATATCGTACTGGTGCAGTGTCGATGTTCGTATCATTATTCGAATTATCTAATGCATTATTATCACTACATCCAAGTAGCATGAGGGTTGCACCAAAAACGATGAATACTTTTCTTTTAAACATGAAACAACCTCCCTTACGAATAGTTTGTATCAGGGAGGTTATATTACACAGTAAAAGGTTACCAATTTTAACTTCTCTTAAATTGGGGTATTCCTACTCTCTTATGTTCAGACTGTTTATGAAGCCTCTCTATTATCTGCTTATCTTCTTCTGGTACAGACTCACCTCTTAGATAAGCATCAATACGGTCATAAGTTGTTCCCATTTCATTTTCATCCGTTTGATCTTCCCAAAGATCTGCACTAGGTGCTTTTGTTATAACTTCTTCTGGTACATTCAAATACTTCGCCATTTCCCGGACCTCTGATTTAGTGAAGTCAACAAGTGGATGTATATCTACCCCACCGTCACCATATTTGGTGAAATAACCCGTATACCATTCTGCCGCATTATCAGTACCAACAACTAAATAATTGTAATTCGTTGCAACAGTATATAATGCGCTCATACGTAATCTTGCTCTTAAGTTAGCACCTGCAATCTGATCTGATGATTCATTAAATTCATTTTTTTCGTCCAATTGATGTTTAATATGCGAATACATTACTTTGTGGGTTTCCGTTAAATCAATGGTCATGGAGTTAATTCCGCATGTTTCAATTACTTTAATCCCATCTGTCATATGCTCTGATTTTGTATAAATGGGTAGTAATACGCCTAGGGAATGTTCTGGAGCCGCTAATTTGATTAAATTTGCAACTACAGCAGAATCTATTCCACCACTAACACCTACTACGAAGCCTTTTGCACCTGTATCAATTAGTTTTTGTTTTAACCATTCGACGATTTTCTCTACATACTTTTCCAAGTTTATCCCCCTTTAGGTAAGAAACAAATCTATCTCTTTGGATAATTTTATCAAAACTACAATCTTCCAACAAATTTTTAGCATTCTTTAAAGTAATATGTACAGACATTTAATAATTATACCATATAAGGGGATAAAGAAGACTTATCGCAAGTTGATCTCCACCTTCCTTCTTTGTTTCCTAGAAGTTCGGAGTGGGTGACTTATTGCCCGTTTAAAAAATAAAGAGACGTTTTACACATAACGTCTCTTAAAAAGGTTATTATTGTTCATCCTCATCTTCTTCTCTTTGAAATGTGGAGAAATTTGGAAATGTTGGTGGGACTGGATATGAAGCAGTTGGATCTACATTTGGAAAATTAGGTGGGTTCATCATATCCATTGATTGATTTGCGTATAACATGGGCTGATAATTTGCATTCATATCATATGTTGGATAATTCTCAAATGTCGGCATTTCCTGCCCGCCACATCCACACTCATCCGGTTGTTGGTAAGCTGGTAAAGTAGTTGCAGGCATAAATGCTTCTGGCATCATCATCGGATGATGAAAGCAAGGTGGAGGACATGGAACAAAATAGCAGCAAGGCATCATCTGTGGCATTGGTTGGAATATCGGCTGTTGCATCATAGGCTGCTGTATTGGTAATTGTGGTTGAATTGGCATTTGTGGTTGAACTGGCATTTGCGGTTGAACTGGCTTCTCTTTATGATGCTCCTTAACTTCTTTTGCCTCTTTTTTTACTTTCTCTTTTTTAACCTCTTGTTTAACTTCCTGTTTAGGTTTTGCAATTTGATTAAAATTAAACTCAAAGTCTTGATCAATAATTGGCATTTGTGTAAATGGCTGCATTGGCAACTGAGGTTGTATCGGCATTACAGGTTTTACATATTCTTTTTTCTCCTTTTCATCTTCATGGATTACAGGCATTGGTTTAGGGGACATTTCCTTAAATGGCTTTTGCGTTTCTTTTGGTTTTTCTTTTGGTTTTTCTTTTACGAAGGTCTCTTTTTTAGTTTCCTTTTTCACCGCCTTCGTTGCACTAGGTATTTTAATTTTCATCCCTGGCATAATCATATCGGGACTGGCTAATTGAGAGTTTACCTGTTTTAATTCCTCAAAGTCTACCCCATATTTTTTGGATAGTTCCCACAACGTATCTCCCTTTTGAACAATGTGTATTTTCAAAACGGACCAAACTCCTTTCATTAATAGCTGGGCTAATTACTATATCAACATATGCATCAAAGTATAAAATGTTGACCCATACTATTAGAAAACTTGGGGCGTTTCCTAGGTTTTGAAGCAAATGTCCTAGTTGTCACTTATGCCGGGTAGAAAGTTTATACTTTATTCACTACACGGGAAACTTGGTGTTGCCTAAGTTTTATAAAAGAAAAACCGTTAACCATATTATTGGTCAACGGTAAGCATTATGGATTCATTTGATAAACAGGATAAGTCCCCAATATATTCACTTGGCATCCTAAGGCTTCCACTTCCTGAATGACATTTGGAATGAGAACATCATTATCTGGTTGCACGACATCAATTACAAAGAAATAGTTACCTAATCCTGTTTTAGTTGGACGTGACTCAATTTTAGATAAGTTCATTTTACGCCAAGCAAAAGCAGAAAGTATTTGATGTAAGGCCCCCGGCAAATCATCAGGCAAGGTAATAACTAGCGTCGTTTTCTCTCCTTTTTTTTCATGATTTAAGTTCAACAATTGTTTATTTTTTGTTAAGACAAAAAATCTTGTATGATTTTCTTTATAATCATGAATATTTTCTTTTAAAATCTTTAAACCATATTCCCTGGCAGCTAGTTTATTAGCAATCGCAGCAATAGGCTTATCATCTAATTTACTAACAAATTCCGCTGCTCCTCCAGTAGAGGAAGCAAAGTTGATTGTTGCATTTGGCATATTTTCATGAAGAAATTGGTGACATTGGGCGATTGCTTGATTATGTGAATGAACCTCTTTAAGATCTGAAATGTCACCTTCAAAGTTTGGATGAACAAGTAAATGCTGTTGAATTGGAAGAACCACTTCTGCTTCTACCGGTAAATTTACTTGGTGAACTAAATAATCTAAAGTTAACAGGACTGTACCTTCGATTGCGTTCTCGATAGGTACTACAGCAATATCTACTTCATTTTTTTCAACAGCATCCATACATTGTGGAATTGTCTTATAACTAATTTTTTCTTCGCCATTAAATGCTAAATCGGTTACTAATTTTGTAAATGTTCCCTTTGGACCTAAATATCCTATTGTAGTCAAAATCTCTTCCCCCTTGTTACTACCAAAACCCTATTAGTAAAACCTCTATTTATTCTATAAATTCAAATTCAAAATCTAATAGACGTATCGTATCACCATCTTTAGCACCACGTTTTCTAAGGGCATCATCTACTCCCATTGTTCGTAGCTGACGTGAAAAACGTTGTATTGCTTCATCTCTTGCAAAATCTGTCATCTTAAAGAGTTTTTCTATTTTTGCACCGGATAGTACAAATGCACCGTCGTCATCTCTAGAAATTTGAAAAGGTTCTTCTTCTTTTTGATATCGATAAACAACTTCTTTATCTGTCTCTTCCAACTCAGTTGAAACTTTCGGTATCGAGTCTAATTTATCTGCAATTGCAAAGAGTATTTCCCGAAGGCCTTCTTTGGTCAATGCAGAGATTTCAAAAATCGGTATATCTTCGTTTAATTTACCCTTAAATTCAACAAGGTTTTCTTTTGCACTTGGCATGTCCATTTTGTTTGCCGCAATAATTTGCGGACGCTTTAACAAACTAGGATCGTATTCTTTTAATTCATTATTTATTTTCACATAATCTTCGTACGGATCTCTTCCTTCCATACTAGCCATGTCTATAACATGTACGATTAATCTCGTACGTTCTACATGACGAAGAAATTGATGTCCTAAACCAACACCCGCATGCGCACCCTCAATCAACCCCGGTAAATCTGCCATGACAAAACTACGATGGTCTTCGGTATCAACAACCCCTAAATTTGGTGATAGCGTTGTAAAATGATAATCTGCAATTTTGGGTTTTGCAGCACTAACTACAGAAATAAATGTTGACTTCCCTACACTTGGGAAACCAACAAGCCCAACATCCGCAATTACTTTTAACTCTACTTTTATGTTTCGTTCTTCCCCTGGCTCACCATTTTCTGCAAAGTCTGGAGCAGGATTTCTCGGTGTAGCAAACCTTGAGTTTCCTCGACCACCACGACCACCATGTACAATTATCGCTCTTTGACCTTGTGTAGTTAGATCGGCAATCACTTCTTCTGTATCTTCATCCATAACAGTAGTACCTGGTGGAACAGGAATAACTAATGGTTCAGCATTTTTTCCGTGCTGATTCTTACTCATACCATTTTCCCCACGTTTACCCTTGAAATGGCGGTTATATCGGAAGTCCATCAATGTGTTAAGCCCTTCATCTACTTCAAATATAATATCAGCACCATTTCCTCCATCACCACCAGCTGGGCCGCCTTTTGGTACATATTTTTCTCTGCGGTAGGCGACAAGGCCGTTCCCTCCATCACCAGCTTTTACGTATACTCGTACCTGATCTACAAACATTCAGACTCACCTCACTATATCTTTGGAGTAATAAATCGTCTTACTATTCCATCTTCAGTTTCATATATGCTTCCTTTATTATTTTCTTCATTAATATCCAAAGTATGAGACTTATTCACAAGACCATCAATAAAAAAGCAAGTTTCAATACTTTGTTTATCTTCTGTTTCTTTTATGGTTAATTCCATTTCATATAACTGATCCCCATCAGAAATTTTCTTCATGTATTCCATGAACTCTTTACATTCTGTTAATAAAATTTCATCGAGATGTTCAAGGTTTTGATTTTCAATATCAATTGTATATGTAATTCGAAAGTTTTTGTAAATGTGATTAAATTGAATAAGCCATAATGCAAATTTTGGTGTTTGCAATATTGTTAGTTTTCTTTCCTCGTTTAAGAGCGAAAATAACTCCTCCAACTTTTCTTCTACTTTATTGGTTTTCCCCATAGATAAGTAACCTTGAACAAGTTGAAGTTGATTCAGTAAATCGTGTCGATAATGCTGAAGCAGTTGTATAACTTCAAGATCTTTCATTTTCTCTCCCCCCACCATGATGAAAGTATAGCAGAAAATGAAGAGAATTAACATGAAGAGTTTGTTCAAAAAGCAATTGAAAGAACAAAGGCGCTGGAGCCGGACGTGGCCTTTTCTGAATAATTATCCACATGCATAAATTTTATAATTTCCTAAACCAACAAAAAACTCCAACCAACAATTTGGCTGGAGTTTTATTTTTTTACGCTTCTTATACGGCTGGATAAACACTAACCTTTTTGCGATCACGACCATAGCGTTCGAATTTTACAACACCATCAACTTTAGCAAAAAGTGTATCATCCCCACCGCGGCCTACATTCTCACCAGGGTAAATTTTTGTACCGCGTTGACGGTATAAAATTGAACCACCAGTTACGAATTGACCATCAGCACGTTTTGCACCAAGGCGTTTTGCTTCAGAGTCACGACCGTTCTTAGAACTACCAACACCCTTTTTCGTTGCGAAAAACTGTAAGTCTAAACGTAGCATTTATTCCACCTCCTCTTTTATTTGAATGAAATCACCATAATCTTGCTCAATAGTCTTTAAGGAAATAAGCATCCCTTCGAAGAGAAGTTGTACTTTGTTCATAATAGAAGAGTCAAGTTCATCCGGTATGGTTACATATAAATAACCACCTTCTGAGCCTTGTTCAATTCCTAATTCCAATTCACACAATTCCATTACTGCATTAACAGCACCAAATGAAACTGCTGAAACTCCTGCGCACACCAGATCAAATCCATATGGACCACTTCCAGCATGTCCAGAAAGTTCAAATGCATTTATTTGATTTTTTAGCCGATATACAGTAACTTGAATCATACACTTATATCCTTATGCATTAATTTTTTCGATTACTAATTTAGTATATGGTTGACGATGACCTTGTTTACGATGATAGTTTTTCTTAGGTTTGAATTTAATTACTGAAATTTTCTTTTGTCGACCATGTTTTTCAACTTTAGCCGTAACAGTAGCACCTTCAACGAAAGGAGCTCCGACTTTAGCGTCATCTCCACCTACGAAAAGAACTTTATCAAAAGTTACAGATTCATTTTCACCTGCAGCAAGCTTTTCTACATAAATTGCTTGGCCTTCTTCAACCTTGAATTGTTTACCACCTGTTTCGATAATTGCGTACATAATTGCACCTCCTCAATTACTCAGACTCGCCATTTAGGTACTAACTAGTAGTTTTATCACCTATTCTGTGCGGTTGTAGCACTGGTGCTACGATAAATAACATATTGATGTTATCATCTATAGAGTTTCTTGTCAAGAAGAAGTTGGCTATACTGTATAACTTCATTTAGCCAGTTAAGACGTGACAAAGACTTCCCCAATCTGGCTATTATATTGTTTATCATTAAAATAAGAGTACAGACAGTCCGTTTCATCTACAACAATTCTATCACTATTTGCAAAGTTGATATAGATGGAATGTTTGATTTCCCTTCTAAATTTGGAAAATACATCCATCAATTTCAAATCGGATGGTACTTTTATAGGTTCAACCTTTGCAACATGTGAAGAGCCCTCATATCGATTCAACAAAAAACGAATAAATACAAAATATCTCTGTTTCCAGTCTTTCCAATTTTCCACTATTAAAAAAAGCATGATCATCATTGTACTTAAAGTAAATGGAAAAAAGACGAGTTGTAGGATTAGGAAAACGATACTTAATATGATGGATGAAATGATAGTGGTTTCATAAGCCTTCTTATATGGTAAATATTTAGATAGGATTAACATTAATAATTTACCACCATCCAAAGGCCATATCGGTATTAAGTTAAACAATAGAATGATAGAATTATAATGGATTGCTGTATCCATGATATTTTCTGGCACTAATGGGGTAAAGGCTAAAAAAAATAAAAGCAGGTGTATGATTACGTGCTGAAATGGCCCCGCTACCGTTACAAGTGCTTCTTCTTTTATAGAACGATTGCCGTGTTCATCTGTATCCAATACCCCTCCAAAAACCCACAACATGATTCCCCGTATTCGCCATTTAAAATGCCTTGCCATCAAAAAGTGGCCCAGCTCATGAATAAAAACGATGGATAAAATAATAGACAAATCGATAAATGTTCCAGTGATAACAGAAATGATAATGAAAATAATTAATATAGGGTGTAAATGAATTTTAGGTAAAATATTAAGGCTTTTCATCAACCTGAATCACCTGGACTGGATCAATAAATTTATTATCCTTTTCGATTGAAAAATAAACCATTTCATTATCACTAGATGGCTGAAATGTTCCCAATGGTTGATTGTTTACAACGAATTGGTATAAATGAACATCAATATCACTTAAATAACCATAACTAGATGTAGTTCCATCTGCATGCTGTACAATCACGGTTTTCTCAGTTTCTTTATCTTTTCCAGCAAATATGACAATTCCATCACGTAATGCGGAAACCTCCGTTGTTTCTTCTGGAGCAATTTTTATTCCTTTCCCGTTTACATGAAATGACTCTGTTATATTCCCACTAACTGGAAGCGCCATTGTTTCCGCTGCTTGCGTTTGCGGGGGTAATTCTGGTGAAAAAGCTAAAGGGTTTCCAAATGTATCACGATACCATTCATTTACTTGTGCAAAAGGAAATTCCTTTGTAAGAGCACCGCTTGTCCATTGTTTAGGCGCATCAAGAGCTTCGGAATCCGTGTTTTGAAGCAATGCTACTCCTAAAAATAACATAACAGACAACATTCCCTTTAAAATAAAACCAGTCACCAAGGTTCCCTTTTTTTCCGATGGACTTACTTCTTCTGAAAAGAAAGGATAAAAACCATGCTTTTCTTCGTCTTGCGGAAATGCTGGATAAATCTTTTTCATATCACTTCCTTTTGAAATCGAACCCCTTAACTTCTTACGTTTTTCAATTGCCTTTCTAACTTTCTTTACTCCTCTATCCATAAGCCTCACTATCCTTCATAAACATTTGTACAAGTATATGTGACTTTAAAGGACATATGAAGAAAAAATAAAAAAGATGCAATGAAAGTATTCATTACATCCTTTAAATTAGGATCTTATTCCAAAAAATTTCTTCACTTTTTGAAACATACCTTTTTCATTTTCTAATGATTGTAATGGGACTGTTTCCCCTAAAATTCTACGTGCAATATTACGGTAAGCTATGGATGCCTTCCTATTTGGGGTTAAAGCAACCGGTTCCCCTCTATTGGATGCTTTAATAACTTCTTCATCATCTACAACAATACCAATTAAATCAATAGAAAGTAATTGAACTATATCATCAATATCAATCATGTCACCAGATTTCACCATATGGTTCCGAATACGATTGATAATGAGCCTTGGCGAATCCTTCATTTCCTCTTTTTCTAGTAAACCAATAATCCGGTCGGCATCCCTAACGCTAGATTTCTCTGGTGTTGTAACAACTATTGCTCGATCAGCTCCTGCAACAGCATTTTGAAATCCTTGCTCTATACCAGCAGGACAATCAATAATTATGTAATCATACTCTTGTTTTAATTCCGCTATTATCTTTTTCATTCCTTCTTGTGTAACAGCTGACTTATCACTAGTTTGCGCAGCAGGAAGCAATGATAAATAATCAAAACGCTTATCCTTAATAAGTGCTTGCTTTAATTTACAACGTTCTTCTATAACATCGACGATATCATAGATGATGCGATTTTCTAATCCCATAATAACATCAAGATTTCTTAAGCCAATATCCGTATCTATTAAACACACTTTTTTCTCCATTAAAGCTAGAGCTGTTCCTATATTAGCCGATGTAGTAGTTTTACCAACACCGCCCTTGCCAGAGGTAATAACGATTGCTTCACCCATTCTGTACTCTCCTTTCAAATCTGCCCAATTCTTTACTCTTATGTAAAAGAATTTGCAGCCTGTCAATGATGATCTTGTCTTGTTCCTCATCTACAAGACCACACTCCATATACACGCCCTCGGATTCATAGTCAGGAGCCCGACTAATATAGTCAGCTATTCTAAGCTGCGACGGTTTCATATAAGAAGCTACGATACAAGAGTTACGATCGCCTTCTACACCTGCATGAGCAATTCCAAATAAACTCCCCATGATATAGATATTTCCAGTCGAAATTACCTTCCCTCCAGGATTAACATCACCAATTAAGAGTAAATCACCTTTTACCTCTAATTCTTGACCCGATCGAACGATACGATTAATAACTTTTATTTCACTATCTTCTTTCCATTTTAAAGCATCTTCTTTTCTAATTACCTCGGATTCAATGGAATCAATTTGAAAACCATTAACCTCATTTATAATTTCACTGAGTTGTCTATCTTGATCATCTTGTAAATAACGGTTACCTAATTTAATTTTAACAGATACAATGGGATCCTCTTTTTTTGGTTTATTTTTTTTTATTTTCTCATGAAGCTCCTTAATGGCTTCACTAAAAGAACATGTTTCGTCAATAAAAAGAGTTAGCCCTTCCCTCGTTCCTTTTATTGTGATTAATTGTTTCTTATCTTGCACAATAAGTTCACCTCATTAATCCTAGCCATTTGCCTATCTATTTTGGCGGATAAATATATCTATCAAACTAATCCCAGCTTAATTCACTTCCCCATTTATTAAACCTTTTAACTAACAAGAAATATATTATAATAAAGAATACTATATTCAAAAGTACCGTTGGAAGTAAACGGTTCAACCAGTAATGCTGCCAGCTGAACGTAATAACCCCAACTAAATCATAAATAAATGTAATTAATAAGTCACTAACAACAAGTCCAAGAATACTGAATAGAAGAGTTACGAAAAAATTTCCATGAAGGAATTTTTTAGAAACATGAACCATATATATAACTATACCATAGGAAAACATGTATACACCTAAAATACCAGTATAAACAATGTCTATTAATAAGCCGAATATGAGTGCATAAATAAGAGCATTATAGGAATTTCCTCTATCAAAGAACATCTCTATTAAGATTAAAACGATTAAAATCCAATGTGGTACAAACATTTTATCACCTAACACAATACTAGATGGTAGAAAGTTTATAGCCACACCTTCTAAAATAAGAAACAGAAAGAGGAATAAAAGGATATATATTCGTTTCATTCCTCTTCCTCCTCTCCAACATCTGTTTCTGTTGCATCACGGTCTAATACCATCACATGGTTAATATCATATAAATCAGCAGCTGGTTCCACTAATGCTGTTCTAGTTAATCCATATTTATCTGGTACTACGTCTTTTACTTTTCCAATGACAATACCCGCTGGGAATACTCCCCCCATACCGGAAGAAACGACAAGTTCATCTTTTTTAATATTTTTGTCTGACTCTTTAATAATTCGGAACATTAAAGTGCCTGTCTCCTTATCGAACCCTTCAACCATCCCAAAAATATCTTTACCTTTGTCACGGGAGATCATGGCGGATATACGGTTAAATTGGTCAAACCCAGTTAATAATTGCACTTTCGATGTGTATTGCTGTACGGTTTGAATTTTTCCAACCATTCCTTCAGCAGTTCTTACAACCATGTTTTTCCTAACTCCATGTTGTTTTCCTCTGTTGATAGTAACCTCGTCTAACCAGCGTTCCGGAGATCTTGAAATAACGATGGCCGGAATTGTACGAAAGTCCCTTAATAAATCGGATTCCGTTAATTCAAGTTGATCTCTTAGTTCTTTATTTTCATCTTTTAACTCTTGAACTTCATAAATTAAACCTTTATACTCTCCCAATTGCTCTCTTAATACTTGGTTTTCACTATACGTATTTTTAATATCATCAATATTAGTAAATATGTTGGTGAAAAATGTTACTGGTACATGAACAATGTTTTGAACCCATCCTACGGTATCATTAATAATTTGTTCAGCAATCGTAACATTTTCCCTATCTCTTAAGGAATACCCAATTAATGCTACTAGCACAATAAATCCAATTAAAAAAATTAATAAACGTTTATTTCTAAAAAATGGCATTACTACACCCTCTTAATTTGTAGATGGACGAGAAGATACATTTGGATGGGAACGAAAATGCTTCATAAACTCTAAAGATTTTCCCGTACCAATTGCCACACTATCTAAAGGATTTTCCGCAATAAATATTGGCATCTTAGTCTCATCGCTTATTACTTTGTCTATGTTTTTTAATAATGCACCTCCACCAGATAAAACAATTCCACGATCCATTATATCCGCGGCTAATTCAGGTGGGGTTGTTTCCAATGTTGCCTTCACGGCTTCAACAATGGAATCCACTGTATCTTTCAGGGATGTCGCAATTTCTTTTGAAGTAATTGTTATAGTCTTTGGTAAACCAGTTATTAAATCTCGTCCTCTTATATCTAGTTCGGCATCTTCTAACTGATTATTTGCAGATCCAATTTCCATCTTAATGGATTCTGCAGATCTTTCTCCAATTAATAAACTATATTGTTTACGTATATAATTAATAATTGCTTCGTCCATATTATCTCCAGCTACACGGATGGATTGACTAGTTACAATTCCACCTAACGAAATAACCGCTACCTCAGTTGTTCCTCCGCCAATATCAACAATCATACTGCCAGTTGGTTCCCAAACCGGTAAGCCAGACCCAATTGCAGCTGCAAAAGGTTCAGAAATTGGAAAGGCCTCTTTTGCACCAGCTTGTTTTGTAGCATCTATTACAGCCCGTTCTTCAACCATTGTTATCCCAGAAGGTACACAAACCATAACATTAGGCTTTCTAGCAAATAACGAACGATTTTTCATCGCTTTTTTTATGTAATATTTCATCATTATAGAAGTCGTATCGTAATCAGCAATAACACCATCCTTCATCGGGCGAATAACAGAAATATTCCCTGGTGTACGACCAATCATATTTTTAGCAGCTATTCCAACTGCCTCTACCTCACCAGTTTCATTATTTTTTGCAACGACAGATGGCTCTCTAACTACTATCTCTTTTCCCTTCACAAAAACTAATGTATTGGCAGTACCTAAATCAATTCCGAAATCCTGTGAAAAGCTCAATTGTCCCAAATATATCTTCCTCTCTGGTTCCTTCATCAACGTATAACAGATTAACTATATCGATTAAATTTGGAAGATGCAAACATTCCTGTTTTTTCATGCAAAACCGTCATTACATCTTAAGAAGCGCCAAATTCAATATAACATCGAAAGAGGCGCTACATTTTTAGTCTATATAATTATACGAAAAAAATTCTAAATTGGATAGTTATAAATACCCTTTTTCTTTTAATGATATAAATTTTCTATCTCCAATAATTAAGTGATCTAAAAGTTCTATACCAATCATCTTTCCGGATTCAACTAATCTTCTAGTAACATGGATATCTTCTTGTGACGGTGAGGGGTCCCCCGAGGGATGATTATGCGCTACAATGATAGAGGCTGCGGATCTTTTTACTGCTTCTCTGAATACTTCTCTTGGGTGAACAATTGAAGCGTTTAGACTTCCGATAAAAATAGTTTGTCTATGAATGACTTGATTTTTTGTATTAAGAAATAAAACAACAAAGTGCTCTTGTTTTAGGCTTCTCATTTCTTCCATAATATAATCCGCTCCGTCATCTGGGGAACGAATAATATATTTGTCATCTGGTTTATATTGATTCATTCTTTTACCCAACTCTATTGTAGCTAATAGCAGTACACCTTTTGCTACACCTATTCCCTTTATTGCCATCAATTCTTCGATAGTAGCATCAGTTAACAATTTCAATCCTTCAAAATGCATTAATACCCTATTAGACAATGTTATTACCGATTCTTCCTTCGTACCACTACCCAATAGGATGGCAAGTAATTCTTGATTAGATAAATGTCCTGCTCCATGCTTTAATAAACGTTCGCGTGGGCGATCTTCTTTAGGCACATCTTTAATCATAATAGTCTGTCCCGACATTTTAAAACCCCCTTACAAGTATATAGTCACCATGATACTTGACTTTCGGAGTTTCATACAAGTTACTAAAAAGTAAATTTTGAAGTTGTACACCTATAGAGAAACTAAAAAACTGGAAGGTTTTTTTAAAATTGAACCATTTATATTTGTTAAAACAAAAAAACAGACAATCTTTATTAACTGCCTGCTTTATTGATTACTTTTTCATATTCAAACATTAAATCTAGTAAATATTTTTGCCCTTTTAACCCGGAATCAGATTTCAATTGTTCGATACGATTAACTAGTGGCTCCAATTTGTCAGAACTATTGACTTTTGGTAATTCTGCCCAATTATCTTTGGAAATGTTATCCGATTGCTTTACATTATCTTCCCATTTTTGTTGAAATGCTAATAGCCATTCCTGCTCATCTTTGGTTAAACCAACATTTCCTTGTTTCGTTTCCCATTCTTTTATATACAAGTCATGCTTATCATCTAGCTGACTTACGATAGATTCTGCCTGTGCCTTTGTTTCAGCGATACCTAATAATAGGAAATACTGACCATCTCGGTTCCAAATCATAACTGGTAAACCACTATTCGAAAAATTTTTCGCCCAATTTTCCGCATTCTTTTTCTCTGAAAAAACACCTGCTTGTAAAACAAAACCATGTAACGATTCTAAGGTGAAATTTGATGTTTCTGCAGTGTTCGCAGAATTATCTTCATTCGTTTTTTCTTTATCATTATCTGCTTGGGTAGCTGAGGGAACACTTGATGAATCTTGATTATTAATACCGTCTTTTACGTCGATTAATACTTGAAACATGATTACACTTAAAATACCACCAATTAATATAGCAGAAACAACCGCAGTTAAAATCGATTTTAATAAAGGATTTTTACTAGTTTTCTTATGCGGCGTTGCTTCTGTTAGGACTGATTTTCTTTCAAATGTTTTTATCGGATCATCATCTGACTCGTGAAGGGTAGCAGCTGATTCACGCTTAGAAGAATTGATATTTTGTTTTGGGTATTGCTTGATTACTTTTCCGTTCTCTTTGATAATGATTTGCTTCTTCTTGTCCATTGGTATCCCTTTCCTATGCTAGAGTCGTTTATCCCACTCTAGCATAGTACAATTAAAAAGTAAGACGAATGTTGTCACCCTAGCAAATAATCGTATGTCATAATATACTGTTTTTCGACATAGAACAATGGCGCTGGAGCCGGACGTGGTTATTTCTATATCTAAGTGAGCCACAGCCATACAAATTTTATAATTTCCTGGACAACGAAAAGAATAGGGAATAGCGTACATCCGCTATTCCCTATTCTCATTAATTTTGTAATTCCTCAAGTCTCGTTTTTACTTTTGCTTGCTTATCCAAATAATCCTGCTCTTTCCGTTTTTCTTCGTCAACTACTGCTTGTGGAGCTTTATTTACAAATCCTTCATTAGCAAGTTTCTTCTGAACACGCTCTACTTCTTTATTCCATTTTTCAAGTTCTTTCTCTAAACGTTTTATTTCTTTATCAAAATCAATTAAACCTTCGAGCGGTAAATAGATTTCTGCTCCTGTAACTACCGCAGTCATTGCTTTTTCAGGTACATCAATATCTTTAGCAATAACCAATTCACTAGGATTACAGAAATGTTCTAAGTACATTCTATTTTGTTCTAATTCTCTTAAAATATTTTCATCCTTAGCTTCAACTAGCATCTTAATGGATTTAGACATTGGCGTATCTACTTCAGCACGAATATTACGAACAGATTTAATGATGGCAACTAGTCGTTTCATCTCGTTTGAAGCTTGCTCATCATGAAAGTCCTCTCTTGGTTCTGGCCAACTAGCTACTGTAATGGAATCCCCTTGATGAGGAAGTTTTTGCCAAATTTCCTCGGTAATAAATGGCATAAATGGATGAAGCATACGCATGATTTGATCAAGTACATATGCCAACACAGAGCGTGTTGTGTTTTTCTTCTCTTCATCCGATCCATATAATGGTATTTTTGCCATTTCGATATACCAGTCACAGAATTCATCCCAAATGAAATTATACAAGTGACGGCCAGCTTCACCAAATTCATATTTATCTGTATTCTTCGTTACATGTTCGATTGTTTCATTCAATCTTGTTAATATCCATTTATCCGCAAGTGATTTTTCACCGGATAAATCAATATCTTCATAAGTGAATCCTTCCATATTCATTAAAGAGAACCTAGAAGCATTCCAAACTTTATTCGCGAAATTCCATGTAGATTCGACTTTTTCCCAATAAAAGCGCAAATCTTGACCTGGTGTCGAACCGGTTAATAAGAAGTATCTCAACGAATCTGCACCATATTTATCGATAACATCCATTGGGTCAACCCCATTACCTAAGGATTTACTCATTTTACGACCCTCTGCATCACGAATTAATCCATGAATTAAAACATCCTTAAATGGTCTTTCTCCGGTAAATTCTTTAGATTGAAATATCATCCGTGCTACCCAGAAGAAAATGATATCATATCCCGTTACAAGAACATCCGTTGGGAAGTAACGTTTAAAGTCTTCCGATTCTTCATTAGGCCAGCCCATTGTAGAAAATGGCCAAAGTGCTGATGAAAACCAAGTATCTAACACATCTTCGTCTTGTCTCCAATTTTCAATATCAGCTGGAGCTTCTTTTCCGACATACACTTCGCCAGTTTCTTTATGGTACCAAGCAGGAATTTGATG
The DNA here is from genome assembly GCF_019037185.1 of Oceanobacillus caeni. Lineage (GTDB taxonomy): Bacteria > Bacillota > Bacilli > Bacillales > Amphibacillaceae > Oceanobacillus > Oceanobacillus caeni. The sequence continues at coordinate 114,454 of NZ_JAHHXM010000002.1, forward strand.
CCCCCACCATAATTGACGAGAAATACACCAATCACGAATATTTTCCATCCAACCTAGATAAGTTCGTTCAAATCTTTCGGGTACAAAATTCACCTTTTTATCTTGATCTTTTTGCAATTCAATAACTTCGTCTGCTAATGGTTGCATTTTAACAAACCATTGAGTCGATAAGTATGGCTCTACAACCGCTCCGCTACGTTCAGAGTGACCAACTTGATGGACACGTTCCTCAATTTTGAATAGTACTCCCATATCTTGAAGATCTTTCACGATTTGTTTCCTACATTCAAATCGATCCAATCCTTGATATTTTCCAGCATTTTCATTCATGGAACCATCTTCATTCATCACGAGAATACGTTGTAAATTATGTCGATTACCAATTTCAAAGTCATTTGGGTCATGCGCAGGTGTAATTTTAACTGCCCCAGAACCTAACTCCATATCCACATATTCATCAGCCACTATTTCTATTTCTCTACCCACAATTGGTAAAATGACTGTTTTACCAATTAAATGTTTATATCTATCATCTTTAGGATGGACAGCAACAGCTGTATCCCCTAGCATTGTTTCAGGACGAGTAGTAGCTATTTCAATCGTCTCATCACTATCTTTTATCGGATATTTCATATGATAGAATTTACCATGTATTTCTTCATAGATTACCTCAATATCGGATAGAGCCGTTTGAGTGGTTGGGTCCCAATTGATAATATATTCACCACGATAAATAAGCCCTTTTTCATATAATTTTACAAATACTTCTTTTACCGCATCTGATAATCCTTCATCTAATGTAAAGCGTTCACGGGAATAATCTAGGCCAAGTCCAAGCTTTTCCCATTGCGAGCGGATAAAGTCAGCATACTCTTCTTTCCACTCCCATGCTTGTTCTAAGAATTTTTCCCTACCTAAATCATAACGACTTCTTCCTTGTTCTTTCAATTTAGCTTCTACTTTTGCTTGGGTAGCAATCCCCGCATGGTCCATTCCCGGTAACCACAATACATCATACCCTTGCATACGTTTCATTCGGGATACTGTATCCTGCATCGTTGTATCCCAAGCATGTCCTAAATGTAATTTCCCAGTCACATTTGGTGGTGGAATAACAATAGAATAGGGTTCTTTTTCCGGATCATTTGTCGCTTCAAAGAACTTACCGTCTAGCCAAAATTGGTAGCGCCCTTTTTCTACTTCCTGAGGATTATATTTTGGTGGAAGATTTGAATATTCATTATCACTCATAGTATTACCTCCTAATACTTTTTTGTCTTATGTAGGACTAAATGTTTCTACTTTCTTTTCGTGGCAAAATAAAAACCCTTCCATCCATAAAAGGACGAAAAGGATTAATTTTCGCGGTACCACCTTTGTTTATTAATTCCAAAAATTGAATTAATACACTTCATTCACATAACGGCATATTACCGGCTTCTTCTACTGCAAGTTCAAAGAAGCTGCATCATGGGCGACCTTCCAAAATAAGTATTCCTAGGAAATTTCCAGCACTAGATTTCCCTCTCTGAAGGTATTATTTTGTACTCTTCCCAATCACTGCATTTGATTAATACTATATATTATCCATATTTTATAGCTTAGTTTATCTTTCGTCAAATTATATATTCCTATTTTTTCACAAATATGGTGTAAGTATACATATTATATAGTGATTCTTCATTAGTGGGGTATTTACTACCCTTATCCCATGGAAATAATAAACAATTTATTGTGGAAAATGAGGTGATTATAATGGGTAGATATTATCGATATAAGTTACCACCGTGGGCAAGAAAATGTATTTTTATTTTAGAAAGAGTGACATTGCCAATTTTACTTTTTCAACTCATTCGGACAATTTTCTTTCCATCCTTTTTCGATTTAATATTATTAGGGATTTTAATCGGGCTTTTAATATGCTTTTATTTACGGTGGATTTAAACTTCTAAATCATCTAAATCTAACGTTTCATATTCTTTCTCTATAAACGCCGACCATTGTAATCCAAAAATAATTTTTCTGTATTCATGTTGAATGTTTGTTACGTGCTGTATCATTGATAAACTACGTACACCACTCACATAGTCATTAATACTTTGTATATAATTCGTTGGCGAAAGTAAATAAATGGATAAAAATTGAAGTTCTGGTAACGTTAATTCATTAATATCTGTGTAGGAGGAAAAGTTGTCAATATAAAGCTCAGTAGAAGGATTGAAACTACCAATTTCATTTTGGAAAAATAAGATCAGGTCCATAACAGGGTGATCAAAACGCGCAGATTCCCAGTTAATAAAGTATGATTTTTTAATATGTGAATGGTCTAATCTATGATGACATAGCGAAGAACTCCATGTTAATTCATCTTCCTCATGGTCATTTATAAAGCGATTAATTCGTTTATCCACTTCAACAAATGCATATTCTATGTCACGAAAATGAGTACAGACAAGCAGCTCAAACGGAGACATATACTGCTTTTTTTCGAATTGGTGAATAAATGTGAGTAATTGCTTTCTCATCTCCCTACAATAGTTTTGAAAAGAAAAAAATGGGTTGGAAACCGTTTCTATATCTATTTTTTGAATCCGTTTCGTTTTCCAATGTAATTTTGCCAACGATTCATAGAAGCTAGAAACCCAGTTCGTATCCCTTTCTCTATTTGTATCATTAATCCAGGGAGACAAATAAAATATGGATTGTTCATGACGATAATATAAATTACCTTCTTTTGTTAAATATACTGGTAGCACCATATCAAGATTTTGGGTGTTTGAATATCGATAAATCGTTTCCCATTGTTTCACCATGTCTTCTGTTAAACCGCTTCTCTTTAATGCGTATTCTTTATTATAATCTTTAATATAATAGAGTTGAGATGTTACTTGATTGATCTTTAGTGGATGGATATTATACGCAGCAAGTACATTATTAATATTATCCGTCATTATACCACCACCTTATAGAATACTTGACTTTAATATTTACTTTTGAATCTGCTAAAATTAGATACCCCTTGAATAATTTCAAGGGGTGTCTCTGTTCACATTTTAATTAGAGTTTACTTTTTAGAAGGAATATAAAGTAACTGTCCTTCGGCTACATCAAAATCATCCTCTAACTGATTTTGTTTTATGATTTGTAATGGACTTACTTTAAACCGTTCAGATATCGTTTCTATTGTGTCGTCTTTCTGAACGATACAAAGCCTCATTTTTGTATATTCTTCTTCACTTGAATTACGGAAAATATCAGATAAGTAAGTAATGTCCCCTTTATCTCTAGATTCATGTTCACCTTCTGTTTCTAAGGACTCAGCCTCCACCTCTTCTTCAACATTCTCGCTTTGTAATTCGGATGATTCTGTATTTGAGACTTCTTTATGATTGTTAAAGAATTCAGCTAAAGTTTGCGTCTGAGTTTTAAATGACCATCTTCCTTCTTCTACAGGCTTTTCGGGCTCTACCCCTTCTATTTGTTCCTCTTCATCTCTATCTGTTTTTAAAGTAGGGGTTTCCGTTATACTCGGAATCTCGGGTTCTTCTGCTTGCTCCTCTTCCGTTCTATTTTCTTCTAAAGTAGGAGTTTCTATTTTACTTGCAATTTCGGATTCTTCTGTTTGCTCCTCTTCATCTCTATTTTCTTCTAAATTAGGAGTTTCCGCTTTACTTGCAATTTCGGGTTCTTCTGTTTGCTCCTCTTCATCTCTATTTTCTTCTAAAGTAGGAGTTTCCGCTTTACTTGCAATTTCGGGTTCTTCTGTTTGCTCCTCTTCATCTCTATTTTCTTCTAAAGCAGGTATTTCTGCTTTACTTGCAATTTCGGATTCTTCCGCTTGCCCGTCTTCATCCCTATTTTCTTCTAAAGCAGGTATTTCTGCTTCACTTGTGATTTCGGATTCTTCCGCTTGCCCGTCTTCATCCCTATTTTCCTCTAAAGCAGGTATTTCTGCTTTACTTGCAATTTCAGGTTCTTCCTCTTGCTCTTGTTGTTTTTGTTTAATTTCAAATTCAAATGTGTCTTTTGCCTCTCTTTCCGATAAAACAGGTTCTTCTTCCACCACTTTGTCTGAAATACCTGACACATCTTCTTGATCAGCTAATGGTTCTTGATAAGTATCTTCCACGCTATCATCTTCTACTCTACTAATTCCTGCTTCTTGATTAATACCATGTATAGCTATTGTAGAAAACATTTTAAGTTGAGTTTGTTTAGGTATTTCGTAATCAAATGCCTGCACACTAACCATTACGTCATCTAAATTACCGACACGATAGGTAGGCACAGATATTTCTACTGGAAACCGATGTGAGAACTCTGCATTTTCGTCATCCGTATCAGCTACACTTTCTATATACCTCTTCGCTTCATGATTGAATTCTTCTAAACGATCTTCTATAGTAGTTGCTTTTTTATAATTTCCCGTTAATTCTATTACACCTCTAATGGAAATATAATCTTCATTCGTTTGTATCGTAATTTCAGGTTCCAATGATATTCCACGTAACTCTTCTATTTCCTGTCCTTTTTCAAAATATAAAGTTTCATTTAATTCAAAACTAAATACCGATTGATCAGCCGACAAACTGACTTCCTCCCTCCTAAGCATTACCCAATATGCTTAATGTGTCTTAATCATTTATATGAGAAAGTGTATTTGGTTATGCATGAAAAAAGCTATCCCCGTTTCAGTTGGGAATAGCTTTTTTAAATTATTTAAGTTTAGAGAATGCTTTTCGAATAGCTTCAATTGTTTTTTCGATGTCGGCATCCGTATGTTCGGTTGATAGGAATAAACCTTCAAATTGGGAAGGTGGTAAAAATATACCTTCTTCAATCATTGCTTGATAATATTTAGAAAAATACTCCAGATTGGATGTTTTTGCAGCGTCGAAATTAACCACTTTCTCATTTGTAAAGAATACACCTAACATGGATCCAGCTCTGTTAATATGTAGTGGAATTTCGTAATCTTCTGCCGCTTGTTTAAAACCCTCTACTAATCGATCAGCCTTTTTATTTATTTCCTCATAGGACTGCTTGGTTAAAGCTGAAATTGTTTCAAAACCGGCTGTCATTGCTAATGGGTTACCTGATAAAGTTCCCGCTTGATAAATAGGACCCACAGGAGCAATTTGTTCCATTATTTCACGTTTTCCGCCAAATGCACCAACAGGTAAACCACCACCAATAACTTTACCTAGACAAGTTAAATCCGGATTAACATCAAAATATCCTTGAGCGGAATGGTATCCAACTCGGAATCCTGTCATAACTTCGTCAAAAATAAGTAAGGAACCATTTTGCTCCGTAATTTTTCTCATTTCTTGTAAAAATGCATTTTCCGGTGGTACAACACCCATGTTACCACAAACAGGCTCCATAATAACGGCAGCAATATTTTTACCATATTTTTCAAAAGCAAGTTTAACACTATCTAAATCGTTGAATGGTACTGTAATCGTGTTACTAGCAATGGAACTTGGTACACCGGGACTATCTGGTAAGCCTAATGTAGCAACTCCAGAACCCGCCTTAATAAGTAAGGAATCTCCATGACCATGATAACTACCTTCAAACTTCATGATAAGATCCCTACCAGTGTATCCTCTAGCAAGTCTTATCGCACTCATCGTTGCTTCTGTACCCGAGTTTACCATTCGAACCATTTCTATAGAAGGTACCCGTTCAATGACTAATTTAGCTAATTTGTTTTCTATTTCAGTATTTGCACCAAAGCTCGTCCCTTTTTCCACGACTTCTTTTAACTTTCCAACTACTCGATCATTTGCATGACCTAAAATAAGAGGTCCCCAACTTAGTACATAGTCAATGTATTCATTACCATCTGCATCGTATATTTTTGATCCTTTTCCTGATTCCATTACAATCGGAGCCATGTTAACTGATTTGAAAGCACGAACAGGTGAATTAACACCACCTGGTAGTAAATTAACAGCTTCTTCATATATTTCATGAGACTTTTCAAAATTTCTCAATCCATACACCTCCACTTATTTATCATCTTTTAACCAAGTTGCGACGTCTTTAGCAAAATACGTCAAAATAATATCTGCACCCGCACGCTTCATTGATGTCAACATTTCCATAACGATACTTTTCTCATCAATCCAGCCATTTTGTGCAGCAGCTTTAATCATTGCGTACTCTCCACTAACATTATAAGCGACAACCGGCACATTAACATGATTGCGTACATCTCTAATAATATCTAAAAAGGATAATGCAGGTTTTACCATAATAAAATCTGCACCTTCTTCAATATCTGATTCAACCTCACGTATAGCTTCCAAACGATTTGCTGGATCCATTTGATAGGTTTTACGATCCCCAAATTGTGGTGCACTATCAGCCGCATCACGGAATGGACCATAAAATGCAGATGCATATTTTACTGCATAAGACATGATGGGAATATTTTCAAAACCTGCTTCATCCAGAGCTTGACGAATTGCTACAACAAAACCATCCATCATATTTGATGGGGCGATAATATCCGCTCCCGCTTTTGCCTGAGAAACTGCTGTTTTAGCTAGAACTTTCAAAGATTCATCATTATCAACATCATGATTATGAATGACACCACAATGACCATGGTCTGTATATTCACAAAGACATGTATCAGCAACTACTAATAAATCCGGATAGTTTTCTTTCACCATCCGTGTAGCCGTTTGAACAATCCCATCATCCATAAAAGCACCTGTTCCAATTTCATCCTTTGCAGTAACTACACCAAAAAACATTATTGCTTTGATTCCTAATTCATAAACTTCTTTTACTTCTTCTAGTAATAAGTCCATCGATATTTGATAAACCCCTGGCATGGAAGGAACTTCGTCACGAATATTATTCCCTTCTATTACAAACATTGGATAAATAAAATCATTCACACGTAAATGCGTTTCTCGAACTAATGAACGCATGGAAGCGGATGAACGTAAGTTTCTATGTCTTTTAAAATCCATTATATATGCTCCTTTTTATTTATATAATCAATGATAATATCGATCATTGCATCTACAGTAAAAACCTTTGGCGTCAATATGGTAGAAAACCCTTTTTCCCTTGCCTTATTTTCCGTAGTTGTTCCAATACAAACACATGGTTTATCTACTAAATACCCTGATAATTCGAAATAAGCATCAATTGTGGATGGACTTGTAAATGTGATAAAGTCAAATTCCCTTTGTAATATTTCATTTAGTAAGTTTTTACTTTTGAAATTTATAGTTGTTTTATAAACATAAAGACTTGTAAATGAAAGATTCGCTTTCTTCAATTCACTTGGTAAAACATCCCTAGATAGATTACCACGGATGAGTAGAATTTCTCCTGGATTTTGAAATTTAGCTAAGAATTCTTTGCTAAGCGTGTTCGCATCATAAACAGTAGGTACAAAATCAGCTGAATAACCATATTTCTTCAATTTCTGATTTGTTTTTTCACCTACTACTGCAATATTTTTTGCGTTTAATATTTCATGGGAAATTTGATGTTTATTAGCCAATTTAAAAAAATATTCTACACCATTGGCACTTGTGAAAATAAACCAATCAAAGTGATCCAGTTGTTTCATAATTCGCCTGTTTTCATCACGATCATCACAGTCAATACGCAACAAGGGGACTTCAATTGGAATACCACCATATTGACTAATTTTTTTAGAGAAGATTTTTCCACCTGCATTTTCCCTTGTCACAATAATTTTTTTACTTCTTAGAGGTGCTATCATTTATCAAGCTCCTCTTTTACCCTTTCTACTATTTCTTTGCCACCTTGGTTTATTAATAATGTAGCTGCTTCCTCACCAACTGCTTTTGGATCAGTACCACGAACAACCTCTTTTAATATTGTTTTACCATCAGGTGTACCGACTAATGCGGTTAACACTATTTCATCGTCTTCCAGATAGGCATATCCACCAATCGGAACTTGGCAACCACCATCTAATAATTGAAGAAAAGTTCTTTCAGCAGTTACGGTTCTAGCTGTGTAACTATCATTAATCTTATTTAATATTTCACGTATTTCCTGATCATCTTCTCTACATTCGATTGCTAAAGCACCTTGTCCGACTGCAGGAACAACTACTTCGGGTTCTAAATACTCCGTTACAATTCCATTATCATGACCTGCTCGTTTTAATCCAGAAGCTGCTAAAATAATAGCATCATAATCTTCTTCATGAAGTTTTCGAATTCTTGTCTCAATATTTCCACGAATCCATTTAATATTTATATCGGGTCTTGCTTTAAGAACTTGTGCTGCACGACGCAAGCTACTTGTTCCAACATTAGCTCCTTCAGGTAAATTTTTTAAAGTAATATTATTTTTAGATACGAATGCATCTCGAGGATCTTCTCTAACAGGGATAGACGAAATAACAAGCCCTTCTGGCATTACGGATGGCATATCTTTCATACTATGGACCGCAATATCTATTTCTTTATCATACATTGCCTGTTCAATTTCTTTAACAAATAAACCTTTTCCGCCGACTTTAGATAGAGTGACATCTAAAATACGATCCCCTTTTGTTACAATTTCTTTTATCTCAAATTCGTTTGGGACACCAGCTTTTTTAAGTTCATTGATAACCCATTTCGTTTGTGTTAATGCTAGATTACTTCTTCTTGATCCTACGACGATTTTTCGCATGAATAAATCCTCCTAAATCGTGTTGCCATGAACAAAGGCGTAACCGCCCGTTTAGCAACGTACAAACTGCGCCTGGCCATGCCAGGTGGTCCGATGTTGCCGCGCAAAGCGGCGTTCTTAATCGGACATTCCTCTATAGCAATGAGATAAAGGAAACACGGTGAGCTGTAAGCGAACCGATGTTGACTTTCACCACAAGGGTATAAGTGCGACTAAGCCTCTCGTTTCACGAATCGGCAAGTCTTCTTTATCGTAGTGGAGGAGCATGAAGTTTGCTAGTTGCTGGGCGCTGGAGCCGGACGTGGCTTTCCTTATACAAAATTACTCATAGCTACATATTTTACATTTCTAAGATATAATTAAATTAAGTGATAACACATATATTTTAACCTTTTTTAAACTATTTGAAAAACAATAAGATTCGTGCAGGTAAAAACCAGAAAGCATAAAGCCTTCTGGTTTTTAACAGAAAAAATATTAATTTACACCTGAAATCTTTTCTAAATGTGAAAAAGAAATATATTCACTTTTTTGAAGAGACATTAACGTTTCGTCTTTTTCGCCCTGTTTTGCAAATTCTTCCCTTACTTCATCTTCAATACCAAAGATTTCAACAAAAAGTTCAAGGGCGTGATCTGCATGACTTCCTCCAGCCATTTCTTTTGCCTGAGTAATTGGCTCTTTCAATAGTTGATTAATAATACTTTTCGTATGTTTATTTAACACCTTTTTTTCACGTTTCGTAAGATCAGGCATCTTTCTTTCGATACTTTTCATCGTTTCTTTTTGAATCGACAAGGCTTTATTGCGAAGTGCAGATATAACCGGTACAACTCCCAATGTTTTAATCCATTCTTTAAATGTGACAATTTCCTGTTCAATAATTAGCTCAATTTGTTCAGCCGCTTCTTTTCTAGCTTCTAAATTATGGTCGATAACCCCCTGTAAATCATCAATATCATAAAGAAAAACATTTTCCATTCCATTGATGTCGGCATCGATATCTCTTGGAACCGCGATATCTATTAAAACAAGAGGTTTATTGTTTCTTTTTATTTGAATTTTTTCAATCATTTCTTTTGTTAAAATAACAGATTTCGAGCCTGTAGAGCTAATCAGGATGTCAACTTCTTCTAATACATTTTCTAGATTATCTAGACCAACAGCCCTTGCATGGAACACCTCAGCTAATTCTTCCGCTTTTTCAATGGTACGGTTAATGACTGTTATTTCCGTCACACCTGATCCTTGTAAATTTTTAGCTGCTAATTCGCCCATTTTACCAGCACCCAAGACAGCAACATGTTTCTCGCTAAGATTCACAAAAATATTCTTCGCTAATTCAACTGCTGCATAACTAATCGAAACTGCATGTTCTCCAATGCCTGTTTCGTTATGGACACGTTTTCCAAATGTAATGGCTTGTTTAAATAATTCATTAAAAATAGTACCTGTAGTGCTTATTTTTTGTGCTTTAAGAAAGGCATCTCTTACTTGCCCTAAAATTTGAGTTTCTCCTAATACCATTGAATCTAATCCAGCGGAAACACGGAATAAATGTTCTATGGCACCATCATTTTCTGCTATTTGTAAATAAGGAGAAAATAATTCTTTATCTACTCCAAACCAATCTGCTAAAAATTTTTTAATATAATATCGACCGGTATGAAGTTGATCAACAACAGCAAAAATTTCCGTACGATTACATGTAGAAATAATAACATTTTCCAAAATACTTTTTTGTTTTTTTAATTCGTTCGTTGCTTCTTCAAGGGTACTCTCTGGAAAAGTTAGTTTTTCCCTTATTTCTACAGGGGCTGTTTTATAATTGAGTCCTACTTTAAGAATGTGCAAATTGACTACCCCCAAAAATCTTTATCTTTTAAAAATGACATATTATTTACATTGTAACATAGTTTTAATACACCAAATTCTATAAATGTGAACAGAATTTGAAACAAATATTATATAAGAACGTTATTAGTTTAACTCGAATGTACTTTATCATACAATATATTTATAAGCAAGGAAACGAAACTATAGAAGGGATTAGTTATAATTGAAGAAAAGGAATTCATTATTAGCATACATATTAATCGTAATTGGGGTATTCTTCTTACTTAAGCAATTAGAAATTCCACTAATCACTAATTTTTATTCCTGGCAAACCATCTTAATCATTACTGGTATCCTATTCTTATTTTATAGTTACATACAAAAAAATAATCAATTTTTATTTAGTGGAACTATTATATTAGGACTTGGAATTCACTCCTATGGTTTGGAGCATTATCATTTTTGGAGCAATCATTGGGGAATGTATACGTTAATTATTGGAATCGCATTTATCGTTAGAGCAACAAAAACCAAAAAAGGATATATCTTAGGAATATTATTTATCGGGGTTAGTATTTTTATGATTTTTTCATCTAAAGTATCCGCCTATTTTAATTGGGTAAATGATGTTACCCCTTTCGTTACAAATTATTGGCCAATTATTTTAATTATTATAGGTATATATTTATTAAAGAAAAAGAAATAACCTCTATCTTTATATTGGTTATTTCTTTTTCTATTCTATTTTATTTCAAGAAGCTCCGTATGAGCGCCCATGCCTCGTCTTTACCTTCTCCTGTTTCTGATGAAAAAGGTATCACAACATCATTAGAATCTATTTGTAAAGTTTGTTTTGTTCGTTTAATGTGTTGTGCCCGTTTATTCTTAGGAACTTTATCTAATTTTGTTGCAATAACGATAACTGGTAATTCATAATATTTCAGAAAATCGTACATTTGTACATCATCTCTAGTAGGTTCATGGCGAACATCTGTAATGAGAAGAACAGCCTTTAATGTTTCACGTGTTTGAAAGTATTCTTCCATCATCTTTCCCCATTTTTCTCTTTCCTTTTTGGAAACCTTCGCATAACCATATCCTGGGACGTCTACAAAATAAAAAGATCCATTTATTTTATAGAAATTTAGAGTTTGGGTTTTACCAGGTTTAGATGATGTCCTAGCTAAACTTTTTCGGTTAATTAATTTATTTATAAAAGAAGATTTCCCAACATTCGATCTACCTGCTAATGCAATTTCCGGAACTCCTTCATTTGGGTATTGCTTTTTACTAACCGCACTAATTACTATTTCTGCATCTGTTACTTTCATTTTATTCCTCCACTAATGCATGTTTTAACACTTCATCTAAATGCTTTACAGGTATGAATGTTAATTCCTCTTTGACACTGTCCGGAATATTTTCTATATCTTTTCTATTATCTTCCGGAATGATAATCGTTGTTAATCCAGCTCGATGGGCGCCTAAAGACTTTTCTTTTAGTCCCCCAATAGGCAATACTCTACCTCTTAAGGTAATTTCCCCGGTCATACCGACTTCTTTTCTTACTGCACGGCCTGATAGAGCGGAAACCAGAGCAGTTGCCATCGTAATACCAGCGGATGGACCATCTTTTGGAGTTGCACCTTCTGGGACATGTATATGAATGTCATATTTTTCGTAAAAGTCAGGATCAATATTCAGTTCTTTTGCACGGGAACGAATGTAACTAAATGCAGCCTGTGCTGATTCTTGCATGACTTCTCCTAGTTTTCCGGTTAAAGTGAGTTTTCCTTTTCCTGGATAATGACTAACCTCAATAGATAAAATATCTCCACCTACCGTTGTATATGCAAGTCCTGTTGCAGTTCCTACTTGGTTTTCCTGTTCCATTAATCCATAACGAAAAATCGGCTTACCAAGAAACTCTTCTATACTTTTTTCGGTTATAATAACACGCTTTTTCTCTTCCGACGTAATAACCTTCGCAGTTTTTCTACAAAGCTTTGCGATTTGTCTCTCTAGACCTCGTACCCCGGCTTCTCGAGTATAGGTTTGAATTAACTTCATTAAAGCATCATCTCTAATTTGCAAATTTCCTTTAGTTAAACCATTTTCTTTCACTTGTTTTGGTATCAAATGTTTTTTTGCAATATGCATTTTCTCTACTTCTGTATATCCAGATAGTGAAATTAGCTCCATTCGGTCTAATAAGGGACCTGGAATAGAACTTACGTTATTTGCTGTAGCGATAAATAAAACATTCGATAAATCATAATTCTCTTCAATAAAATGGTCACTAAAAGTACTATTTTGCTCTGGATCAAGAACTTCTAACATGGCTGAAGCTGGATCGCCACGAAAATCGTTAGACATTTTGTCAATTTCATCAAGTAAAAACACCGGATTTATGGTACCAGCTTTTTTCATTCCTTGAATGATTCTACCTGGCATGGCACCAATATAAGTTCTTCTATGGCCTCTAATTTCTGCTTCGTCACGCACCCCACCCAGTGAAATCCGTACAAAGTTACGGTTAACAGAGGAAGCAATTGATTTAGCTAATGATGTCTTCCCTACCCCTGGTGGTCCAACCAAACATAATATTGGTCCTTTTATTGTATTCGTTAATTTTTGAACGGCTAAGTATTCTAAAATTCTTTCTTTTACCTTTTCCAATCCATAGTGCTCACTATTTAAAACCTTTTCTGCTTTTTTAATATCAATGGTATCTTTCGTTTTTTTCGTCCATGGAAGTACTAATAACCATTCTAAGTAATTACGAATAACAGAGCTTTCCCCGGAACTTTGGGGGACCTTTTCATATCGATCTAATTCTTTTAGGGCAACCTCCATAACATGTTCGGGCATATCCGATCCTTCAATCTTTTCTCTAAGGCTGTCAACTTCGCCTGTTTTACCATCTTTCTCCCCAAGTTCTTTCTGTATTGCTTTTAATTGTTCACGAAGATAGTATTCTTTTTGTGTTTTTTCCATGGATGATTTGACACGTTGTCCAATTTTCTTTTCTAAATCTAATACCTTTTTTTCATTTGATATATATTGAATTAATTTCTTTATTCTCTTTTTAACATCTTGTATCTCAAGAATTTCTTGTTTTTCTTTCACTTTTAACGATAGATAAGAAGCAATGATGTCCGCTAACCTACCTGGTTCTTCAATATCAACAACTGTTGCCAACGTATCTTCCGTAACTTTTCTTGAAACTTTTATGTATTGTTCAAATTGATTTAAAAGCGATCTCATAAGCGCTTCTTCTTCATGATTATCGCCATGAATATCTTCTAACTTTTCTATTTCTACTACAAATTCATTTTCCGTTTCTATAAAACGTACGATTTCCCCACGATGTAATCCCTCTACTAATACTCTTATTGTACCATTAGGAAGCTTTAATGTTTGTTTTACTTTCACTAATGTACCAATTTGGTAAATATCTTTCGTTTCTGGTTCATCTAGACTTACTTTCTTTTGAGCTGCTAAAAATATAGTCTGATCATCCATCATTGCTTTTTCTAAAGCTTGAACAGATTTATCTCTACCAACATCTAAATGTATAACCATAGTTGGAAATACGAGTAAACCGCGCAGTGGAAGGAGGGGGACTTGAATTAAATCTTTCGTCATGAAATGTGACCTCCAAATATGTGAATTATTAACTTATATGTATGCTTTAAAAGTTTAAAGTTAATACATTTATTTGTAAACTAAAATCAACTTCAAATTTATTATTTACGTATCTTATTATACTAAACATTTTTTAGAACAAAAATTACATATTTAGAAAACTTACATGCAATATTGGAATTTAAATGCCTTCGTTGCATTTGTACAGAGTGGAAAGACTTTTTATGCTATCCTGCTAAATAAGTTTTTTGCAAAAAAGAGACTAACCTAAGCCAACAGCTCAAAGACGAGAGCCGTGTTGCTATGTAGTCTCTTTTTGCATAATATCATTTTAACTTGTTTTTACGCACTCTCTTTTGGATGATTTTTGATACCCTCTTGTACCGTTCCGTCGTTAAATACTAATGTCGGACTTCCGTTTTCATTTACAATGGTATCTTTTGTAATAATACATTTATCAATATCTTCCCTAGATGGTAATTCAAACATAACATCCAGCATGATTCCTTCTAAAATAGAACGTAATCCTCGAGCACCTGTTTTTCTTTCGATTGCTTTCTTAGCAACTTCAATTAGTGCCTCTTCGTCTATTTCTAATTCCACGTTATCCATTTCAAATAGCTTTTCATATTGTTTGACCAATGCATTTTTAGGTTTTGTTAAAATTTCAACTAGTGCATCCTCATCGAGAGGTTGAAGTGCACCGATAACCGGAATTCTTCCTATAAACTCAGGAATTAATCCATAGCGTAATAAATCTTCTGGTAATACCTGTTGAAGCAATTGACCCATATCTAAGTCTTCTTGTTTTGAATTTGAGCCAAATCCAATCACCTTTTTACCTAAGCGACGTTTAATAACTTGATCAATACCGTCAAAAGCTCCACCTAGGATAAACAAAATGTTGGTTGTATCAATTTGTATAAACTCTTGATGAGGATGTTTACGGCCACCCTGTGGTGGTACACTTGCAACAGTTCCCTCTAAGATTTTTAAAAGTGCTTGTTGTACCCCTTCTCCGGAAACATCACGAGTAATAGATGGGTTTTCGGATTTACGAGCCACTTTATCAATCTCATCAATATAAATGATTCCTTTTTCGGCTTTTTCAACATCATAATCGGCAGCCTGTATTAGCTTTAATAAAATGTTTTCAACATCTTCCCCAACATAACCTGCTTCAGTAAGTGAAGTTGCATCAGCCATGGCAAAAGGAACATTAATGATTCTCGCTAACGTTTGTGCGAGTAATGTTTTACCACTACCAGTTGGTCCAATCATCGCAATATTACTTTTAGCCAATTCAACATCATCATTACCCTTTGGTGAGTTAATGCGTTTGTAATGGTTGTATACTGCAACAGATAAGTTCTTTTTAGCTTTTTCTTGTCCAATTACATAGTCATCAAGAATTTCACAAATTTCTTTTGGTTTTGGAATTTCTTTTAATTCCATTTCTTCGTCCGTACCAAGTTCTTCTTCCACAATTTCCGTACATAGCTCAATACATTCATCACATATATAAACGCCTGGTCCGGCAACTAATTTGCGTACTTGATCTTGACTTTTCCCACAAAACGAACATTTTAGTTGTCCTTTTTCTTCATTAAATTTAAACATACATTTTCACCCCTAAATATCCTAAAATCTAGGTTTCAATTTATAGCCATCATATCAGAAGACTTTCAAAAAACAAAATAAAAACCACTGATTTTTCTTAAACAAATAAAGAAGACTTCCATCAATGGAGGTTTTCCTTCATCCCCCACTGATGGTTAGTCGCACTTCTTGGACCATTACGGTAGTTGATCTCCCACCCACCTTCTTTGTCCCCGGAAGCTTGAGGTGAGAGCCTTACTGCCCGTTTAGGTGAGATAAAACTCCCAAAAATAATTTTAAAATAATTATTGTTATTTTAATTATTTCTTATACTATATGAAAGATATTTTCTTTTAAGTAGTATTTTACTATAAATAAGACAAAACAAGGTGCGCCTATATTTCGCACCTTGTTGCATTTATCATTATGTGGTTAATAATGTTCTAGTACGTACGTTATCATTATTAAACAGCTTTACTCTGATCCACTAAGAAGTCAATTGCTTTTCTCATTAAAAGATCACTTTCAATTACTTCCGTATTTCCACCTAATAATGGAACGATTTGTTTAGCATCCATGCCATACATGCTTGCCATTTTCTCTAATTCTTCATTAATATCTTCTTCAGTAACTTCAAGATTTTCAGCTTTTGCAATTGCTTCTAGCGTTAAATTAGTACGAACGCGTTTAGCTGCATCTTCTTTCATTTGTTCTTTTAGTGCATCTTCATCTTGACCAGAGAATTGACTATACATTTCCATTGTTAGACCTTGCATTTGTAGGTTTTGTTCAAACTCACGAAGCATTTGGTTTAATTCAGTTTCAACCATAGCATCAGGAATATCAACTTCTACATTTTCAGAAGCTTTTTCAATTAATTGTTGGCGTTTTTCATTTTCAGCGTTTTGTTTACGCTCTTCTTCAAGCTGTTCTTTTTTCTTTTGTTTTAATGCTTCAAGAGTTTCTACTTCATCATCAACATCTTTAGCAAACTCATCATCTAATTCAGGAAATTCTTTAAATTTCACTTCGTGGATTTTAACTTTAAAAGTAGCTTCTTTTCCAGCTAAATCCTCAGCATGATAATCTTCTGGGAATGTTACGTTAACCTCTGTTTCTTCACCAGACTTTTTACCAATTAATTGTTCTTCAAATCCAGGAATGAATTGACCGGAACCAATTTCTAATGAGTGATTTTCGCCTTTACCACCTTCAAATGCTTCGTCACCCAAGAAACCTTCAAAGTCGATAACCACTGTATCGCCTTCTTCAATTTCTCCTTCTTCCTTCACTACTAATTCTGCATGACGTTCGCGAAGACGATTGATTTCAGCATCTACATCCTCGTCAGTTACTTCAACAGACTGTTCTTCTACTTCTAGACCTTTATATTCACCAAGTTTCACTTCAGGTTTCACTTCAACGTTCGCTGTGAAAATTAGGTCTTTCCCTCTTTCAATTTGTTCAATATCAATTTCAGGTTGTGCAATTGGGAAAATATCTGTTTCTTCAACAGCTTTTCCATATGCATTTGGAAGTACAATGTCTACTGCATCTTGATATAAGGCTTCGACACCAAATCGTTTTTCAAAAATCCCTCTTGGTACTTTACCTTTACGGAATCCAGGCATCTGTACATCTTTGACTACTTTTTTGAAGGCTTGATCCAACGATTTTTCAAATTCATCTGCAGGTACTTCAAATGTTAGTACCCCTTTGTTACCTTCTTGTTTTTCCCATTTAGCTGACATATTTATTTCCCTCCACAAACTATTATATCCATTTCATAATTATGTAAATTACGATAATTACTTTTTACTCTACTAAGTATTTTGCAACCACTATATTATAACATAATTCGTTCGGCTTTCAAGCATTTATCACATATCTCTTCTTAACTGTCAATAATGCTTAGATAAAGTGATTCACTAAATTTTATTTTCTCTATGTAATTTTCTACTTGTTTAGTTGTTTCCGGAACTTGATTGGATGCAACTCCTAAAGATTCTTTTCCAATCAGTTCTAGTGCTTTCGCAATATGTAAATAATCATCTTTCGGTGGTTTTATCGGATACATGACATAAGTATAATCATATAACAGTTTTGTTATCAAATGGAATAACGAAGGGTTATCTTGCTCTAATTCCCGAAGTAATGCTTTAGTTTCTAATATAGGTTCACTTTCCTTAACCCATTCTAATTCTTTTGGAATTATAGTTAAAGTTACATTAAACTTACTAACCTCTACTTCAGTCGTCCATTGCTTTTCTTTTAACCATTCTATTATTGCTGTTTTTGCAAGTGGGTGAACGTCATCATTTACAAGAAGTTCGATAATTTGATTTGAGGGATTTGCATGAAGTGATTTTAATTTCTCCACTTGCCGCCATTGCTCATCAAAATTACCTTCCTCTACAGCTGTAAACAAATCTTGAAAAAGGATTGCCTCCTTCTCCATATTCATATCAATATTCATTTTTTCACTAATTTCATATAATTGTTTAAATTGTTCTTTTTGTAATTTAGGTATATCCTTTTTTTGAAATTCATATTCAACTTGATCCATTAATAAATTATATTGATTCGTTTGAAATAAAATTGTTAAATAAATATGTACATAATGATAGTAGTGTTCATCTTCTTGTTTTAATAAATCCTCACATAAATTCTGGGCTTCATTAAATTCACCTAGTTCCATTAGACAAATTAACTTTCCGGTTATAATTTCATGATTGTCTACTTGATAGTTAATTAACTTATCTAATTTAATTAAAGCTTCATCATATCTTTTTTCCTTAAGAGCGATTAAGCTTGCTTTTTCCAATTCTTTCTTCCATTTCGGAAATAGAATTATTTTATCATCTTGTTGTATGCGCATTCATTCACCTTCTTTCATAAAGATAATCGTTTTTTATTACATATAGATTCCCTATATATTTAAAATTAAACATAAAAAGAGAAACCAATCAGTTGGTTTCTCTCTAGTAGTTGATTCAAAGCGTCCCAGGAGAGATTCGAACTCCCGACCCACAGCTTAGAAGGCTGTTGCTCTATCCAGCTGAGCTACTGGGACATAAATGGAGCGGGTGATGGGAATCGAACCCACGACATCAGCTTGGAAGGCTGAGGTTATACCATTTAACTACACCCGCATGATTTTAAAAATTAAGTATGATTAATAATTTAACGACAAATTTAATTATAGTTAAATTGACATTCTTTGTCAACACTTTCTATAAAAAAATAAAGAAGACTTCTATCTGTGGGGGGCTTGGTGAGAGTCTTACTGCCCATTAAGGTGGGATAAGTCATTTTTCACAGAGGTTGGGATAAAATGTTTTATAATAAGAGAAATCCGAACTTTACAGAAATAATGGAGTAGATAAACCGCTCTGGAGATTCTGCGGGATTGTCCGTCATTTGAGTTAAACATTTCGTTATGTCCCAACCCCCATGATCTTTTTAGAAAGATGCTGTATAGGATAATTCTTCCACTTCGAATCCATCCGTTGAATAAAATTGAATATTTATATGATCAATGGATTCCCATTTTACAATTGCATATGTTTTTTCGTGTCTATTTCTAGGTAAACGAATACTTCCAGGATTAATAAATAATTGCCCGTCATTCTGTTCAGCCCCAGCAATATGAGAATGGCCGAAACAGATAACGTCTGCACCAAGTTCTTTTGCCCTATATGATAGCTTCATAAATGTTGACTTTACCTGGAATAAGTGTCCATGTGTAACGAAAAACGTTAAACCCCCAATTGAAATAATTTCTTCTTCTGGATATCTTGAATCAAAATCACAATTTCCACGAACTTTATACATTCCTTCTAGTTCTACCGAATCATATTCCAATTCAGAATCACCGCAATGAATCATGGTAATATTCGGGTGCCGACTTTTAATTTCCGTGATTTCTTCTTTTAGTCCATGACTATCACTAATAATTAATACTTCATACATAACGCATGACAGCCCCTTTGGTTTAAAATCTAAAACAATATATCTATCAAGTCATCTAACTTATCCATTGCAAGTTTACGATGACTTATCTGATTTTTTTCTTCTGGCTCTAACTCGGCCATTGTTTGTTGATAACCATCTGGAATAAAAATAGGATCATAACCAAATCCATTATCACCGGAAGGGAATAAAGCTATTTTTCCCTCACATTCCCCTCTAACTAATTTTGTTTGCCCTTCTGGTCTCGCTATAGCCAAAACACAAACAAATCGTGCATTTCTATCATGTTCCGGGATATTTTCTAATTCTTTAAGAACTTTTTTTACATTTTCTTCATCGTCTTTATCTTCCCCAGCATATCTCGCTGAATAAACACCTGGTCTTCCGTCTAGAGCATCGATAACTAACCCGGAATCATCAGACAAAACAGCTTTATTTAATATATGGCTTATCTCTTCTGCTTTTAATGATGCATTTTCTTCAAAAGTATCACCAGTTTCATCCACGTCTGGAAGTTGTTTTTCAATATCTAATAACGAAAGGGCCTCTATATTTTTCTGGGAAAAAAACTCTTTAAACTCTTTTGCCTTACCACGATTTTTAGTGGCAATAATAATTTGTTTCATAAAAAAACTCCTTATTTTTTGGTTTCACCTATTCGTTCGGATAAAGCACCAATTGCCTCTTTTTGTACCTCTATAATTTTCTCTAACCCCTCACTAGCAAGTTTCAACATCATTTTTAGCTGATTTAAACCAAATGTTGCTTCTTCTCCAGTCCCTTGGATTTCCACAAACTCCCCTGAACCCGTCATTACGATATTCATATCAACATCTGCTTCTGAGTCTTCTTCATAATTTAAATCCAATATTTCTATTCCTTCTTTTAATATACCCACAGAAATTGCAGCTAGATAATCCGTTACAGGCATTTCTTTGATCGCTTTATTTTTCAGCAGTTCACCAAAAGCTAAAACAACCGCAACAAATGCGCCTGTGATAGATGCAGTTCTTGTTCCCCCATCCGCTTGAATAACATCACAATCTACCCATACGGTTCTTTCACCTATTTTTTCTAAATCCACGACAGATCTTAATGCTCTACCAATCAATCGTTGAATTTCCATCGTTCTACCACTAACCTTACCTTTAGTTGACTCTCTTATATTTCTTTGGGTAGTAGCACGAGGGAGCATTGAATATTCGGCGGTAATCCACCCTTTTCCTTGACCTCGCATAAATGGAGGAACACGGTCTTCGATGCTTGCGTTACAAATTACTTTTGTATTCCCAACTGTAATAAGTACCGAACCTTCTGGATGTGTTATGTAATTCGGAATAATTTCAATAGTTCTTAATTGGTTATGTTCACGATTATCATTTCTCATACGTAAATCCTCCTCTTATTTCCATCATTAGCTTATCATATTTTGCTAAAAAGCAACACGAGAATTCATTAGGCTCATTTTTTAGAAAACTTGCACTAAATTATCAAAGGCGGAAGCGCCCGTTTAGCGACGTACGGACTGGACTGAGCCGTAGGAGATAAAGGAAACACGATGAACGGAGTGAGTCGATGTTGACTTATCGCACGGAGGTGAAGGAAGTCTCGCTAGTCGCTGGGCGTTGGAGCCGGACGTGGCTATCTCTGTATCTATGTTATTCACAGCCATACAAATTTTATAATTTCCTGACAATAAAGAAAGAGGTTCAAAATTCGAACCCCTTTCTTTTTATAATTTTTCTGTTTTTGTAAATGTATCCTTTGTTACTGGCTCTTCATATGATTCACCGTTTTCATTCACGAGTTGATCTACATTTTCAACTTTTACATCAACGGCTTTTACACCAGCTTGTTCAGTTAAAGTTCTTACTAGTGTCTCCATTACTTCATCCGAAATAACAGACTGCTCTTTATCTTTCAAAATACCTTCATTAAATATTAATTTAAGAACTCCATCTTTCATTACCGGCTCACTACTTAATTTAGTACCTTCATTAAACACGTGGACAATATTTGAATTGTAACCAGGTCCTTGAATCAATGAATCTACAATTGCTTCATAGATTTCCACATCCTCTTTTGAATCAACATACTGAGTTACAGGAACATAATACCTGTTTTCATTATGTTCAGATGGATAAAACATCGTTACAGGGGTAGCAGTTAATAAATCATTTGAATTGGATTCCACAACATTTATTCCATTTGCTCTTGCATATCCATTCCCAATTGGTGTTCCATTAACTGGCATTTCCTCCTGAGGATGTCCATTAATCCACAATTGTACCTTTTTAACATTTTCGAATTGTGTTAAGGTGTATGTCATCGACTCCAGAATTTTAATTTCCTCATTTGGCTCATAGTTTTTAAATTCTTCCGATACATCTACAATTATCGTACCATCTTCCTTTAAATTAAGTCCTAAAATTTCAGTACCCTCTGGTAACACGGCTTGAAACCCATTCGGTAGTAGAGGGGTTACTGGTCCATCTTTCACCAGATGTTCCATGAGTTGTTTACCAACTTCTGATGTCCCTGGTAATTCAATCGTTTGAGCAGCAACCATCCCATTCTTATCCATTAAGTATAATTCTCTAGGAACCATTTCTGTAACTGCATCATCTGATTTGGTTTTCTTCCCCTTGGAGTCAGCTGAATCCTTAGATTCTACATTATCTTTCTTATTCTCAGAAGTTGAATCTTCTAAGCTATTTACAGCCTCCGCATCTTGAGGTGGGTCCATTTCCTGTTCTAATGACTGTTCTCCTTGAAAACACCCAGATAAAATAAGCGAAAGCGAAACCGCGCCAACGATTAAAGCACCTTTCTTATTCATGCTAATACCTCCTACGATAGTTTGTACTATAATGTATACGAGCTATCATAAAAAAATAGACCTATCGTAGGAAACTTCTATTTAAAAATAATTCATTACATATTCCGCATGGATTCATCATCATCTCATACAGGATTATGCATGAAAATATTTCGGAAAACTTGGTATTCGCTACCAGCATAGATGAGGAGAGAAGGTAAAATAAAAATCAGGAGCTTAAACCTCCTGATTTGTTCGTAAACTAGCTCTTTTAATTTCTAACTTGCTGAAATTTGAATCCTTAAAAATCTTTCTAGTTATTTCAATAAATATATTCAGCTCACCTGTAGTATAAAATTGATGAATAGGCTCATCTGTTTTACTATTCAATAATCCATGTACGTCTAATATAGTACTTGTTTCTCTAGCAGTCTCTTCACTAGAAGAAATAATGGTTACATTGTTACCTATAACTTCTTGTATCGTGTCTTTTAATAATGGATAGTGGGTACATCCTAATATCAATGTATCCATATCTTTATTTTGTTTTAATGGTGAAATAGATTCTTCTACTACTGATTTTGCTTCCATACCTGCCAATATTCCATTTTCAACCATTGGAGCTAATAAAGGACACGCCAATCCATAAACATGAATATCTGCATTTATTTTTTCCAATGCATTCGTATAAGCACTACTACGAATCGTACCTTCTGTCCCAATTACACCAACATGATTATTATTTGTACATTTTATTGCAGCTCGGGCACCAGGCTGTATTACACCAACAACCGGAATATCTAATGACTGCTGTAATTCCTTTAGCGTAAAAGCGGTAGCAGTATTACAAGCCACAACTAACATTTTAATATTTTTATTTAATAAAAAGCGAACCATTTCCCAAGTAAATAATTTCACTTCTTCAGCAGGTCTAGAACCATAAGGACATCTTGCTGTATCTCCTAAATAAATTAACTTTTCCTTTGGTAATTGACGCATCAACTCTTGAACAACAGTTAAGCCACCAACTCCAGAATCAATTACTCCGATTGCTCTATCCAATAAAAATCGCCTCTTCTGTGCTGTTTTATTTTTAGGTTATTTATCCAAAATTTAAGGTTCTAGTTTATTTCAATATATACAAGCAACAGTTTATCATATCAACCCATTCCGTGTATATATGTTAAAATAAATAGTTATAAGTCCTTACTTTTTCATAATATGTAGTCAACTATTCCTATGTTACCGTTTCCATTTTTTTTAAAATTTATGTAGGTAAAATTATTTAACTTACATATTACCACCAGTTTTAGATTAAATTCAAATAATAGTTTGGATACAAATTTATTCATGAAATTTTACTTTTCATGAATGAAAACACTCACTAATTTCCAGCGTCCTCATAAGCTATAGTGACTAGATAATTTCCCTTCAACATGCAGCTCTATAAGAGCAAGGAGGGGTTAACACTTGAAGGACAACGAGTATAAACCGAAGCAGTTATTAACCAAAAGAGAAAAAGAAGTATTCGAACTATTAGTACAAGACAAAACAACAAAAGAAATTGCCCAGGAATTGTTTATATCAGAGAAAACTGTCCGTAACCACATTTCAAATGCTATGCAAAAATTAGGGGTTAAGGGGCGATCACAAGCTGTAGTTGAACTTCTTCGTATGGGGGAATTGAAACTTTAAATTATTAGTTCTTATCCCAATAGAAAGATCCGAACTACACGTGATTATTAGGTCTTATAAACCATTTACTCGATTAAGCAAGTAAATGTCAAAAACCGACTTCGATAAAGAAGTCGGTTTTTGTTTGTAGGTAAAAAGTATAATTTCTTTAATGTGCGTTGTCACTACCAAAGAAATTCTTAAACGCTTGGATATTAGTTGCTCGGTTCATTGCTGCAATTGAGGTTGTTAACGGTATTCCTTTTGGACAAACTTGTACACAATTTTGCGCATTCCCACAACCGCTAATTCCACCTTCTTGCATTAAACCATCTAAACGTTCACTCTTGTTCATTTCTCCTGTTGGGTGAGCATTAAACAGACGAGCCTGAGATAATGCTGCTGGTCCAATAAAGTTTGATTTATCATTTACGTTTGGACAAGATTCTAAACATACTCCACATGACATACATTTAGATAATTCATATGCCCATTGGCGTTTCTTTTCAGGCATACGTGGCCCTGGACCAAGATCGTGTGTACCATCGATAGGAATCCATGCTTTAACTTGCTTCAATGCATCAAACATACGCTCACGGTCAATGATCAAATCACGAACAACTGGGAATGTTGACATTGGCGCTAGACGAACTGGAGTTTCCAATTCATCTACTAATGCAGCACAGGATTGTCTCGGAACACCATTAATAACCATAGAACAAGCACCACATACTTCTTCTAAACAGTTCATATCCCATTGAACCGGTGTTGTTTTTTCCCCTTTAGCATTAACAGGATTTTTACGTATTTCCATTAACCCAGAAATAACATTCATATTCTTCCGATAAGGTACTTCGAAAGTTTCCTCGTAAGGAGCAGAATCTGGGCCGTCTTGTCGAGTTATTATAAATGTAACCGTCTTTTGTTCAGCCATTTTACTTCTCTCCCCAATCAATGTTTTGTAGTATAATCACGTTCACGTGGTTTAATTAACGATATATCAACATCTTCATAACTCAGTTTAGGTGCTTGATTTTTCTCATCGAATTCAGCGATAGTAGTCTTTAAAAATTCCTCATCATTACGTTTCGGGAATTCAGGTTTATAATGTGCTCCACGACTCTCGTTACGATTATAAGCACCAAGTGTAATTACTCTTGCCAAATGAAGCATATTTTTTAATTGGCGAGTAAACATAACACCTTGGTTAGACCAACTAGATGTATCATTGA
This sequence comes from Oceanobacillus caeni, assembly GCF_019037185.1. Classification (GTDB taxonomy): domain Bacteria; phylum Bacillota; class Bacilli; order Bacillales; family Amphibacillaceae; genus Oceanobacillus; species Oceanobacillus caeni. The sequence goes on from NZ_JAHHXM010000002.1 coordinate 139,918, forward strand.
TGTTGATATTTCCCCAACGTTCTAGCAATTCTTGTATCTTCTCATCTGTTTTTAGAAGTCTAGTATTTTCACGTACTACTGTAACGTTATCTGTCATCCATTCCCCTAGTTCTTGGTGAATCTGGTATGCATTTTCGTTACCGTCCATACTCATTAATTCTTTAAATTTCTCTTCTTCTTCCCTAACTTTAGAATCAAATAGTTCAGAAGAAACATCTTCAGCATGTTTATCAAGGCCATCAATATATTCAATCGCCTTAGGTCCAGCTACGGATCCACCAAATACTGCAGATAATAAGGAGTTAGCACCTAGTCGGTTCGCACCATGTTGTGAGTAGTCACATTCCCCAGCAGCAAATATTCCAGGAATGTTTGTCATTTGATTAATATCGACCCACATTCCACCCATAGAATAATGAACTGCAGGGAAAATTTTCATAGGTACTTTACGTGGGTCCTCACCGACGAATTTTTCATAGATTTCTATAATACCACCAAGTTTAATATCTAATTCTTTAGGATCTTTATGTGAAAGATCAAGATATACCATGTTTTCCCCATTAATTCCTAATTTTTCATTCACACAAACATCAAAGATTTCACGTGTTGCTATGTCACGAGGAACTAGATTACCATATGCTGGGTATCTTTCTTCAAGGAAGTACCATGGTTCACCATCTTTATAAGTCCATACACGACCACCTTCACCACGAGCAGATTCACTCATTAAGCGAAGTTTATCGTCTCCAGGAATTGCAGTTGGGTGAATCTGAATAAATTCTCCATTTGCATATTTAACACCTTGTTGATATAAGGTACTTGCAGCTGATCCTGTATTAATCATAGAATTCGTTGATTTACCAAAGATGATTCCAGGTCCACCTGTTGCAAAGATAGTTGCATCAGAACGGAATGCTTTAATTTCATGTGATTTAATATCCTGAGCCACAATTCCCCTTGCAATTCCTTCTTCATCTAATACAGCACCAACAAATTCCCAACCTTCATATTTCGTTACTAAGCCTTCTACTTCATAACGGCGAACTTGTTCGTCTAGTGCGTACAACAATTGTTGTCCAGTTGTAGCTCCTGCATATGCAGTGCGGTGGTGTTGCGTTCCCCCAAATCGACGAAAGTCTAGTAAACCTTCCGGGGTACGGTTAAACATAACACCCATACGGTCAAACATATGTATGATGCCAGGTGCTGCATCACACATTGCTTTAACCTGAGGCTGATTTGCAAGGAAATCTCCACCGTAAACAGTATCATCAAAGTGAATCCAAGGTGAATCTCCTTCACCTTTTGTATTTACCGCTCCATTAATACCACCTTGAGCACATACTGAGTGAGAACGTTTAACCGGTACAATTGAGAATAAATCTACGTTGACTCCTGCTTCAGCAGCTTTTATCGTAGCCATAAGCCCAGCAAGCCCTCCGCCAACAACAGCTATTTTGCGATTACTCATAATAACTCACTCCTTTTTTCTCTGTCTCTATACTCCATAAGCAAATGCGATTAGTGATCTTACTCCAATATAACTAAGCACAAGAAAGACTACTACGACACCATATGTAGTGATTTTTTGTGATTTAGGAGATTGTGTAATTCCCCATGTAACCATGAAGCCCCATAGTCCATTTGAAAAATGGAAAACGGTTGAAATTACACCAACTACGTAGAACCAGAACATAAATGGACTAGATAGAATACTTTCCATCAAACTATAGTTAACTTCTACTACTCCTAGTGCTTTTTGAACACGGGTCTCCCAAACATGCCATACAATAAAAATTAATGTTACTATCCCAGTGATACGTTGCAGAGCAAACATCCAATTTCGGAAAAAACCATAATTCTTCAGATTGTAGTTTGCTGTAAGAGCAATGTACACACCTAGCACCGCATGAAATAAGATTGGTAGATAAATAACAAAAATCTCTAATAAGATCAAAAATGGAAGATTTCCCATAAAACCTGCTGCTCTATTAAACTCTTCTTCTCCATAAACAGCAAAATGGTTTACTACTAAATGCGTCACCAAATAAAGTCCAATTGGTACTACCCCAAGTAATGAATGTAATCTTCTGTAAAACAACTCCCTATGTACTGCCATTTTTATCCCCCCTTAGTAGGTTAATAGAATTTGTAGTACAATTATTAAAAATAAAGCGCTTTAAAACAAACTTGCTCCTATTTTTAAAATTGTACAATCTTTTTATCAAGTTTATTGTACTTCTAACTATTGTAAGCGTCAAGAAAACGAGACACTAAATTTATCGAGAAAAGGAATATTGGAATATTAAAAGTTCATAATCGCGGCTTGATTAATCACGAAATAAAATAGATAATATGGTTTAGTTATCATTTTAAACGACGATAAGACGATAGGTTATACCTTAGGCATAACTTACGAGAGGAATAGAAAGGATGACATCCATGTCAGATAAAGCCGATAAACTAACAATTTCACAACTAGAAAAATTACATACGAATGGTGCCGGCTATGATGCTCTAAGATATATAGGCTTACCGGAAATTCTTGGTAAGGAAGCGGACTCTTTATTGTATTTCATGGGAAAAAACATAGCGCGCAATATAGAAATTGATTCATTGGAAACACTAATACTTATTTTTGAGACATTTGGTTGGGGAAAACTTGAGTTAATAAAAGAAAAGAAAAAGGAACTAATCTTTCATTTAATGGATGATTCAATAGCATTAAAACTTAATGGTCCTTTTCATACAGATTTTCGATTAGAATCAGGATTTTTAGCTGAGGCAATTCAACAAATTGAAGGTAGAGAATGCGAATGTATGGAGGAAATAAATAAACGCATTTACACGATCAAATTTTCTATATACTTTACGGATAAATGAACAAAGGCGCAAGCGCCCGTTTAGCGACGTACGGACTGGACTGAGCCGTAGGAGATAAAGGAAACACGACGAACGGAGTGAGTCGATGTTGACTTATCGCACGGAGGTGAAGGAAGTCTCGCTAGTCGCTGGGCGCTGGAGCCGGACGTGGCTATTTCTGTATCTAAGTTATTCACAGCCATATAAATTTTATGATTTTCTAGACAAATAAAAAGGAGGGTAGTTAGTATTTAAAACTATCGCTCCTCCTCTTTACTTTTATTTAAAAAATTAATAATTTCTTTTGCAGTATTACTAGGTATCCCTAGTTTTGTAATTTCTTTCAAATCCGATCTCTTTATTTCATCTATTGATTTAAAATGTTGAAGTAATAACTTTCTTCGTTTTTCTCCGACTCCAGGAATATTATCTAACTCAGATTGAAATAAGCTTTTTCCACGTAATTGTCGGTGAAACGATATCGCAAAACGATGGACCTCATCTTGTATTCGTTGTACAAGATAAAACTCTTGGGACTTCCTTGATAAAGAGACTACTTCTGGAGGATCCCCATACAATAATTCACTCGTTCTGTGCCGATCATCTTTAGCTAATCCACATAAAGGTATATCTAGACCTAATTCATTTTCTAACACATCAAGCGCCGCACTCATTTGGCCTTTACCGCCATCTATAACAATCAAATCTGGTAGTGGCAAATCTTCTTTTAATACTCGAGTATATCTCCTGCGTATGACTTCACGCATTGTCTCGTAATCATCCGGACCTTTCACATCTTTAATTTTGTATTTTCGATAGTCTTTTTTACTTGGTTTTCCATCAACAAATACAATCATGGCTGATACCGGGCTTGTACCTTGAATATTTGAATTATCAAAAGCCTCAATGCGATGTGGAGTTGCTATATTTAGCTCTTCTCCTAATTTTTCAACAGCAAGTATAGTCCGTTCCTCGTCTCTTTCGATTAATGAAAATTTCTCTTTTAAAGCAATTTTTGCATTTTCAGAAGCTAGCTCTACCAGTTCTTTCTTCTTCCCTCTATACGGAGTATGGACCTCTACTTCTAGTAATTCCTTTAAGATGTCTGTGTCTGTTCCGATAGGCACCAGTATTTGCTTTGGTTTAATATGTTGTTCGTGTAAATAGAACCTTCCAATGAAGCTTAAAAAAGTTTCCTCAGGAGTATCGAAAAACGGGAATAACGAAACATCCCTTTCGATTAGCTTTCCTTGTCTTACAAAAAATACTTGAACACACATCCAACTTTTATCATAACTATACCCAAAAATATCACGATTCACATTATCGTTAAGGGTCATTTTTTGCTGTTCCATAACCGACTCAATATGCTGAATTTGATCTCTATATTCCTTTGCCCGCTCAAAATTAAGTTGTTCACTCGCTTCTAACATTTTTTCTTTCAAATTCTGTTTGATATCTTTAAATCCACCTTGAAGAAAAGAAGTTATTTCCTGAATAATAGCTTGATATTCTTCAGTAGAAAGTGGATTGTCCCCACATGCTCGGCACTGATTCATATGATAATATAAGCAAGGACGTCCGGATGGATTATTACATTTACGTAGCGGGTATAATCGGTCTAATAATTTTTTAGTTTCCTTAGCTGCAATAACGTTTGGATATGGGCCAAAATATTTTCCTTTATCTTTTTTTAATTTCCGTGTAATTAAAAGTCGAGGATGTCTTTCCGAGGTTATTTTTAAATATGGATAAGACTTATCGTCCTTCAGCATTATATTATATCTTGGATCGTATTTTTTTATTAAGTTCATTTCCAAAATTAATGCTTCCATCTCTGAAGACGTAACAACATATTCAAAGTCAACAATCTCTTGTACTAATCGTTGTGTTTTTTGGTCATGTGCCCCTGTAAAGTAGGAACGAACCCTATTTCTTAATGTTTTGGATTTTCCAACATAAATAACAGTTCCATGCCTATCCCTCATCAAATAACAGCCGGGCTTAGCCGGTAATACCGCTAATTTTTCACTTATCGTTCTATTCATATGTTTACAATCCTTTTATATTTAGAAATATTCTACGAGAACATTATCTTAGAAAACTTGGGGTTTGCCAAGCTTTTTGGCGATTCACTTTCGTTGCACTTATGTGGAAAAAAGAATTTAACATACCTGTCCGCTGAGAAAATCCCTTGTTACTTCGTGTAACAAGGGATTGAATCGTGGTTATTCATTAAGCATGCTTATTTATTAAATCAACTAATGCCTCTTTTGGTTGGTAACCAATTACTTGGTCAACTACGTTTCCATCTTTAAATAATAATAAAGTAGGAATACTCATTACACCAAATTTGCTAGCTGTTTCTTGATTTTCATCTACGTCTAATTTAACAATTTGAACTTTTTCGCTCATTTCTCCATCAATTTCTTCTAGGACTGGAGCAATCATTTTACAAGGACCGCACCATGGAGCCCAAAAGTCAGCTAAAACTAAACCTTTTGAAGTTTGTTCAGCAAAATCTTTATCTGTAACATTTTCAATAGCCATCTTAATTCCTCCTTTTTATGACTTTAACCACGTAGGTTGAGTATACCATTGTTAATATTGTACTTCCTAATACTTTGCTTATTCAGAATAAATGGGCCCTCTTCTATAAATGAAGTAGACCCATCATCAAAGGTATAGTTAACTTACTGCTACTTTCTTGAATTCTTCTATTAACATTGGAATAACTTCGAATAAGTCACCAACGATTCCATAGTCCGCGATATTAAAAATATTAGCCTCAGGATCTTTATTAATGGCTACGATAACCTTAGAATTAGACATTCCTGCAAGGTGTTGGATTGCTCCAGATATTCCAACTGCAATATATAAATCCGGAGTAACTACTTTACCGGTTTGCCCAATTTGCAGTGAATAATCGCAATAGTCCGCATCACATGCTCCGCGTGAAGCCCCAACCACTGCACCAAGAACTTCTGCAAGTTCATATAATGGTTTAAATCCATCTGCACTTTTAACTCCACGACCACCAGCTACAATTACCTTTGCTTCTGATAAGTCTACACCTTCCGAAGTTTTACGAACCACTTCTTTTACAATTGTGCGTAAATCTTTGATATCAACATCCACATTATTAATGTTTCCTGAACGAGAATCATCACGATCTAATGCGGCAATGTTGTTTGGTCTAATTGTAATGAAAGGTATTCCAGATGTAATCACTTTTTTCTCAAAAGCTTTTCCAGAATAAATTGGTCTAATAAATACTGGTTGATCACCGTCTGTTTCAATATCAATTGCATCCGAAATCAAACCAGATTCTAGTTTACTTGCTAGCTTCGGAGAAAGATCTTTTCCGATTGATGTATGGCCCATGATAATTGCATCTGGAGATTCTTGTTTCACTACAGCTAATACCGCTTGCCCAAATGCTTCAGAGGTATATGATTTCAAATTATCATTTTTAACAGTTATCGCACGGTCTGCACCATAGTAAATAAGCTCTTGTGCCAAATTTTCCAAATCATCATCCGCACATACTAAACCAATAACTTCACCATCTGGTTTTATTTTTTTCGCAGCCGCTATAGCCTCAAATGATACATTACGAATTTCCCCTTCTTTTGTTTCTGCAATAACTAAAATTTTCTCACTCATGTCTACCTCTCCCTTCTTTTATCACCTATTTATAGTACTTTCGCTTCATTTTTAAGCAGTGAAACTAGTTCTTTCACCTGATCCTCTAATTCACCTTCTAAAACTTTTCCTGCTTCTTTTTCAGCCGGCAAGAAAATATCAATCGTTTTTGTTTTAGCTTCAACATCGTCCTCATCAATGTCTAAATCATCTAATTCCAATTCTTCGAGTGGTTTCTTTTTCGCTTTCATAATTCCTGGTAGGGAAGGATAACGTGGTTCATTTAAACCTTGTTGACAGGTAACAAGAAGTGGTAAAGAACTTTCAATTACTTCGACGTCACCTTCTACATCTTTTTCAATATTTACCGTCTTACCATCAATAGAAAGCTTTGTAATCGTTGTAACGTATGGTATTCCAAGTAGTTCAGCAACTCGTGGTCCAACTTGTCCACTAGCTTCATCAATGGCAACGTTACCTGCGAGGATTAAATCCACTTCTTTATCTTCGAAAAACGCTTCCAAAATTTTTGCTGTTGTAAATTGATCTCCTTCTTCAAGGTCTTCTTCCGTATTAATTAGAACAGCTTTATCTGCACCCATTGCTAATGCCGTCCGTAATTGTTTTTCAGATTCCTCATCTCCGATTGTGACAACGGTTACTTCACCGCCATGCTCATCACGTTGTTTAATCGCTTCTTCGACTGCGTATTCGTCGTATGGATTAATAATGAATTCTGCACCATCTTCTTCAATTACACCATTTGATACTACAATCTTTTCTTCTGTATCAAATGTTCTTTTTAACAATACATAAATGTTCATTTAATATTCCTCCTTTATCTTCTTATCCTTCTATTTATCTTGGAAATTAGGTTTACGTTTTTCTATAAAGGCTTGAACTCCTTCTCTAGCATCGGCATTCGTAAATACCTTACTGAATGCAATCGCCTCTTCTTGTACCCCTTTTTCAAATAAATCAGATTTAGAAAAATTAACTAGATGCATAATTTGATTAATAACAGGTTTACTCATGGATACAATTTTTTCCGCCAATTTAGTTGCCTCTGAAATCAATTCCTCTTCTTTCACCACCTTATTAGCTAGACCAAATGCAAAAGCATCTGTTCCTGAAATAGGTTCACCTGTAAGCATCATTTCATAAGCTTTGGCGTTACCAACATACCTTGGTAAACGTTGGGTTCCTGCATACCCCGGGATTATACCTAAAGTTATTTCAGGTAATCCCAGTTTAGAATTTTCAGTGACGATTCGAATATGACAAGCCATCGCCAATTCCAATCCGCCACCAAAGGCACCGCCATGAATAGCTGCAATAACTGGAATAGAGAAATTTTCTATCCGGTTAAATAGCTCTTGTCCTTTATTTGAAAAGGTTCGGCTATCGCTAGAGTTCTGCATAGAAGTAAATTCTTTAATATCCGCTCCAGCAGAGAAGAACCTTCCATCTCCTTTAATAACTACTGCTTTTACAGATGGTTCTTCTTCAATTTTATTGAGCTTTCCTTCTAATTCAGATAGTAGACTACTAGATAATGCATTTGCCGGCGGGCTTTGAATGGTCAGATTTGCAATATTTTTATTGATTTCAAACTGAATTTTCCCCATAAGTTTCCTCCCCTTTTTTCATTGTAAACTAATTTATCAAAATTTTAAACTATTTTATCTATTCGACAAATTCCTCCAATTAACAATTGGTGAACTTGCTCAACCTCGGCGGTTAAATCGTACTTGCAATCTTTCATGACCCAATTTGTAACAATTTCATCAAGCGTTCCAAATATCATCTGCCTTACTAAAGGTATTTTTAAATTATCCCGAAATAATTTATCATTTATTCCTTCCATAAGAATATTATCAATTACTGTTAAATAAGGTTTTAGTACACTATTTATTTCATAACGTAATTCATAATTGGATTGTCTTAATTCCAATTGTGTTACTATCGCCAAATTACGGTCTTCTGAAAGTTGAGTAAAATGCATTTCGATTAATGTCAATAATTTTTCATTTGCATTCTTTTTTTGATTAATTTGATGAACGGTTCTATCAATAAACTGACCCATTTTTTCTTTAAACATAGTAATTAATATATCTTCTTTATTTTTAAAATAAAGATAAATGGTTCCATCAGCTACACCAGCTGCTTTTGCGATTTTAGAAACTTGGGAACCATGGAATCCATTTTCTGCAAAAACTTTAACTGCGGCATCTATAATTTGATAATACTTTGGTCGATTATTTTTCATATTTTACTCCTTAGGAAACTTGGCATTCGTATTTTAGACTGGAGAATACCTTAACTGTGCTTAACAGGATAAGAAAATTTATGCTTACTAATCTGCTAAGAATATAATGAATGAATACTCATTCATATCTCCATGGTAATAAAAATAATAAAAAAAGTCAATGCCATAGCGTGTCCTATTAACCTGTAAAAAAAGAAATACAAAATTATACTTTCTCTTTTTCTTTATCGTCCTCCACCAATTTTCTTCTTAAAATCTTTCCTACAGCTGTTTTCGGTAATTCATCTAGAAACTCGTATATTTTAGGAACTTTATAGACTGCCAGATTTTCCTTCATAAATTTATCTAATTCTTCTTTTGTAATTTGGTACCCTTTCTTTAATACAATATACGCTTTTACGGTTTCACCTCGGTAGGAGTCGGGAACACCGGCTACAACTGCTTCTTGAACCGCTTCATGCTCATAGAGAACTTCTTCTACTTCCCTCGGATAAATATTATAACCACTTGCAATTATCATATCCTTTTTCCGATCTACGATATAGAAATAACCATCTTCATCCATATACCCTAAATCACCAGTTAACAACCAACCATCTTTCAATACTTTCTCTGTCTCCTCTGGATTATTCCAATAACCTTGCATAATCTGAGGACCTTTTACAGCAATTTCACCAATTTCGCCCAAATCTACTTCTTCTAAATCGGAATCTACACGAAACACTTTCGCATCTGTATCTGGCCATGGTACACCTATACTTCCATTTACTCGTTTTCCCCAAATAAAATTAGCGTGAGTAACAGGAGAAGATTCCGTCAATCCATACCCTTCAACAAGTCTTCCACCAGTTATCTTTTCAAATTTCTCTTGTACTTCTATAGGGAGAGCAGCAGATCCACTTAAACAAGCCTCTATAGAAGATAAATCATACTCATTAAGATTAGGATGGTTTAATAGCGCAATATAAATTGTCGGCGCACCAGGAAATAAAGTAGGCCTTTGTTTTGATATCGCCTTCAAAATGTCATCTGGATTAAACTTTGGCATTAAAATCATTTTAGATCCTTGCATCACTGCAAAATTCATTACAGTTGTCATTCCGTACACATGAAAAAACGGTAACACCGCTAATACTGTTTGACGCTTATTCTTTGATTTGTATAGCCATGCATTACACATTTGAACATTTGCAACTAAATTATAATGAGTGAGCATCACACCTTTTGGATTACCAGTAGTTCCGCCGGTATACTGAAGAAGGGCTAAGTCTTCTTTTGGATTTATTTCCACCTCTAGATACTCACTACTTGCCATGTCTAACATATCTCTCCATACGTGGGTATCATGAGTTTGTTCAACATTAACAACTATGTTATATTCACGTTTTTGTATAAATGGGTAAATCAGATTTTTGGGAAAGGGAAGGTAATCTTTAATTCTAGTAACAATAGCGTGTTGAAGATTTGTTCTGTCACGTACATTTTTTACTTTCGGCAATAAGATATCTAAACAAACAATAAATTTGGCTTCTGAATCTACTAATTGATACTCAAGTTCTCTTTCCGTGTACAAAGGATTCGTTTGAACAACAATACCACCTGCCATAAGTGTAGCGTAATAGCTAATTACAGATTGCGGGGTGTTTGGAAGCATAATAGCTACTTTATCCCCTTTCACTAAATCTAGTGATTGAAGATAACTGGCCATTTTTTTTGATTGTAAATAAAGTTCGGTGAATGTCATTTCTTTTCCCATAAAGTGAAGCGCTATATCCCCACTGTACCGTTCAGCACTTTCCCGTAAGAACATGTGTAGCGGTTTTTCATCATAAGATAAGCTTATTGGTATTTCACTTGGATAATGATCATGCCACTTTTTATAATCCACTTACATACCTCCTTTTTACTTATTATGACCATTATACAAATTAAATGCTATTTTTTGAATATTTTTAAAGAAAATAAACAACTCCGCAAATCATGAAAATAGCAGCTACAACTATTAATATTTTAGCTAATCTTTCAAATACCATCCATTTTCCACCTCTCTTCTATGTCAACGAATATTTGCACCTATAACAAATGATAATCCAATGGATATCATCATAGATATAAATCCAACTGCTTGATTCCCTTTACCTATTTCTTCATCTACTTTTATAGTTGGTGTAAGAAACTCAAAGATAAAATAACCAAGGAGTAATAAAAGAAATCCAAAAGCTCCCCAACCTATACTTTGCAGAATCGTATCGTTATGTTCAATGGAATAACGAAAAATAGTAGCTATTCCAAAAAGCTTTCCTCCTGTTGCCATTGCGACAGCAAAATTTCCATTTTTAATTTCTTGCCAATTTTTATATGAAGTAACCAATTCAAAAATTGCTAGGAAAATCATGGTACATAGTACAACAACACTATATCTTGCAGCAGTTATCACTACAATATTTTCCCAAAACATTTCCATGAAAAAGCCCCTTTCGTCCTTATTCCAAGCCTATCATACCATGTTTTTAAAATAACTTCTTATGTGAATATTTATAAAGAAAAAGTAGCCAGGTGCAATTGAAACCCTTAGAGAGGTTGTTCAAAAGTCCGATTCGACTATGTTCCGTCACTTGTCGGGGCATGGCTACTTTTAAGTTAAAACTAACGAAACTCTATTACAGTAACTCCACTTCCACCTTCACCATTTGCACCAGGTCTTGATGAAGCAATATTCGGATGGTTTTTCACAAAGTCCTGTACACCTTTTCGTAAAGCCCCTGTTCCTTTTCCATGAATTATAGACACTCTCGGATAACCAGCTAACAGGCTGTCATCTATATATTTTTCCAATTTAAGTAGAGCATCTTCATAACGCTCCCCCCTTAAATCTAATTCTGTCTTAACATGGTAATTGGAACCTTTAATCGTTGTAACAGGTTTTACATCATTTTGTTTAGGTTTACCTAATAACTGTAAGTCTTTACGTTTCATCTTTACTTTCATAATTCCGACTTGTACTAAATATTCATTATCACTAACTTTTTCCAGTACTTCACCCTTTTGATTTACCGTTAACAACTTGACTTCATCTCCTGGGTGAAGTTCATTCGTTTCTTTTGCAGAAACCTTTTGTGTTGAAGCATTTTTTCTTAATAGATTCGGTTTTGCTTCTTCCAACATCTTTTTAGCTTCAATCCACTCATGCTCTTTTATTTCCACATTGGATTTCATATTTTTCATTTCATCTACAATGATTTGTGCTTCTTCACGAGCTTTTGTTAGAGCTTTTTCAGCTTTTTCTTCCGCTTTTTTAAATAGTTGTTCCCGTTTATCCAGGAACTGTTTGTACTCTTTTTCCAGCTGATTGTGGATTTTTTCGCTTTCTAATAATACTTTGTGCGCTTCTTCATAGTCCTTTTCAGCTGAAATTTGAGACTGTTCTAATGAAGCAATCATATTTTCTACATTTTTAGAATCTACCCCAACTAATCCTTTCGCTCTATCAATGATTTGGGGATCTAACCCTAACCGACTTGATATTTCAAATGCATTACTTCTCCCGGGAATGCCGATTAATAATCGATACGTCGGTTGTAATGTTTCGACATCAAATTCAACAGAGGCATTAATTACATTTTCACGATTATAACCATATGCCTTCAATTCCGGATAATGAGTTGTGGCAATAACCTGAGCACCTCTGGAAATAACTTCATCTAATATTGCCATAGCCAGTGCTGCACCTTCACCTGGATCTGTTCCTGAACCCAATTCATCAAATAATACGAATGAACGATGGTCCACATTTTTAATAATATCCACAATATTTGTCATGTGAGATGAAAAAGTACTTAAGTTCTGTTCAATCGATTGTTCATCTCCAATATCTGCAAACACCTCATGGAAGACTGCTAACTCACAACCGTCTAATGCTGGTACTTGTAATCCGGACTGAGCCATTAATGTACATAATCCAACCATTTTTAATGTAACTGTCTTCCCACCTGTGTTTGGCCCCGTAATAACAATAGACGAATAAGACTCGCCTATTTCAATATCGTTTGGAACAACTTCTTCTACAGGGATTAGTGGGTGACGTGCTTGTTTCATTTTTATAATACCTTGATTATTCATTTTTGGTTTTGCAGCTTTCATTTGATTTCCTAATAAGGCTCTAGCATGAATAAAATCAATTTCGCCTAATATAGATACATTCTGATGAAGAAATTCACTCTGTTCCGCAATTAATCCGCTTAATTCATTTAAAATCCGATCTATCTCTTGTTTTTCTTTCATATAAGCAGCTTGTAAGTGATTATTTAATTCCACTACTGCTTTTGGTTCCATAAATAACGTTTGACCAGACGATGATTGATCATGAACAATTCCGCCAATAGACGCACGGTACTCTTGTTTTACCGGTATAACGTAACGATCATTTCTTATGGTCACGATGGAGTCAGATAACATTTTACTATTTGACCTTGTATAACCTTCTAATTTTTCTTTCACTTTGGACTCGTATGAACGTATAGATGAACGTATACCACGTAACGTCTGGGATGCACTATCCATTACATGGCCATGATCATCAATACAATTTTTAATTTCTTGTTCCAGTTCCCGGAGAGAAATAATTTCGTCTACCATTTCTTTTAATATTGGTAAATCAACTTCTAGACTTCCAATAAAATTCTTTACTTTTCTTCCACCATAAATGGTATTTGCTACGTTTAAACATTCTTCAGTAGTTAAAGTACCACCTATTTCACTTCTTTTGAGACTCATTCGAATATCTGTAATTCCGCCTAAAGGAATAGATTGATTTAGTCTTATAATTTGTGCTGCTTCATCCGTTTCATCTTGCATTCGATTTACTTTCTCTATTTCAGTTGAAGGTTTCATATTGGAAACATAGTCTTTACCAATGGATGTAGCTGCTTGATTGATTAATTGCTCAATAATTTTCGGAAATTCTAATATTTGAAGCACACGGTCATTCATACTTCTAAACTCCTTTTATTTCTACTTATTCCTGCTAAAAAAATTCATTAGTTTATCTTTATCCCATGTATTTATTACAGTATCTTTACGAACCCAACCTTTTCTCGCTGTTCCTACGCCATACTTCATATGTTCAAGCATATGGTAACTGTGTGCATCAGTATTTATAGCTAGAAGAACTCCCGCCTCCTGGGCCTGCCTTGCCCACTTAGCCGATAAATCTAAACGGTTTGGATTTGCATTAATTTCTAAAGCTGTATTTGTTTCTTTCGCTTTTTCAATTAACTTATTTACATCAACTTGATAGCCATCCCGTCTACCAATTAGTCTTCCGGTGGGATGGGCAATTAATGAAACGTACGGATTCTCCAATGCTGCAAACAATCTTTCCATGATTTGCTCCTCAGATTGGTTGAAACTGGAATGAATCGCCCCAATAACGAAATCCATTTCTGTTAAGAAGTCATCTGAAAAATCTAAACTACCATCCGGTAAAATATCCATCTCCACTCCAGCAAATATATGAATATCATCATATCTCTCATTTAACTTATCAATTTCTTCCCTCTGTTTTCTTAATCGACTTTCGTCTAATCCATTTGCAACACGTAGATACTTTGAATGATCTGTAATCGCTACATAGGAATAACCTTTATTTCGTACTTGATTAACCATTTCTTCCAATGATTGTGCACCATCACTGTACGTTGTATGCATATGTAAATCGCCTTTAATATCATCAAGTTTTAAGAAGGGATAAGCTTTATCAAAAGACTCAACTTCCCCCGTATTCTCACGTATCTCAGGAGGAACATACGTTAAACCAAAATGATGGAAAAAATCTTCCTCACTTTTAAAAGTTAGAACTTCTTTTGTCTCCTCGATTTCCACACCATACTCGCTAATCTTCTCGCCACGGGACTTTGCTAATTGCCTCATAGCCACATTATGGTCTTTTGATCCAGTAAAATGATGTAAGGTCGTTGCAAATTCCTTTTCTGTAACGATTCGAAAATCCACGTTTACATCATATACATCATCATAGATAACAGATACCTTTGTATCTCCTTTTGCAATAACGTCCTTTATACCAGGCATGTCCAAAAGTTGATTTCTAATGGACTCAGGATTTTTTGTTGAAATAATAAAATCAATATCCTTTATCGTCTCCTTCATTCGCCTTAAACTTCCGGCCAATGAAAACTTTTCAACATCTTTCATCGATTTTATATAGGTCTCTATTTTTTCTGCAATAGGTATAACATTAGCAATCGGTAGCCGTTCTGGACGGGTCCCCGCTTCCTCGATTGCTGCTAAAATTTTTTCCGCTGTTTTTTTACCGAAGCCAGGAAGAGTTTCAACCTTACCATTCTCACATGCCGCTCTTAATGACTCTACATCCGTTACGTTTAGCTCCTGATAAAGCTTTGATAACTTTTTACCGCCTAATCCTGGTAATTGCAGTAATGGAATTAAACCATTTGGAACTTCTTGCTCAAGTTGTTTAAGTGTCTCTGATGACCCTTTTTCTATATATTCCAAAATAACGGTATTGGTCCCCTTACCAATTCCCTTAATCTTTGTGAAATCATCAATTTCAGCAAGCGATCGTTCATCTTTTTCTAAAGCTTGAGCAGCTTTTCTATAGGCTGATATTTTAAAAGAATTCTCGCCCTTAAGTTCTAAATATATTGCAATTTTCTCTAGTAATTTTATAATATCTTTTTTATTTATTGCCATTGTTATTTTCACCTTTTCATTAGAAAAATTACATGTAGCTCATGATATACTGTACAAAATTAAAAGACTAATCCTTCTTATGTTAATACAATTGTACATGAGATACAATTGTATAACTAATAAGATGAATCAGTCTTAATTTATTTGCTGGATAAAGTCCAAATTCTACTTATCTTCCATAAAAGAGAACCATAAATCTAAAATTTTACCCGAGAAATAAGGTGTCTGTTCAACAATAAATAATGCAATTGGTGACCCAGTTATCCATCCTTGCACTGTTTCTACTGGTGTTAATGCTAAGATATATAAAATAATAAATGCAATCAAATATACTTCTATAAATCCCAAAACCGCACCAAGCAATTTATTAACAGAATTAATAACAGGGATGGAGGCAACAAAATCGAGCATAGAAGCTATAATCTGCATGAAAATTTTAACAGCAATGAAAATAAGTACAAATGCTACTGCATTATAAAACCCTTTTTCCAATGGTAACGTTTGAAGAAATGAAGCCCAAGTACTTTCAGGTAATTCTGGGTACGGTATCCACAGTGCTAGTTTTGGCCCCAAATCATCACAATACATCGCTGCTACGGCAAAAGCTACGATAAATCCTACTAAATGTAATATTTGTAAAATCAATCCTCTTTTAAGCCCCATAAAAAAGCCAAACATTAAAAACAATAATAATACAAGATTAAACATATTCTACTATTCCTCTTTCCTTTTCAATGAACCTACCAATCTTGCATAATCTTCCTTTAACTTTAAGTAATCATTCATCGTATTTAAAGCGGTTAGTACAGCAAGACTTTCTGTATCAAGATTTCTATTAGCATTTTGCAAATCCTTCATTTTTTGATTAACAAGAGTTGCAACTAAACGTACATGACTTGCGGATTCTTCATCTGCAACTACTGTATAAGGTCTATTTTTTATTTCCACGGTAACACGTTCTTTTTTTACTTCCGCCACGAGAAAAGCCTCCCTGCCAAAGAATTCTACACCTAATATTAACATGAACCTGCTATTTTAAAAAGATTTTCCTTATCCTACGTAGTTTGCTATAGTCAATATATATTGTTAAATGTTTAATTAAATTCCTATGTTAAGGAAATTTCTAAAGGAGAGATATCTTGGGACAGATTGTAACTGAATTATCAAAAGAAATTATTCTAGAAATGAA
Organism: Oceanobacillus caeni; assembly: GCF_019037185.1. Lineage (GTDB taxonomy): Bacteria > Bacillota > Bacilli > Bacillales > Amphibacillaceae > Oceanobacillus > Oceanobacillus caeni. Next base: position 156,612 of record NZ_JAHHXM010000002.1, read on the forward strand.
ACAGTACTATCAGAATGCTCTTACCTCTACACCGCAAGGAGCAGTATTTCGAGCTAAGACTTCCAGTGCCGTTATTACCTCATATAAATCAGGTAAAGTACTATTCCAAGGAAAATCTCCTGAAGTGGAAGCTGATAAATGGGTAAATAATAAGACACAACCTAGCTTAATAAAAACTAAAACAAACAAAAAACATACCTATTCACCAGAGCCAACAATATTTTCAAATAGTCATATTGGTTCTGATGAAGCTGGTACTGGAGATTATTTCGGACCAATTACAGTGGGAGCGGTCTATGTAGAGAAAGAGCAAATCAATTTATTAAAGGATTTGGGAATTAGAGACTCCAAAAACTTAACTGACCCTATCATTAAGGACTTATCTAAAGAAATTGTGAAATTAAATATTCCGTATTCGCTTGTTATTTTACATAATGAAAAATATAACCGATTACAAAGAAAAGGTTGGTCCCAGGGGAAAATGAAAGCAATGTTACACCATGCAGCCATAAATCATTTGAGAAAAAAAATCGGTAAAGAAGCATTTTACGAAGGTATATTAATTGATCAGTTTTGTGAACCAGGTGTATATATCAATTATTTAAAATCAGAAAATCGAGTATTACAAGAAAAAACCTATTTTATGACAAAAGCAGAAAGTTACTCTATTGCTGTGGCTGCAGGTTCTATTGTTGCTAGAACTAGTTTTGTCAAGGAAATAGAAAAACTTTCAAATGAATTTGGCATTGAATTACCAAAAGGAGCTTCTAATAAAGTAGATCAGGTTATCGCAAAAATCATTAAAACAAAGGGAGAAAACGCCTTAGATTCGTTGGCAAAAGTACACTTTGCAAACACAAAAAAAGCAATAAAATACTTAAATTAGTTGATTATGTAAAAAAAGGTTGCTTATGCATGCATAAGCAACCTTTTTATTTTAAAGAAAGCTAGTCAACGATAGTTACCTCAACGGTACGTCTGCCCCAATTATTTGCTTGTTCTTTCGTCGGTACATGGATATCAATCTTATTTCCATTAATTGCACCACCTGTATCCGAAGCAGTTGCATAACCATATCCTTCCACATGTACTTTAGTTCCTAAAGGAATGACATTTGGATCTACAGCAATTACTTTCGCATTTGGATTTGATCTTAAATCAACACCAGTTGCTGTTATACCGGAACATCCTGTACAATGAGCGGTATATGCTGTAGCTTCAACGGAAATGGTTTTCCCTTGTGGTGTCGAATCATTATTAGTACTTTCTTGTGTAGTTTCCTTTTCCTCCTTGACCTCAATTGAAGTTACTTTAGCATCAGATGCAGGATTGGAGTTTACCGCTGGAACATTACCATTCAAAGTTAGTTTCTGACCGGCATAAATCATGTTAGATGATAGATTATTCATTGATTTTAGTTGGGTTACGGTTAAACCGTTATTTCCACTAATCTTACCTAATGTATCCCCTTTTTTAACAATATAATAACCTTCTTGATGACCTTGTTGTTTTTCCTGTTTTACTTCCTTGCCACCTTCAGTTTGTAAAATTTGTTTTGGATAGATTAACGTACCTTTTAAGTTATTCACTTCCATTAACGATTCTACTGTTGTGTTATGTGCTAATGCAATTTCCCAAAGTGTATCCCCTTTTTGCACTTCATGTTGTGCTGATGCTACGGTTATTCCCACAAAGCTTGCCAAGATCAATCCCAAAAATACGGCTACTAAATTTTTCATTATGTAGTCCCCCTTTTAATTGATTAAAGCCTTTGTTGCACTTTTGCAGACTTTTACGGTGGGGCGAGTAATGAAGCCCCTGGAAGAAAGTTTGAACTTTCCTATCTGCCAAGCTAATCGTAACATGGTTAACACCTTAGTGCGGTTACACTCCATTTAAGAGTATATTTCATACATTACAACTACTATATAATTTGTTTAATAGGTTCTATTCTCTATAAGACAAACATACCTATAATAATTTGGGTTCTTACTGCTATGAAATTTTATTAGAAAAAACTCGGTTTTGCTATTAGACTTGCATGTATATCGTTGCACTTGAATCCACATAAAAAACACATAGAATCTTCCTTTCAGAAAATTCTATGTGTTAACGGTACAAACTTTTATGAACGTATATAAGAATTAAATTTATTATTTACTGCTTCCACAATTTTTTCAAATGAAGCTTCTACTTCATCGTCCAACAATGTTTTATGCGGATCTTGGTAAAGCAAGCTATATGCAACTGATTTCTTACCATCTGGAACATTTTCGCCTTCATACACGTCAAAAATACTTACTTGTTTGACAAGTGGTGCACCTACTTCTTCTATTACAGTTTTAACATCACCTGCCAAAACATCATTATCTAGAATGAAGGCAATGTCTCTGGCAACAGATGGATATTTCGAAATCTCTTCAAATGATGGTTCACCATCGTAAGCATCAAGGATTTCTTCAAGATTTAAATCAAATACGTATGTGTCTTTTAAATCTAATTCTTTTTGTAAACTAGGGTGTAACTGCCCAACAAACCCAATCGTTTTATCTTGAATTTTGACAACCGCTGTTCTACCTGGATGCATATTGTCAACTTTCGCTTGATGGAAACTTATTGATACTTTTAAGTAGTCCGATAAACCTTCCAAGATTCCTTTTACAACAAAGAAATCAACTTCTTTTTCCTCTTGTTGCCATGATTGCTCCAACCATTTTCCGGTTATCGCACCTGCAATTCTTAACAATTCTTTTGGCTGTTTGCTAATCTTTTGTTCATTAGAAATGAATACAGATCCCATTTCGTAATAAGCAAGATTACTTTGATTTCTAGCCAAATTATATGTTAAGGTACCTAACATTTCAGGTAACATACTTAATCTTAAATATTTGTGGTCTTCACTCATAGGCATCGCAAGGTTAATCGGAGTTGGATTCTGTTTCGATATTTCCGGACTTACTAGTCGATTTATATTTTTCTCGTTTGTAAGCGAATAAGTTAATATCTCTGAAAGACCAGCTGATTGCATATATTGTTTCACTTTACGTTTTAATAATTGCTTTTCTGTTAAACGTCCAGCTTGATTTGAACCTTCTGGTAAGGTATATGGCAACTTATCATATCCATAAATTCTTGCCACTTCTTCTAACATATCCTCAAATATTGTAACATCTCCGCGACGAGTCGGAACTTGAATTGTAAATGCCTCACCATCTTGTGTGAACGGGAATTGTAATCTGTTCAAAATATTCACAATTTCTTCACTAGTAATTTCTGTTCCTAATTTCGCATTGATAGCAGAAGTCTCCATTGTTACTACTTTTTCCGACTTGTCTAACTCGTCGAATTCAACTACACCAGATAATACTTTCCCATTTGCATATTTTTGTAAAAGATAGCTTGCACGCATACCTGCTTTTTTCACACGATTTGGATCAACGCCTTTTTCAAATCGTGTACTGGATTCACTTCGTAAACCAGTCGCTTTAACCGTTTTGCGAACCGATCCACCATCGAAATAGGCCGCTTCAAGTAAAACATTTTTTGTTTCTGATGTTACTTCTGTGTTAGCACCACCCATAACTCCAGCCAAAGCAGTTGGTACCTTTCCATTTGTAATAAGTAACTGTTCTGTCGTTAGCGTTCTTTCTTGATCATCAAGAGTAACCATCGTTTCCCCTTCATTAGCACGGCGAACTACGATTTTCTCTGATGAAAAACGATCATAATCAAAAGCATGTAAAGGTTGACCGTATTCCATTAATACATAGTTTGTAATATCTACAACATTATTAATTGGACGAACACCAACGGCCATTAAATAGTTTCGCATCCATAATGGAGATGGCTTTATTTCTACATCCTGAATGATAAATGCACCATAATATGGATTTAGTTCCGGTGCTTCTACCTCAATAGCGATATAATCTTCCGTTTTCCCTTCACTAGTAGAATATTCTTCTTCAGGGAGATTCACTTCTTTATTAAGAATAGCAGCTACATCATATGCCACTCCTAGCATACTTAAAGCATCCGCTCTGTTTGCTAAAACATCTAAGTCTAAGATGGCATCATTTAAATTTAAAAGGGAAACAACACTTTCACCTACTACAGCATCTTCCGGGAATACAAAGATCCCATCGGTAATATCTGTTGGGATATATTTTTCATCTACCCCAAGTTCCTGTAATGAGCAAATCATTCCATTGGATTCGATACCGCGTAATTTTACCTTCTTAATTTTAAATCCACCCGGAAGTTTTGCTCCTGGTTTTGCCACCGCTACTTTTTGTCCTTCGGCGACGTTTGGAGCGCCACACACGATTTGTAAAGTTTCATCCCCAACATCGACTTGACATAAATTTAATTTATCTGCGTTAGGGTGTTTCTCGCACGATACAACATATCCAACAACAACATTCGTACTTTCTTCGGCAAAATACTCAACGCCTTCTACTTCAATACCAGATTTCGTAATTTTTTCAGCAAGTTCTTCTGGAGTAATATCTCCTAAATCAACGTAATTTTTTAACCAATTAAATGAAACTAACATACGAGTCCCTCCTTTAAGCCTTATGATATTGTTTTAAGAAACGAACATCATTCGTATAAAAACCACGAATGTCGCTGACACCGTATTTCAACATAGCAATTCGTTCCGGTCCCATTCCAAATGCAAATCCGGAATAAACTTTTGGATCATAGCCTGCCATGGATAAAACTTTTGGATGAACCATTCCGCCACCAAGAATTTCAATCCAGCCAGTTCCTTTACAAACACTACATCCTTCTCCATGACAAACTTTACAAGAAATATCCATCTCAACAGATGGTTCTGTAAATGGGAAAAAACTCGGACGTAAACGGATTTTGCGCTCCTCACCAAACATCTTTTTAGCAAATTTATCTAAGGTACCTTTTAAATCACTCATCCTTACATTTTTATCTACATATAATCCTTCAATCTGTGTAAATTGATGAGAATGTGTAGCATCATCTGTATCACGACGGTACACTTTACCAGGACAAATCATTTTTACTGGCTGATTCCCTTCATACTCCTGCATTGTACGTGCTTGAACCGGAGAAGTATGCGTACGTAACAATAGTTCATTTGTTATATAAAATGAATCCTGCATATCTCGGGCTGGATGGTTTTTGGGTAAGTTTAGGGCTTCGAAGTTAAAATAATCTGTTTCTACTTCTGGACCTTCTTTCACTTCATATCCCATTCCAATAAATAAATCTTCAATTTCTTCGACAATACTTGTTAGTAAATGGGGTCCACCAATATTAACAGGTCTTCCTGGTAATGTGACATCAATAGATTCTTCTTCTAGTCTTTTTTCTAAGGCTGCTTGCTCTAAACTCGTCGCTTTCTCTTCAATTGAAGTTGTAATCGCATCACGGACTGCATTAGCCATTTGGCCTATAATTGGACGTTCTTCGCTAGATAATTTTCCCATCCCTTTTAACACTTTTGTAATGGATCCTTTTTTTCCTAAGTAACTTACACGTATATCTTGTAATTCTTTCAGATTTGCAGCTTGCGTTACTTTTTCCAAAGCTTCTTTTTGAATAGCTTCTAATTGATCTTTCATTATTTTAGCCTCCCTTTTTTTACATTTGAATGAAAATAAAAAAAGCCCTCATTCCCAATAAGGGACGAGGACTTGTATTCGCGGTACCACCCTTGTTGGCACATTAATTGTGCCCAACTCAATACTTGATAACGGATAAATCCGGAACACCTTTCTTTAAACAAAATATTTTGTACTCACATCTTTTATTTTGTTTAGCTCCAAGTGTCAGCTCCAGAGTGAAGGGACAACATTCCATACGATGGAAATGCTCACAGTCTTAGACATTTCCTCCCTGTAACGCTCATGAATGTTATCAAACTCTTTCGACGCGTTCATATATTTCATTCATTTTTTCGTATTTTATTACATTATAGTTAATTATTTCACTTGTTGCAACTATCCTTTGCATAATACATCAAAATCCCTGCAGCAATACTGACATTTAAAGATTCAGCTTGTCCATATATGGGGATCTTTACAATTTTATCTGCTTGATTAATGATTTCTTTATTAACGCCTGCTCCTTCATTTCCTAGAACAATAGCCACTTTCGTATCTATTGACACTTCATGGTATAATGTTGCCCCTTCTAATGCTGTAGCCCATATGGAAAATCCATCTGCTTTTAATTCAGGTATAACTTTTTGTAAATCCTTTTCGAATATCGGAATATGAAAAATAGATCCTTGCGTTGCACGTATAACTTTATCATTGTATAAATCTACCGTACCATTCCCAAGAATGACCCCATCAAATCCAGCTGCATCTGCAGTTCGTATAATTGTTCCTAAATTACCAGGATCTTGTACCGAATCAATTAATAAGATATGTTTTCCCACAACATCTTCCATTTTCTTCATTTCGATTATAGCTGCAATACCTTGTGGACTTCTCGTTTCAGAAATATGCTCGAATACATTATTACTTACTTCAATAATGTGAAAATCATCGCACCAAGATGGTAGTTCTACCCCTTCTTGTACGATAATTTCCTTTATACCCCAATTACTATTTTTCGCTTCTTGTAATAAATGGTACCCTTCAACAAGAAATGTTTGAGTATTGGTCCGTTCTTTTCGCTTTTGTAATTTTTTCCATGCTTTAACTTGCTCATTTTTTACAGAAGTAATCATTTCGTTCATCCTTCATCGATTTTCTCCATATTATCATACATATTATTGCATTCATTGGTCAAACTATCCATAGTTAAAAAACAAAGGAGTTGTCACCATGGATCTAAATATTCGTAAAGCAATTTTACACAATCTCTCTAATAACGATCAAAACCAATTAGAAGAAACAATAGTAGACGCTATACAAGCTGGCGAAGAAAAAATGCTACCTGGTCTAGGGGTATTATTTGAACTAATTTGGCAGCAATCCAGTCCGGAAGATAAACAAGAAATGGTTCAGGCTTTAGAACAAGGTGTTAAACAAGCAACTAACTAAAAACTCCTCATATGAAATAGATGCTTCATTGCATCTATTTCTTTTATTTCCAAAGATCCCCCTATACTGTTTACGATACATATTTAGAGATTGCCAATTTCAATAATTAAACGTAAAATAGTAAATATACGAAAGGGGAATACCAAATGGAAATAAGAGACTTACAACAATTTATTCAACTTCAAGCTATTGTGAATATGACTTCTCACTTTAACTCTTCAGTAAAAAGTTCCCCTATGGCTGAACTAACGTTTAAGCATATATTACAAGATAAAATGAACGAACTAATAGCGGATCAAAATATTAAGGAAAAACAGCCAAATCCTTTACCGAGCTTACCTAATAAAATGGAGAAAGCATACATACCTACCTCTTCATACGATGCTGAAATTACAGAAATAGCTCGTAAATATAAAATAGATGAGAAATTGATTCACTCTGTTATTAAACAAGAATCAAACTATAACCCTTATGCTAGAAGTTCAGTAGGTGCCCAAGGGCTAATGCAGTTAATGCCAGCAACCGCAAAAGGATTAGGGGTTACCAATCCTTTTGATGTTAAGCAAAATATCGAGGGTGGTACCAGATATTTAGCCCAGATGTTATCCCGGTATAATGGAAATACAGAATTAGCATTAGCAGCTTACAATGCTGGTCCCGGTAATGTAGATAAATATAACGGAATCCCCCCATTTAAAGAAACACAAAATTACGTTCGGAAGATAATGAATCATTACTTAGCCTAAACATACATTAAACCTCAAGCGAAAGTCTTTGCTTGAGGTTTTTTTACGTTGTTAGGAATGTATAAAGAAGAATAACCGTCAGTGGGGTTCCATTTATCCCCACTGATGGCATCACGGACTTTTCTTCTGTGATTGCATGCTCTTTTGGCCGTGATAGCACGTGTCACGGACATTTCTTCGACGATTGCTTGCTCTTTTGGCCGTGATAACACGTGTCACGGACATTTCTTCGACGATTGCTTGCTCTTTTGGCCGTGATAACAGTTAATCGCACTTATTGGATCTTTACGGGCAGTTGATCTCCCACCTACCTTTTTGTTTCCCCAGATGCTTAAGATGGGATAAATGCCAAGTTTTTTAACACACAATGTCATTAATTTAACTTTTTTTCATACTATATTCTGGAGGTGGAAAAAATGGCAAGAGTTGCTTACCGAAACGCAGACGTTAACTTAATGGCAAGGATGATGCGAGCTGAAGCTGAAGGCGAAGGTAAACTAGGGATGCTATATGTAGGAAATGTAATTGTTAATCGTGCTGTAGCAGATTGTGTGGACTTTAATGAGTTAAGAACAATTGAAGATGTTATTTTTCAAGTGCAAGGAGGAAATTTCTCATTTGAAGCTGTTCAAAAAGGCAATGTTTTTTACCAAAGAGCAAGAGAATCTGAAAGAAGGTTAGCAAGACAGAATTTGGAATATTGGAGAAAACAACCAGCGAAATATGCCCTTTGGTACTTTAATCCATATGCTCCATGCCCTCCCACATGGTACAATCAACCATTTGCTGGTCAATTTAAACAACATTGTTTTTATGAACCCGCGGCTGGAACATGTGATAGCGTGTACTCTGGATAATTAATTTCCAAATGATATCTTTAAAGCAGTTACATTAAGTATACTCGGTAAGAGTTTATAGATTTTTTATCCTTATATATTCAATTGTAAAGTGACAATCGAATTATTTAATTTTAAAACCTCAAACAGCATAACCCCGTACTGATTTTAAGACGGGGTTAAAAGTTGATTTTTTTATGTAGATTACTTCACTGCACTTAAATATATAGCAAATCTCTTTGACTGCTTTTCAAAAAACAAGGCTTTGAGTAAAAATTCTCTAAGCCTTGTTTCATACTTATGCAAATATTAATTTTTTAAGCGTTTCAGCATCTAATTTCTTGATTACCTCCACAATTAGCTTTACTGCATTCTCAAAATCATCTCGATGTAGAATACCGGCATGAGAATGAATATAACGTGTTGCAATGGTGATGGAAAGTGACGGAACACCATTTGCGGTTAGATGGATTGAGCCCGAATCCGTCCCACCACCTGATAGAGCTGCATATTGGAATGGAATATTTTTTTCTTCTGCAGTTTCAATAAATAAGTCACGTAGACCTTTATGGGAAACCATGGAACCATCGTATAACATGATTTGAGGTCCTTCACCTAGCTTGCTGTCGGCTTCAGATGGTTTTATCCCTGGAGTATCTCCAGCAATCCCTACATCTACGCCAAAGCCAATGTCAGGCTGTATTTTATTAGCTGCCGTTTTCGCACCTCTAAGACCAACCTCTTCTTGCACATCGCCAACACCATAGACAACATTTGGATGGTTTACATCTTTCAGTTGTTTTAAAACTTCAATTGCGATTGCCAATCCAATGCGATTATCCCAAGCCTTTGCTAATAGCATTTTTTCATTTTTCAACGGTGTAAATTCAAAGTAAGGTACGATAGATTGTCCAGGTTTTACACCAAATTCTTCTGCTTCTTTCTTACTAGAAGCACCAATATCAATAAACATATCCTTAATTTCATAAGGTTTTTTCCGTACTTCTGGCGGAAGAATATGAGGTGGTTTTGAGCCAATCACCCCTGTTATATCTCCTTTTGCTCCTAGAATGGTTACTCGTTGCGCCAACATCACTTGACTCCACCAGCCACCAACTGTTTGGAAATATACATAACCCTTCTCATCAATTCGTGTAACCATAAAACCAACTTCATCTAAATGCCCAGCAATCATAATTTTGGGGCCGTTGGAATCTCCTACTTTTTTGGCAATGGTACTACCTAAATTATCATATTCGATTTCATCCGCGTATGGTGAAATGTATTTTTCAAAAACTTCACGAACTTCTTTCTCATTCCCCGGAATTCCTCTTGCATCGGTTAAATCCTTAAGCATGATTAACGTTTCATCTAATTGTGTCATATATATAACCTCCTTCTATTATTGTGAGCCTTGTATAAAGAAGACTCCCATCAGTGGGGCGTTCCTTCATCCTCCACTGATGGTTAGTCGCACTTATCGGACCATTATGGGCAGTTGATCTCCCACCTGCCTTCTTTATTTCCCCAGAAGCTTGAGATGGGAGTCTTACTGCCCTTTTAGGCGGGGCAAACATTAATATCCTTTATTTTGTCTTTCAAAATTTATTTCATTCTTCTTATAATAAGCAACTTGTATGTCAGATTCACTGAACCCTAATACTTCTCCTAGTAGTAAGAAATTCATAAATAGCTGTTCATAAGTTTCCTTTGATACATTTTTATAAAAATTTATACAAGATTCAAATACTATATTAAATTGTTCCGTTTCAGCAGCTCGTGTTAATTCACTGAGGTTTCTACTAGTGTATCGATATCCTTTTTCTAATCCAAGTGATAAAATAAAATGAAGACCATCTACGTATTCTTCCAAAATAATATCATTATTATTTCGTGATTTGTTGCTCCAAAACTTAAAACATCTCGTTTCATTAGCAAGCTCACCAAGTTCAACTAGTAAAGCTAAGTATTTTTCTTGGAATAAATCTTGATTTTTTAATTGGTGATTTGATTCAATATGGTTGTCTAAACTTTGTTGCATGGAATATAATTCTTCCCAATTCATAAATGTATATCCTCACTCTCTCTTTTTTATTGTCGGGAAATTATAAAATTTGTATGGCTATGTATAACTTAGATACAGAAATAGCCACGTCCGGCTCCAGCGCCCAGTGACTAGTAGACTTCCTTCACCTCCGTTCGATAAGTCAACATCGGCTCGCTCACGCTCACCGTGTTTCCTTTATCTCCTACTGCTCAGTCCAGTCTATACGTCAATAAACGGGCGCTTGCGCCTTTGTTCTGATTGTACCATGATTTTTTAGTATTCGTGAAACTATTGTATCAAGTAATACGTATGGAGATTAACGAATTAAATAGGGAGTCGATCATAATGATAGTTATTTTATTTCGTATACTTATCCTTATCGCGATAGCTTTTCTTATTTATACATGGATCGAGTACACTAGAAACCCAGAAAGACAATTAAAAATTGCAAAACAATCTAACCATTTTTATATGGTAGATGAAGCGAATAATAGCAAGAAAAACTTGAAGCTTGTGTATAAAAGATGTGTCTTTGAAGGCGAAAAATATATAGGCGTGGTGGATGATTCATTTGAAGTGGTGGATATTGATATTAGTATTCGTGACCCATTTGATTTGAAAGGGTTTACTCGCGAGGATTTATATTTCTTAGAAAATGAAATACTTATTAGATACCCACATGCAAAAATCAAATGGAAACATCCTATAAATGAAATACTTATTACGAAAATGGAGTAGTATTAGACCTTCCACAAAAACATTTTAAGCCGAAAAAACCAATTAACTTGGATTTTTCGGCTTTTATTTGTTAAGTACTCATCTGGAAAAAGTCTCGCCACTTTATAATAATTTCTTTACTTCTAACCAAATAAATGAAAGGTAGTAAACCAATTAAAAATATGAAAATATGAAATGGGGATAAATTCGCAATCCATCCGCCTAAACATGTATAAACGATGGCTAACGGAATGTTAGATAATAAAGATGATTTCGTGTACTGCTTCATCCCAGAAGATATTTCCATAATGCATAAAGACAATAGATGAAAATGAATAAAAGGGACAAGTCTAAGTATGGCGATTTGGGATGTATTTAATGTAGTGCTACTCCCTAGTAGTTTTTGTTTCAATCGGATTAGTTTATCTAATTTTTTGGGCATCCGATTAACTAATCCATAAAATATAACGCTAGATAAGGTTATTCCTACAACCGAATAAATAGTGCCTGCTATCGGCCCGTATAAAATTCCTCCTGTGACACATACAAATACTACCGGGAGAAAGAATAATGGCCTTATTAAATGAAAACAAATAAATAATAACGGTGAAAGTAATCCTCCCATTTCGATAAACGCCATTACATAGTTCCCAATGTACTCCATAACTTTCCTCCTTTTGCCAGTTTCTAGCTGTTCTCCCTGAGAAAAGTACCCTGCACTTCAGATTTCTACCTTCTATTCATTTATATGACCTTAAATGCTATTTATGATAAGGTTCAACTAGCAAGACCTGACAAATAGAAAAACAAAAAGAAGTTTAAAATGATGAAGATTGGCATTCCAATTGTAAAAGATTTATGTTTCGTTTTATGACGGTATCGTTGCATCCCAATATAGGTTCCTGGTGCTCCACCTAACAAAGCGATGATCCAAAAAGTTCTTTCTGGTATTCGGTATTTTTGTTTCACTGCTTTTTGTTTATCTACTCCCATTAAAATAAACCCAACAATGTTTACCCCTAAAATATAATAGATGATGGAATTCACTTTTTTCCTCCTAGTTTGCAATAAAAAACCGAACCCATGTCTAAATGGATTCGGCTTATTTCAAATTATTTTAAAGCACCTTTTGCTTGTTCTACTAACTGAGCAAATGCTTTTTCATCGTTAACTGCTAAATCGGATAACATTTTACGGTTAATGTCAATTCCAGCTACTTTAAGTCCGTGCATTAATTTGCTGTAAGAGATACCGTTTAGACGAGCAGCTGCATTAATACGTGCAATCCATAATTTACGGAAGTCACGTTTTCTTTGTCTACGGTCACGATAAGCATATTGACCAGATTTAATTACTTGTTGTTTTGCAGTTTTAAATAGAGTTCTCTTTGAACCATAATAACCTTTAGCTAATTTTAATACGCGTTTACGACGTTGGCGCGTTACTGTTCCACCTTTTACACGTGGCATATTAATTCCCTCCTAATACATTTCCGAATCTATATTTATCATTAATAGTCTAATTATTTAGGTAACATTGTTTTGATACGTTTGTAGTCCCCAGTAGATACAACAGCACTTTTACGTAGTTTACGTTTTTGCTTTTGAGATTTGTTAGCAAATAAGTGACTAGTGTATGCATGAGATCTTTTTAATTTTCCAGAACCAGTTCTTGTAAAACGTTTTTGAGTCCCTTTATGAGTTTTCATTTTAGGCATAATTTATTTCCTCCTCGTAATGTTGCATCTATTACTTCTTTTCACTAATCGGAGCGAGCATCATAAACATATTACGACCTTCCATTTTCGGTTTGGATTCAATTGTCGCAACATCTTTAAGTTCTTCAGCTAGACGAGTTAAAACCTCTTGTCCTAGCTCTTTGTGTGTGATTGCACGTCCTCGGAAACGAACGGATGCTTTTAATTTATCTCCCTTTTCAAGGAATTTTTTTGCGTTCTTAACCTTCGTTTCGAAGTCATGATCGCCAATACCTGGTGTAAACCGTACTTCTTTTATATTAATAATCTTTTGTTTTTTACGAGCTTCTTTTTCCTTTTTCTGTTGCTCATAACGATATTTCCCATAGTCCATAATTCGACATACAGGCGGTTTGGCATTTGGAGCAACTAAAACTAAATCCAAGTTTCTAGTTTGCGCAATCTCCAACGCTTCTTGACGTGTTTTCACACCAAGTTGATCCCCATTTGAATCGATAAGTCGTACTTCTCTTGCACGAATCTTTTCATTGACGTTCATATCTTTGCTAATAGTCAGACACCTCCAAAGTTTTTTCGATACTGATCTATTTGACAAGTCTTCATACATGAAAAAAAGTGTCGGTAATACACCCACACATTCCAATTACACATAATAAATTTGGAACCAGTCAACTACACGAAACGTGCGTCGAACAGGTGAGAAGCGGGTGCTTCTACTTGTCTTTGAGATCATTTAATTTTCAACTTTTAAAGTATATCACACTTAAGAAACCTAGTCAAATATTTTTCTCAGTCGAATGATATTAATCATATTTTACCATATTTCACGACAAAGGCCAAGTATGTGTAAATACATACTTGGCCTACCATTGCATTTATCGCACCTAGACGAGCAGCCCGTAAAGGTCCGATAAGTACGACTAGCCATCAGTGGGGATGAAAGAAAAGCCCAACTTGATGGAAGTCTTCTTTATTTATTACGTAATTTGCGTTCTGTAATTTCCTTTTGAATAAGATTTTCAAAATCCTCATAGGAAATTGTTTCTGATTTTTGTTCTCCATAACGACGAACATTTACGGCATTATTTTCAATTTCTTTGTCACCTAAAACGAGCATGAAAGGTATTTTTTGAGTTTGTGCTTCACGAATCTTATAGCCGATTTTCTCATCTCTTTCATCCACTTCAATACGAACACCTTGTCTTCTTAATTTATCCGCAACTTCCTTCGCATAATCTAAATGAATCTGCGGAGAAACAGGGATTACTTTCACTTGTACTGGGGCAAGCCAAGTTGGGAAAGCACCCTTATATTCTTCAATTAAGAATGCAACAAAACGTTCCATAGTAGAAACGACACCGCGGTGAATAACAACAGGACGATGTTCTTTCCCGTCTTCACCAATATAAGATAAATCAAATCGCTCAGGTAATAAAACATCTAATTGAACAGTAGATAATGTTTCATCCTTACCTAAAGCAGTTTTAACTTGTACATCTAATTTTGGACCATAGAATGCTGCTTCTCCCTCTGCTTCCACATAATCCAAATTCAAGTCGTCCATTGTTTGTTTTAAAGTGGATTGTGTTTTTTCCCACATTTCATCGTCGTCAATATATTTTTCCTTATCCTCTGGATCACGATAAGAAAGACGGAAATAGTAATCTTCAATTCCAAAGTCTTTATATACATGTTGAATTAATTCTACAACACGAGTAAATTCTTCTTTTAATTGATCTGGTCTAGCGAAGATATGAGCGTCATTTAAAGTCATTGCACGAACACGTTGAAGTCCCGCTAACGCACCACTCATTTCATAACGATGCATCGTTCCAAGTTCTGCAATTCTTACTGGTAATTGACGGTAGCTCCATAGTTGATTTTTAAATACCATCATATGATGTGGACAATTCATTGGACGCAATACTAATGTTTCATTATCCATTTCCATCGGTGGGAACATATCATCATCATAATGATCCCAATGTCCACTTGTCTCATATAGCTCCTTACTCCCCAGTACAGGTGTATAAACGTGATCATATCCTAAACGTTCTTCCAAATCCACAATATAACGTTCGATTGTACGACGAATAGTTGCCCCTTTAGGAAGCCATAACGGTAGACCTTGTCCAACTTTTTGAGAGACGGTAAAAATCCCTAATTCTTTACCTAGCTTACGATGATCACGTTCCTTACGTTCTTCTAAAATATGAAGATACTCGTCCAATTGACTTTGTTTTTCAAATGCAGTTCCATAAATACGTTGAAGCTGCTTATTATTGCTATCCCCACGCCAGTAAGCTCCTGAAATACTTAAAAGTTTAAATGCTTTAATTTTACTTGTGGAAGGAACGTGAATTCCTCGACATAGATCAAAGTATTCACCTTGCTCATAAATAGTCACTTGTTCCCCTTCTGGAATATCATCAATTAATTCAAGTTTCAGTTCATCATTAATTTCGCGAAAACGTTCTTTCGCTTCTTCACGTGAAACTTCTACTCGCTTAATTTCAAGATTCTCATCGACAATACGTTTCATTTCTTTTTCGATCTTAGGAAGATCCTCTGGGGTGATTTTATATTCCATGTCTAAATCATAATAAAATCCTTCATCAATTACAGGTCCAACACCAAATTGAACGTCTTTATATAATCGTTTAATCGCTTGAGCCATTAAATGTGCTGTGGAATGGCGCATGATATCTATAGATTCATTATTTTTATAAGTTAAGATTTCTATTTTCCCACCACGATCAAGTTCGCGTCTTAAATCTACTTGTTCACCATCTAATTTAATAGCTATAGCTTGTTTCTTTAATCCTGGAGAAATGGATGCTGCAATCTCCTCACCAGTTGTTCCAATTGGAAATCCTTTTTCATTACCATCTGGAAATATTATTTTAATTTCTTCTGCCATGTTGCTTGCTCCTTTCTATCTGTAAACATATATTAAATTAAAAAACGCCCATCCCAATTGCATAACGCAAAAGGGACGAGCGTAGTATAATAGTTCGTGGTTCCACCCTAGTTCCCGCTAAAATTAGCGGCTCTACATCTTTAACGCAGATGATACGCTATTCCTTACTATAACTTCTGGAAAAGAGTTCAAAGGTGGTAATTATTCAGGCCTATAGAGGAAGCTTTCAGCCAAACGACTTCCCTCTCTAATCTATATGTATCCAAAATAATCATGTCCTTATCGTAACTTTTAACTTCAATAATCAATCTAAAGTGTATTATAGCTCTATAAAATTATAATTGCAAGTGCTATTGGTTTTTCATATTATAAAAAGGAAATTCTCGAGTAGGTTGGAATTCCGCTTTTTCTTGGAAAACATTAATGACGGTTAATGTTTTTGGTTCGGCGGGATCATCACCGTAGATTTTTACTTTCTCTGGCGCCATCGCAATTAGTGGCGATAAATTCATTTCAGTTTCATCTAATCCAAATAGGTATAAGGGTTCTTTCTGCATTAAAGTTTGTAAATCCATTTTTGAAAGGACTTCTCCATCTTCTGAATAAAAGGAAAATGAACTACCTTGTAAAATATGAATGACTGGAATTCCAGGATCCTTTTGGCTAATATATGTGCGTAAAGAGTTAATAAACGCTTGATGTTCTTCTTCTCTCTTATATTCGTCTATCGCTAGTCCTACATAATCAATCATTTCATTCCTGAATTCTTTTAGCCCAAACTTTACGATGGAATCATAATGTATAGTATCTGTATCTTTTATATGATTTAAAAATAATCCTTCCAATAAATCCTTCGGGTGATCCCTTTCAGTTCTTTCTAGGTGCAGAAAACTTTCAGCATTATTCCCTGACAATATCCAATTTGTTATTTCATGAATCCTTTTTATCTCTTCATAATCTGAAAAATAATATTTTTTCTTAATAATGTCTTTAATCATGTTTCCTAATCGATGTCCAATGAATACTTCAGCCATCAATTTCGCCATTACATTTACGAATTTGCAATCATGTATTTCTGATTCAATTTGGAGAAGAATCCCCCATTCTTCTTGATGTTTCCAATGCAATTCAATATTTTTATCACGTTGGAATAATTTTTCACAAAATATTAGTACTTCTTTTTCTGATTCAAAATATACCCCAAGCAAATACCATCACCCTCATCCACAATCAAACTGTTACATTATATGGACAAAGGTGTAAAAAAATGATTAAACCACAGAAACTAGTATTTTTCTTACTGCCAAAAAGGAAAAACTAGTACTTTTACATACTAGTTTACGTTAGTTTCTTCTATTTTCTCCATATATTGGCACTTCTTTACTTACTTGTCTTATTCGTTCGATAATTCTTCCGGCTTTGACTTTCTCTACACCATCCCTAGTAGAAGCCAAAACTCCTTCCAACTGTTCTAAACTATAATTACTTGTAAAACAAACAGGTAACTGTTCCATCATTCGGTATTGTAATACAGAACCTAAAATCTCATCCCGAAACCAAGATGACTGCATTTCTGCACCAATATCATCCAACATAAGTACATCTGCTTTTTTAAAGTATTCTATCTTTTCATTTGTTGTATCATTTTTAAAAGATGACTTAATTTCGCGGACAAACTCTGGCATATAAATAATCATAGATGAGATGTTCATTTTCTTTAACTCATTCGCTAATGCACCGAGGAAATATGTTTTACCAACCCCAAAAGGTCCATAAAAGTAAATACCCTTACGTGGCAACTTATTACTTGCTTCACGTAAAAAATTAAACATTTCCATAACCCCGTTATTTCGATTTTTATCATCATCAATGTTATTTATCGATGCTTGTAATATCTCTTTGGGCACATGGACACTTTGAACAAGTTGTTGTTGAGATTGTTCTTTTTCTATCATAATACGGCTATGACATTTTTCATAAGCAAGATGAATTTCGCCATTTTCCACTTGCAGAATAGGCGAGTACCCTTGCAACATGTTTTGACATTCATTAAAAGAGCTGCATTGATCACATTGCTTAGATTGGGTCTTATATTCATACAGCTTTACTAAACTTTTATTTAGTTCACTATTTGATATTTCTGGATGTAAAGATAAAAACTCCTTAATTTCAGGGTCGTTTAAAACTTCACTCCTTATTTTAGTGTAATTTTCCTGAAAATTTTTATTCTCTTTCATCCACTTTGATAAAGAGCTTTGAATAGGTTCCATATAAACCATCCTTGAGATCAATTATTTTTCTGCTTTTGATTTAACAAAGCATGTAATTTTGCCTTTTCTTCTTCTAAGTTTACTATTGGTTGTTTGGAATTTATTGGTGGATTTTCTGTTTGACTTTCCTTACGATTACCCTTTCTTTCTTTAAACCAATCCGGAATAATTTCCTTTGTATTTCTTTTGGTATAATTGTAATTTTGTTTTTTATTATTCGTTTTTTGAAATTTATCTCTTTCTTTTTTAGCGAATTCCATTGCCTCTTTTGCAGTCTTAATTTTCGCTCGTGACCAGTGACTAGCAATTTTTTCTAAATAGGCTTTGGATAATTTCATATCTGATTGTAATAAAACATAATGTATAAGAACATTCATTACTGGTGAAGGTAATCCTTGAGAAGTCATGACATCGCGTATAATCTTCATATCCTGTTCGGAAGCTTGATGGCCACCAGACAAATCTTCTAACAACTGTTTAGGCGAAATAGTTTCTAATTTTTGAATTAACATTTCCTCTTTGGTTTTCGGTTCCGTTTGTTCCTTCTGCTTAGGAAAAGTAATTCTTTCCGTTAATTTTATAGTAGCATTGTTATGCTTAGATTTAAATAAATCATGACAGGCATTTTTGAATTCATCACAATCTAAGAGGTTTTCCTCGTTTAATGCCCATAAAATAGATTTTTCTATTTCATAGTTATCCAAATCATATAATTCCATCATTTGTGAAATTAATTTCCGATTATCAGGTGTTAAAACTTGTCCAACTGGGATCATTCTTTGCTTTAACATTTGTTCCATCCAATGCAAATCAACAGAATTGGTTGTATCATTATTTAAATCATTACTAGATATAGGTTTTACAACTTCTAGCGTTGGAGTAAAAGTTTGAAATACATCGTTAAAGGATGCCGTAATATTTTCTCCTAAATCCCCATGAGTAGTCACTTTATATCTATTTTTAAGCATAGAAAACTTCTCATGCCCTAATTGATGATATAGTAATTGAGATAGCATTGCATCATGAAAGAAATCATTAGGTGAAAAAGGACATTGTATTTCATAAGTAAACATAGTTGACTGCTCTAATTGTTTTTTATAGGTCTTTAATAAACCAATTCCTTCTAAATTTAATCTTGCTTTATATAGTTCATCCAAAGGAATGTTTAAATAATTCATTAACGTATGATGTGTTTGTGGAGAATCTTTCTGGAATTCTAATTCATGTAAAAGAGTTTGATACAGCATAACTGCTTGCATCCCTATTAACGGTTGATACAGATGAGTTAATGATGTTGTATAATCAGCGGTTAATTGATCCTTTAATAATACATAGTACCCATCAACCGGTAATATTTGTCCAATAAAGTTCAAATCTTCTCACCCTTATCTATGTAGTACTCTTTATTCATTTTTCCTGTCAACGTTAATAAGGTCTTTTAATTCCTCTAAAAATACAGTGATATCTTTAAATTGACGATAAACAGAAGCAAACCTTACATAAGCAACTTCATCTATTTCCGCCAAGCGATCCATCACTTTCTCGCCAACATCCTTACTATCTACTTCAGAATAACCTGCATTTCTCAATTCTTTTTCAACATCTAAAGCAATTGATTCAATTTTTTCTAACGGAACAGGTCTTTTTTCGCAAGCCCTTATTAATCCCCTTATTAATTTATCTCTTGAAAATTCTTGTCTTACTCCATCTTTTTTCACAACAATTAAAGGTGGCTCTTCCATTCTTTCAAAAGTAGTGAAACGATAATTACAGTTTTCACATTCTCGGCGTCTACGTATGGATCTTCCTTCATCAGTGGGACGCGAATCAAAAACTTTTGTGTTTTTATATTGACAGTTGGGACACTTCATCCTTACAACCCCATTCATCGTTATCAAACTTGGTGTATTTAAAGTTGCGGTAACTCTTTATTTAAATTATCATATAGTCGATTAATTAATTTAGTAATATATCCAAAATTCAATGGAATCGCGGAATCTAAAGATACCGAAAAATCAACAGCAGTTTTATTAGGGCTTACCATAATGACTGTTACTACAATAAAAGCTCTTTTTCCTTTTTTTGTAATAACACTCATTTCCCCACGTTCTTTTGATAAAGAATTTATTTCGAATTCAGAACTAGCTTGAAAGAAGTTTTCAAGCGTTTGAAAAACCTTATCTTTCATTGCTTTATAATAACGTGTTTTCAATGACTTATCTAAGCGATCCTCACCCGTTTCTAAATGGTTACCAAAAAAAGTACGAAATTTGCTATTAATCGACATATCCATTCTCCCCGACCTATTGTTTACCCTATATTGTAACACGTTTTAACAATTTCCTCTAACAAAAAAAGTAATAGTGAATTACATAATTAAAGGGCTGACGTGAAGAGTCAGCCCTTTTATTCTTATTTAAAATCGGATTTTCGATTAACTTATTATGATTAATATACTTTTTCAAAGTCTTTTTCTTTTATTGGGCCCATTCCCCGCGGTATCTCCACACGATCATAAGACTTACATTCCAACGCTTCAGCAATAAAATCTGCTGCAACATTCGGATCAATAATATCTCCACAAGTAAATACATCAATACTTGCATATCCATGTTCTGGAAAGCTATGAATCGTTAAATGGGATTCCGAAATAATCACGACACCACTAACACCTTGTGGCGCAAATTTATGAAAGGCAACTTCACGAATCTCTGCCCCTGCTTTTAAAGCAGCATCTACAAAAATACGTTCGATTAACCCCATATCATTTAATTTGTCTATATTGCATCCCCATAGTTCAGCTATTACGTGTCTTCCCATTGTATCCATTACTACATTCCCCCTTAAGACATTAGAAACTTCTTTTATTTTATTTTCTGCCACGGGGGAAAGTTAGTACGGATGAGGTCCTAACCCTTTAAGCAGAAAACATCATTTCGTTTTCAAATCGTAACATGAGAAGTATATAATGTTTATGAATCTTTTGCAACTAGAAAAACCATCTATTCACTGTGGAAATAGATGGTTTTAAAAGTATTAAATTCTAGCAAATTCCTTTAAACTAATCCCAACTAATTTGGTTAGATCAAGAACTCGTTTCGAATAGCCCCATTCATTATCATACCAAGCCAAAACTTTTATTTTATTTCCGTCTATAACCATGGTAGATAAGCCATCAATAATAGATGAAAAATCCGTTGTTGTATAATCAATAGAAACAAGTGGTTCTTCACTATAATGAATGATGCCATTCATTTCTTGTTTTGAAGACTGTTTAAATACACGATTCACTTCTTCAACCGTTACACTCTTTTCCACGTCTACAACAAGATCCACTAATGATACATTCGGTGTAGGAACCCTTAATGCCATTCCATGTAATTTACCGTTTAAATGTGGTAAAACCTCACCTAACGCTTTTGCTGCCCCTGTAGATGTAGGTATAATGGATTGGCCACAACTTCTTGCACGCCTTAAGTCTTTATGAGGATTATCTAAATTATTTTGATCATTCGTGTACGCATGAACAGTAGTCATTAATCCGTTTTTAATTGTAAAATGATCATCTAATACTTTTACTACCGGTGCTAAACAGTTCGTTGTACAGGAAGCATTAGAAATGACATGGTCCAATTCTGGTTGATACGTATGTTCGTTTACTCCCATCACGATTGTCTTATCTATTTCTTTACCTGGTGCTGTGATTACGACTTTTTTCGCTCCAGCTTGGATATGTAATCCAGCACTTTCTTTCGTTTTAAATTTTCCTGTAGCTTCAATTACTACATCTATGTTTAATTCCTTCCACGGTAGTTTATTAGGTTCTCTTGAATTTACAACCTCAACTATTTTGTTATTTACTTTAATAGCTGATTCAAGCGCAGTAACTTCACCATGAAAAATACCATGAATACTATCATATTTAATTAAGTGTGCAAGCGTTTCGGTAGGATATCTTGCATTAATTGCAACCACTTCGACATCCTCATCTACAATAGCCTGCCTAAAAACCATTCTTCCAATTCTTCCAAAACCATTAATTGCAACACGCGTCTTCCCCATCAGAATCTCTTCCTCCTATTTATGTTATACTTAATACCCCTTTATAATAAATAGTATAACATATTTCAGATGAATGTGATTCTGTTTTTATAAGTTTTTTCGGATTTTCTTTAAAATAGGTCAAAAACTTAAGCAAAAAGTCTAGACAATAAGTCTAGACTTCCTATATGACATCCCATTTCCTTAAAATATCTTCCAGTTGTTCAAAAGTGGCTGTTTTTGAACTGTTATTATTAATGACAGCATCAGCTAATTTTGCTTTCTCTTTAACAGGCATTTGTGATTTAATACGCTTTAATGCTTCACTTTCACCAAATTCATCTCGTTCCATTAATCTTTGTAACTGTACGTTCTCGTCTACATAAACGACAATTGTTTTATCAACAAAATTTGTTAAGTTACTTTCAAATAATAATGGAATATCTAATACCACACATGAAGCCCCATCTTGAACAAACCCATCACGTTTTTCTATGATCCTTTTACGTATTGCCGGATGAACTATTTGATTTAAAGTTTCTAATTTTTCTTGGTCATCAAATACAATTTCTCCAAGTTTTTTACGATTTAATGTTTTATCTTCCCGTAATAAATGGGTTCCAAATGTCTCAATAATTTTGTTATACGCTTCTTCACCAGGATACACTACCTCCCTGGCTATTTTATCAGCATCCACAACTGGTATTCGAAATTCATCAAACATTAAACTAACCGTACTCTTTCCACTTGCAATACTACCTGTTAGGCCAATAATTAGTGCCATCTCATAATCCCTCTATTCTTTTTGGCAATTAGGACAAATATGCGTGCCACGTCCAGCAACTTTCGTTTTTAAAATTAGATTTCCACATCGTTTACATTCTTTATTTTCCTGTCCATAAACAAACAACTCTTGTTGAAACATCCCCATTTCTCCCTGACCATTAACATAAGAACGGATTGTTGTTCCGCCCTGTTTAACCGCATCGGCTAACGTATGGATGGATTCATCACGAATTCGTTCTACTTCTTTTTTTGTTAAGTGACTTGCTTTTTTTGAAGGATGTATTTTGGCACGGAATAATGTCTCATCAACATAGATATTTCCAAGACCTGTAACGACAGTTTGATCTAATAATACTGCCTTAATAGGGCGCTCTGTCCTTTTCAACTTCTGGTATAAATAGTCTAGCGTAAAACCTTCATCAAATGGTTCAGGTCCTAACTTTTTTAATGGTTCACTTTCGAACTCTTGGCCAATAGGATAAACATGCATCGTACCGAATTTGCGAACATCATTATAACGAAGGTCTTCACCATTAGTAAATGTGAAAATAACATGAGTATGTTTCTCTATCGGTTCAGCTGAAGAAACAACTCCATACTTGCCTTCCATCCTTAAATGAGAAATTAGAACGACATCATTTAAATAGAATAATAAAAATTTCCCTCTTCTTCCCATTCTTTGAATCGTTTGCCCTTGCAACAATAATTTAAATCTCTCGACATCATCTGGGACTTTCACCATTTTTGGCCAGTATACTTCTACTTTATCTATTGTTTTATTAGAGACTAGTGGTATAAGTGTTTTTCTTATCGTCTCTACTTCTGGTAATTCAGGCATCGCTACTACTCCTTACTTTGCATCAAACCAACTATCCCCAAAAGCGTAATCCACTTTAAGAGGAACCCTTAATTCTACAGTACCTTCCATCATTTCCGGTACGATTACCTTTAACTTTTCCACTTCTTCCCTTGGAGCTTCGAGAATTAATTCATCGTGTACTTGTAGCAACATGCGTGCTTGCATTTTCTCTTCCTTCAATTTCGTATGCAAATCAATCATTGCTTTTTTAATAATATCTGCAGCACTTCCTTGAATAGGAGAATTCATTGCTGTCCGTTCAGCAAAACTTCTCACATTAAAATTTCTACTGTTTATTTCTGGTAGATATCTTCTGCGATTCATAATTGTCGTTACATAACCATTTAATTTTGCTTCTTGAACAATTTCTTCCATGTAGTTTTGTACACCGGTATAAATATCAAAATAACGATCAATAAATTGTTTTGCTTCTTTTCTAGAAATTTTTAGATTCTGTGATAATCCAAAATCACTTATTCCATAAACAATTCCAAAGTTTACTGCTTTTGCTTGCCTACGCATATTCGCAGTCACTTCGTCCGCTTCAACATGGAAAACATCCATAGCGGTTTGCGTATGAATATCTAGATTATTCTGGAATGCTTGAATTAGTTTTTCATCCTTTGATATATGGGCCAAAACACGTAATTCAATTTGAGAATAATCCGCAGCAAACATGACCCAATCTTTTTCCGACGGCACAAATGCTTTACGGATCTTTCTACCTTCCTCTAATCGGATTGGAATATTTTGTAAGTTAGGATCAACAGAACTTAATCTGCCAGTTTGTGTCAACGCTTGATTAAAACGGGTATGAACTTTATTTGTTTCTTTATTGATTACCTTTAATAATCCTTCAATATAAGTTGATTGGAGTTTGCCCAATTGTCTATAAAGCAATAATTTCGGGATGATTTCATGCTCATCTACAAGTCGTTCCAGAACATCTGCAGCAGTAGAATATCCTGTTTTTGTTTTCTTAATAACGGGAAGCCCTAATTTCTCGAATAAAATCGGACCTAGTTGTTTTGGAGAATTAAGGTTAAATGTTTCCCCCGCCAGTTCATGTACTTCTTTTTCTAGAGTATCTAGTCTTGCCTTTAAATCTTCGCCCATTTCTTTAATTTTGTTCGTATCAATTAGTACTCCCTGATGCTCCATTTCTCCTAAAATGAGTGCAATGGGCATTTCCAATTCATTTAATAAGGTAAATTGTTCATTTTCTTTTAATTTCTCTTCCATTTTATCTTTTAAATGAAATAATGTATTTGCCTTCCGAACAATATGCTCAGCTAGTTTTTCCTGTTCAGGAACCTTCCACTTTGCACCTTTTCCGTATACTTCTTCATCAAACAAGACATCCCTATATCCCATCCGGTTTGCAATGGCAGGTATATCATGGTTATTTTCTGAAGGGTTTAACAAGTAAGAAGCTAATAACATATCAAAACGAATCCCTTTAATATGAATTTCATTTCGTAATAAAGAAACTAATGTCTTTTTAGCGTCAAAAACTTGTTTTTCCTTTGTTTCATCTTCTGCCCATTTTTTAAACACATCTGAATGTAAAGCAACATCAACAGGTACAAAGAATTTTTTATTTTCATTTACAATACTAAATCCTAAAATATCGTCAGAATGATAATTTTCTCCAGCCAATTCTACGATAAATGCATCCTGATTCGTAAATAGTTCCTCTTTTACTTCATCAACTATCGTAAATTCAATCTCTTTTAATTCTGTTGGTGCATCACTATCTATTGAATCTGCAGATACTTTATCTAAAAGCGATAAAAATCCCAATTCTTTAAACTTTGTACTTACCTCATGTTCCGAA
This sequence comes from Oceanobacillus caeni, assembly GCF_019037185.1. Taxonomy (GTDB): domain Bacteria; phylum Bacillota; class Bacilli; order Bacillales; family Amphibacillaceae; genus Oceanobacillus; species Oceanobacillus caeni. The sequence continues at coordinate 182,419 of NZ_JAHHXM010000002.1, forward strand.
TAACCTTCATATACAATATCGTCTATTTTTATTTCTATAGGAGAGTCCCGATTAATAGTCACTAAATCTTTACTCATAAAAGCATCATCTTTATGAGTAGCCAATTTTTCTTTTAGTTTCTTTCCACTAACATCATCGATATGTTCGTAAACTTCCTCTAAAGTTGGGTATTGCTTAAGTAGTTTAGTAGCTGTTTTTTGTCCTACTCCGGGTACCCCTGGAATATTATCCGAACTATCCCCCATTAAGGCTTTCAAATCAATAATTTGTTCGGGAGTAATCTCCATTTTTTCCATTAAAAACTCTGGGGTATATTGATCCACTTCGCTTATCCCTTTTTTTGTAACACTTACGGTAACTTTATCAGATACGAGTTGCAACATATCCTTGTCACCCGATATGACTGTTACATCGTAACCCTTTTCCTTTCCTTGTAAAGAAAGTGTTCCAATGATATCATCGGCCTCATATTGCTCCAATTGGTAATGCTTAATCTGAAAGGCATCAAGCAATTCTTTCAAAACCGGAAACTGTTCGGAAAGTTCTGGCGGAGTTTTTTGACGCCCTCCTTTGTATTCTTTATACGTTTCATGCCTAAAGGTAGTCTTTCCGGCATCAAAAGCTACTAATAGATGGGTGGGTTTTTCTTCTTGTAATATCCTTAATAACATCGTTGTAAATCCATAAACGGCATTTGTATAAACCCCTTTATCATTATTCAATAATGGAAGCGCAAAGAATGCACGGTAGATGATACTATTTCCATCAATCAAGACTAGTTTTTTTGTTGTCATGTATAATCCTCCAATTATCATTACACTTAAAATGCGTGTGAACAATCGCTTAAAGCTTATTTTATCATTTAATCTGAAGGAAATAAAAACAAACACCTACTTTGTGTCAGTAGATGTTATTTCCTAGGTAGATAAATATGGATATGTGTACCTTTATTGATTTCACTATCTATTTCAATTTTACCATCATGGACATCTACAATGTGTTTAACAATTGCAAGCCCTAATCCTGTCCCACCGGTGTTCCTACTTCGCGCTTTGTCCACTCGATAGAATCGTTCAAAGATACGCGGTAAAACAGCCTTATCAATTCCCATACCAGTATCTGAAACATGGATGTGTACGTATTCTTCGGTTGAATTGATCGCTAGAGAGACTTTACCTTGTTCTTGTGTATAATGAATGGCATTATCTAATAAATTAATAATAATTTGTTTAATTTTTTCCTTATCTGCTTTAAACTTTAATTTTTCATCCACAGAAAAAGCAATGCTTATCTTTTTCTTCCTTGCCTTCATTTGATAAGCCGGAATGATGTCTTTTAATAACCCTTCCACATCAATTTCATTTACAATGAGCTGAAAATTCTCCTGCTCTAAGCGAGACAAGGTAAGCAAATCTTCAATAAGCAGTTGCATTCGATCACTTTCGTTATATATAATGGTTAAAAATTCTTTCGCAACTTCTTTATTTTTTAAATCATCTTCTAATAATGTTTCAGCAAAACCGCGTATAGAAGTAATTGGGGTTCTTAATTCATGAGAAACATTAGCAACAAAGTCTTTTCGCATTAATTCTAACTTTTTCAATTCTGTTATATCATGAATGACAAGAACAGCACCCTTTAGTCGGTTTTTTTCGTTAAAAATTGGAACTCCAATGATTTGGTAATATACTTTTTCTGTTCCTTCATAATGCGTAAATTCATTTTTAACATTTTCTTCATATAAAAAGGCATTTTGAATCGTTTTATGAAACACTTCTTCTTCCAGCACTTCATAATAAAGATAACCTTTATATTCTTTCATAGTTTTACCGTAAATCGTTAAAAATTTCCTGTTCACTAAATGAATATAGCCTTTTTCATCAATTAATACTAATCCATTTTCTGTATTTTCTATAATGGTAGTTAATTGTTCCCGTTGCATTTTTTCTTGGATAGAATATTCATTCATATTTCTTGCTAAAGAATTTATTTCTTTGCTTATTGTTCCAATAATATTGTTCCCTGAAAAGTGAAACCTTACCCGATAGTTCCCTTGATTTATTTCAGAGAGAATAGTAATTGCTTTACTCAACGGCTTCATATGATTAACGTTAAAAAATTGCAGAAATAATGTTAATATACAAAAGTTAATAATTAATATAGCAATAAGTATAATTACATTATCTACAATAGGAAATAAAAGCAATCCATTAATCACGGAAAGGACAAAAATGATAAGCATATAATATGAAAGTGGTTTTTTAATAAGACTTTTCATACCCTTGGTTCCTCCAGCTTATAACCAAGACCACGTACCGTCTTAATATAAACTGGCTTTTTTGAATTTGGTTCGATTTTCTCACGTAAATGGCTTATATGCACATCAACAATTCGCGTATCGCCAACAAAATCATAATCCCAAACACCGCTTAATAACTGATCCCTTGAAATGACCTTTCCTTTATTAGTTGCTAGAAAATATAGGAGTTCAAATTCCTTTCTTGTAAAGGTAATACTATTTGAATTTATTTCCGCTTCATATCTTTCCGGGTATATAATTAACTCACCTATGCGGATGGTAGAAAATTGCGAGGCTGGAGTCATATTTGATCTACGCAAAATTGCTTTAATACGTGCAATAACTTCTTTCGGGCTAAAAGGCTTCGTTAAATAGTCATCAGCTCCTAGCTCTAAACCAAGTATTTTATCAAATTCATCATCTTTAGCTGTTAACATGAGGATTGGTGTATCGTTTTTATTACTGCGCAAATATTTACAAACTTCCATCCCATCTATTTCAGGGAGCATTAAATCTAAAACTACCAAATTATAATCATTATTTTGTTCAATTTTTTGAATAGCTTCTTTTCCATCAAATGCAGTATCGGTTATATAGCCAGCTTTCTCTAAATTATAATTTAATAATGTTACAATGGACTTTTCGTCATCTACAATTAGAATTTTTTGCGCCACCTAAATACCCCCTATAGAAGTAAAGTTTTCTTTAATTCTAATATTACCATTGAATGATAGCAAACAGGGAAAAGTTAGGTGAATTTTACACTTTCTTTACATTATGGAGATCAACTGCTCCGTAAGTGCGACTAACCATCAGTGGTGGATGAAGTTCCCCCATTGATGGCAGTTTTCTTTATTAGATAACTTGGCATCCTCTATTAGTTCGGGGGTATGCCTTAGTTGTAAATATGTAGAGGCGAATAATTGGAGCGCCAGATGGGAAAGAATTTATACTTTCCCATCTGCAAAAAAACTTCTACTTATATATAAGTAGAAGTTCATTTATCTCTTATTCTAAAACGTTAAGTACTTTCTTTACTGATTCGGCTGATTTATCCAGTGCAGCTTTCTCTTCTTCGGTTAGATCTAACTCGATAATTTCTTCAATACCATTTCCACCTAATATAGTTGGAACACCTAAATAAATATTCTGGTAGCCATATTCTCCCTCTAAGTAAGCAATAGATGGAAGAATTCGTCGTTGATCCTTTAGTATAGCCTCTGCCATAACCGTTAAAGATGCTGCTGGAGCATAATAGGCGCTTCCATTTCCAAGTAAATTAACAATCTCCCCTCCACCAGTTCGAGTACGCTGAACAATCGCTTCAAGGCGCTCTTTGGAAATTAATTTCTCTAAAGGAATGCCACCTGCATAGGAATAACGGATGAGTGGGACCATATCGTCACCATGTCCTCCAAGAACAAAGCCAGTTACGTCTTTTACCGATACATTCAGTTCTTCCGCAACAAACGACCTAAACCTTGCTGTATCCAAAACACCAGATTGACCAATAACACGTTCTTTAGGAAATCCAGATTCCTTATAAACTGTATAAGTCATTGCATCAACAGGATTCGTTAAAACAACAATTGTTGTTTCTGGAGAATGCTTGACGATTTCTTGTGTAACATTTTTCATAATCTTAGCATTAGTATTTACTAAGTCATCACGGCTCATACCTGGCTTACGTGCAATACCTGCAGTAATAATGACAAGATCGGAATCTTTAGTATCCGCATAATCAGCTGTACCTATTACCCTTGCATCAAACCCCTGTACTGGAGCTGCTTCAGCCATATCTAGCGCTTTACCTTTAGTAGGGTTTTCCATATTTGGAATATCTACTAATACAACATCTCCCAATTCTTTTTGTGCAATCATTAGAGCGGTAGTTGCCCCGGTAAATCCAGAACCGATAACAGAAATTTTATTACGTTTTAATCCCATAAAAGATTAACCCCTTTTTGTTTTGATTGAAAATTCCAGTTGGTTTCCTTCCATATAGAAAGGATGGGTTCACCACAAAACTCGTGGTGATACCCATTATTTTTCAGGATTCATTATCCTAAATTTTTAATTAGCTCATCAGCGAATTCAGAACATTTAACTTCTGTAGCATTATCCATAAGACGTGCAAAATCATAAGTAACAACTTTTGATGCAATTGTCTTGTCCATAGAATTCATAATTAATTGTGATGCCTCTCTCCATCCTAAGTGATCTAGCATTAAGCACGCAGATAAGATAACTGATGATGGGTTTACTTTATCAAGTCCAGCATATTTAGGTGCTGTACCATGAGTAGCTTCGAAAATAGCGTGTCCAGTGTCATAGTTTATATTAGCTCCAGGAGCAATACCAATTCCACCTACCTGAGCAGCTAAAGCATCAGAAATATAGTCACCATTTAAATTCATGGTTGCTACTACATCAAACTCTTTTGGACGAGTTAGAATTTGTTGTAAGAAAATATCTGCTATAGCATCTTTAACCAGGATTTTACCTTGAGCTAATGCTTCATCTTGTGCTTTATTAGCAGCATCTTTTCCATCTTTTTCAACAATTCGATCGTACTCGGACCATGTAAATACTTTATCACCGAACTCTTCTTCAGCAACTTCATAACCCCATTGCTTAAATGCACCTTCTGTAAATTTCATGATGTTACCTTTATGTACTAATGTAACACTCTTACGATTTTCATCTAAAGCATATTGGATTGCAGAACGAACTAGACGTTTTGTCCCTTCTTCAGAAACAGGTTTAATACCAATTCCAGATGTTTCTGGGAAACGGATTTTATGTACACCCATCTCATTTTGTAAAAATTCGATTACCTTTTTAACCTCGTCTGTACCTTTTTGCCATTCAATACCAGCATAAATATCTTCTGTATTTTCACGGAAAATTGCCATATCTACATCTTCAGGACGTTTAACTGGAGAAGGTACCCCTTCAAAGTAACGAACTGGGCGAAGACATGTAAATAAATCAAGTTCTTGTCTAAGCGCAACGTTTAATGAACGAATTCCCCCACCGATTGGAGTAGTTAAAGGTCCTTTAATTGCAATTTTATACTCATTAATTTTATCTAACGTATCTTGTGGGAGCCATTCACCAAATTTATTATAAGCCTTTTCACCAGCATACACTTCTAGCCAATCGATTTTTTTAGAGCCATCATATGCTTTTTCAACTGCTGCTTCAATTACTTTTTTCGCAGCTGCCCAAATATCCGGACCCGTTCCATCCCCTTCAATGAACGGAATAATAGGATTATTCGGTACATTCATTTGTCCATTCTCTACTACAATTTTTTCTCCTTGTGTCATAAAAATTACCTCCTAGTATTATACAAATATACAAACTGAATAGTAGGAATAGCTTTTACCTACTATTCAATATTCTAATAGATTCATAAGAAATGGTAAAATAATAATGATTTTAATAATATTTAGACTATGAACGTTGTGATAAAGGTATATATTTTTGTTTTTGTGGGCCAATATACTCAGCTCTTGGGCGAATTAAACGATTATCTTCATACTGTTCTAGTATATGCGCTAACCAACCCGAAGTACGGCTCACCGCAAAAATAGGTGTAAATAAATCATAGTCTATACCTAAGCTATGATAAACAGAAGCACTATAGAAATCAACATTTGCAGGCAATCCTTTATTTTTCTTAATATAGTCCTCTATTTCAACAGACATGTTATACCATTTCTCTTGTCCTGTTATTTTAGTTAATTGTTTAGACATCTCTTTCAAATGTTTAGCACGCGGATCACCAGTACGATACACACGGTGTCCCATTCCCATTATTTTTTCTTTATTTGCAATTTTCTTCTCAATATATGGGATTGCATTCTCTTCTTCGCCAATTTCTAATAGCATTTTCATAACTGCTTCGTTAGCTCCACCATGCAATGGTCCTTTTAATGCACCAATTGCGGCAGTGATACCAGAATAAACATCAGATAATGTAGCAACACATACCCTTGCAGTAAATGTAGAAGCATTTAATTCATGGTCAGCATGTAATACTAATGCTTTTTCAATTGCTTCAACTTCGATGGAATTTGCTTGTTTTCCGTTCAACATATATAAGAAGTTTTCTGAATAGCTTAAGTCCTTTTTAGGTTTAACCGGTTCTTTCCCTTTACGAATTCTAGAAAACGCTGTTACAATTGTTGCGATTTTAGCTTGAATACGAATTGCTTTGCGCTTATTTGCATCCGCTTCCATAACATCTACTTCGTCATCGTATAAAGCAAGCATCGATACAGCAGTTCTTAAAGCAGCCATCGGATGTACTTTTGACATGTCGTAAGATTTTAAATGTTCATAAATCTCATTGGGAACTTCCATATTCTCCGCCAGCTCTTTTTTAATAGCATCTAGTTCTTTTTGATTCGGTAATTTTTTATTCCATAATAAAAAAACTACTTCTTCAAAACTAGCATTTTCGGCTAAGTCATCAATCGTATACCCAACATACGTTAGTTGATCATCTATGATCGAACTAATTTGTGATCTTGATGCTACTACCCCTTCAAGCCCTTTCGTAGTTGTTGTCATATGAAACATCTCCTTTTCTATATATGTTACTTACAACTTTCAGACAATATTTATATTACTTAGTATATCATTAATTCGTTTTTTAGGAAATATTCATTTATTTTTATATAAATATTGCCTTCCCCAAAATCAATTATAAAGTAAAACGAAGAGAAAGTGAATTGAAACCGTTTAACTTTTTAATTTAACGTAAAATACCTATTAAAATAGTACAAATTAGTATGGTAATTTATATGTCTATTTTTCTTCCAAGTAGCATAAGTAAAGTAAAAAGGAGATTGTAGATGCAGCTCATTGGGGGATACCTATGTATAAACGATATTGGATGCAATTTTCTCGTATTTTACTTTTAATGATTTTATTGTTGACTGGTTATTTTATCTTTGTTAATACACTTCCATATATATATCCAATCATTATTGCATTTTTAATAGCATACCTTATGAACCCTTTAGTAGATTTCTTGCAAAAAACACTAAATTTCCCAAGGGCTCTTTCTGTAATAATCAGTATTTGTATCATTATTTTTAGTTTACTTGGTATTCTTTTTATAGCGTTTTTAGAAATTTATCAAGGAACATTATTTCTAGCAGAAAAATTGCCAATCTATTTTCAAGAATTGGTTATTTATATGAAAGATTTCTTTAATACTTCTGTTTTACCAATTCAACAAAAAATACTATCAATTTTCTTGTCACTAGACACGACACAACAAACTACCATAAAAAATACCCTGGAAGAAATAATGAACCATATTGGATCAAAAGGGTCAACCTTTTTACAAGATTTTCTTATTTTTATTCCAAATTTCTTAAGCCATCTTCCCAATTCCATTGCCATTTTGATCTTTATTATTATTGGAACATTTATTATTTCCAATGAATGGTATTCGTTAAGGAAAAAAATAATTAAATTAATACCCAATAAAGTTAATTCCATCACCAAACAACTTAATATTCATTTTAAAAAAGGAATAGGGGGATTTATGAAGGCGCAGTTTACATTAATCGGTATCTCTGGCATAACCATTTTTACCGGGCTTCTCATTCTTAAAGTTGACCAAGCCCTAACCATTGCGGCATTTAGTGCTCTTGTTGATTTAATTCCTTTTGTTGGTATTGGTTTTATCTTTATTCCTTGGATTGTTTATTTATTTGTTAGCGGAAACTACACCCTAACTATCGGTTTATCCATCCTTTATATGATTGTTATTATTAGCAGGCAAATTTTGGAACCTAAGATTTTATCATCTAATATGGGGATACATCCTCTTTTAGCACTCATTGGTTATTTTATTGGATTTAAAATATGGGGACTAGTTGGATTAATTATTACCCCATTTATTCTTATTCTAATTAATGTATGTTATCAAACAGGTATATTTAAATTAGTTAAAACATTTGTTAAAGGGTAAACCATTTACCATCTTCGAAAAATAAAAGTTCCGTTACTCATTTTTCTTTTTATAAAATGATACAAAACCCTTTTTAGCGGCTTTCTCAATATCGGTAAAACAAGTAAAAGGCCAATGGTATCTGTAATAAAACCTGGAGATAATAAAAATACTGCACCTATCAAAATGCAAATTCCATCCATGATTTGTTCTGTTGGGACTTGCCCATTATTTATGGATATCCTTGCTTTTTGTAACGTATAGGTACCTTGTATCTTAGCAATCGTTATACCTATGATCCCTGTCAATAAAATTAGTAATACTACCCACCATGGGCCAATCTTTCCACCAATCCAAACAAAAACACCAATTTCACAAGCTGGAAGAATGAATAAAGCTAGTAATAACCATCGCATTTACCTAATCCCCCTATTATAACAATAAAAATCGGCAAAACAGCCGATTTTTATTGTTTATATTATTTAAGTCGTTCAAAAAGTATTGTACAGTTCTTAAAGTACTTTAGCATGACCTTTATAAATATCACCCTTAGAACCATCAATTGTAAGTTCTTGGCCATCTTCAATTATTTCAAATGCATTATCAACACCTACAATTACTGGAATTCCAAGGTTTAAGCCAACAACGGCAGCATGTGATGTTAGTCCACCTTCTACAGTAACAATTCCGCTCGCTTTTTCTAATGCTTGCATCATTTCTCGATCCGTACCATAGGCAACAACAATATCACCTTGTTGAACTTTTGAAATAGCTTCATCTGCATTTTTCACTTTTACTGCTTTTCCATATGCACTTTGCTTACCAATTCCTTGACCTTTAGCAATAACATCACCAATGACATGAACTTTAATCAAATTGGTTGTTCCACTTTCCCCAACCGGAACTCCTGCCGCGATAATGACACGATTTCCACGATGACATAACCCTGACTCAAGACCTTTGTCTATGGCAACACTTAACATCTCGTCAGTAGAAGTTGTTTGTCTTCCCATCACTGCATGAACACCCCACACAAGTGAAAGTTGACGATTTACTTTTTCATTAACTGTCACAGCTAATATAGTTGCTTTCGGACGGTATTTGGAGATCATACTTGGAGTATGTCCACTTTCTGTAGGGGCAATGATTGTATCAATATTTAGGTTCATTGCCGTATGGGAAACAGATTGTGTAATTGCTTCTGCAATGTTCATATCTACCTCTTTGGAGCGTTCTTCTAACACAGCATGATAGTCTAGTGCTGATTCTGCTTTTAATGCAATGTTATTCATTGTTTGAACCGATTCTACTGGATAATTACCCGCTGCTGTTTCACCAGATAACATAATGGCATCTGTCCCATCAAAAATAGCATTCGCTACGTCTGAAGCCTCAGCTCTTGTAGGACGTGGGTTACGTTGCATAGAATCTAACATTTGTGTAGCTGTTATAACTGGCTTTCCTGCATTATTACATTTTTTAATTAATTCTTTTTGTACTAATGGAACATCTTCGGCAGGAATTTCAACACCTAAATCTCCTCTAGCTACCATTAAACCATCACTAACTTGTAAAATGCGATCGATGTTGTCAATCCCTTCTTGATTCTCAATCTTAGGGATGATTTTGATATGTGTTGCGTTATTATTTTCTAATACCTCTTTAATTTCTAACACATCAGATGCACGACGAACAAATGAAGCTGCAATAAAATCAACATCCTGTTCAATCCCAAATTCAATGTCCTTTTTATCTTTTTCAGTTAATCCAGGAAGTTTAACAGAAACATTTGGTACGTTTACGCCCTTTTTATTTTTTATCGTTCCGCTATTTAATGCAGTTGTTCTAATTTCATTAGTATGTTTATCTATAGCAGTTACTTCCAATTCAATCAATCCGTCATCTAGGAGAATCTTAGATCCTTCGTGAACATCATCAATTAAACCTGGGTATGTAACTGAAAAACGTTCTGCAGTTCCTTCCATTTCATTCATAGAAATATATACTGTTTGCCCAGCAACGATTTCGTCTTGACCATTTACAAAACTACCTGTTCTTATTTCTGGACCTTTCGTATCTAAAAGGATCGCTACTGTTTTCTTTTTATTTTCAGCTGCCATACGGATATTTTTTATTCTAGCACCATGTTCATCAAAATCCCCATGTGAAAAATTTAATCGAGCCACATTCATTCCAGCATCGATTAGCTTTTCCAATGTTTCAACAGACTCTGAAGCAGGTCCAATTGTACAAACGATTTTAGTATTTCTCATTATTGTATTCCTCCTAAGCGGTAATTAAATCGATAATTCTTTGGATAAATTATACATTCCCTTATTTAAATGGTGTTTACCCGATAAAATATCATCGATGTCATTATCCACTATTTCGTTATTTCGTATTCCAACCATTCGGTCGGATTTATTTTCAATTAAAAGTTCTACAGCCCTAGCACCGAGACGACTTGCTAAAACTCTATCTTGAGCAGTCGGAGAACCTCCACGTTGAATATACCCTAAAACAGTAACTCTTGTTTCTATTCCAGTTTCTTTCTTTATCCGTTCACTAAATTCAAAAGCATTACCAACACCTTCCGCTAATACGATAATGCTATGTCTTTTACCTCTTTCGCGACTACGTTCCAACCGATGAATTATATTCGAAAATTCTTCATCTACCTCTGGAATTATAATACTTTCTGCACCACCAGCTAATCCAGCCCATAATGCTAAATCACCAGCGTTTCTTCCCATAGTCTCAATAATATATGTACGCTCATGAGATGTTGCTGTGTCACGAACTTTATCAATTGCTTCTAAGACTGTATTTAAAGACGTATCAAACCCAATGGTAAAATCAGTTCCTGGTATATCGTTATCAATAGTTCCTGGAACCCCGATACAAGGAAATCCTCTACTTGTTAATTTCTGTGCACCACGGAAGCTACCGTCTCCACCAATAACAACAAGACCTTCGATACCCCATTTATTTAGTTGCTCGATAGCCCTTTGTTGTCCTTCTTCTGTTTTGAATTCCTGACTTCTGGCCGTAGCTAATATAGTACCACCACGGTGAATAATATCACCAACAGAACCTAGATCCATCTTTTTAATGTTACCTTCCATTAATCCTTGATAACCATATCTAATTCCGTATACTTCAATATTATGGTATATTGCTTTTCTAACTACAGCACGAATTGCAGCATTCATACCGGGTGCATCTCCACCACTCGTTAATACACCGATTTTTTTAAGCATTTTTTCCACCTCAGTAGACTTAAATTTAATTTATAAAAGCTGTACTAATTCATTTTAAACAGCTGTTTCATATAATCGATATATGTTTAAGATAAATTAAAACTCCACAAATATCAACAAATATCATTGAAAAAGGTCGAAAAATATTTTTTTGAAATAAAGTGAAAAATGAAAGACTGATAAATACTCTATCAGTCTTTAATCGATTTTGATTATAACAGTTTATAATCACCTATATTTTTATATTTTTCCCATCTTTTTTCTAATAATTCATCAGTTGTATATTTACTTAATTCTCGAATCGATTGTTCGAGAACGACATCTATTTTTTCAGCTTGTACTTTTATGTCTTGATGTGCTCCACCTTTGGGCTCCGGAATAACTTGATCAATGACATTTAGTTCTTTCAAATCATTAGCAGTGATTTTCATAGATTCTGCTGCTTTTTTAGCTAAGCTAGCATCTTTCCATAAAATAGAAGCTGCTCCTTCTGGTGAAATAACGGAATATGTAGAATTCTCTAACATATGGATATGATCACCAATACCTAAACCTAGAGCCCCTCCGCTACCACCTTCACCTATCACAATACATACAATAGGAACAGTAAATCCAGCCATCTCCATAAGGTTTTTGGCAATAGCCTCACTTTGCCCCCGCTCTTCAGCCGCTCTTCCAGGATATGCACCTTTTGTATCAATAAATGTAATGATTGGGCGATTGAACTTTTGAGCTTGTTCCATGTGACGTAAAGCTTTACGATAGCCTTCTGGATGTGGCATACCAAAATTACGTTTAATATTTTCTTTTGTGTCTTTTCCTCGTTGGTGTCCTATAACTGTTACAGGTTTGTCCTTATAATAGGCAATTCCTGCCACAATAGCTTGATCATCTCCATAACGACGGTCGCCATGAAATTCAATAAAGTTGGTAAATAATTGGTGGATATAATCTAGAGTTGTTGGTCGTTCAGAATGCCTTGCCATTTGAACCCGATCCCATGGTTTTAAATTACCATATATGTCGTCTTCTAATTGTTCCAACCTATCTTCCAATTTATTTATTTCTTCGGTTAAATCAATTTCACTATCTGCTGTAAACTTCTTTAATTCAGCAATTTTATCCTTCAAATTAATAATTGGTTTTTCAAATTCAAGGATTTGCTTCACGTCAATTAACCTCCTTTTGATGCATCTCTAGAATCGTAGTAAGAAGGTTTTTCATTTCATGTCTGTGAATAATCTTGTCTAACTGTCCATGTTCCATTAAGAACTCCGATGTTTGGAAATCTTTAGGAAGTTTTTCCCGAATGGTTTGTTCAATTACTTTTCTTCCAGCAAATCCTATTAATGCTCCTGGCTCTGCAAAGTTATAATCCCCAATGGATGCAAAACTAGCTGAGACTCCACCAGTTGTTGGGTGAGTCATAACAGAGATCATTAGACCACCATCATCGCTAAACCTCTTAATAGCTACAGAGGTTTTTGCCATCTGCATTAGGCTAAGTATTCCTTCTTGCATTCTTGCTCCACCTGAAGCTGTAAAAATGATAAAAGGAAGAGATTCTTTACGTGCATTTTCAACTGATCTAGCAATTTTTTCGCCGACTACAGAACCCATACTCCCCATTCTAAAGTACGAGTCCATTACTGCGAATGCAGTTTCTTGCCCATTAATCATTCCTTTACCAGTTACTACCCCTTCATTGAGTCCGGTTTTTTCACAGTCTTTTAATACTTTTTCTTCATATTCCGGGAAATTTAAAGGGTTAGACGAAGTTATATTTGCATCCCATTCTTTAAAGGTATCTTCGTCAAATAAACTTTCAATTCGTTCCCAAGCTGAAAGTGGATGATGATAACCACAATTTGGACAAACATTTAAAGATTTTTTCATTTCTTTACGATAATATATTTTGTTACAATTTTTACATTTTTGCATGAGTCCTTGTGGAACATCAATTTTACTATTTTCATTTGGGATTGTTGCATATTTCTTTCGCTTTGTAAAAATTTCCTTAAGCTGCAAAATGTTTCCTCCTTTGCTCTGCACATCTTTACCTTTGTTATGTGTTGATTAAAAACTAGGTTGTCGTCAAAATAGCGAGATAATATTTTTTAATCCTTTAAAGAAGACTTCCATTAGTGGGGGCCTTCATCCGCCACTGATGGTTAGTCGCACTTATCGGACCTTTACGAGCTGTTGATCCCCCCTAGAAGTTTGAGGGGGAGTCTTACTACCCGTTTAGGTGGGATAAATTTTCCTAAAGTATAACAAAGGGCTTTTAAAAATTTTGTCATAATTTACCGGTATAAGAATATATTTAACTGAAAAACTGTTTCATAAATAAATCTTCTATTCGTGAATAATCTTCTTTTTCATAAAGATCAACTAACTGTTGATAGAATGGAGAGTCATAAAATCCTTTATCGAATATTTGGGAGAATTCCAAGATCAGTTGCCAGATTATCAACAGTAGTTCATTCTCTGTTTTATTTAAAATAAGAGTGAAAAAATCGATGTGCATTTGCTTTGGATTATTAATTAAGTCCTGAATTATCTTTTTAAATTGTGTAATATCTTTATCTTCAACTTTTTGTAAAGCTAGTTTTGCCGCTTCTTTTTCAATTAATTTGCGTGTAGTAATAATACTTTCTTTCGTACTACTATTACCTAGAATAAAGGATGCTAATATTTTAACTGTTTGAAAAGAACGATACGAGCTAAGAAAAGTTCCTTCCCCGTGTCTTGTTTCGATAATTCCTAATAGTTCAAGTGCACGAAGCGCTTCTCGTACGGAAGACCTTCCTGTTCCTAAAGATTCCGCTAGTTCTCTTTCGGATGGGAGCTTGTCTCCCGGTTTCAATTGATTTTCGTGAATAAAAATACGAATTTGCTCTAGTACACCATGGTAAGCTTTCTGATTTGGTAGCATTGACACAATCAGTAACTTCTCCTTTAAAGGATTCGACGGAATTTTAATTTTTTGTTAATCTTCTTGTTTTTTCAGCAATTTCTTCCGGGTTCAATGTAATTCTTGCAACGCCTGTTTCCATTGCAGCTTTGGCAACACTTGCTGCAACCGTAGGAGCAACACGATCATCAAAAGGAGCTGGAATCACATAATCATCATGAAGTTCTTCTTCAGAAACCAGTGAAGCTATAGCCTCTGCAGCGGCGATTTTCATCTCCTCATTAATTCTTGTAGCACGAACATCTAAAGCACCACGGAAGATTCCCGGAAATGCCAAAACATTGTTTACTTGATTCGGAAAATCAGAACGCCCTGTACCGATAACTTTCGCTCCCGCTTCTTTTGCAACTTCAGGCATTACTTCTGGATCCGGGTTTGCCATTGCAAAAATAATAGGATCATCATTCATTTTTGTAATCATTTCTTTTGTTAAAGCACCAGCTACTGAAACCCCGATGAATACATCGGCACCTTCTATTACTTCGTTCAAACTACCTTCTATTTTATTTCTATTTGTATATTTTGCTACTTGTTCCTTCACGCTGTTCATTCCATACGGCCTACCTTCATATATAGCACCTTTGGAATCGCACATAATCACATCATGCACACCAAAATGTTTTAGTAGCTTAATAATGGCTATACCAGCAGCTCCTGCACCATTAGCCACTACACGTATATTCGAAAAAGATTTTCCCACGAGTTTCAATGCATTAATTAATCCCGCTACAGTTACAATTGCTGTACCATGTTGATCATCATGGAATATAGGTATATTTGTTTCATTTTTAAGTCGTTCTTCAATAATAAAGCAATTAGGAGCGGCAATATCTTCTAAATTAACACCACCAAAGGTTGGTTCCATTAATTTAACTGTTTCCACAATTTTATCTACATCATGCGTATCTAAACAGATTGGGAATGAATCCACACCTGCAAATGCTTTAAATAATACTGATTTACCTTCCATTACAGGAAGAGCTGCCTCTGGACCTATGTTACCAAGACCCAATACCGCTGATCCATCACTCACTACAGCTACCATATTACCTTTCATTGTATAATCATATACAGATTCTTCTCGATCATGTATTTCTTTGCAAGGTTCTGCAACGCCTGGTGAATATGCTAAGCTTAAATCTTTTGAATTTCTAACCGGAACCTTGGATTGAATCGTTAATTTCCCTTGATTTACTTTATGCATGTGTAGTGATTCGTCTTTTAGACTTGCCATTTTTATTATTCGCCCCTTTGATTTTATAAATAAAATTCAATAATAATAACCCCTAGTGGTCTGACCACTTATAATCCTACATTATATCAGATGGATGAATCATGTAAAGTAACGCCCATTTAATTTATCAAAAAAACTACTTGCAAATGTACTTTTTTTAATTATTTTTCAATACTACATTTTCGTTACCAAAAAAATGCCTTAATGCTTTTAAACTATCATAATTAGCATGGATATTATAACCCTGAGAAAGTTGATACGTTCGTTTCGTTTCCTCATGATAAATAATGATAGATGTACTCCCTGGGTATTTATTCGCAATTTGTTGAATCGTTTGTAAAGCAGTATCTCTTTTATTTGGTGTAACTTTAACAAACATTATTTTACTAGATTTTTGGTCTAACTGGTTTTCACTAAATGGTTGAACATCTTCTAAAACCCATTGGAGTTTGTTATTCCTGTATTCTACTTTTCCTTTAACAGTAATCATTAACTCCTCTTTAAGCCATTGGTTAATGTTACGGTAAAGTTCTGGGAATACGACAGCATCCACCTCTCCTGTCTCATCGCCAATTACTAGAAAAGCCATCGGATCTCCGCGCTTTGTTCTAATTGTTTTAAGTGATTGAACAAGTACAGCGGAAGAAATACGACGTTTCCCAATAAATCTCTGCACTTCCCGCATAGTTATATAGCCATTCCCTCTTAGGCTTGGACGGAGTTCCTTTAATGGGTGACTCGAAACGAATGTCCCGATTAGCTCTTTCTCGTCTGCTAGTTTTTTCGCTATACTAAAATCTTCTATTTGTACATAATCCATTTCGAATAAAAGTTCATCTTGAAAGAAACTAGATTGACTAGAAAACTCACTAAATAACTCTCCTTGTTCTCTCGCTCGATCTAAAGATGCTAATAAACTTGCTCGATTTGAATAACTATCATCGAAAACGCCGGCCATAATTAAATTCTCCATCGTTTGACGATTAACCAGTTTCAGGTCTACCCGTAAACAAAAATCGTATAAATGTTTAAAGGCACCATTTTTCCTAACGTTTATTATTTCCTTAATCGCTTGATTACCTACCCCTTTAATCGCTGCAAGACCGATGCGAATTTGTCCATTTTCAACGGAATATCTGCCATAACTTTTATTTATAGAAGGTGGGAGAATAGTTATATTTATTTCTCTTATTTCTTTCAAGTAAAGGTTCCATTTTTCCTGCTGATTTCCGAAAGAATTTAATAATTCCGCAAAAAAATTTGCTGGATAATGTGCTTTTAAGTAACTTAAATAATACGAAATTTTACTATATGCCACTGCATGACTTCTAGGAAAACCATAATTAGAGAATTTAACAATCCAACTAAAGATTTCGCTAGCAACTATTTTTTCATACCCATTCTTGATACACCCTTCTATAAAGGCCTCTTTTTGCTCTTCCATTACTTGTTGTTTCTTTTTACTGACAGCCCTTCTTAAAATGTCCGCTTCTCCTAAACTAAATCCAGCAATTTTATTAGCAATTTGCATAATTTGTTCCTGGTACACTAATACACCATATGTTGGTTTCAAGATAGGTTCTAAGTCCGGATGTGGATAATGAATCGGTTCACGCTTTTCTTTACGCGCAATATAAACAGGAATAAAATCCATTGGACCAGGACGAAAAAGCGCATTTACCGCTACAATATCTTCAAAGGAATCTGGTTTTAATTCTGTTAATACTCTTTTCATTCCCTGTGATTCAAGTTGAAAGATTCCATTTGTTTTCCCACTACGTAATAAAGAATACGTTTTTTGATCATGTTCTGGAAGTTGATCAAGAGTTACTTCTTTATGTTCAGTAAAATGGATAGATCTTAGGATTTTTTCTATAAAGGATAGATTACGTAATCCTAAAAAATCCATTTTTAATAAACCTAATGACTCCAAATCATTCATCGTAAATTGAGTTAATCTTGTTTCGTTCGTACCAATAGTCAGTGGTACATGTTCTAGTAATGGTTTATTACTTATAACGACACCAGCAGCATGAGTTGATATATGTCTTGGTATCCCTTCTAATTTTATTGCTGCTGTAAAAAGTATCTTTAATTTTTTAGAGGATTTAATATACTCGTTTAATTCCTCTGATTCCTTTAAAATGTTGGATAATTTCTTGGATGACTGTTGTGGTAATTTATTTAAAATATAATACATATCTTGTTGTTCCACATTCAACGTTTTCATAAGTTCCCTAATTAATGATCGGTGAGCAAATGTACCAAACGTAATAATTTGTGCTACATGTTCGACTCCGTATTTATTTCGTACATATTCAATTACTTCATCACGACGTTCATCAGAAAAATCCACATCGATATCGGGCATTGTTTTTCTTTCGGGATTTAAAAATCGTTCAAATATAAGATTATATTTAATTGGATCAACGTCCGTGATACCTAAAAGATATGCAACAAGGGATCCGGCAGATGATCCCCTTCCCGGTCCAACCAATATATTATTTTCTTTCGCGTACCATATAAAATCAGCTACGATTAAGAAGTAATCACTAAATTTCATCTTTTGAATCGTTTGTATTTCATATGCCAATCTTTGAGAAATAACATCTGTAACCGTAGTATATTTCTTCCCCACATTTTCCCAGCAAAGCTTTTCTAAGTATTGATCGGCCTTTATATTTTCAGGAAGAGGAAATGACGGTAATAACTTCTGATTAAAGTCAAAAGATACATGACATTTATTTTTTATAATCTCTGTTTCTTGTAACACTTCAGGCCAATCATTTTGGAAAATTTGTTCCATTTCCATGCTTGACCTTAAATGTTTTCGTTTTACGTTTGGTGAGGACAATTTCATGTCCCATTGTTTTCCTTTTTTCATGGATTGCAATATATCAAAAGCCATATCATCTTTTTCATCTAAATACCGTACATCACATAAAGAAACAACGGAAATTCCTGATAAATCTTGAATTGATTTTAATGATAGAAAGAGTCGTTGTTCATCCGGTTGAACTCCTAAATAAAAATCATCTCTTTGGAATAACCCCAACCAATTTCTAAGGTATTGGTTTATTTCTTCATGCGACTTATGTATCAACAAATTCTCCAAAATCGGATTATTTGTTGGTAATATTCCTATTAAATCATTAGTGAATCCTGATAGCTTCTCTATTGAAATAACCTTTTGTTGATTTAATTGTATTTGTGAACTTAATCGAGTAAGGCTTTGATAACCTTTATTATTTTTTGCTAATAAAACTAACTCGAACATATTTTCATTCTGTTCTACAAATACAGTCATACCAATAATGGGCTTTATACCATTTTCAACACATGCTTTGTAAAATGGAATAACCCCATAAAGAACATGTTCATCCGTTAAGGCTAGTCCATCAAATTGCAGCTTTTTAGCCTTATCAATTAATTTATCAATCGTTATTGTACTATCCATTAAACTATAGCTACTTCTAACATGTAAATGTGTAAAAGCCATTTAAAATCACGCCTTCTTTCTATACCCCATTATACCAATTTAAGAAGAACATGCATTAGATAGGATTCCATTTTGATCTATGGGGGATATCATAACTTGTCCTTTGTTTTCATAAGATATGTTAGAACCCTCGATAAAGGAGGAGAAATATGGAAGAGCGTTTTTTTGATACTTTTATCCATTGTTACTTCATTGCATTTGGTGTAATTATAGGCGGTGCGATAATAGGAAGTATTGCAGCATTTGCAGTCGGGGATGCACCAGTCAGTTCCATTACTCGAATTGCGAATAATCTACGAATATGGGCAATTGTTGCGGCAATTGGCGGAACATTTGACGCAATAGAAAATTTTCAAAAGGGATTGCTTGATGGATCAACATTTGACTTATTCAAACAAGTTCTATTAATACTCTCTGCTATGGGAGGGGTAAAATCAGCAACCTTACTATTAGAATGGCTTATCCAAGGAGAAATTTCGTAATGCATATTCCCCCTTATCATAAGAAACCCTCATGGCAACGTTTTTTTGTTGGTGCAGTATTCGGTGGAATCATTGCATATATAATTCTAATTTATATGTATGGATCGATGTATGAATCGTTATTAGAAGAAAATCAACAATTAAAGTCTAAGATTAGTGAATTAACTTTACAGAACGATGCATTAACAAAAAGTAACGAAGATCTTAACGAAAAGACAAATAAAGCTCCTACTATTGAGAGTATTGAAATAAATATTGATAACTGGGAAAAATATAAAATGGATCGATTAACCGTATATGAACTCGAAGAATTAGTTAAAGAAGAAATTAAACATTTAATTGGAGAAAAAGTTTCCAATATTGCCGAAAGTGATTTTCTTTTAGAACGAGCCATTGAAAATAAGAGTTATAAAATGAATGACGTTACGTATTATTTTAACATTTCTAAAATGACTATTTCAGAAACATTAAAATTAACGTTAAAAGCTAAATTAACGGAGTAAAAGGAGATGGAAATACATCTCCTTTTACTCCATTTTATGTTGATTCTTACATACCTCATCTAAGTCACGAATTACTGCTTCTGCTTCATCCCATGAATAAATCGTTGCACCGGATGCTAATGGATGGCCTCCACCATTATATTTTGCCGCTACGGTATTAATGATAGGTCCTTTTGAACGTAATCTAACACGTATTTGTTCTTCTTCCTCAATAAAAAACACCCAAGCCTGTATTCCTTCTACATCACTAATCACATTAACCATCTGCCCAGTTTCGGAAGCAGTGACACCGAATTTGTCCAGGATTTCTTTTGTTAACTTAATAACACATAATCCTGATGAATATAAATTAAATTCTTGTAGTATATATCCTTTTAATCTTGAAATATTATCTTTTACGCTATATAAATCCGTAAATAGTTTTGTTCTATTAAAATCATATGTAATTAGTTCTGCAGCGTATTGAAATGTTTTTTCAGTTGTATTGGGAAACATAAATCTCCCTGTATCGCCAACTATTCCAGCAAACAATAGTCTTGCAGCATCAGAATTTAATTTCAAACCATATTCCTTACCTTGTTTATAAAATTCATAAATCATTTCACTTACTGAACTTGCATCTGTATTTTCCCAGCGAATGTCACCATATTTATCTACAACTGGGTGATGATCAATCTTAATTAACCTTTGACCCATGTTGTATCGTTGATCGTCAATACGAGGCGAGTTTGCTGTATCACACACAATAACTAGAGCATTTTCATAATTGGAATCGTCAACCCTATCCATTCGATTTAAAAAAGTTAAATCAGGATCATCTTCACCAACAGCATAAACTTTTTTTTCGGGAAAAGATGCTTTTATTATTTCTTTTAATCCACCTTGAGAACCTATTGCATCTGGATCGGGACGAATGTGACGGTGAATAATGATGGTTTCATAGGATTGGATCGATTCAATTATTTTCTTGATAGACATGTAAATCCCCCTCTTTTCAGTAAATTCATTGTTAAAATCTAGCATCCTAGATAAAAAAAAGATACAATAAGACTGATCCCATTTTACCTAGGAGAGATATCATGATTATTTTACCAATTCTTATTGTTTTATCACTTGTACTCTATGTTTATTATAAGGTTGCCATCATTAAGAGTAAAGATGGACTTACTCAACATTACTTTAATGCGAGATCGAAAATCTGTCTTGGAAGTTTTGTTTTTTGTTTCGGGATTAATCAATACTTTTTCTATTTAACTCGTATTTCTTTATTTATTGGAATTATTTTTGTATTACTTGGGTTATATCAAATGTATGATGGGTTCAAACAAGATAAACATTACCGTAATGAGTGGAAAAAATTAAATCCAAATGAATAAACCAAGCTGAAATTCAGCTTGGTTTTTACTTTTTTAGCATACATTTTAACGATGGATGAGTTGGGCCATGATTAATCCTTTTCCGACTAATTTATTTTCACTAAATACTTCAACATCTATCTTTGCGTATAATCGTCCTGCATCTAATACAGTCGGTTTAATGGTTAATATACTTTCAATCTGCACAGGCTTATTAAAATAAACGGTTATATTTTCTATTGTAATATCCGCTTTTCTGTCTTTTTGTAATAATCTAGAACTAGCCTCTGTCATAAGCGCTGTGAAGACACCATTTGATAATGTTCCTAACTGGTTTGTCATTTGCGGAATTACTTCTGTCGTATATACCTCTTCATCCGCTGAAAATTGCAAGTTACGTGAAACGATATCATCAATCGTTTCTCCTACTTGCGGTTGTCTTTGTATTTGCTGAAGTGCCTTTAAGACATCTTGTCTAGAGACAACCCCTTTTAAAATTCCGGAATTATCAACTACTGGCACTACTTCTATTCCTTCCCAAACCATTGTATGAGAAACCGAAGCAAGAGATGTTTTGGATTTTACAACTAAAGGTTTCTTACTCATCACTCGGTCAATAGGGATATTTTTATCTTTTCCTACGATATCTTTTGAAGAAACCATTCCAATTACACGTAATTTTTCATCTACAATCGGAAAACGAGAATGTCCCGATTTTTCATTAAGCTCATACCATTTTCCAACCGTATCCTTTGTTTTTAAATAACTTGTTTCTTCCAATGTAGTGGCAATATCCCCAACAAAAATAATTTCTTTCTTAATTAATTGGTCATAAATTGCACGGTTAATCATAGCTGCAACAGTAAACGTGTCGTAACTTGTGGATATAATTGGCAATTCTTTGTCATCCGCTAATTTTTTAATATGTCCTTCTGTATCAAAGCCACCAGTAATTAAAACAGCAGCCCCTTCATTTAAAGCTAACTCATGCGCTTTGATGCGGTTCCCAACAATAAGCAATGAACCGGCTTCCGTATAACGCATCATAGCTTCAAGTTGCATTGCTCCAATAACAAACTTACTTAACGTTTTATGAAGCCCATTACTACCACCTAACACTTGTCCATCAATAATATTAACGACTTCAGCAAACGTTAACTTCTCAAAGTTTTCTTTCTTCTTACGCTCAATACGAATCGTCCCTACACGTTCTATCGTACTAACGAGTCCTTGATTTTCAGCATCTTTAATCGCTCGATATGCAGTTCCATCGCTTACATTTAATTGTTTGGCAATTTGCCGTACAGAAATCTTATGGCCAACATCTAATGAAATGATATGTTGAATGATTTGCTCATGTTTTGTTGTTACCATTTACATCACCAGCTTTCAACTGTACTATCTCAACTTTTAAATCTTATTATACAGTTGAAGCAACAGAATCTCAATGCATATCTACTTGCCTTGATGTCAGCTCCTTCTGTTCCATTACAGGTGGTTTGGTCATTTGTAAAAGTGTAGCTAAATTAGCCCCTATCACAAGGAATAGAAATACGAGCCAGCTCCCCCAAAATACTTGTTCTAACGTTGTTACAGCATAAGGAAAATATGGCCATGCTACATAAAGGAAAAAGGCAGCCAATAGTAAACGTAAAATTGCATAGTTTTTCATAAAATCCCCCTTTCTATTCTATAATTATGAAAATCATGACTCTTTAGAACTTAGTTGTATAAAAACTTGGTATTCGTCTTTGGCAGACTTAGAATAAAATAGTTTTTTCATAATAAAACTCTACTAATCCCGTATTAATTTCTATAATAAAAAACGTAAATACCAGTTAATCAACATATCACCATAAAAATATGAAATAAGTGCAGCTAGAATGATAGAAGGACCAAAAGGAACAGGCTGTTTTCGAGCAATTACTTTAAATATCATGAATAGCATTCCTATAATTGCGCCAATAAGACATGCTAAAAAAAATGCAAGCAGTACTTTCTGCGTTCCAAGTATAATCCCAAGTACACCGAACAATTTCATATCCCCAGCGCCCATACCCCCGCGACTAAAAAGAATAATAATAGCGATAATACCAAATCCGACAATCGAACCAATAATCGGTGACCACCATGGATCAAGCGGATGAACCATACGCATTATAAGAAAGAACGGTAGGAAAAATAATAACACTTTATTTGGAATGAGCATGTAGGTTATATCAGAAACTAAAATAATATTAAGCATAGAAACTAGTAAAATAGCAGTAATTAATTCCGTTTGCAAACCTATCCTAAAATAACTAAACGCAAAAAGGAATCCAGTAAATAATTCAACTACCGGATAAATAAAAGAAATATTCGCTTTACAATTTCGACACTTTCCCCCTTGAAATAAGAAAGAAAAAACAGGAATCAATTCATACCACTGTAGTTGCTTCTTACATGATGGACAGTAGGAACGGTCATTAGCAAATGTTTCATTTTTAGGTAGGCGTAGTCCTACTACATTAAAAAAAGAACCAAAAGTTATTCCGAATACAAAAAAGAAAATGGTTATCATCGTGTCCATTCGATTGCTCCTTATTTTATAATCATGAGAATTTAGTTCTAGGTCATTATACCAACTTTTTTAATAGAAGAGAAATTAAAAACGTGAGCTAATCAGCTCACGTTTTTTTACAATTCTATTCCTTCTCCAATCTTCAATGCTTTTCCTTCCCCAGTCCTTACCTTACTTACAAAATCATCCGGATCCTGCTCAATAACTGGGAACGTATTATAATGTACAGGAACAACAATCTTCGCATTTATCCAGTCGGCTGCTACCAATGCATCTTCCGGCCCCATCGTAAAGTTATCACCTATTGGAATAAAGGCAACATCAATATCATTCATTTCACCGTACATTTTTAGGTCTGTAAACAATGCCGTATCACCAACATGATAAATGGTTTTACCTTCTACCGTTAGTAAAATTCCTGCGGGCATACCGCCGTAAACGACATTACCGTCTTCTTCTGTGTATGAAGAACCGTGAAACGCTTGTGAGAATTTTACTTTTCCAAAGTCAAATTCACGGGAACCTCCAATATGCATCGGATGTGCATTTAAACCTTTAGAAGACAGATAATTAGCTAATTCATTTGGCGCAACTACTAATGCATCATTACGTTTTGCTATTTCAAAGGTGTCTCCAACATGATCGTTATGTGCATGAGTTAATAAAATAACGTCAGCTTTAATCGTATTTGCATCCAAATCACATGCTTCGTTTCCAGATATAAATGGGTCAAATAAAATTGTATGATTCGCTGTTTCAACTTTTACAACTGAATGTCCATGATAAGAAACTTTCATGTTTGTTCAACTCCTTTAAGAATGTATATTTTAATTCTACTAGAAGATTACTAATTCTTCCAATATTTAATAGTTTTGCCAGGAACTCTCATAAATACCAATTAAATGTGGATCAATTAGAGTATTTGGTTTAAGCTCGACGATTTCTCCATTTGTAGATTCAATCTCTTGATCTTCATCTTTTCCAAAATAGGTTAAACTAGGTAATAAATCAGTCGTCAAAAATTGCGTTGGAACATGGATGTCGATTTCATCTACATCTATTTTCTGCCTGGAGGCCATGACAAACCCCCAATTACCAAAGCTAGGTATGTCTACATGGAAATTTTCTACATGTAATCCTGTTGAAGCAATAGTTTCTGAAATCGTCCAATATACTCCTGGTGCAAATACAGGACTTGTACTTTGAACCATTGCCGCCCCGTCCGGTGATAAATGATTCCTTACCAATGAATAAAACTCCCACGTATACAGCTTATTTAAACTTTCATCATTTGGATCCGGTAAATCCACAATAATGACATCATATATGACATTACTATTTTCGAGAAACTGAAAAGCATCGGTGTTTACCACCTCAACTTTTTCATTTTTAAGTGAACCCTCATTTAGTTCTAAAACTAGACGATTGGTATTCGCTAAATCAATAACTGCAGGATCTAAATCTACGAGGGTAATCTTTTCCACCTCATCATATTTTAGTAATTCTTTCGCAGCGATTCCATCCCCCCCACCTAGAATAAGAATATTTTTTGGATGTTTAACGTAAGACATTGGTGGATGGACTAATACCTCATGATATCGATGTTCGTCAGCGGAACTAAATTGTAGAGAACCATTTAAAAAAAGACGTACATCATTTGTATGGTAATCTTGGGTAAGAATAATTTTTTGATAACTACTCTCTTCCATATGTATAATCGGATCCTTATATAATTTCTGTTCAAAATGAAAGGCCGCTTCTTCTCCAAAAAATATACCAATAATGAGAGCAACCAAGATAACTATTCCAAAGAATATATGAATACTAAACCTTTTTATTTCATTACGGAATAGCCATAGGACACCGAGTGCAATAATTACATTAATGCAACCAACTAAAAAGGCAGATTTTACTAAACCAAATTGTGGGCGGAGTAAAAAGACGAAGAGTAAACCACCAATTAACCCACCTGCATAATCGGAAAATAAAACCCTTGCTGTACTACGATTTAACTGCACACCAATTTCGTTAGCCTTACGAATTAGAATAGGTAATTCAAACCCTGTTAATGCACCGATAATTATAGTAATTGCATATAAGAAAAAGGCGTCCGTTCCCTCTGGTGCAAATGCGGTCATTCCGAACATCATAAAGCTAGAAAAACCACCAATTAATCCTACTGAAAGTTCTATCCAAATGAACGCTAAAATTAAGTTTTTCATTACCTTTTCACTGAGACTAGCTCCAATTCCCATCCCAGTTAAAAATAAGGAGATTGTTAAGGTATATTGTTTTACCCCATCCCCTAAAATATATGAACCTAATGCACCAAATAATACCTCAAAAATAATTCCACAAATAGAAACAATCCCACTAGACCAATAAATAATATTACTTTTTCTTGTTGCCTCATAATTCATTATTATTTCACTCCGAAACCAAAATACTATTTTAACTAATCAACGAATAAAGAAGACCAAGCGTTTGCCTGGCCATTACCAATGATACTATGTAATTGATGCACCCACTACGAAACCAAGTCCAATCGAAACACTCATAGACAATATACCAACAGCTATATTATTGTTTTTTAACTGTTCCTCCATCGAAAATGTACGTGTTAATAGTTCCACAATAACATATACAGCCATTTGTAAAACAACCCCAACAAGTCCCCAAATGATTGTGTCATAAATATGTGCACTATTATAAATCGCAAAAGCAAGAATTAAACAAATTCCTAGTATTTTTCCAGCTACAGATAAAGCAACTGCAACATTCCCATTTTTAATTTCTTCATAATCTTTATATTTCCGAGTAATATTTTCAAAAATAAATAAACCAATTAGTACGATTACTATCGAAATAAAAAAATACAAAATTGTTGCTATAAACGTGTTCATTTATAAACCTCCTCTTATTTACCAGCTCCTGGTCCACCACCACGGTAAGTGGAGTTTCCGCGTTTAGGTGGGCTAGACGTGGAACCGCCATAATATCCACCTTTGTAACCACCATAACAACCTTCATTTACACAGTCTTGGGATCTTCTTGAACTCCAATTATTCCCAAATAAACTGTCTAGCATTCGTATCGTAAAATATGTACTTAAAAAACTTGGCGAATAATTCCTCTTAACGAATGTTTCACTAGCTACCTCAATTAATAAAACATCACGATCAATTTCACTTTGTTTTAGTGTGATAAAGTAATCAGGATAAATAAACATTTGTGAATCGTCTACAACTTCACTTTCCTCATTTGGTTTCACTTTTTCAGTTAACAATGAACTTAATTCATTTAATTGAAATTGTTTTGTAGCATAAATTTCAGCCATACTATCATCTTCCATTACGACATCTACTTGAGGAAAGTTGGAAGCAATAAGTGCATCTATTTGATTACTAGGACTCTCTTTAAGGTTGTTGATAATATTTTCCTTCGATGGTTCTTCTGGAATATCTTCAGCTGTTATCTCCATATTTTCTTCCATTCCACGGTTCGAACTATCTGGCATAGGGGATGAACATGCTGTAATAAGTAATAAAAACAAAATAAGTCCAATCCAAACTATCCACTTTTTATACAAAAGTAGTCCCCCCTTGACTAAAAGGAAAGGAGCAGAAAAAACTGCTCCATTCTATTATTTCCCAAGCTTTTCTTTTAGTGCCGCTAATTCATCGTCAATATCGTTTGTTTCTAATTCCTTAAATTCATCATCAAGGGAACGACTTTCTCTTGATAAATCTTCACTTGTCTCAGCTTCTGCTTCGTAACGTAATACTTTCTCTTCCATGCGTTCAAATCCTTGTTTAGATTCATCATTTCCTATGGAAGACATAGTACGGTTAATTTTCGTTCTAGTTTTTGCCGATTCTGCACGAGCTTTTAAGGAATCCTTCTTCAGTTTCATTTCATTATATTCTTTTTTCATTTCGTCTAACTTATCACGAAGCATGTCTGCATCCTGTTTTGCACGCTCCCAAGATTCGTTTAAACTTTGAGCAGTTGCTTCATGGTCTTTTTTATCTTGTAATGCCCGACGTGCTAATTCATCATTACCCACTTCAATAGCTTTTACAGCTTGTTCCTGTCTTTTTTCTACCATTGCATTTGCATCATTCGCTTTACGTTTTAACATTTTTTCATTGGCAATTTGTTTGGCAACTGCGGCTTCAACTTCGCGAATGTCCTCTGCCATATCACGCATATATTGATCAAGCATTTTCACTGGATCTTCCGCTTTTTCAAGTACTGAATTCAACTCTGAACTAACAACTGTTTTAACACGTTTGAAAAATTTAAACATCTATTTTTCCTCCTTAATATGATCCTGCTATAATTTTTAATTCATAGGGTTCAATCGAATAACCAAAGCTAACTTCAATCTCGGTCCCCCATGATTCAACACTTAAATAACTTTTCTCTTCCCCATCAACATAGTCCGCATAATGGGTTTCCATTCCTTGAAGGTTAGAACTTCTTCCTTCACCAAGCACCCTTGCTGTTCCTTCTTCCTCTTTATAATATGCTTTATTTTCATATGTTATCTGTTGAGGGTATGGTTTAGATATTGGAACTTGAACTCTTTTATAAATACCTAGTTCTAACTCATCATCCATTTCAGCAGCTAGCCAGATTGTCTGATGTCCACCTTCCTCAAGCAATTGATAGCTTAACCACTCATAGCCACCATCACGGTATGTTAATTTTCCTACCACTTCATAATCTTTTAGATCGTAAGTAATAATATCACCAATTTGTATGTTTAAAGCATTTCTCTCTTTCGGCTCTGCTTTATCGACTTTTTTAGTAGAAAAAAGTCTTGAAAATAATCCCACAAGTTCACCTCAATTCATTTTCATATCTTCTTTAATAAGTAATACGGTACTGTCTTAAAAAGGTTTCAAAATTTTTTCTTCTTTTTATTTTACCATACAGAAAGTGCTGTATGGCAAGTCGAGTGTTGTTTTTTAAATAAAAAAGGAAACCTACTTAAGGCTTCCTTTTTCATTTCATGCTTTTCGGTTATTAAAATGATGAATCCCAATATTATTTTCCAATTCATCTTCTACGACGCCACTTTGATAGCTTTCCATCAGTTGATTCTGTACAGCTTGAATACCATCTTTATCTTCAATAAATACACGTTTTTGATTATTGATCATTTGAGTATCGATGTTATTTTTATTTACTTTTGTCACCACAATCACCTCCGTATGATTAGTATGTCCCAATATTTTGTACTAATGTTGTAACATTCTTTACCAACAATATATTGTAGCGCTTACTTTATGGGTTTATAATGAGAAGTGAAAGGGGAGATCCAAATGGAATATAAAAATATTGTAGTTGCAGTTGATGGTTCAGATGCGGCGGAAAAAGCTTTTAAGAAGTCTATCGAGATAGCAATCCGAAATGATGCTCGTCTAATTCTTGCGCATGTCGTAGATTCACGCACTTTTGCTACCGCTGAAACTTATGATCGTTCTTTAGCTGAGCGGGCTGAAGAGTATGCTAAAGATTTATTAAATAATTACGCGAATGACGCTAAAGCTTCAGGAGTTTCTAAAGTAATACAATGTATTGAATATGGTTCCCCGAAAATAAAAATTTCAAAATCAATAGCGAAAAATTATCATGCAGATTTAATTATTTGTGGTGCAACTGGCCTAAATGCTGTTGAACGCTTTATTATTGGAAGTGTATCCGAAAGTATAACTAGACATTCAACATGTGATGTTTTAGTTGTTCGTTAATTTCTATATCCCTTTTATCACAACTTAATTATGTTTAAAAAAGGTTTTGTTTAAGTAAACAAAACCTTTTTTAACATTACATATTCGCTAGACGTACTGTATCTCTTGCAATCATTACTTCCTCATTTGTTGGAATAACAATGACTTTTACAGGGGAATGTGGATAGTTTATAAACTGTTCTTTTCCTCTTACATTATTGCGGCTTGGATCCCAATAAACGCCCATGAATTCTAATCCAGTTAGAATCTTTTCACGCATCGTAATACTGTTTTCTCCGACACCTGCTGTGAAGATAATTGCATCAACACCTGACATTTTCGCAGCGTAAGACCCAATATATTTATGGATTCTTCCCGCAAATACGTCTAATGCTAGTTGACCACGTTCATTTTCGGCTCCAGCAGCTTCAATATCACGTATATCACTTGAAAAGCCAGATAAAGCAAGTAGTCCACTTCTCTTATTTAAAACATCAACAACTTCTTCTGCAGTTTGACCTGTTTTTTCCATAATGTAAGGAATTAATGCAGGGTCAATATTACCTGAACGAGTTCCCATTGTTACACCAGCAAGTGGTGTGAATCCCATGGAAGTATCTATAGATTTTCCACCTCGTACTGCTGTTATACTAGCCCCATTTCCAATATGACAAGATAATAGGCGCAGATTTTCTAAAGGAACTCCCATCATTTCTGACGCACGATGTGTAACATATTTATGCGATGTACCGTGGAAACCATATTTACGAATGCCATATTTTTCATAATATTCATAAGGTAAGCTATACAAATAGGATGATGGTGGCATTGTTTGATGGAACGCTGTGTCAAATACTGCTACCATAGGTACATTTGGTAAAATATCTTTAAACGCATGAATACCAGTTAAGTTTGCTGGATTATGCAATGGTGCAAGTTCTGAAACCTTCTCGATATTTTCAATCACTTCATCTGTAATTAATACGGAGTCATTAAAATATTCACCACCATGTACAACACGGTGTCCAACTGCATCAATCTCGTCAAATGATTTCATAACTCCTGTAGAAATTAGGGAATCTAATAACATTTTAACCGCTATTCCATGATCGGGAATATCTCCTACTTTTTCTTCTTTATTACCATTTACCTCAATCGAAAAAATAGAATCGTTTAAGCCAATTCTTTCTACTAAGCCGATTGCAGTCACTGATTCCTCTGGCATTTTAATCAATTGAAACTTTAAAGATGAACTCCCAGCATTTACTGCTAATACGTTACTCATTGATGTCACTCCTACTATTCATTTCATTATTTAGTATGATACTTTTTAAACCATACATTCATTTGACCTAAAATATCAGCCATCGCGTTTGCGTTTTTAAATGAAGGTAATTGCACGAGTAAGGGTTGTTTTACTTCTTTCGTATGACTACCTTTCTTTTGTAAAATCAAAATACTTTTTGTGTTGTTTTTTGACTTAAAGGCAGTTTCTGGCAAACGTATAACTCCAATAATATGGGTATGTTTATGAAGGAATTGATTAAGTTTATCTGACTGATCACTGTCAAACAAGAACTCAGGTATGATAAAAATTAAATATCCAGCTTCCTTTGTGTACATTATACTTTGCTCTATAAATAAGTGATGCGCATATGAATGTCCATTATCGGCTTCTAATTCATATTTGCTTGCTTGTATATCATCAGGATAATATCCTACTGGTAAATCAGAAACAACCAAATCTACTGGATCTAGCAAAAACGGTCGTAAACTATCTTGTTGAAAAAACTCAATTTGCTTCTTTTGCAAATTTGCATTGGATACAGCTAAATGAATTAGTGTCGGATCCACTTCACTAGCATAGGCATCAACTTGTTGTTTCAAATGTTCGAGTACTGTTGTCAACAAGTTGGCTGTCCCACCTGCTGGGTCAAATAAACGAATGTGTTCCTTTTTCTCCATTAACTTATCTGCTAAATACCCAACAATCATAGATACTGTCTCAGGTGTAATTAAATGCTGTTGTTGTGTAGAGTCTTTCATACCTTTTAATATAGCTAGTTGTACGGCTTTTCTAATCTCAATCGTTGAAAAAGTTGAAAGATCTATATCATTTAAAGCATTTTGTAATGTCTTTGTTATATGTTGATCCATATCCTCATGTACTTCTTCGTAGAATAATAAATCCATTGTATCAGCTAAACTATCTAGATATGGTTCATTTAAATATTGTTGAATGGTCAACGCTGTCTGATCTAACCAGCTAAAAAGTTTTTCAACATTCACCTTTTCCATGACAAAATCCTCCAATCGCTTCCTCGACAACTAACTTATTGTAACAATAAAGTACAATTATGTAAAAAGATTTCATAAGTAATAATAATTGCTAAAAATGTTGGGAAGACGAAAAAGGTTTTAACACAAGAATGGCCTCCCAATAAAATTGGGGGCCATCACTAGTTATTTTGCATTTTTAGCAGCTTCAATTGCAGCTTCATAATTTGGGTGATCAGTAACTTCTGGTACATATTCAACATAAGTAACTTGATTATTTGAATCTACAACAAAAATAGCTCTTGCTAGTAAACGATTTTCTTTCATTAGTACACCGTAACTTTCACCAAAAGATGCATCTTTGTGATCTGATAATGTATCTACGTTTTCGATCCCTTCTGCAGCACACCAGCGCGCTTGAGCAAAAGGTAAATCCATACTGATTGTTAGTACTTGTACATTTTCCATCTTAGCTGCTTCTTCATTAAAACGTCTAGTTTCAGCAGCACATACCCCTGTATCTACAGAAGGGACTGCTGTAATTAATTTTACTTTTCCTTCGTAGTTATCCAATGTTACTTCTTTAAGTTCATTAGATAATACAGTGAAATTAGGAGCCTTATCTCCGACTTTCACTTCATTTCCTACTAAAGTAACCGGTTCTTGCGAGAATGTTACATTTGCCATATGATAACCCCTCTCTAATTATTCCTTCAACCTTATTATGAATATAACCCCTACTTGTGTCCAATGAAAAGGTAGTTTATTCATAAAATGTTATTATATATCATAATTTATATTTTCTTCTTTTTTCCCCTTTTTCTCTTCATGCTCTGATTCCTCGGCTGTTTCCGTCCTATATTCACTCTTTGGCTTCTCTTCTTGATGGTGTTTCTTATGATCTTTTTGTTTTGGTAAACTTAATCCAGATTCTTTCAACATCTCTTGAATTTTCTGAAAGACTTGTGGGGCATTATTTAATAATTTCTCATACAGATGTGTTTGTTGATCCAAATGCACCATTTTAATTCCATTTTTACCTAACACTAAAAATGCAATTGGTGTAATCGATACACCACCACCGCTACCGCCACCAAATGGGAGTTGGGAATCCTCGCCACCACCTGAGTTAAATTCACTTCCTCCTGCTGCAAATCCAAACCCTACTTTTGAAACTGGTATAATAATACTTCCATCGGGTGATTCTACTGGATCCCCTACAATTGTATTGGCCTCAACCATATCTTTTAAGTTTTCCATTGCTGTTGTCATTAAACCTTGTATTGGATGCTCTTCCATAAGTAATAACCTCCTAATATTTAGATTTGTATATGCGTGTAAGTTTAATAATTCCTTGTATAGCTTTACCTATTCTAATGGAAACCATGCAATTCAAGTTGGTTTCAAAAAATTCCTGTTGAAACTTTGGAAGAACTTGAATATCGGGATTACACATAAGAATAAGCTTTTCGGCAAAATACCCCATTATAGTTCCTTTAATTGACCAAAGAACTCCACTCATTACTCCTGTAGTGCTGGCCTCTCCCGTCCCTATGTTGGTTGTCCAATTAAGTTGGTGAAGCGTCGTATTATGTAAAATAGATTGTACTACTTCTAATCCTTTTCTAATTGTTTTTAAAATCGAATCTATTTTTGGGTCTTCTAACATAGGCTCAAGATCTTTTGTAATTGGTAATTTATCTAAATCCTCTAGGGGAAAATCTTTATTTATTAATTTAATTTTGGCTAATGATAATGATATATGAAACAGTTGTTCTTTTCCTTCATAGGAATAATGAATCGTAATATAAATTCTTAAAAACCAAATAAGGAAGACGATCAAGAATAAAAGGACTAGCACTATTCCAGCTATAAGCAGCAACATAATACGCACCTCTAATTTTGCCTTTCTTTTTATTTTGCTACTCTTTTCCAATTTTACTCATGATTTTTCATCGTTTAGGACAAGCATATAGAAGCATGATAGTATAGATGTACGGATAAACCTTTTACATACAAACTGGAGGATGAAAAATGACGAAGAGGAATAATATTCATTTTTACTATCATAAATGCGAAGAAATTGTTAATAAACTGGAACCCTTATTTGAATTAGTAAATAAACCACTAGTGTTGCATAAAGTTTTCAGGAAAAAGTCAAGCGAAACCTTTTGTGTCAATATTATTAATAATAGGAATTTT
>NZ_JAHHXM010000030.1 GCF_019037185.1 Oceanobacillus caeni
TAATGGAGCGGGTGATGGGAATCGAACCCACGACATCAGCTTGGAAGGCTGAGGTTATACCATTTAACTACACCCGCAAAATTTAATTAAATTTGTACTTTAGATTCAATCCCGACCAACATGCCTCTCCATCTACAAGCCTATTCAAAGAAGTCAATGCTTCGAGGTAACTCGTAGATTATTCGGTAGAAGTGTCGCTCGTGGCTGAGGTTATACCATTTAACTACACCCACAAAACTATAAAAGATATATTAATAGAAATGGTGGACCCTGCAGGACTCGAACCTGCGACCGATCGGTTATGAGCCGATAGCTCTAACCAACTGAGCTAAGGGTCCTTAATATGAATAGCGGCGGAGGGGATCGAACCCACGACCTCACGGGTATGAACCGTACGCTCTCGCCAGCTGAGCTACGCCGCCATATTAAAGATGGAGCCTAGCGGGATCGAACCGCTGACCTCCTGCGTGCAAAGCAGGCGCTCTCCCAGCTGAGCTAAGGCCCCAAAACATATATTTAGTGGTCGGGAAGACAGGATTCGAACCTGCGACCCCATGGTCCCAAACCATGTGCTCTACCAAGCTGAGCTACTTCCCGAATAAGCTGGGCTACTAGGATTCGAACCTAGGATACACGGGATCAAAACCCGATGCCTTACCGCTTGGCTATAGCCCAATCATTAAAATTATATTAAAATTATGGGGCGACCGGTGGGAATTGAACCCACGAGTGCCGGAGCCACAATCCGGTGCGTTAACCCCTTCGCCACGACCGCCATTAGAATATGGCAGGGGTAGTAGGAATCGAACCCACATTGACGGTTTTGGAGACCGTAGTTTTACCATTAAACTATACCCCTTTAATATTCATTTGAGATGGCTCGGGACGGAATCGAACCGCCGACACACGGATTTTCAGTCCGTTGCTCTACCGACTGAGCTACCGAGCCATTTCTTATAAGTGGAGGAGGTAGAGGGATTCGAACCCCCGCGCGGTTTGACCCGCCTGTCGGTTTTCAAGACCGATCCCTTCAGCCAGACTTGGGTATACCTCCA
This sequence comes from Oceanobacillus caeni, assembly GCF_019037185.1. GTDB lineage: Bacteria > Bacillota > Bacilli > Bacillales > Amphibacillaceae > Oceanobacillus > Oceanobacillus caeni. The sequence continues at coordinate 1,056 of NZ_JAHHXM010000030.1, forward strand.
ATATAAATTTATAAATGGCGGTCCGGACGGGACTCGAACCCGCGACCTCCTGCGTGACAGGCAGGCATTCTAACCAACTGAACTACCGGACCATTCCTGAAATTTAAAAACTAACCGTATTACTATTTTCATAACTAAGTTTTTTCATAAAAATATAAATAAACTTTTGGTTGCGGGGGCAGGATTTGAACCTGCGACCTTCGGGTTATGAGCCCGACGAGCTACCAGACTGCTCCACCCCGCGATGTGAATAAATATTGAATTTAGATGTTAATGGTGGAGGATACAGGGCTCGAACCTGTGACCCCCTGCTTGTAAGGCAGGTGCTCTCCCAGCTGAGCTAATCCTCCGAAGCACAGGATGTGCTAATGCATGAGTTACGATGGGACGTCACGAACTTAACATGTCTTTTTTAATAAAATAGTGACCCGTACGGGATTCGAACCCGTGTTACCGCCGTGAAAGGGCGGTGTCTTAACCGCTTGACCAACGGGCCATAGGAACTATGGCGGAGAAGGAGGGATTTGAACCCTCGCGCCGCTATCGCGACCTACACCCTTAGCAGGGGCGCCTCTTCAGCCTCTTGAGTACTTCTCCGTAATGGCTCCACAGGTAGGATTCGAACCTACGACCGATCGGTTAACAGCCGATTGCTCTACCACTGAGCTACTGTGGAATAATTAGACTGTAATCTTTCATGAATCATCACTAGAAAACCAAATGTGACATTTATAAACATTAGCATAAACAGATTTAACAGTCAACACTTTTTATTATTATATTTTCGTTTAGCTTATGTAAAGTTTTTTTCAACAGCAAAATCTATGATAAAACGACTTTTGAAATAAGTCAATACATTTCATTAAAAAATGTAAAAATATTTAAATATCCTATGATTACCCTTTAAACTTTCGACCTGAGAATCATGTTTTATCCTCCCTATCCCTTCTGGCTATTTTCCGCAGTAAACGAAGTAGATATGGAGTGTCCCGAAGAATAAATAAACTAATTTCTCCTCCCTTGGTTTTATATAACGGATTCGTTGTTACTAATTGTAATAAAAATAAATGATGTAAATTTTCTTTTGTACCCCGATATACAGTAACACCTTCTATATTCGTATTTCGAATTAATTCCCACATCAAATGTTTTTCCTTTATGTTTAGCTTTGTTAGTCGATAATAGGTTTCTTTTTCTCTATTAGGAATTGATTGGAGAATATGTTCTTTATCTGATGTCCCCATACACGCACCCCTATTAACCGTTTCGCTAGGCATTTATTTATGCTTTAATTGTAACATAGGTAAAGACACATTAGAAAACGAACACATCTGCTCGTCATTTAGCGAATGTGTTCGTTTTGCTCATTCTATTAATATCCATGTACTGGTTCAATAACCCCGTACAAAATATGAAATTGACGAACGTTGAAATCAAACATTGCAATTGGATCTCGATAAATTTCTGGATTATTGCTCATTTCATATAATAATTGTTTTTCTTCAGTCAGGTCCTTTTCCACTTCTTTTAAAACTGCCTCCAAACTATTAAAGGCGTTGTTAAAAAACATTTCTACGTCACGTTGGATGGATTTTTCAAAAAGATCAACTTGTAACATAAACCGATCCGTTATCGACTTGGCTATGTCACTATAATCTTTCGTTTCTATAAATTCCCTATATTTCTTAAAAATGAGATGTTTATTTTTTTGTGGAATGGATCCAAAAACTTTTCCTGCCCCTTTTATTAAAAACTGTGAAGAGCCTGACCGCATGATTATATTGGCTTCTTCCAATTGTATATTTCCGTGGCAAATTCGGTCTACATCACGAGCCCAGTCATCTAGTACACGTAAATCGCAATCAAATACTACTTTCTCTTTCCCAAACATTTGATTAAAATTAGTCCTTATTTCATCTAAACTGCTTTTCGAATCCTTAAGCTCCCTTTCACTCTCTTTAATCCATTCATCCATTGCTAAATGAAACACTTGGAGAATATCTTCATTCACATAATCATTTACCCTTCGATTCATTTCCTCATTCAATTTTACATGAATTTGTTCAAAGTCACTATCTTTTGAAACTAAATCCGCACATCCCCTTAATATTTCAGAAACTCCTTTTAACATATTTTCTCTTATTTCATGTTTGATAAAACGATAATTATTTTTTAATATATCTATCTTTTCATTTTGCAATTCATTCAATTGGCGAATCGCTTCATATAAATTATCCACCATTTCTTCGTTTCTCCCAATTGTATCTAGAAAGTTATCCTCTAATTCCTTCTGTTTATCTAATAAAAATCGAAGAAACCTTTTCAGAAACGACAATGTTTTAGTTGCCCTTTCTTCTTCTACCCTTAAATCTTGTAATTTTATAGATGACATAATTTCCGCCCATTGATCATTGTTTTTTTGAGGGAGACTCACAACACTAGAATTTGAAAACTTTATTTTTATCTTTTGTGTTAAATCCGCGTCTTTGAATTCATTATTTATTAAAAATTGAAAATTGATTTCTGGCACTTGTTTTCGTATATGCATAGCCTCATCAATATCCGTTTCATTTTCGACAATGTATATTGCAAAATCGGCTAAGGATTGTTCTAAAAGACCAGCTGATTCCAATATATTTATCTCATTATTTTTCAACATGGACATTTGACAAAGAATAAGTCCATTATTCGTTTTCTTTGTTTCTATTGGCGGTAACGAACTAGATGTTTTGTTTAATTTCCATTTACTTAGTAAAGACGATTTATTTCCACCTAAAAGAACAAAATAATGTTGTAAATCCAATTGTCGCTTCATTTTCTCCGTTAAGTGTGAATCTAAAACAATCCCCTTTTCTTTTGCCCATCTAACCATTAATTCGAATAGTTTCACTGCTTTATATAAGATTTGGGTTGAATCGGCAGAATGATGGAGCAATAAATTCTTAGCCTTTTCAACGCCCATTCTATCCATATGAAAAGGATACATTTCATCCCATGCTATTACAGCTGATGCAGCAAGCTTTGCATCCTCACCTTTAGCAATTCGAAACCAAGTAAGGATTAAGCTAGGAACGATTTCAGATATTTCTTTAACGGTATAGTCACCACTCGTTATATCTGTAATTGTTTCTTTATAAAGGTTTGGTAAATGCCTCCACTCATATTCCACTCCCGGATCAATGTTTGGAGATAGTTTACTCATTTCAAGCAGCCATGATAAATATTGCTTTGTTTGTTTATAATGCGTCCAAAGCGCAACAACCAACTGTTCATAGCACTCTTTATCAACCGTATAAACTTCAGCTAATATAGGATGAAAATAATTTGGTTCCTTATCCTTTACGAGCCCTTTTTCCACGTAAGTCTTCAATACACGAAACCAATGTAGAGACTTTGTACGAATGGCTTCTTTTTCTGCTAGATATAACGCATCCTGCCAACTTTCCTCTTTCTCATAAAATGCTCTTGCTCTTTTGGTTACTCCTGGATAATCAGGATCTGTATCCAAGGCCTTTCGAATCGTATTTTTTGCCTCAAGCAGCCGACCGCGTCTGATGTAAAGGAGAAACAATTGCAATAAAATTTCCATTTTTAATACCTCGGAGTCGGTTTGAATATCCTTATAATATTCTTCTGCAATAGCTAAAAAATCTAATTGCAAATGAGCATCGGCTATATTTTTTTGAGCCCAAGGAAGTAACTCACCAGACACGTTCTCCCACTTGAAAATCGCTGCCTCATAATCCTTGTTTAAATAATATACTTCCCCTTGAGCAAAGCGGATTTCCGATAAATCAAAAACTTCCTTTTGCCTTTCCGCGACATATTTTTCCCCTAAAATTAGTAATGCTTGTTTTTCATCATTTTCCTGCATATAAGTTTGGTAGTAGGATTTCGTCTTTAATTGATGATCGAATGACATCTTCATCCCTCGCTATATCGATATAATTGAAACGTATAAACTCCTTTTCCATATGTATTCAGTGAAACTAAAATTATGAATAGAAAAAAGTCTCCCATGTGTTCATGAGAGACTTACCCTTTTTACTTATGCCCATCATTTAATCTTCTTGCTTCTTCAGGACTAGACATTTTTGTTGCACCTTTATAACGAAGTCCCACATCACGGTCCGATTCTACTCTACCGCTTTGCTTTAGCTTTTTTTCTTGACGATCTCTACCCATATGAACAACACCTCCTCATGTTAACATGAGTTTTTTAAGGATAATTTATTCATATTTTCAGTAAGTCACGAATATCTTCATCGGTTAAAGTTTGCAACATACGATCTTCTGGATCAATTACTTCTTCGATCAAATGACGCTTTCTTTCCTGTAGGTCGTTCATCTTTTCTTCAATGGTTCCTTTGGCTATTATTTTCAAGACTTGAACCGTATGCTGTTGACCCATACGATGTGCTCGGTCAGCAGCTTGTTCCTCTACAGCAGGATTCCACCAACTATCATAAAAAATAACCGTATCCGCACCTGTTAAATTTAATCCCGTTCCACCCGCTTTTAACGAAATTAGAAAAAAGTCTCGCTCCCCCTTGTTAAAATGATTACATAAGTCTACTCTTTCGCTTGAGGGAGTGTGACCATCTAAGTAAAAATAAGGAATTTCTTGAGTAACGAACTCTTTACCAATAAGCTCTAACATCTTTGTATATTGAGAAAAAATTAAAACCCTTCTTCCAGATTGTTTTGCATCTGCTACAATTTCCATAAGCAGATCAAATTTAGCAGAATTCCCCTCATATCTATGAACAAATAATCCTGGATGACAGCAAATTTGCCGTAATCTAGTAATTCCAGCAAGAATTTTAATCCTATTTTTTCGAATCGTATCTTTATCTAAATGCTTAAATGTATCATGTCGTAATTTTGCTAAATATGCTGCATATAATGATTTTTGTTCCGGGTATAACTCACAAAACTGTACAGATTCCTTTTTCTCAGGTAATTCGTCTAACACATCTTCTTTTACCCTTCGTAACATAAATGGTCGAATCCTTCTTGCTATCTGTTTTGTTGTTAATTTACTATAATCCTTTAACCCTAAAAACAAATCCGGAAAAACAACATGAAAAATCGCCCACAGTTCCTCAAGTGCATTCTCCATTGGGGTTCCTGTTAATGCAAAACGATGGTCAGCTTCTAGTTTTTTTACAGAACGAGCGGTTTGTGTTAGGGGATTTTTAAACATTTGTGCTTCATCAAAAAAGATGGTATGGAACTTTTCCTTCTCATACATTCGGATATCACTACGCAATAATGGATAACTCGTTATGAGGACATCTACTTGATCTCTTTTATGAAAAATTTCCATTCGATCTGATTTCTTTCCATCAACGACAATTGCTTCTAGTTCGAGGGAAAACTTCATTATTTCAGAAAGCCAGTTATACGTAACAGAGGATGGACAAACAATTAGTACAGGAAACTTCCTTTTTCGAATGTCCGGGAGTTCCGATAAAATGTATGCAATGCTTTGTACCGTTTTTCCAAGTCCCATATCATCAGCCAAAATACCACCAAAACCGAAATTCGCCATCGTTTTCATCCACTTAAATCCTTGTTTCTGATAGTTTCTCAATGTTCCTGCGAGATTCTCTGGCACGTTATATTCATTTAGATCCGGATTACTAATTCTCTGTAAAAAATCACGAAACGAGTCTTCGTAGGAAAAGGTATCATCACTTTCTACCGTATCTAAAAGTCGCAAACCTTGAACGATTGGAACGTCAAGTCCTTTTTCTAATTGATCATCATCTTGAATCGGAGCTTGCCGTAAAAAGCGTTGGATTTCCTCCATTTCCTTCGTTTCTAAAGAAAACAAGGTACCGTCTTTTAATCGGTAGTATTTTCGTTTGTCTTCCAATGCTTCTAATACATCTTTTATTTCACTCTGTGGAATTCCATCCATATCAAAAGTAAAATGAAGCCAATTCGTCCTTTCTTTACGATGTTTAACTTTAATTTTTGGCTTCCAGTTTTTACGAAAAATTCGATTTCTTACTGCTGTAGTTGCATAAACTTGGGTTAGTTTTTGTAATTTCGGTAATACATGGTACAAAAATTGATATTCTAATTCTTCATTATGAAGATAATATCCGCTCTCTGTTTGATTTAATCGGCCTTCCTCTTCCAGGAGCTGAAGTATTTCTTGTTCTTTCTCCGTGTCCCTTATAATGACCGTACCAATTTGCTTCTCATGTTTCTCTAATGGATTAATGACAACATGATTATAATGAAATTCTAACCCCACCAATAATCGTTTTTTTAAACGATCTAAATACAATTTTGCTTTTAGTGGATTCTTTTCAATGTGGTCTGTAATGGACCCAGATAAGTGAACTTCACCTAATTTCCTTAAAACAGGAACCAACTTTTCCATATAGTATGAGATTTTGTTAGGGCCAATGAGGATTTTATCCGTATTAGAGTACTCTAGCATTCTCTCAAGCTCTGCCAACCGTTCCATATCTATGGAATTTATTCGAATAACCCTTCCTTGATATAAAACCGTATTATATTTTGTCATGAGTTTCACTTTCTGTAACCCACTGATTTTTAAGGAAAATCCATTTACTTCATCACCAAATTCAAATACGAGTGGAGGCAATTCATCAGATTGATGTAACCCAAGAAAATGTTGCTGATTGTATTCCAATGTGACATGATTCAAACTATCCAATAGTGGGACAAGGGTATCCCATAAGGAGACTGGAATGAAAATTTGGTGTTTGGGAAGATTACTCTCGTTATTACTCGGTAATGCACGCCGATATATTTTTTCGTCATCCATCACCCGAATGAGATGTTGCAAAATCATGTCCGAATCTTTATCAAAACAATATTTTGTCGGATTGTAAGTAAATTGTTGTGAAACGAAATAGGACTCCCCTCTTTTCATTTTGTCCAGAAATTCACGAATATCTTTAATTTTTGTAGATTCAATGGAAATCTCCATTGCGAACATGTCATAATTAAGATCTCCTCGAACAGCTTTACAAAAAAACGTCGGGAAGATTTCAATTCTATTTTCAAAATAGTTCTGAGTACCACTCTTCATTTTTGGATTATCTTGAAATATTTTTATTATTTCATCTGAAATGTCTGACTGTATTTCATTCTTTTGCGATTCTTTATGGTTTTCATTATATTGCAAAGCAATCAACACTGCCGCAATGTGTTGACAATCTTTCTGGAAAGAAGATAAGGTAGGGCAGCTACAAGTCGCATGGATTTGTCCATTTTCTTTACGAACAATAACGTGAAAATCCTCTACACCCTCTACTGTAGCTTTAACCTCGTTTTTCGATTCTTCGTCGATCAATACTTTTCGGTTCCGAAAAAACGCCTCCCCTTTTCTAAAGGACACTGTACCACATCGCTCTTTGATTTTCCTTGATTGTAATTTTAGTTGCATGTGGTTGCTCCTTTCTGAAGGTTTTTATACCAATGTATCATGAACGAAAAATTGCTGCTAGTATTAGAAATACGATTCATCTTATCAAGCTTAAAGCTACACTTTAAAAAAAAGTCTTAAAATTCCACACACATCATATTATACTGAAATAGAAAGATGTATTGAATTTGTTGAAAGGACGGATCTAGTGAAAAGAAAAAGCAATATCAAAGTAATCCGCATTCCGATTCCAACCCCGACTTTATTGCCGCATACTACAACGAACTCCTATCTCATTGGAAATGAAGAAGAATCTATTTTAGTGGATGCGGGTTACGATACAGAGGATACGAGAAAATTATTAGAATGGGAAATCAATAAACATGGACTTGCGAGACCAAAACGAATTGTTCTAACTCATGCTCACCAAGACCATGCACCGGGAGTACGCATGTTAATTCATTGGATGCCAACTATACTTTGTCATGAAAAAGAAGAGGAACAAGTATTATCCGCCATTTCTCCATGGGAAGAAATAACTCTTATAGAAGACGAGGACTCCATAAAGGTGGATGGGGAAGAAATCATCGTGATGCATACACCAGGTCACACGTTAGGGCATGTGAGTCTTTATATACCATCAGAACAAATTCTTATTGCTGGAGATAATATTGTTGCAGAAGGAACCACATGGATTGGAGCACCCGATGGAGATATGAAAGATTATTTGCAAACCCTTCAGCGATTAAGGAATTTAAAAATAGAAAAAATTGGTCCAGGTCATGGTAAATGGGTACACCAACCACATGAACATATTGATTTTGTCATCCAGCGTAGGTTACACCGTGAACAACAATTATTAACTTTATTGGAAAAACATCAACAAATCACTTCAAAAGAATTGACAGAGATAATTTATCAAGATCGTATTCATCCTAGTGTTTTCCCAGTTGCACAGAAAACGATAGAAGCACATCTTGATAAACTTTTAAAAGAGGATTTGATTCAATATGATGAATCAAAATCCAGTTATGTTTCTCCTCATTTTTAATAAATCAATTTCGGAAGCAGATATATGAAGTTTCTCACCATTTAGGTATTTTATTACGGCTTCAAGCGTTAGAATGGTTGGTGCGGATAGTTTTAATTTTTTATTTTCAAATAAGTCAAGTGCTTCTTCAGGGGCAATCCAAAATGCATCATCTATTTCGGAACGGTCCGGATGAGGCTGTTGTCCTTGAGGAAGCATCACTAAGAAGAAGCGAGTATCAAAGCGGATATGACTTTGACTAGGGGTAACCAATTGACCAATATACGATAAACATTTTAAATGAAAAAATATTTCTTCCCTCTCTAAAATCTCACCAAATGTTATTTCTCTGTTTACTAATTGATTTCGATAAATTAGTTCCTTTTTCTTTGATAAAATTACAGGTGATCCATCTTCTTTATTCCCTAACAAAATCCCGACTTCTTCAAACAGCTCTCTAGCAGCGGCTATGTAATGACCCATAGTAAGAGAATCATTTTTAGATTCACTCTTCACATATTTCTCATTTACAAGTTGATCCGCATCGTCCATTCCACCACCAGGAAACACATAAAATCCGCCCATAAACTTCATCGTCTTCGGTCTTTTCGTTAAATAGATCCTCGATTCATTATCCATTAAAACTACCGTAGATGCTGGTTTTGGTATTGCAACCATAAACGTCCTCCTTAAAAGATATACCTAGTTAATACATTCCACATATTATGTGAAATCCCTTTTTAGTTTTTTTCAAGATATCAATCAAAAAAAGTTCTTTTCAAATTAATCTACTCATAATTTTTAATTATAGACCAATGGACAAGCTTCGTCTTGTTAAGCTTGAAATCAAGGGGGGCAAAACATGGAATTTATTCAACCAATCTTAGAAATTCTGTTTATTAATATCCTTCTAAGCGGAGATAATGCCCTCGTCATTGCGATGGCTAGTCGAAATCTTCCCAAAGAACTTCAAGGGAGAGCCATTCAATGGGGTACATTAGGTGCCATTTCTTTAAGGACATTATTTGTTTTCTTAATGATACACTTATTGGAGATGCCATTTATTCAATTGATTGGTGGAATACTTTTACTTTTTATTGCCTATAAACTAATGGTAGATTCACATGAAACCGATCAAATAAAAAGCGGAAATTCCTTGCAGGAGGCCATCTCGATTATCATTTTTGTAGATGTTATCATGAGTTTAGATAATGTACTAGCTATTGCTGCAATTGCTGACAGTAATTTACTACTAATTATTGCTGGAATTATTCTAAGCATTCCTATCATACTAACAGCGAGCGAACTTATTTTAAAGCTTATTCAAAAGTTCCCCATTGTAGTATTCATTGGAGCTGCCCTACTCGCTTGGACTGGCGGAGAAATGATTATAAAAGAAGAAATGGTACGGGCCATCTTTCAAACCAATAACGTCCTTTCCCTTTTCTTTTTAATTGGTCTTACGGTCATCGTGATCATCATAGGGGCAATCAAGCGAAAACAAGTCTAAACAAAATCCACTCCTCTGTTCTAAAGGGGTGGATTTCTTAGTCCTTTAATTATCCCTATTCACCACATAACTTAAGAAATGCTTTAAAAAAGCTTTATTTCCAGGAATTTCTTGTAAAGCATCTAATCCTAAACAATAATGTTCCCACATAGCTCTTTTTGCTTCTTCCTTACCAAGAACGGTAACAAATGTTGATTTATTATTTTTTACATCAAGGTTCGTTGGTTTACCAAGTGATATGGTATTTCCTTGATGGTCTAATAAGTCATCTTTAACTTGAAAAGCAATGCCAGTATGATAAGCAAATTTTTTCAATGCTTTCTTTTCTTCTTCGTCTACCCCAGCAAGTATAGCTGGCATGATGAGTGAGGCCTCAAATCCTATACCCGTTTTATAAAAACACATCTTATTTAATTGTTCTAACGATATTTTATCTTTTTCCTCTAAATCCATTGCCTGACCCCTACACATATCTGTTATAACACCAGACGAATAATGAATCATTTCGAGCACTTTTTCCGAATTAAAACGTTGTAACGTTGTCTGTTCTTCTACAGCCTTTTGAGTCAAAAAAAGCCCGGATAATTCTGCGGTAGCAACATTATATACTTCATGCAACGTCTGCTTCCCTCGCCTAAGAGAGGCATTATCTTGGGAAGGTAAATCATCAAAAATTAAAGATGCCGTGTGCAAATACTCCAATGACCGTAACAATGGAAAAATATCCGCTTCATCCATATGGTAGCAATGAACCGCCATCATCCAAGTTATAATAGGTCTTAACCTTTTACCACCATCGCCTAAACTGTAATTTACCGCGTCCAGAATATGATCATTCGATAAAAATACTTGTTTATGAGATTTTAGTTGTAAGCAATTATTGATTTTTTCACGAATGCTTCGCGTCATTTCGATAAAATCTTCTCGCTCTTTCCGCTCTTTCCGAAAATGATTAATCATATGATCGCGTAAAAGTTTATCAAAGAAATCAACATCATCGGCTTTTTTAACCATTTTTTGTATAAGACCATTAAAAGACTGAATTTCAGAAGTAAGGATGCCCATTATTTCTTCGTATTTTTGAGTCCCCCATTTTCTCTTAAACCGTTTTAACCCATTAATGGCACGATTTAAAATCACTTCGCATGTTTTTGGATCAGACTGGTAAACCTCGTGGATTAAAAAGGAAATGACTGTCCAATACAATCCAAATGGATTTATAAGATCTCCACGCGTACGATAATATTTCAAATAATACGTATATGGGGTAACGGATCCCGTCTTTTCATCTTCAAACATATCGGCAAAGTCATCGGCTAATTGATTATATAATCCATAATAAAAGGTCCGGCTTTCAAACCCTTCATCCTCTGGGGCACTAATAATCGAACGTACAATAAGACGGGAAGCCGCAGATTTTAAAATAACTGGAATGTAAATCTCCTCATTTGTAAGTTTTTGATTTTCCATAGATTTATTACGATCCACTTCCTGTGATTGAAAAAAAACGTAGGAATCTTTATAAAAAACTTCGGTTGTTTCAAGTCGTTGATGGGACTTTATATATTCGAATGCATCTCGAAGTTCTGCATGGACAAACTGAATGAATTCCTTATTCTCCCCACTCCAATCATCCAAATCCGGTACAACACCAGTAGTTAAAGCGGAACGGATTAAATTGGTATAACGGATTTTTTCATTTGGAGACAAAATATTGGAATCTAGAAGGTCATCGATAAAAGGGTAAGTAAGGCCATAAGAATAGCCGAGTCTTATAGCCTCATCCAGTCTTACCGATTTGTCCTTAGGTGAAATTTCATCATCCATTTCTTCTAAAACATGCATAACGACACCAACAATTATTTTGATTAGCTTTCGTTGGGCCTCATCTGAATTTAAGCCTTCTGGAATTTGATCTCGTACTGTCTTTAATTTATCCGTCAACCAAATAAAACTGGATTCTACCCCTTCATTTTGTGACCAGCGAAATAACCCAGCAAGGTTATATGATTCCATTTTCGTTTCTGTAAGGGAGTTTACTAGATGGTTTTTCAGTTGATTAACAGATTTTTGTATACGATTTTGTGTTTTTGTAGAATCAAGTGCTTTACCCAAATCACGCATATAAATATAGGAAATACTCCGGTCGAGATAATTTTCTAGCTTACCAGTATGATGTAGATATTTTATATATCGATGGTAATCCCTTGAATAACGTTCTCTTTTTCTATTGAAAAAAAGGGACGGAAATGAATGGACATGATTCTTTTTCCATAAATGGATATCGTTCGTTAATTGATTTATATATGTCTTTTCTCTAAGCTGTTCAGAAAGCGTTTCGAAATATGCATGAGCCTTCTCTTCCATCTGTCGATAACATGCATCTGTGTCAATCAATAATTCCGATGTCATCATTTTGATCCCTACTTCTTTGAATAGTTATTTAAATATATTTTACTATACTTCAAACAATACCAATTAATAACAAGCTAGAGTTATGCTAATCGTATAATGTTAGTTTTTTGTAGGATAAAAAATGTTGGATTCCCCAACGAACCTTTTTGAATTTTTTTCGATTTATGTTCACCATCATAATACGATGAGTGACCGTCCAAGTTTAACTTAGTCCATAATAACCGCTCTCATGGACATTTGCTTGAAAAATGAATGAGACTTTGGCCGTGATATCCGCTGCCACGGACATTTGCCTGTAAAATGAACGAGACTTTGGCCGTGATTCATTAATTACAAAAAATCAATCCATTATTTTTACAAATCCACCAATAGCCATTGAAATTCGCCGAAAATCGTGGTAATGTATTTAACAATATACATTTCTGAGAAACGTAAATTATTAGATAAAAAGGGGGAGTATCATGATACGAAATGTGACGTTAGAAACGCTTTATATCCACCCTATTGTTCAAAAATATGTTGGTCGTTCTGGAATGGCACATGCAGTTTCTGTTGCTGAAAAAGCCTTTGAAATTGCTCGTGAATCCGGTGTAAACCCAGATCTCGCTACGAAAGCTGGCTTACTTCACGATATCGGTCATTACGAATGGTATCAAGACGGTGAGTGGGATTATCAATTGTATAAGGAAAATGATATTCATGCCATAAAAGGTGCTGCTCGTGCTCATAAACTTCTCGTACGTTGTGGAGAAGACCTTCAAAATGCGAAAGCCATTGCCCTGGCGGTACTCCTTCACACAGACTCGTATTTGCCAGAAGGGGAATTACAACTTACCCCTCTACAAAAAGTGGTCGCACTGGCCGATGAAGCAGATGAAGAACCTGGTGGCAATCACCATTACCGCCAAATTGATCACGACACTGCGCTCCGTCGAATTCAAATTCTAGATAAAAAAATCAATAAATATATAGCATCTCTTCGTTTCGAACAAACAAGTTAAAGTATATGACCACGTTTCACTTGATGAAACATGGTGTTTACATAATTGTGAATGTTTATATATAACTTCTCTTTTATGGTATGTTTTTCCTTTTTTAATGGTAAACTAGACTTAGAAAGAGGAGGTTGTATGATGGAAGAAGTTACGGTTGGAGAAATCTTTACAATTGTGGACGAATCAGAAGAAGAAAATTCTGTCGAAGTTTTAGCGAAAGTGACCATTGAAGGAACTAACTATGTTGCAGTTAGTTTTTTAGATGATGTACAAGAAGAAACGGAAGAAGACATCGATATTTTCTTCCTTAAGATTGACGAAGATGGGGATATAGCAGCCATTGAGTCAGACGAAGAATTTGAAAAAGTATCCGAAGCCTTTGATGCTCTTTTAGATGATGAAGAATAACATTAAAAAACCATCTCCTGTATGTATACCTACATAAGAGATGGTTTTATTTGGGATTGGCTATGAAAGTTTTACCGGAGTACATACCGCATAAAGATTTTCATTCGTATCAGACATATTTACTTCAATAACCTGATATCCCCCATTATTAATCTCGTTCTTCCCTAGGATTACTTTTTCTTCTTTATTCATTTCTCTCTTCCTTCCATTGAATTCTCACACAATAACCAATATATGTTTCAGACAAAAATATGTGCACCCATTTTACTCGTTTTGCAAATTTCTTTCATTTACTTTTTGATTCCACTATACTAAGGAAAGATGGATTAGGAGGAAAGAAAAATGTCATTAAAACAGTTTAATTTAGCTAGAACTTCTCTACTTACTTTTATACAAGATTTAGATGAAGACATCATAGATAAAACTTCCGAGTACTTCGACAAAACCATTCGCTGGCATATCGGCAATATCTTATATATGGATGAAAAATTATTATTCGTAAGTCAAAAGAAATCTCAAAAAATACCAAAAGAATATGCAGAATTATTTAGCTCGGATGTTCAGGTAAAGGATTGGGAAATAGAACCGCCTAGCTTATCACAATTAATAGAAGATTTAATACAGCAACAAGAAAGAATCAATAAGTACGATGATTTATTTTGGAAATCTAACGTTAAATTCAAATCCCCACACGGATATATTGAAACACATGGTGACCTATTAATCATGCTTGCCCAACGAGAGGCTGAAACACTTGGTTTGATAAGAGCAATGAAGAAAGTCCTTGAAGTTAAATAATAAAAAAACGTAAAAATACTCACACGTTTTTTCTTCTGAAAACGTGTGAGTATTTAAATTAATCTCCTAATATTGCTACAGGATTAAATACCTCAAAATGAATTTGATCCTTAGGTACACCCCATTGATTTAGTAATCGAACCATTGCTTGTAAAAATGGTAATGGTCCACAAAGATAAAAATCAACATCATTAGATGGTAAGACCTTTTTAAGCCAGTCCAAATCGACGTGACCTTCCTTATCATAACGTTTTTCTTGTTTATCCTCTTCCGTTGGTGAATCATAAACAACGTAAGAATGGACACGATGATTATTTTTAGCCAACTCCGACAAATGTTCTCTAAATGCATGAACTTTACTGTTTTGGGTAGCATGAATAAACGTAATATCACGATTTGGCTCTTTTTCTACCGTAGTATTTAACATACTAAGAAGTGGAGTAACCCCAATTCCTCCACTTAATAAAACCATGGGCTTATTAGACGGGCTTATAATAAAGTCCCCTGCAGGTACAGAAAACTGTAAGGTGTCCCCAACTTGGATGTTTTGGTGTAAATAATTAGAAACGATCCCTTTAGGTTGACCGTTGACTGAATCTTCCCGCTTGACACTTATTCGATAATAATCTTTCCCAGGAGCATCAGATAAACTGTAATGGCGGATATGGGTGTATTTTTCCCCCTCTATTTCCGCTTTTGTCGTTAGGTATTGACCTGCCTGATAATCAGCAATTGGTTCGTCATCTTTTGGTCTTAAGTAGAATGAGGTAATAATATCACTTTCATCCACTTTCTTATCTACTACAAATTCCCGGTAACCTTCCCAACCACCAGGAGCACTTTTAGCTTTTTCATAGAGCTCTTTTTCGATACTTATAAAAGCATCGGCAATATAATTATACGCTTTACCCCATGCAGTTAAAATTTCTTCTGTTGCTGTTTCTCCAAGTACATCTTTCACCGCTTCAAGTAAGGTTTCTCCTACAACTGGATATTGCTCAGGTTTAATTCCTATGGCACGATGTTTTTCCGTCACTCTTGTAATAACTGGTTTTATGGCATCTAAATTATCTATATGCTCACCGGCTGCATAAACAGAGTAAGCTAAAGCTTCCTGTTGAATACCCCTTTTTTGGTTTGTCTGGTTAAAAAGGTTATATAAGTCGGGAACTTTTGTAAATAATAATTTATAAAATCTTTTACCGATTTCTGTACTGTGTTCCTTTAGAACCGGTGCAGTCGATTTTACTATTTCAATCGTCTTTTGATCCAGCATGTTTTTAATTTCCCCTTTACGTTTAAATTTTAGAGATGATGATAAACTTATTTTTGGGTATTATGAGTTATTTATGCTGGATATATTTGGAGCCGATGCTAAAAAGGGTAAAAAAAAGAACCTTTAATTCTTGATTAAAGATTCTTTAACTTATGAAAAATTAACTCAATACTAATTCTTTTTTATCTAATCCAAGCGCTTTCTCGGAGGATTGGCGAATTTCTTGTAAAAGTTCTGGATAGTCCATTAAAGACATTCCAAATGAAGGAATCATTTTTTTAATTTTCACTTCCCACTCATTCATATGTTCAGGAAAGCATCTACTTAAGACTTCAAGCATGACGTGAACAGCTGTTGAAGCTCCAGGTGATGCACCTAATAATGCCGCAACAGAACCATCCGAAGAAGTAATAACTTCAGTTCCAAATTGTAATGTTCCCTTGCCGCCTGCTTCCGTGTCTTTAATAACTTGAACACGTTGACCTGCAACAACTAAATCCCAATCTTCTGATTTAGCAGTAGGAATAAATTCACGTAATTCTTCCATTCGTTTTTCCTTAGATAACAAGACTTGTTGAATTAAATATTTGGTTAATGCCATCTCTTTAACACCTGCAGATAACATCGTTAACACATTATTAGGTTTAACAGATAATATTAAATCGAACATGGATCCTGTTTTTAAGAACTTCGGTGAGAACCCCGCAAAAGGGCCAAATAATAATGATTTTTTATTATCGATAAATCTTGTATCAAGATGCGGAACTGACATTGGTGGCGCACCAACTTTTGCCTTTCCATAAACTTTCGCATGATGTTTTTCAACCACTTCGGGATTATTACATACCATAAATAGTCCACTTACAGGAAATCCACCAATATGTTTACTTTCAGGTATTCGTGTTTTTTGTAGAAGAGGTAAGCTTCCTCCACCTCCACCGATAAAGATAAATTTTGCTTTATGGTGCTCTACGTTACCGCTATCAAGATTTTTTACTTTAAGTTCCCATAACCCGTCACTAGTACGTTTCATGTTGTTAACACGATGTCTATATTGAATATTCACATTTTGAGCACTTAGATGTTCAAAGAGTAAACGTGTTAATGCTCCAAAGTTAACATCCGTTCCATATTCAACTTTAGTTGCAGCAATTGGTTCATTAGTCTGACGTTCCTTCATAATGAGAGGAATCCATTCACTAAGTTTTTCTGGATTATCAGAGAATTCCATTCCTTCAAATAAAGGATTTTTTGACATCGCTTCATAACGTTTCTTTAAAAAAGTTACATTTTCTTCCCCTTGCACCATACTCATGTGAGGCAATGGCATAATAAATTCTTGTGGATTACGAATTAGGTTGTTCTTCACTAGATAAGACCAAAATTGCATCGAAACTTGAAATTGCTCGTTAATTTTAATCGCTTTACTAATATCTAAAGAACCATCTGGTTTTTCTACTGTGTAGTTGAGTTCGCATAAAGCGGCATGCCCTGTCCCTGCATTATTCCATTCATTTGAACTCTCTTCCCCAGGTTTAGATAGACTTTCGAACACTGTAATGTCCCATTCCGGAACTAATTCTTTCAAAAATGTCCCCAAAGTCGCACTCATAATTCCTGCGCCAATTAAAATGACGTCAGTTTTATTATCTCTGTTGCCCATACTTATCAACCTTTTCCCCTAATTTTTTCAATTTTAGATGTATAGCGGAATTTTTCATTAAACTCGTAAACACCTAATCTTCTACAGTACTATCATATCATAACTTATATAATTATTTATAGATTTTAAATTTCTACTATTAGAGTTTTTTCAAAAAGTCCGATGAAAATGAAATGCCCTTGTGCTAGGGGTAGCGTCGTAGCAGATCATTACGGTGGGACGAGTAATTGGAGTCTCAGGACGCCGCGAGTTAGCCAACACGTTCCTTTTCATCCTCCTTTTTGAATACGTACTATTATATATGAATAATTACGGTACTTTGTTAAATAAAAAACGTAGTGAAAGACTATTTATCTCCCACTACGTTTCTATTATCTTCTTTTTTTCACAAAGACAAACACAAAAATAATAAAAAGTAATAATAGAATTGCGTAAATTATATTAGAATAAATATCCATATAATACACGATTACATCCCATGAGTTCCCAAGAGATGCACCTAAATTAACTAATACAATATTCCAAATAAACGTACCTATCGTTGTAAAGATAAGAAATATACCAACATTCATATTTGACATTCCGGCCGGGATTGAAATTAAGCTTCGTATTAGCGGAATGAATCGGCATAGAAACACTGCCCATGGGCCATACTTATCAAACCATGCATCAGCTTTATGAATGTCACTTTTTTTAAGACGGAGTATATGCCCCCATCTATCAACTATCTTTTCTAGCCTTTCTACATCTAATTGTAAACCGATCATATATAAAACGATAGCCCCTACGACGGAGCCAGCAGTTGCGGATAGAACAACCTTGAATATAGTTAGGTTCGTAGTAGTTGTCATAAAACCACCAAATGTTAATATTACTTCTGATGGTATCGGAGGAAAGATATTTTCTAAAGCAATTAGAAACATTACTCCCATATAACCAAATTCATTCATAATTTCCGTTATCCAATTTTCCATTTCATTTTGCACCTACGTCTCTCTATGTGTATTCTATTACGATTCTTCTATCATTTTATTTCGAATAAATTCACTTTATCACTATAAAACGGAAGGAATAACTTATCTTATCATAATTTGCTCAAGGTTAATGTTAAGTTTTTATTAAGAAAAAAGAGTCAGTCCCCCATATTAGGAAGCTGACTCATTCGAATTATTTTTCTTTTACAATAGTTCCAACGTAACGATCATGTGGTAGAATTTTTCCCTCTTCTTCCTCAAATGCTTTTGGACCTTTTAAATAATCAATCGTACTCCAAAAGTCTCTGTAAGCCATACGTTTCATAATTTGATTGCAATTTAGCTCGGAACCATCTTTATTCTCAAGTTCCAATCCCATCTTCTTATACCCATATGTTTGTCCATTTTTACGAAGTTGTGCGTATTCAAGCGACCATAATACTACTGTGGGTGTCACTAAAGCATGAAACGCTTCGTTTTTAATCTTTTTACGTAAAACATACTCCACTCCCGCAGTTACTGTACTGGAAATGGCCAGATCAATTAAAAAAGCTTTCATACGTTTTTTCGTGATTGGTTTCATAATTTTCCCCCTTATTAATCTAACATTCATCCTTACGTAATATTGTATAATATGTTTCAAAACTATTAAATATTATTTAACTTCTCGGTACATCTTCCAAATATAATAGATCGAAACACCAACTAACAACACGACTACAATTATAATTATCGATCCGAGCCCATTTCGATTGCCAATAGCTGTCTGAATCATCCCATAGAGTATGAACGCAAATAATATACTGATACACAAATTCATTACAGCTAACATTCTTGAAGAATATTTAACTACTCTATCTAATTGTGTTTCCGTTAATTTTTCCTTTTTCACAAAAGGAAGATTGATAAAATGCAGTGCTTCTTTTGGATCTTCTTGTTTAATAAATAAAAAATAGTTTAAACCAAAACATTGAAACAATAAAAAAACATATAGAACCAGGAAACCAATGAGGGTTCCTTTCCCATTCCACGCATCCGGTTCACCAGCTAAATTAAAATGCGTAGGAATCTCATCAGGAAGCTGTGTATAATAGTAAATGGAATAAAATACCGTAATAATGAGAATTAAAAAAGAACAAACATCAATCCATGGTGAATAAAAATTTTTAACCTTCCCCCACATGAACGATCCCCTCCTCTAGATTCCATTATATACCAAAAAAACAGGTTGTATGGACGTTTTTCGTTCCATACAACCTGCTATCATAAATGTGCTTTTCCGTTTTAAATTAAATGACGCCTTGAGAAATCATTGCATCTGCAACTTTAACGAAACCAACAATATTCGCACCGACTACAAGATTACCAGATATACCGTATTCTTTGGATGCTTCCATACTCTGGCTGTAGATGTTTTTCATAATATCTTGTAATTTCTCATCCACTTCTTCTTTTGTCCAAGAGATTCGTGAACTGTTTTGTGCCATTTCTAAAGCAGATACTGCAACTCCACCGGCATTTGCTGCTTTTGCAGGAGCAAATAATACATTGTTTTCTAAGAATGCGTCAATGGCATCTAACGTAGATGGCATGTTTGCACCCTCACCTACCGCTTTTACACCATTTGCGATTAATAGTTCCGCGGCTTCTTTGTCAATTTCATTTTGAGTTGCACAAGGTAACGCAATATCGCAAGGAATGGTCCAAATACCCGCACATCCCACTTGGAACGTAGCTTCTGGGTGCTCTTTAACATATTCAAAAATTCGTTTGTTTTCTACTTCTTTCAAGCGTTTTACTGTATCAAGATTAATTCCATTTGGATCATAAATATACCCACTTGAATCACTACATGCAACAACTTTTGCACCTAACTCCATTGCTTTTTCAATGGCATAGATAGAAACATTACCAGACCCAGATACCACAACGGTACTTCCATTAAAGCTTAATCCTTGATCCTTTAACATCTCTTCTACAAAATAAACGGCACCATATCCTGTTGCTTCTTTACGACCTAAACTTCCGCCGTAACCGACACCTTTACCTGTTAAAATTCCGGCTTCATATGCGCCTTTTAATTTTTTATATTGACCAAACATATATCCAATTTCTCTAGCACCAACACCGATATCTCCAGCCGGAACATCTGTATCAGGACCTATATGCTTACTTAATTCCGTCATAAAACTTTGACAGAAACGCATGATTTCCATGTCAGATTTTCCTTTAGGATCAAAATCTGATCCACCTTTTCCGCCGCCAATTGGTTGCCCTGTTAAAGCATTTTTAAATATTTGTTCGAATCCTAAGAATTTGATAATACTTGCATTTACAGATGGATGGAACCGTAATCCACCTTTATAAGGACCAATCGCACTATTAAATTGAACACGGAAACCACGATTAACTTGTACATTGCCCTTATCGTCTACCCATGGTACTCTAAAGGAAATTAAACGTTCAGGTTCCACAATACGTTCAAGGATAGATTGTTTCATATATGTCGGATTTTTCACAAGCACAGGAATTAAAGATTCAAGGACTTCTTTAACTGCTTGATGAAATTCTTCCTCATGAGGGTTACGCTGTTTAACCATTTCAAAAACATGTTCAACATATTTTTTAACGTTCTGGGTTTGTGGTTCTTTCATATCTTCTAGTACTTTCACTTGCAATCAGCCCCTAAATATAAGTTAAGTTTTTAACATAGTTATATTTTATAATATGACCATTAATAGATACAATATAAATTTTCGATTAAATTAATGCATATAACGCATGAATAGACGGAGTGATGAAAAAATGGAGTTTAGACAAATCCAATATTTCCTTGAAGTTGCCAAACGCGAACATGTTACAGAGGCTGCTAATGCCTTACATGTTGCACAATCCTCTGTTAGCAGACAGATTTTTAATTTAGAAGAAGAACTTGGTATAGAACTTTTCATTCGAGAAGGTAGGAATGTAAAATTAACGACAATTGGTAAAATTTTCTATGACAGGATGCATTTAGTAATGAACATGATGGACGAAGCAAAAAGAGAAGTCAAGGAATATTTAAGCCCTGACAAAGGAACTGTTAGAATTGCCTTTCCTATGAGTATGGCCGCCCATACAATCCCAACCATCATTCATTCCTTTCGTATGCGTTATCCTGAAGTGAAATTTCAAATGATTAGTGCTGCCCATAAAGATCTCGTTAAAGGCGTTCAAAAAGGGGATTACAATTTAGCGATGGTTGCACCGATGCCCAAAAATAGAGGCGGAAAAATTAAAGGAACCGCTCTTTTCGTGGAAAAAATTGTTGCATTATTACCAAGTCATCATCCTTTGGCAGAGCGGGACTCCATCATGTTGCGAGAATTGAAGGATGACTCTTTCGTTGTTTTATCTGAATCATTTGTATTTCGTGATCAAGTGATACAAGCTTGTAATAATGCAGGATTTTCTCCGAAGATTGCATTTGAAGGAGAAGACATACATGCATTAAAAGGATTAGTTTCCGCAAGCCTCGGCGTTGCATTAATACCAGAAATGACTTTAATCGATAATACACCACGTCCTACTGTCATGATACCCATTTCTGATGCAAATTTAACTAGAACCGTTGGGGTCATTTTCTCAAACGAACGAAAATTGTCACCTACTGAGGAAGTATTTTACCAATTCCTATTAGAAACATTTGAACGATTAAACGATTTTAAAAATTAATTACTTTTTTAGAAAAAAGAATAGGTGTCCTAAACATCACCTTTCTTTTTTCAACCTTCTTAACACATTTATGTAGTTTTATCCCTCATGATACTGGTTTTCTCTTTATACGCTTCTAAACAATTTTTACAGATGCAATGCTTTCTCCAACTTTCTTCAGGTACTAAATCAAATATTCCTTTTGGAAACTTTTCCGAAGTGCACCAGCAATCCTCTGACGTACGTGCCATAAATTTATTTTCTTCTCCACATAGCGGGCAGTAAATATTAGCCAAACCCATCACTCCTTTCAATACCTTAACTAACCTTATTTTAGCATAAGAGTATGTTTGTTACAGATGTGATATTTTCTAGTGAATTTGGTAACATATATCTATACTTATAAAAATGGAGGAATTGAAAATGATGTCTACGTTTAATGAGAATTTAGAGAAATACGCCTCCCTTGCAATTGAAGTAGGTGCTAATGTTCAACAAGGGCAAACATTGGTTATCTCAGCACCAATTTCGGCTATTGATTTTGTTCGTATGTTAACGAAGAAAGCGTATGAAAAAGGGGCTGCTAATGTACTTCACGAATGGTCTGATGATGTATTGACTCGAACAAAGTTTGAATTGGCACCAGATGAAACATTTGAAACCTATCCAAAATACTTAGCTAAACATCGTATCGATCTAGCGGAAAACGATGCCGCATTCCTTTTTGTTTTATCTAGCAATCCAGATTTACTGAATGGAATCGATCCAAAACGAATTCAAACCAACTCTAAAACAGTTTCTACAGCCCTTGCTACCTTTACGAAATACGAAATGAGTGACAAAATAAGCTGGTCCATTGTATCTGTTCCAAATGAAGCATGGGCCAAAAAGGTATTTCCGGAGTTAGATGGTGAAAAAGCTGTCCATGCATTGTGGGACGCTATATTCAATGCGACACGCGCTAATCTCTCAGAACCTGTTAACGCATGGAAAGAACACATTGATACGTTGGAATCCAAAGCTACCTATTTAAATGAACAAAAATTCAAAGCCCTACACTATCAAGCTGATGGAACGGACTTAACTATCGAATTACCTGAGAAACATATTTGGATAAGTGCGGAAAGTATAAATGAGAAAGGAACTCCTTTTGTCGCGAACATACCTACGGAAGAAGTATTTACCGCTCCTTTGAAAACAGGAGTAAATGGAACCGTCTCAGCAACAAAACCTTTAAGTTATTCCGGAAATTTGATTGAAAACTTCTCCTTAACATTTAAAGATGGAAAAATTGTAGACTATCAAGCGGAAAAAGGATATGACACATTAAAGCATCTAATTGAAACAGATGAGGGCTCACATTTTACCGGTGAAGTGGCGCTCGTTCCCCATCACTCTCCTATTTCCGATACGGATTTAATTTTCTTTGAAACCCTTTTTGATGAGAATGCATCCAATCATATCGCAATTGGAAAGGGCTATGCTTTCTGTTTAGAAGGTGGAAAAGAAATGAGTGAAGAAGAGTTAAAAGAAAATGGTCTCAATGATAGTTTAACCCATGTCGATTTCATGATAGGTTCAGACAAAATGAATATTGACGGTATTTTACCAGACGGAACAAGAAAACCTATTTTCAGAAAAGGAAATTGGGCGTTTTAGGAATAGAAGGTCGGATGATTGCTCTGATTAAGAGCCCATCCGACCTATTTTCTAACTTCAGTATTCCAGGAGTTTAGTCAATTTCAACTTATCTCTTCTCTACAGTAATGCTTCCATTATCTGTTTTTAATTTAACTAAATTTTCGCCATTTCCAATGACTGTATCATAGTTACTTTTGCCGAAAACCAAAATTTTACCATTATCTGTGTTAATATTAAACGTTGTATTGGTCGGTTCTTTTTCTGTATATACATTAATCGCTCCATTATCTGTTTCCAAATCTATCATTTGATCCAAAGAATCTGTTTTAAAAACAATTTTACCATTATCTGTATTACCTGAAATTTCACCTACGACGTTATCCAAAAGAATAGTACCATTGTCTGCCTCAGCAGAAAGATTCAAACTTTCTATATTTCTTAAATTTATTTCCCCATTGTCGGTTTCTACATAAACATCATTCGCTTTTAAATTTTTCAATTTAACAAGACCATTTTCCGTTTCAGCTTTTATCGCTTCATACACATTCTGAGGTAGATAGATGGTTAATGTTAATGTTTTAAAAGCGTTAAACCAGTCAAATGTAAACCATGAAAAAAATCGTTTGCTTTTAGTTCGACCATTAACGTATCATTCTTCACCTTTGCTTCAAGCTTATCATGTTTATTTTTCCCCGAAACTGCTATTTCTGCTGACTTACTATCAGATGGAAAAATCTCTACCGCAGCATTGTGTGCTTTGACATGAACACCAACAAAGTTCTCCGATACTTCTAATTGTTCTGGACCTGATCCATTTCTTGAAAAAAATTGAGTAATACTAACCGCCATAACTCCGATTAACACAATCGCAATAACCGTTACTTTTTTCAAATCAATCAACTACCTCTCTGCAATTTTTTGACCTTGATTCAAGAATATATGAAAAAGCATTCAAAAAGAATACCCCTGAAATGTATTTTACTATACGTCTAAAGTTGTATGGGGACTACGCGTTGGAAAACCTGTCGAACGAAACGTGATTTAAATTTTCCTTTTTATTGGGTTACATTTATAATTTATATGATACGATAGCTTTTAAGAAATACTTAAAAGAAAGGATGCTATTCTTTTGAAAAAAACAATACACAAAATAGGGATATCATTTCTAGCAATGGTTATGTTGTTCTCGGTTTTTATAACAACTGTACATGCGGATGCAGTTCCAGGAGATGTTATCGTTACATTAGGTGAAGATTTAACAGCTGACCAAAAGCAAACGGTTCTTAAAGACATGGGAATAGAAAACGAAAATGATGTTGAAATCGTTTATGTCACCAATAAGGAAGAACACCAATATTTAGGCAGTTATATTCCTGCAAGCCAAATTGGATCTAGAGCTATCTCCTCTGCAAGAATTACATTAGGACAATCCGATTCAGGCTTAGCAGTGGAAACAAAGAATATTAATTATATTACAGAAGAAATGTATATCAATCCTCTTGCAACTGCAGGAGTTACAGATGCACAAATCTATGTTACCGCACCATTCTCTGTTTCAGGTACAGGTGCATTAACAGGAATTCTTAAAGCATATGAAGTGTCCACTGGTGAAAAAATTGACGAAGATGTAAAGCAAGCTGCTAATGAAGAAATGGTAGTGACTTCTGAGCTTTCCAAGGATGAAAATATCGGTGAAGACAAAGCATTAGAATTGATGAACTTAATTAAGGAAGAAATGGCTGAAAAAAATCCTCAAACAGAAGCTGAAATTCGTGATATGATTAAACGTCTAGCAGCAGAATTAGGTATCAACCTTACAGACGCACAATTGGATCAGCTGGTTTCTTTATTCAATAAGTTAAAAGGTTTAAATATTGACTGGGATAAGGTGAGCGACACAATCAATACAGCAAAAAATAAGGTGGAAGAATTTGCCCAAACAGAAGAAGGACAGAACATGATCAATTCTTTCATTACCTTTATAAAGTCTATTTGGAACTCCCTAATTTCAATCTTCTCTAAATAAAAACCAATTAGAAATAGTATCCCCCCATTCCGAACTTCGTGAATGAGGGGATTTTGTTATTGAAACCTAGCCATCATTTCTGAAAATGTAAAACTTCAGAAACAGGTTTTGGCGTTACCCCATATATATTTTCTACTTTATAAATATGAATTTGGTTATAAACTTCCTTCATATTCTCATAGACTGTCATTTCTGAAGTAGTATCATTCGTCCAATATAAAATTTCCATCATAATTTCTTCGTTTGATACAAAGGAATGAAATTGATAGGTGATTGCTTTCGCATATTGAAAACCTTCTCTTTTATAAAACCGGAGCCTCTTTTCCGTATCCGGTTCTTCTTCATTTATTGGCTCCACCTCTAGAATGATCGTTTTATTTTTGGCTTTAAGTTTCTCCATTAATTGATGACCAATCCCTTTACCCCTTGCTTTTTCTGAAACCCATAAAAAATCTATAAATATAAAAGTATCAAATTCTGCATACATGACAATGTGGTATTTTCCTTCATCTTTAATGTAATGCTCACCTTTTTCTAACAATAAGGCGTCTAATTGTACTTTTGATTTCATTTCACTGACAGGAAAATACGTATTTAATTTTTCATACCAATCCATTCGATTATACTCCTTTTTTCTTGCTAAGTAATAAAAGACACAAACCATTTGATTTGCGCCTTTTGTTTACTAGTTTTGTGACTCTCTTAGCTTTTTAAAATACTCACGCACATCGTTCCATCCACTAACATGGACATGTTTTGTTTTCATATCTTCATTGTGATAGGCTTCAAATAATATTCCGGTTCCCGTGAAATTATCTAGTTGCGTAACTGTATCATCAATTAAATAATCCGCATGGACAACCTTTTTGTTTCCACAGAAAATAAAATAATTATGATCTAAAAATGGAAAATGCTCTTTTAACCATTCATATTTATCCATAAAGGAAAATGGGACCTCCATTGCAGCTGTTGCAATATATATATCATAATGCTCGGATAATTCTTTTACAACCGGAATGGCCGAATCAATCACTTCCAAATCACGGAAAAATCCAGCTGTATTAATTGCTTGACCAAGCACCGTTAACTGTTCTTCTGTTAATGATGCCCAAATACTTTTCCCCCGCAACCCTTCTTCACTTACTGGAAGACCTAGTTTCTTTGCAGTTTGAAAAACCTTTTTGGCAGTATCTGCAAGTACTTCATCCATATCTATGGCAATACTGATTCTCTCCACAAAAACACTCCTCTACCTTATCTTCTCCTTTCATTCTATCTGTTTTGCTGTAAAACTTCTATCTAAATCCCTCTAAATTCACCTTATCTTAAGAATAGGAGATAATAAGCGGTTATTCTTGTTCAATCAAATATTCTAAAACTTCTTCCATGGAAAGACGCTGGGTTTGATTAATGGTTATTTGTTCAGCCTGCAAGACATCTTCTACATTACTTACATGATTCGTAACAATTTGGGCTGGGTTAACTTCAAACCGAATGACGTTAGGATGGTTTTTCACATTATTTGTTATATGAGAAACCCATACCCTTCCCCAATGATCATGAATTTCATCTTTGTAAAAGGACTGTGTAATTCGTCCTTGATCCATCACCATGATTTGATCACAAAGCTGGTTAATTTCATCGACCGTATGAGTCGCAAGAACAATACTTCTTTCTCCTTCTTCCATAAACCGAATAAGATCTTCTTTCATTTTCTTTTGAGAAACAATATCCACTCCTGACGTTGGTTCATCAAGCAGAAGCAATTGGGGTTCATGTGCCATTGCAAAAATAAAATCAATCTTTTTCTTGGTTCCCTTAGAGCATTTACTAAATTTTTCATCTATATCAATACGATAACGTTCCACCAACCTTGTAAACTTTTCTTCATTCCAAGTCGGGAAAAAATGGGAAATAAAAAACTTTATATCTTTTATAGTTGTAGAATCAAAAGACTCTAATAATTCCCCAGCATAACCAATTTTCTTTTTATATATTACTTCTTCCTCCTCTTCCTTCCAATTCATTCCTAAAATTTTAACTACTCCACCGTCTTCTCTCATTAGTTTCATCAATAAACGTAGGAATGTACTTTTTCCCGAACCATTTGCCCCTACTAATCCAACGATCATTCCTTGCTCCAGTTCGAAATCCATTGGACCTAAATGGAATTTTTTAAAACGTTTCTCTAAGCCTGTAACTTCTAAAACTTTGGTTTGCATATTTATCCCTCATTACTTAAAGTTTTTCTTCATAACATCTGAAAAAATATGATTAATTTCCTCTTCCGAACAGCCTACTTGTATACCTTGTTCTACAGCTTTTTCAAATGCATCATGTACAACCTTTTGTTTCGTCTCTTCCATATGTTCATTTTTCACTTCACGAACGAACGTCCCTTTTCCCTGTACTGTCTTAATGAAACCAGCTACCTCTAAATTTTGGTACGCTCTTCTTGTTGTAATCACACTACAGCCTAGATCACTTGCTAAGGCTCTTATCGAAGGAAGTGGTGTCTCAGGATGCAGTTGACCACTAACGATTAGTGTTTTAATTTGGGTTTCGACTTGATGATAGATTGGCTCTCTACTTTCATCAGAGACATGGATTGGTATCTTCATGCGAAAATCCACTCCCTTCTATATATAATCACGTTTTTCTAAACGCCTTTTGAGTATTTTATTCCATTCATAACAACTTACGATTCCAATAAGGATGGAAACGATAGCTACAATGAATCCGTAACTTTTGATAAGTTGTAATATAGCTTCTATAACACTTTGATTAAAGAACGTGAAAAAGATGATTTCTATAATAATAACAAAGCCCATGTAGATGAAAGGTATAAAATGCAACATTTTACCCTTCATCCCATATTCGACATAAGGGTTAAGCCCACCAATTGTTAACATAAATCCAAACCAAACGAAAACAAAGATAACATAGTCACCAATCGTCATCCATTCTAAAATGTTATTTGAAAATATAAGAATAATGATGCTCATTGCTCCGAAAAACGCAAACGACATGATGACAAGAGTACATAGCATAAACAATGTCCGACTCAAAGCTAAAACAGAGACGGAAATAGGTAAAGAGCGAAGTACTGCCATTCGTTTTCCATAAGGATTATGCTTCGCTACTCGATAACTTAAATATGGTTTGGCCATAGATAAAGTTGCAAATGAAGGTGCTAAACCTAAAAACAAAAAGTCAAGGAAATATGAATCAAAAGAAGTAGAGTTCACTTCAAAGTGGAAACTAGTAAATCCCGAAAGAAATGTTCCCATAAAAAGACCAACAATTAAACACATGATAAACGTTGAAATAACCGCTATCCATTGTTGCTTATACTCCATCTTAACCAACCAAAATGCATCTTTAAACAATTTCATTCACCCCTTCTTAATTTCCATTAAAGTAATTAATAATGCCTTTGTCCTTTAAACCAATAAAGTCGATACCGAAATATAATAAAACAGTAAAAACGATACTCCAGGTCGTAATACTAATCGTTATCCAAATGAATGTTTTCTTTTTCGTTCCACCAAATGTCATACTAGCTAAGGCGGTTAAATGGCTTCCGGCAACTAATGGACCGAACATTGCTAAACCGGGCAACCCATATTTCTTCCACAAGTTTTGTGCTCTAGCGGATCGTTTACTTTCTTTTGGCTTCTTATCTTTTCTACGTTTACTTCTCCAAGCTTTAAACTGATTGACGAACATAATAAGAAGTAATACGGTTAATAAATTTCCAACCAACCCAATAATCATTACGGGTACGATGGACAATCCCGAAATAATGGCAATTGGAATCACTCCATATGCTTCAAAAAATGGTGCCGCTGCTAAAATAAAAACTAATACATATCCCCAAAGTGCTTTCATAAAAAATTCCTCCCAATGTATTTAAGTGTTAAGGTGTGTATATCTATATAAACACTATAACACTGTTTTATTGAAAAGCAAGCCTATTTTCTAAAAATTGCTTTATTTAGGTTATCAAGAGTTTAGGGAATTAAAAAACCCGTCTATCCAGACAGGTTTGATCACTGTTTATATTTGTTTTTCAGGTACTTCATTATAATCAATTTCAAAACCTAGATCTTCAATCATCTTATGATCAGCAGTGCTTTCTTGGCCTTCTGTTGTTAAATAATCACCAACAAAAATAGAGTTAGCTGCATATAACCCTAATGGCTGCAAGCTCCTTAAGTTTACTTCTCTACCACCAGAAATACGAATTTCCTTCATTGGATTCATATAACGAAACAATGCTAATACTTTTAAGCAATATCTTGGATCCAGTTCTTCTGTTCCTTCTAATGGAGTTCCATCAATTGCATGTAAGAAGTTAACCGGAATGGAATCCGCATCGATAATCTTTAGACTTCTTGCCATATCAATGACATCTTCTTTTGATTCCTTCATCCCTACAATAATACCAGAGCAAGGAGAAATTCCTGCACTTTTCGCAGTTTCAACTGTATCTACACGATCGTCATACGTATGAGAAGTTGTAATGTTTGGATGATGCGCTTTAGATGTATTGATATTATGATTATAACGGTCCACACCAGCTTCTTTTAATTTCTCTGCTTGTTCAGGCTTCAATATACCCATGCAAGCACAAACTTTTAAATCATATCTTTGCTTAATTTCTTTAACTGCAGAAGCTACAGTATCCACTTCACGATTACTCGGTCCCCTACCACTTGCAACGATACAATATGTTCCAGCATTTAATTTAGTTGCTTGATCTGCACCACTTAGTAATGATAATTCATTTACAAAAGTGTATTTGTCTACAGGTGCTTCCGAAACAGAAGACTGGGCACAATACCCACAGTTTTCTGGACAAAGCCCAGATTTTGCGTTAATAATCATGTTCAATTTTACTTTATTTCCATAATAATGATGTCTTATTTTATAAGCGCCTTGTAATAATAACAAAAGTTCCTCGTCTCGACTATCTAAAATGGACAATGCTTCCTCGTCTGTAATTTCCTCCCCCATAATGACACGTTCTGCCATTCCAAACCAATCATTTACCATTCCCCATACCCCTTTCTCTTATAAAATATCTCTCTACAAATAAACCATTAAGCAGTCTTTGTACTACTTAAATTTCTAGATTTATAAACTTTCCCATAAATCCGGTATGCTAATCCGCCAGCCAATATAGTTAAAATAATATCTTTTGGAAGTGGTGCTAACATCCATAACCACGCCACCGCATAGCTAAATCCTTCAGGTGCACCAAACCATAATTGATATGCAAAGTACATCCAGGTCGTTCCAAATACATAGTTAATTGCCATACCAACTATGGAAGCAAATACGAAATTTGCTTTTGTAGCTCTCTTCTCCGTTATTTTCCCTACTAAATACGCAACAATGATATAAGATACTACAAATCCAAACGTAGGGGATATAACCGAAGATGGCCCTCCCGAGAATTGTGCTAAAACAGGGGCCCCTGCTAACCCAACCAAGGCATATACCGTCATCGAAATAGCTCCTAACCTACTTCCAAGCAATAGACCTGACAAAATACAAAAGAAAGTAGTTAACGTAATAGGAACTCCTCCAATAACGATAAATGCAGTAATATTAGCGCCAATAGCCATAAGAGCAGCGAACAGACCCGCAAGCGTAATATCGACAGCTTTTAATTTCATAAAAATCTCCTCCCTAGACCTATAAAAATGGACTCTATTAAATTTATATTCTGAAAATATGATATTTTATTTTCTTCTAATTGTCAACCGTTAACTATATAGGGTTGACGAACGAGATATACTTCCTTTGCTAACATTTATAGATATTGAAATGTGATTTGGTCCATGATAGCTTTTTCACGGACATTTTTACTGCGCTGGGTGCTAACTTTGTCCGTGAGAACTCTTGTCACGGACTTTTCCTCCCTACTAAATGATGACTTTGTCCGTGTAATAGGGAAATTATGTTTATGAAGAATGATTCTATGTAAAAACCTTCTATGTAAAAAACAAAAAATTACCAAAATTCTTATTGACAATTAATACGAATACGTGTAGTCT
Source organism: Oceanobacillus caeni (assembly GCF_019037185.1). Classification (GTDB taxonomy): domain Bacteria; phylum Bacillota; class Bacilli; order Bacillales; family Amphibacillaceae; genus Oceanobacillus; species Oceanobacillus caeni. The sequence goes on from NZ_JAHHXM010000030.1 coordinate 32,961, forward strand.
AATATTTAACTGAATATCCAAATTTCTTATCCAGAGAGGTGGAGGGACTGGCCCTTTGAAGCCTCGGCAACAGACTTTACAGAGAACTGTGCCAATTCCAGGAGCATCATGCTTGTAGATAAGAAGAGAAAATAGCCATTGTGCATCAACCCTCTTCTTATCTATAGGAAGAGGGTTTTATTTTAGCATTTGATTCATGTGAAAAATAAGATCAGGAAATAGTAATTAGCAAACGAATATTAACGTAATATTACTATTGATTATCCTACGATGAAACAATAGGGCTTCCTTGCAGGGTCCACTCATTTATAAGGAGATGAAAAAATGTCAGACAAAAGTATAGAAACGAGATTGGTTCAATTAGGCAATAAGAGTGATCAATCAACGGGGGCTGTCAATCCACCTATTTATTTATCGACGGCATACCAACATCAAGGACTAGGCCAATCAACTGGATTCGATTACAGCCGAACAAAAAATCCTACAAGAACCATATTGGAAGAGGGCTTTGCTGATCTAGAAAATGGAGATAGCGGATTTGCATGTAGTTCTGGCATGGCAGCAATCGAGCTCGTTCTTTCTTTGTTTAAACCTGGGGATCAGTTGATTGTTCCTAAAGATATTTACGGTGGTACCTATCGCTTGCTTCAACATTACGCAGATACATACCATATTCAAACGACATACACCGATTTTGAAAACAATCAGCAAATCGAGCAATTAATCACCGAAAATACAAAAGCCATATTTCTCGAAACGCCAACGAATCCATTAATGCAAGAAATTGACCTTGCCCAGATTGCAGCTATCACCAAAAAACACAATCTTTTACTGATTGTAGACAATACGTTTATGACCCCCTACTTACAGCGACCTCTTGACTTAGGTGCAGACATTGTTGTTCACAGTGCGACAAAATATATCGGGGGACATAACGATGTATTAGCTGGTTTAGTTGTTGCAAAAGGCAATGAAATTTGTGAAAAATTATCCTTCATCCATAATGCATCTGGTGCTGTCCTTTCACCTTTTGATTGTTGGCTCTTAATAAGAGGATTAAAAACACTTTCATTACGGATGGATAAACATGTAGAAAATGCAAAAAGCATTGTTTCTTATTTAAAGAACGAAGCCTTGGTTAGTGACGTATATTATCCAGGTAAAGGCGGTATGCTTTCCTTCAAATTACAAGAAAGCCAATGGGTGGATACATTTTTACAAAATCTTCAAGTTATTACATTCGCGGAAAGTCTTGGTGGCGTCGAAAGCTTTATTACTTATCCAGCAACTCAAACTCATGCTGATATCCCACTGGAAGAACGCATAGAACGAGGAGTAGATAATCGACTATTACGTTTTTCAGTTGGAGTTGAGAAAGCAGAAGATTTAATTCAAGACTTAAAACAGGTATTTTCCATTTTAGCTAAGGTGGAAGTATAAAGAAGACTAACCATCGGTGTGGGGTTTCTTTCATCCCCCACTGATGATTTCCCACCTTTCCCAAAAGCTTAAGATCGGAGTCTTACTGCCCGTTTAGGTGGATAAATAAAACAAGGTAATTCATACCTACTGAAAGGAAGCCAACAAACGCTAATGCATGTATCGGCTCCCTTTCTATCACTTATTCTTTTTTAATCAGAGTTCAATTTCTTTTTAATTTCCTCTACATCCGTATTACTGTAAACGGATGTTTCTAGACCTCCTGTTGATGCTAGTAATGCCTTTACCTCATTATAGGATAGTCCAGATTCCGCATTCTTTCTTTTTACTTCTTCAATATCAGTTCCTGCAACCGTATATTTTTCTTTATTTTCTTCCACTTTAGTCACCTTCTTTTTTATAGTTTATGCTATTTCTTCTTTTCTAACCAAAAAACTGGCCAATCTATCTTAGCCAGTTTTAATTATGTGTTCCCATAGACTCACTCGATTCGTCTATTTTATATTTTAAAAATTCATAGTTTGAAGTCGGTTCTTTTTTCACAATAACACCATCATCATTTCTATACACCTCATATTTCCGATATTTTTCAACCATATAGCCATCCTCTTCATAAGTATCTACCAATTCAAGCTCCACACTCGACATGGCAGGAGTACTTTCTTGTTCCAAGTGAGCATAAGCTTCAATGGATTCCTCCTCAATTTCCTTTTCGATTTCTTCGCGAATGGTAGGTGTTGAATCGACGTGTAAATCAGGAACGAAACCATGGTAGTTATTTTCAGGTTTTTCTAAATAAGCAACAAATCCAAGAATTGCTATAACCCCAATAGCTAGAAGTATTTTTTTCATTTTCCCTTCCCCTTCCTAATAAGACTTCGTTGGACTTGGAGATTGCAGTTTTGAATAACCAATCAGTGTCAAAACAACCATTCCTATCAAAAATGCAATAAAATAAGGTGAAATAAAGCTACGAATAATACCTGTAAAAAAGGTACTGAAAATCATCCCTAACGAATAAACTGCTGACATAACGCCAAAAGCTCTCCCATGCCCTTCACTTGAAACAACATCCGTTAATGCAGTAGCCATCGCCGGCATCATAATTCCAAAAAAGACACCAATAAGGAAAACCAATATGCTTAATGATAGAAGAGAATTAAATAGTGCAAACAAACTTATACACATTCCAAATAACCCGAGGATCAACCGCTTCACAGGGTCGAACCTATTAATAAAAAGCAATGATAAGGATATAAACGTTCCAATACCAAAATAACTAAATAATTGTCCAGTAACCGCAGTAGATAAACCTTTTTCTACCGTTAAGTAAGGAATTTCATAAATAAGGACCCCATGAATATACATCACCGCAAATCCAGTCAAAAATACAACCTGAAGACCCGGTGTAGTTAAAACATCCCACAGACTCAAAACTGTTTTTGAGTTCCTTTTCATCATAACAATTTGTCTTTCATTTATAAATTTCATCGTATAGATAGAGGTTAAAATTAATCCAGAACCTATTACGAAATACGTATTGGCATACCCTATCGACACACCTAGTTGTCCTCCGATTACAGGAGCTACGATACTAGCAATCGTTCCTAGTATTCCATTAATTGCCATGTTTTTTCCTTGCTGTACACTATTTTTGGCATATCCCGAAAGTAATGCCATTGCTGCTGGAATTAAAAACGCTAACGAAAATCCATTCATGGCCCTAAGCATTAACAAGCTAACCGTATCACCAACAACACCATGGGCGATGAACAAAATGCCAGACACAAGTAAAGGCAGAGTAATAAAAATTCGCTTTCCAAACCGATCAACCAAAGGACCAGCAATCAAATTTCCAGTTAAATTTGCCAACTGTGAAACACTAAGCATAATACCAATTAATACACCTGACGCACCTACCATCGCTGCATAAGGAGTGAAAATTGGAGATTGGATACTCATGATTAAACTAATGAAGAACATCACTAAGAAGATATGTAATTTGTCTACCTGCGCTTCTCTCAATTTTTTCACCTCAAAATATTGTATGCGGGTGATAAAAAATTAGACGAGCTTTTCAGAATCTAACATTTCATTTTTTTGAAAAACTGGTATTTGCCAAGCTTTATAGACATATACCTTAAATGCACTTATTCAAATCTTTACGGTAGAACGAGTAATCGAAGCTCTAGACGGGAAAGATTTCCTTCCCGCTAAATAGAAAATGCACCACCCATAGTTGGATTGAATCCAACAATGATGGTGCCTTCTCCTTAAACGTTTATGATTAACATATAATTCTAAACTCAGTGAACTACCCCCTCTTACCATCCTTACGGGTTGCTTGAAGTGGGGGCTTCTTGGGTAATCGCCACTTTTGGTAGCTGACGAATTTGACCAAGCTAACCC